>NZ_CAXTHG010000003.1:0-213322 GCF_964244005.1 uncultured Friedmanniella sp. | reverse complement strand
GGGGCGACGGACTCGGTGACCAGGTCGGTGACCGTGACGGCTCCGGCGCCGGTGAACGTGAAGCCGACGGCGGCGTTCACCTCGACGGCGGCTGACCTGAAGGTCAGTGTCGACGGGTCCACCTCGGCTGACTCGGATGGCACCGTGGCCTCCTACGACTGGACCTACGGTGACGGCGGCACGGGGACGGGGAAGACCGCCTCCCACACCTTCGCGGCGGCCGGTACCTATGACGTGAAGCTGACGGTGACCGACGACGCGGGGGCGACGGACTCGGTGACCAGGTCGGTGACCGTGACGGCTCCGGCGCCGGTGAGCACGGTGGTGGCGTCGGACGGCTTCGGTCGGACCGGTTCGAAGTGGGGGACGGCTGACAAGGGTGGGGCGTGGACCGACTCTGGGGCGACGTACTTCTCGACCAGTGGCGGCAAGGGTCTGCTGGCGGTGACCAAGGCCGGCAGCGGTCCGATCGCCACCTTGAGCTCGGTGTCGGCGCTGGACTCGACCACGACGGCGGAGTTCTCGGTCGACAAGGTCGCCAACGGCTCCGGTCTCTACGTGATCCTGTCCTCGCGCAAGCAGGGCACCTCGGAGTACCGGCTCAAGGCGCGGCTGCTCTCCGACGGCACGGTCCGGCTGGGTACCTCGGTGCTGGTGAACGGCACCGAGACGTCGCTGGGGGAGTCGGCGACGGGACTGACCTACACGGCCGGTCAGGTGTTCAAGATCCGCTTCGACGTGAGCGGTACCGGGACGACCAGACTGCAGGGCAAGATCTGGAAGGCCTCGGCCAGCGAGCCGGTCACGGCTCAGGCCACGGCGACCAACACCGCAGCCGGTCTGCAGTCCGCGGGTGCGGTCGCGGTCCAGGGCTACCTGAGTGCCAGCTCGACGAGCATCCCGGTCACCCTGTCGTTCGACAACCTGGTCGTGACCCGCAACTGAGCCTCGCCCTTGTCCTCCCACCCGGCGGGCCGTGCCCCACAGCACGCCGCCGGGTGGGAGGATCAGGTTCTGACCTCGGGGGGCACGACAGGAGAGGCCAGTAATGGGACGCGGAGCACGCGAGCTCGAGACGGATCGACCGATGGCCGACGGCCGGTCGGGCAGCTCTTGGTCCGCACGTTCGGCGGCGGTCTCGCTAGCCGCTCTGTTGGTCGGCGGACTGCTCCTGACCGGCTGCACCAGCAGCGACACGCCTGCGCCCACGTCCACGTCCGCGGCTACGTCGAGCAGTCCCCCACCGGTCACCGCAACCCCGGTGTCCACGCCGGTCCAGGCCCCCACCCCAGGGTCGACCGAGGCCAGTGTGCCCAGCCAGAAGATCACCAAGCGCAAGGCCGTCACGCTCGACGGCCGCGGGACGGCCGCCGACGACGTCACGGTCACGTTGACCAAGGTCGCGGCGATCACGGCGAAAGCGGTCGGACCCGGCGAGGTGTCGGGGCCTGGCCTGGCCGTGACCGTCGCCGTCAAGAACGGCACCAGTCAGCCGGTCGATCTCGGCTCGGCGGTGGTCAACGCCACCGCCTCGGACGACACCCCTGCCGCCGCGATGACGGGGAAGCCCGCCCGCCCCTTGAAGGGCTCGGTCGAGCCCGGGGCGACGGCCTCGGGGGTATACGTCTTCACTCTCGCCGAGGGCCGCCGTGACCCCGTCACCGTGGAGGTCACGGTCACGTCCGCAGGCCCCGTCGTGGTCTTCCGCGGTCGCGCCGCGTCCTGAGGACCGCTGCGCAGGACGGCCGGCACCGCTGAGATCGAGCGCGGTATGACCAAGATCACGCCCCGCCGACGTAACGGTTCTGTGGCGTACAGCACGTTGAGGCGAGCCCTGATGCCTCGTCCAGGGCGTCCGGCTGGCCCGTAACCCCTGACCAACAGCGGTTCTCCGTGATCGTTCGGTGGCCGGATTGTGATGATTCCGTGATTTTTTCCTGAGGTCAGCTTGTGCCATGCTTCGTCGGCAACGATTGCACAACAATCCACAGCCATTGCCCCCGACTGCAGGAGTGCCCCACCATGCCATCGTTCTTTCTTGGCGCGCGTCCACGCTGGGCGGGGCCGGTCGCCGCACTGGCGTCGACCCTCCTCGCCTCTATCGCCCTCGCCGCTGCCCCGACGGCCGCATCAGCGGCCACCACCGTCGTCACCGACGGCTTCGACCGTGGCGTCACGACCGGCTGGGGCGCCGCGCCGACCGGCGGCAGCTGGGCGGTCCGGGGCGGTAAGCCCTCGGTGAGCGGCGGGATCGGCATCGTCTCCGGCGTCACCGCCACCCACTCGTTCCGCGCCGTCCTGAAGTCGACCAAGGTGGCTGACGTCACCACCCGCGCCACCTTCGTGGTGCCGACCGGGAAGCAGGTCTACTACGCCTCCGAGGCGCGCCGGCAGACCAACGACACCTCCTACGGCAGCCGGGCCCGGATCGACGGCAACCGCAAGCTGCACGTCGAGGTCGTTCGCTACTCCGGCGGTACCGCCACGATCCTGGCGCAGAAGCTGCTGTCGACGGTGTCGGCCGGCCAGGTCGTCAGCGTCGAGCTGTCGGTCTCGGGCAGCTCGAGGGTCTCCGTCCGCGGCAAGGCCTACGTCAGCGGCACGCTCGCCCCGGACTGGCAGGCCAACGCCACCGACACCTCGAGCAGCCGCATCTCCGCCGCCGGCTCGATCGCGGTCTCCGGCTACGTCGGACCGGGCAACAGCGCCCAGAAGTTCTCGACCACCTCCCTGGTGGCGACCGCGGGTGGCGCAGCCGCCGCGCCGACGACCCCGGCCACCCCCGCCACCCCGACGCCTGCCCCGACCTCCGCCCCGGCGACCACGAGCCACGGCGCCGCGACGATCGGCACCACGGGCTACGCGGTGCCGAGCAACGCCGTCTTCGTGTCCGCCTCAGGCAGCGACAGCTCGGCGGGCTCCAAGGCAGCCCCGGTCAAGACCGTCACCAGGGCGATCTCCAAGACGGCCGGCGGCGGCACCGTCGTGATCCGCGGCGGCAGCTACCACGAGTACTTCATCGTGCCGCCGGGGAAGAACATCACCATCCAGAGCTATCCGGGTGAGGCCGTCTGGTTTGACGGTGCGAGCACGGTGAGCGGCTTCCAGGCCTCGGGCAGCGCTTGGCGCCTCAACAACTGGACCAGTCTCTTCGACGCGAGCCCCACGTACACCAAGGGCGCACCGGACGGTACCGCGGTCGGCTGGTCGTTCCTCGACCCGGCCTACCCGATGGCCGCCCACCCCGACGCGGTCTGGATCGACGGCGCCGAGCAGAAGCAGGTCGGCGCCCTCAGCCAGGTCAAGGCCGGCACCTTCTACGTCGACACCAGCGGCAAGCGGCTCTACCTCGGCACGAACCCCTCGGGCAGGTCCGTGGCGGCCAGCACCCTCAGCCAGGCGGTCTCGCTGCGCGCTCCGGGGACGACGATCCGGGGCATCGGCTTCCGCCGCTACGCCGACTCGGTGCCGCAGCAGGGGGTGATCACGACCTACTACCCCAACCAGCACCTGGAGAACGTCGAGGTGCGGGACAGCGCCACGGCCGGCATCGGGATCTTCGACACCGGCAGCACGCTGAAGAACGTCACGATCAGCGGCAGCGGTCAGATCGGCCTGCAAGCCAACAAGGCCGACAACCTCGTGGTCGACAACGTCGCGATCCGCAACAGCAACGACCAGCACTTCAACGCAGCCCCCAGCGCCGGTGGGCTGAAGGTGACCACCACCCGCGGCTTCACGCTGCAGAACAGCGAGATCAGCGGAACGTTCGGCAACCAGTTCTGGGCCGACCAGTCGATGTACGGGGTCAACCTGCTGAACAACACGATCACCGGCGGTAGCCGCTGGGGCGTGGTGCTGGAGATCTCCTCCACCGCCACCATCGCCAACAACGTGATCAGCGGGAACGCCTACGACGGCCTGATCATCTCCGACACCGACAACGTCCAGGTCTGGAACAACACGATCGTCAGCAACGGCCGGGCCGCGATCGCGGTGGTGCAGGACAGCCGCCGGATCACGCAGCTGAACGTGGCCGGACACGACAACCGGCGTGCTCAGCCCGACCGGTCGATGCCCTGGATCAGCAGGAACATCTCCGTCGGGAACAACATCCTCTCCGGCGGTACGGCGGACAAGTCGAGCATCTTCCACGTCGAGGGCTACGACCGCGTCTACTCCGGTGAACAGATGGTGACCTACTCCAACGGCAACGTCTTCAGCCGGGTCGCGACCGGGACACCGAAGTACGCGGCCGTCTGGGGCAACGCCGGGGCGTACGCAACGACCTACGGCACGCTCGCCGACTACCAGAAGGGAACGGGCCGGGACGGCTCCAGCTACTCCCACGTCGCCGCCGCCGCGGTGAACAGCGCCTTCCAGCCGGTGTCAGCGATCTCGAGTCGCGATTCCACGGTGGCTCAGGCCCTGCCCTCGGGGGTCGCCACGAAGATCGGCAAGACCACCGGAGCCAAGCACCTGGGCGCCTGGCGCTAGTTCGTAGTTCGACGACAGGCCCAGGGACGCTGTCCCTGGGCCTGTCGCTGTTCTGTGGGAGCGGGCAGTAGAAACGCGCCCTGGTGTTGTGAGAGCGGGCGGAACCGAGAACGCGCCCTGAGCTTGTCGAAGGCCTCGAAGAGGTTGCGCTGGCTGTAGGAATGAGTTGCCGCAACCCCTTCGGGGCCCTCGACGGGCTCGGGGCGCGTTGCTGGGCTCTGCGCGCCGGAGACTAGCGAAGCTCGAGCACCTCGTTGAGCGGCAGCCGGTTGGAGGTGGCGACGGTGTAGCTGTCCTTCAGCACGCCGAAGCCGATCAGCATGATCACCACCGACTCCGACGGGAGCTGGGCGACCGTGCGGAGCCGACGGTCGATCTCGGGCGGCTTGCTCCAGTTGAGGCAGACGGTGCCCAGGCCGCGGGCGTGCAGCCCGAGCAGGAAGCTCATCGCGAACAGGCCGCCGTCGGTCCAGGCCTGGTTGCGTTCCCCGGCGGCCCAGAAGTTCCGCAGGTCGCTCGTGATGATGGCCAGTCCGCCCAGCTCGCTGCCGAAGCCGCGTGCCCCACCCTGGATCTCGAGGATCTTCGCGATCTCGTCCTTGTCGGTGTAGACGTAGATCCGGTTGTACTGACGGTTGCAGACCGCCGGGGCGCGTTGGGCGGCTGCGGCAGCAAACTCGATGTCGGCGACGTCGACCGGGGCCTCGCTGTACTGGCGGACCGAGGATCGGGAGCTGAAGAAGTCCAGCCCGATCGCGCTCACCGCCTGCTCGATCTCTGACCGCTGCACCTGGCGGACGCCGGCCACGCCGGACTGGGTGGCCAGGTGCTGCTCCGCCTGCAGGAGCAGCTCGGCGATCGCGGCCCCGTGCGGGGTCTCCGCCCCGGCGGCGGTGTTGAAGTCGGCGTAGGAGCGCAGCACGAGCAGAGGCGTGGTGACCCAGGCGTCGTAGCCGTACGCCGCGACGTAGGTCCGCAGCAGGCTGACCAGGGTCCCCACCGGCTTTTCGCCGAAGCCCGGCCGCGGGCTCGACAGCGACAGTCCCTTTTCGAGGTTGTGGTAGGTCGCGGTGATCTTCGAACGCAGGTTTGCCTGGGAACCAAAGGGGCCGTTCGAGGAGGAATGCTCGAGATAACGGCGGAAGTCGTAGGCGAACGCGGGCACGAGCTCGCGGAGCGTGTGCTGCATGCGCAGCGCTCGGACACGGGCTCGAAGTACCGGCTGGGGGACCAGCTGGCCGACCTTCTGCTTGACCGTCACTGCGGCTCCTCGGTGCTCTTTCGGTGAGCGACGCGCGCCCCGGTGCGCAGCCTGCGAATACGCTGGTCCGCCCTTTCCGGGCGGTCCGTCGCGCAGGCAACTATAGCGTCGCGGGCCCCCAGGGCCGACCGATCCTCAGCCGGTGGCCACGCTCGCGCGGTCGACCGGCTTGGCCGTACGTCCCTTCAGGCGCAGTGCGGGCTTCTCGATCCCGAACCAGCTCGCGGCCGCGAACGGCAGGGTCAGGGCGAGCGAGGCGACGGCGAAGAGGAACACCCCGAGGCTGGCTGCGCCCACGAGCGCCAAGGCCTGCTGCAGCGGGAAGGCGTAGATGTAGGTGCCGTAGGAGAGGTCTTGACGGAAGCGGAGCCGGGGGTGCCGACCGAGGGCGCCCACGCTCAGCAGGAAGTAGGCGAGCGGCAGCGCGGCGACCACCCGGTAGTCGGGCAGCAGGCACGCCGCCAGCACGAGCACGGCCGCAAGGGCGAGGAGCGGGCCGCGGACGGGGAGCCGGTCGCGGTAGTGGTAGACCACCGCGCCGGCGACGAACGGCAGCCCGAAGCGGGAGCCGAGGGTCAGCCAGTAGTTGTCGACCGGGCCGTAGGCCGTGGCCAGGGTGGTCAGCGTGAGCGCGACGAACGCGACCGGGATGGTGAACCGACGCTCCAGCAGCCGGGTCAGGCCCAGCGCCAGCACCGCGAGATAGCAGAGGAACTCCCAGAACAGCGTCCACATGGAGCCGTTCCAGACCCCGGGGAACGGCACGTCGGCCGGGGTGCCGGCGATGTCGTACTGCGCGACCCAGAGCCCGGCGTTGCGGCCGACGTAGGACACCGAGTCGCGCCAGTAGCGCGCACCCAGCCCGTCCCCGGAGAGCAGCAGGGCCAGCGGAGCGATCACCACGGCCGTGACCAGCAGGGAGGCCCAGAAGCCCGGAAAGATCCGCAGCGCCCGCGCCCGCAGGAAGGTGACCGTCCGCGGTGCCCGTACCCAGCTCGAGACGATCAGGAAGCCCGAGATCGTGAAGAAGCCGTCGACGCCGACGTGGCTGAGCAGCTGGCGCAGCGGGTCGAACGCGATGTCGCGGCCGGTGATCGGAAAGGAGTGCCACCCGATGACCGAGATCGCCAACAGCAGCCGCAGCGCGTTCAGCGCATTCTGTCGAGGGTCGAAAACCACGCTAAACGCGTCTCGGGCGGTTTCTCGCGCAGCTCCGGATATCTGTCCCTCGGCCCGGTCGGAGCCGGCAAACACATCGCGGATGGACACAGCTCGACCTTCGATCGCCGACGGGAGAACACTCACCGGTGAGGTTGGGAGTGCATAGCGTAACCGCCAGTGCGCCTGTCGCGGACGCCTTCGAGCATTAGACTTCGGGCTCTATCGACGACCTGGCTTCTGTTTCGAGCAAGGAGTTCCCCCCTGTGTCTCGTGTTCGTTCGCTGCGGCGGCATTTCTGGAGCTATCTCCGCGGAGTCCTTCGCGGGCACCCCGGCGCGCGGATCGAGCGCAGCGTCCGGCTCAGCGGGCCCGGCCACTTTGATCTGCAGCGTGGCTGCACGATCTCTCGCGGCGCCCAGATCTGGGTGGGCGAGGGCGCGACGCTCTCGGTGGCCAAGGGCGCCAAGATCGGTCCCAAGACCAAGGTCAACGTCGGGGCCGGGATGACGATCGGCCACGACGTCCGCATCTCCTGGGAGGTGCAGCTGCTCGACACCGACTTTCACTGGACGGCGTCACCGTCAGGCCGGGTCCGGCCGCACAAGGCGCCGATCGTGATCGAGCCGAAGGTGCTCGTGGGCACCCGGTCGCTGGTGCTGAAGGGCGTCACCATCGGACGGGGGGCCGTGGTCGGCGCCGGCTCGGTCGTCCGGCGTGACGTCGCCCCGGACACCATCGTCGCCGGCAACCCGGCCGAGCCCATCGGCGCCGTCTCCGACTGGGGCAGCGCCCCCGACTGAGGAGTGGGAACGCGTCCCGAGCTTGTCGAGGGCACCGAAAGGGTTGCGCTGGGTCTTGTCCACAGGCCGCCTCGTCGTCCACAGCTTGTCATCCGAGCAGCACGAACAGGGACGACATCCGGAAGATCCTGGTGTGCCCTTCACCTACATGCTCATCTGCGTTGACGGCTCGCTTTACGTCGGCAGTACGCGCGACCTCGACGAACGGATGGCCCAACATCACCAGGGGTCTGCGGGTGCTTGCACGAGCTCACGACGACCGGTGACGCTCGTGTGGGCCCACGAGAGCGATCGGGTCGATGAGGCATGGGCGCTCGAGGTGAAGATCAAAGGCTGGGCCAGAGCCAAGAAGCTCGCTCTGATCGAGGGCCGGTTCGCCGACCTGCCCGGACTTTCGAGGAGCCGCCGCGTTGCGAAGAAGTTCTACTGAGGTCAGAACTGCTGTGACACGACGAGCCTGTCCCCAGGCGGAGAGCCAGACAACGCGTCCTGAGCTTGTCGAGGGCCCCGAAGGGGTTGCGCGTCCTGTTTCTGCTGGCCCAATCCATGCGTGTGGATCAGAAGGCGCAACCCCTTCGGGGCCCTCGACAAGCTCGGGGCGCGTTGCTGGGTTCGCATCTTCGTCTCAACGTGCTCGGGGCGCGTTGCTGGGCTCGCATCTCCCTCTCAACGGGCTCGGGGTGCGTTGGTCAGGCGGCGGAGCTGACGAGGGCGGCGCCGACCGGAAGTGGCTTCGGGGTCGAGCGGCGGCCGGCGGTGGTGTTCGCCAGCACCTGGGTGCTGACGGCCAGACCGGCTGCGAACCAGAAGACGGCTGCGTACTGGGTAATGAAAGCCACGGTCACCAGCGCGGGCGACTGCGCCAGCACGGCGATCACTGCGGGCGTTGCCCGGCGCCGGAGCAGGTAGCCGGCCGCGACGACCAGCATCAGCAGCACCAGCACCGACGGGATCCAGCCGAAGGTCAGGCCGAAGAGCAGCAGGGCGTTGTCCACCGAGCCGAACTCGCCGATGGAGACCTGGGCGTTGGTCGAGACGGTGAAGTTGGCCGCGAGCCCGAGCGGGCGGATGTAGCCGATCAGCTGCAACAGCTCCGAGCGGTAGAGCGCGCTGCCCTCGGCCTCGTCCCCAGAGGCGAGGAAGACGTCCTGGATGGTGATGAAGACAGCGGCGGCGGCGGCCAGGGCGGCGATCAGCATCGTGGTGCGATAGCGGCGGCTCAGCGGCTCGCGGAGGAACAGGCACGCCAGCACGATCCCGAGGCCGGCGGTGATCATGCCGGTGCGGCTGAAGCTGACGACGGCGCCGCCGACGATCAGGCCCAGCATCGCTGTCCTCAGCCACGGCCGGAAGCGGCTGCCCATCGTCATCGCCGCGGCCACCCCCAGCGAGCTGCCGAGCGCGATCGAGTGCCCGAAGGCCCCCTCGGCGCGCAGGATCGTCCCGCGCGGCTGCAGACCGCCCCACAGCGCGTAGCTGGCGGTGTTGTTGGCGAGCAGCGTGGTGAACGGGTTGGTCCCGAGCGCGAACTCAGCCAAGGCGAGCGCCGCGACGACCGAGAAGAAGACGGCGATCGCGGAGTAGATCCAACGCGGATCAAGGACCGCGGTGACGATCCGACCGAGGAGGAACGCGCTGCCCCAGTTCACGACGAGGTCGAAGGTGCCGCTGCGGGTGGTCAGGCCAACGGCGTACTCGGCGACGACGACTATGGCGACCGCGACGAAGATCCCGTCCGCCACCGACCAGCGTACCCGCGAGACCGTCGGCAGCAGGCTGATCGCAGCGAGCAGGCTGACGATGACGAACGCGGGGAAGTAGGCCACCACGGTCTGACCGATCCAGATCGGTACGAAGCAGATGACGAAGAGCCAGACGAAGACGGCCACCTTGGGGGAGCGGCGCAGACCGGCGAACACGATCAGCAGGACGAGCAGCGCGGCGACCGCCTGCAGCCCGGTGCTGAGCGTCGCGGCGCTCACCGGCATCCTCCGGCGCTCAGCACAGGCCCGTTCCCGGCGGCGTCAGGCAGCGAGGGGGGCACCATGCCGCGGGCCTCCTTCTCGGAGCAGCGATTCGGGTGGCTGGGAATCGAGCCCGCAGCGGCGCGAGCTCGGCTCACTCTAGACGCTTCGGCGGTGGCTGAGCAGGTCGACGGCGCGGCGGTACGCCTGCAGGTGCAGCTCGGCGGCGGTCGTCCAGTCCCGGGCCGACAGGTCCGGACGACCCGGGGCCGCTGCGGCGACCGTCGCCAACGTGCTCGTCAGGGCGGCTGCGTCCAGCGCCGAAGCGTAGGTGTGCACCCAGCCGGGGCCGACCTCCGCGGCGAGCTGGGCGTTCACCTCGTTCTCGGGCACCAGGACGGGCCGGTCGAGGGAGAGCGCGGCGAGCACCCCGCCCGAGTTGTGCATCTCGCGGTAGGGCAGCACGACGAGCTGAGCGGCCGATGCCGCAGCCACCAGCTCGGCGTCGGTCAGGAACTCCAGGTGCGTAGCGACCCGCGGGTCGGGCTCGGCCAGCGCGGTCAGCTCGGCCCGCAGCTCGGCCGTCGAGGGCTTTCCGCCGACGAAGAGGCTCAGGCTGGGGTCGGCGGTGGCGCGGAAGGCCGAGATCAAGGTGTCGACCGCCTTGTAGCGGCGGATCAGGCCGAAGTAGGCGACCCGGCCGGGCACCTGCTCGGGGCGGGGGAAGTCGGCGAACCAGTCGCGGTAGTGCCCGTGCACGATGGTCTCGTACGGGCGGTCGAGCCGCGCGCCGCTGGTGTTGATCCGGATCAGCAGCGTGGTCCGGCGCTGGAACCAGCGCAGCAGCACGACCTCGCGCCGGCTGATGCCCGAGGGCAGCTCGAGGTTGTGCAGCGTCCGGACGATCGCCGTGCCCCGCAGCTGCAGCCGCAGCAGGAACAGCACGAACATCAGCTGGCGCAGCACCTTCTTCACCGGCGTCGCCCCGTCGACCAGGATCTCCGGCCAGTGCGCGTGGAAGACGTCGTAGTCGCCCGTCAGCGCCCGCCGCCAGCTGAACGTATCCAACGTGACGTCTGGGTGGGTGTCCAGCGCCTGCCGCAGCATCCAGATGTAGGGGTTCGTCGTCGGTCGTGGGTCCGGGAACGACTGCAGCACCCGGACCGGACGCGCCGGCCCGGCCGACCGTTCCCGGAGCTCGTCGCCGGCCGACCGGCGGACCTGACGCATCAGCCGTAGGCCGTCGACGGTGCCGGTGACCATGGCCCGCCAGGGGGCGAAGGAGGACAACAGCTGGCGCCGGCCGCCGCGGAGCACGATGTCGTACGCCTCCGGCAGGGCCGTGCGCACCCACCGGCGGCGGTCCGCCGGCTCAAGGTGGTGCGCGGCGAACAGCAGCCGGTTGCGGATGTTGTAGTAGTAGTACGTGGCCGACCGGGCACGGCTGCCGCCCTCACCCTGGGTGCCGCCCTCGTCGTGCACCGCGGTGGCCTCGCGCACGACCAGCAGCGTGGCCCCGGCTTCCCGCGCTCGCCACGACAGGTCGACGTCCTCCCAGTAGAGGAAGTACCGGTCGTCGAAGCCGCCGATCGCCTCCCAGAGCCCACGGCTGACCAGCAGGCAGGCGCCGCTCAGCCACATCTCGACCCGGGGTGCCGCCTCGGTCGCCCGCTTGCGGGTCGCCCGCATCCGGCCGGAACCGAGGTACAGGTCGGTGCCGTCGGACCAGATCCGGCCGTCGGTAGCGGTGACGACCGGGGCCGCCAGCACCATCGGGTCGGCGGCGACGACCTCCCGCAGCCGGCGCAGGCTCGCTCTGTCGATCCGGGCGTCGGGGTTCAGCAGCAGCAGCTGCTCAGCACCCGCCGCCAGGGCGGCCTCGACGCCGAGGTTCATCCCGACACCGAAGCCGACGTTGGTCGGCGAGGGGACGAGCAGCCAGCCCTGCTGGGCGGCGAGCTCCCGGACCGCCGTCAGCTCGGCGTCGGTGGTGAAGTTGTCGACCACGACCACCGAGAGGTCGGGCGTCTGCTCCGCCACCGCGCCCAGGTTGGTCCGCAGCAGCGCGACCGAGCCGTAGTTGACCACGACCACCGCGCACCGGGGCAGGTCGGCCGAGCTCGGCTCCCCGACCGGCGACGCCCCCGGTTGCGACGTCATGCGCGCTTCCGCTGCAGACCCTTGCGGACGATCTCGAGCACGCCGTTGACCTCGCGACGGTAGACCGGGATGACCAGGTAGGCCAGCACGTAGACCACTGCGGCCGCCAGCACGCCGGCGGGCAGCTGGGCCCAACGGCCCCAGGGTTCGGCCAGCTCCGAGCCGGCGTACGACCCGACCGCGAGCAGGGCGGTGAGCACGCTGATCCGGCCCGCGCCGGCGAACAGCGGCCGGACGTTGACGAAGGTCTTGCGCGACAGCCACCAGAAGGACAGCGGCCAGGCGAGCGCCGGGGCCAGCGCGTAGCCCCAGGCCACCCCGATCACGCCCCAGTGGCTGCCGATCAGGATGCAGGCGACCTTGATCGAGACTGAGATCAGCGTGTACTGCAACAGCTCCTTGGTCAGGCCGTGCGCGAGGTAGATCCACATCCCGACGTAGGCGAGGCTCTGGAACGTGCCCGCGGCGGCCATCAGCCGCAGGATCGGCTCGACCGAGAGCCACTGGCGACCGAGGAAGATCGACGTGATGGGCTCGGCGGCGCCGATCACCACGCCGAGACTGGCGACCAGGGTGAGCCCGAGGGCGGCCTGACCGCGCTGGATGTAGGTGTTCGACCCCTCGTGGTCGGAGCGCAGCCGCGAGAGCACGGGCAGCGCCACCTTGGTCGTGGGCGCTCGCAGCTGGCCCAGCGGCGTCATCAGCAGCTGGAACGCCCGGTTGTACAGACCCAGCGAGTTGGCCCCGAACCGGGTGCCGATGGTGAGCGAGTCGACGTTGTTGGCCAAGTAGCCGACGAACAGCGACCCCGCCAGCTGCCAGCCGAACGTGAAGAGCTCTTTCATCGGCGCCCGCCGGGGCAGCCGAGGGATCCAGCGGGCCGAGCTGCCGTTACCGATCAGCAGGACGAGCGACAGCGTCAGCTGCTGCACGGCCAGGGCCCAGTAGCCGGCGCCGTTCAGGGCCGACACGATCGCCACCGCGAGGGCGACGGCCGGACCGACGATCTCGACCGTAGCCAGCTTGGTGAACTTCAGCCGCCGGGTGAGGTCGGCCCGGTACTGGGTCCCCATCCCGTTGAGCACGAACACGAAGGCGAGGACGTGGGTCAGGCCGATCAGCTCGGGCCGACCGTAGAGCACGGCGATCAGCGGAGCCGTGAAGAAGGTCAGCAGCGTGAAGGCGGCACCGGCGCCGGTGTTGATCCAGAACAGGTTGTCGCGTTGGGCGCGGGAGAGGGTCTTGGCCTGGATGGCGGCCGTCGACAGCCCGAAGTCACGGAAGATCTCCGCGACCCCGATGATCGCGGTCACCATCGCCACCAGCCCGTAGTCGCCGGGGCTGAGCAACCGCGCCAGGATGACCACGCCGACGACCTGCAGCATGATTTTGACGCCTTGGGCGGCGACGGTGACCATCGCGCCCCGGGCCGCCTGGCGGCCGAGCGAGCTGCGCTGGTCGGACTTGCCCTGGTCGATGCGGTCCCCGCCGACGTCAGGTTCGCCGGGCGGCGGAACGGGCGCGACGGGCGTGACCGGCTCCGTCGTCACGACCGACGCGCCGTAACGGCGGATGCCGAGCTGACCAGTGCTGCTACCCCGCGTGCTGCTACCCCGAGTGCTGTTTCCCCGAGTGCTGTCTCCCCGAGTTCAGGGGACCGGGACCCGGTCCGACCATGAGCTCTCATTCTCGTCCTGTTCTGCCTGGTGGCCGCCCACGGTACGCCGTCCGAGCGCGGTCGGTTGTCCGTTCTGACGTGCGTGATCGGGGCGTGACCCGGTGGTGGAAGCGGTGCTGGTCAGGCTCAGAAGGCTCCGCGACGAGCGACCACCGCGAAGAAGGTCTTCCACAGGATCAGCAGGTCGAGGGTGAGCGTCCAGTTCTCGACGTAACGCAGGTCGAGCCGGACGGTCTCCTCCCAGCTGAGCAGCGAGCGACCGCTCACCTGCCACAGGCCGGTGAGCCCGGGGGTCACCAGCAGCCGGCGCCGGGCGTGGTCCTCGTAGCCGTCCACCTCCGACTGCAGCGGCGGCCGAGGGCCGACCAGCGACATCGATCCGGCGAGCACGTTGAACAGCTGCGGCAGCTCGTCGAGGGAGAAGCGACGCAGGAAGCGTCCGACCCGGGTGACCCGGGGGTCGTCCTCCATCTTGAACATCGTGCCCATGGTCGGGTTCGCGGCCCGCAGCTCGGCCAGCCGCGCCTCGGCGTCGGTGTGCATCGAGCGGAACTTGAACATGGTGAAGGTCGAGCCGTCCAGGCCGACGCGGGTCTGGCGGAAGATCACCGGACCGCCGTCCTGCAGCTTGACCGCCACGGCGAGGCCCGCCAGCACCGGCGAGATGACCAGCAGGCCAAGCCCGGTGAGGATGAGGTCGGTGGCCCGCTTGACGAAGCGGCGCCAGCCGGTGAAGTGCGGCTGCTCGACGTGCAGCAGGGGCAGGCCGACGTACGGGCGGATGTGCATCCGCGGGCCGGCCACCTCGACCAGGCCGGGGTGCACGAGCAGCTCGACGCCGGCGCCCTCGAGCGCCCAGGAGAGCTCGCGCAGGTAGTTGTGGCGGGTCGCGTCACTGCCGGTGACGGCGATCGAGTCGGCGCCGTAGCTGCGGATCAGGTCGGGGACCTGGTCGAGGTCGCCGATCACGGCCAGGCCGGCGTCGCGGGCCCGGGCCACGTCGGCGTGGGGCACGCAGACCCCGATGACCTGGATGCCGGCGTTCTGCTCGCGGGTCAGGACGGTGGTCAGGTCGAGGGCGGCGTACGCGCTGCCGACCACGATCACGCGGCGGACGTTGCGACCGGCCCGTTGCCGGCGGTGCAGGGCGCGGCGGGCGACGAAGCGCACGACCATGCTGCCGAAGCCGGCCACCGGCACGGCGATCACCGAGGTGGCGACGACGCCGAGGCTGTGGGTGATCGCGGCGGGGAAGGCCCCGACCGCGACGGCGAAGACGACCGCCCGCATCACGGCGCGCAGCTCGTCGTCGCCGACCCCGATGCTGTTGCGCTCGTAGCCGCGGCTGATCGCGATCGCCACGGGCCAGGCCGCGCCGGCGCCGAGCACCAGCGCCACCATCTTGTGCTGGTCAAAGGGGATGTTGGAGAGCGGGACCGCGATCAGGACGGCGAGCATGCCGACGGCGACGTCCCAGACGGCGACCGAGGTGGTGTAGCGGCGCGACCAGGCAGCGAGTCCCGGGACGCGGGGCGGTACGGGCGGGGCGACGACCTCGGTCGCCCGCTCACGGCTGGTGGACTCACCGGCCGTGTCGGCCGGGCGGCGCAGCGTCCGGTCCAGCGACCGGGTGTCCGGGCTGAGGTCGTTCGAGCCGTGCGTCTGCCGCTCGAGCTGGGCGTCACGGTGGTCCGACGCGGTCGAGGCGTCAGGAGCACGCCGCTCGACGGAGCTGTCGCGCTCCTCGGACGGAGAACCGTCGTGGACGCGCGCTCGCTCCTGCTCGGCGCCGGTCGGCGCGGTGAAAAACTCAGGTGATGCCATGTGTCAGTACTTCCCCGTATGTCTTGTCGCCCCCCGACAAGCTCACGAACTCGCTGCCAACCACAGTCACGATGTAAGGAGACGTTTCGCGTGATGCGCTTCCCCTTCGGGAGTCGCGTAACGGAACTGTTTCCCAACACACTGTGAACAACCAGGAGCCTGGAGACTATCAACCATAGTCAGGCAGGACCTCTTTCCGATATGAAATCGTGACATGACTCGCACCACACCTCCGGTGCCGTTCGGGCGCGATTTAGGAGTGTGGAGAAGCTCGACGGCTCATCCCGGTGCCCTGGTTGCTCCCAGGAGCTCGGCGATCGTCGACGTCATCAGGCCCCGGCCGCCGAGCTCCAGGGCTCGGTCGCGCTGGGTCGCGGAGGCGATCGGCCAGATCACCGTCGGCTTGCCGTTGGTGGTCGCAGCCGTCACGACGTCGGTGACGAAACCGTCGGACTCCCCGATCGGAGCGCCCAACAGGTCGATCGAGGGCGACGCCGCGTACCGGGTCAGGTTGTCCCCGAGGTGGGCCGGTTCGTCCAGCACGTAGCCCCAGGTCGTGAAGCCGCGCTCCTTCGCCTCGACGAAGGTGGAGCCGTTGACGTACTGCTTCCAGACCACCCGTTCGGGGTGGTTGAGGCCGGACATCGCGGCCATCAGCGGGGCCACCGCGGTCGGCACCTTCGCCTCGACGAACATCACGAAGCGGTCGGCGTGGGCCTCGACGACCTCATCGAACCTGGTCAGCGGCCGAGCGGGCTGAGCCGGGTCGGTGGTCTGGGCCGCGGAGACCTGCAGCGTGGACAGGGTCGACCAGGGCTGCTGAGCGATCGTGTAGGGCACCCCGGTGACCCTGGTGGTGGTGGGGTCGTGGCTGCAGACCAGCACCCCGTCGGCGCTCAGGCAGACCGACACCTCGACCGCCTGCAGGCCCGGCAGGAGGCTCGCCTGCTGGTAGGCGTAGGCGGTCATCTCGGGCCAGTCCCCACCACCGCCGCGGTGCGCGACGTAGAAGGGGTCACGGGCGACCAGGGCGGCCACCGTCGGCGGCGGCGTCGCTGAGCGGGTCCCCGAACCGCCGGAGCGGCAGCCCGACAACGCCGCCGCTCCCGCGAGCGCCCCGCCCAACAGCGCGCGCCGCGACACCCGGGGCCGGCGGTGAGGTGGGGGAGGCAGAGACATCAGTGACTTTCGGTCGTACGCAATTGAGTGGCACAGTCTAGGCACCGAACGGGCGGTCGAATTGTTCCGCATCGATTGCGAATCGCTCACATCTGTGTTCGACGCTGCTCGAAAAAGGCTAGACCGCTGGGGACGATGCATTGTCGTAGCCCTATCGGTACTCATTTGACATATTTTCCGTCTCGGCCGTCGGCGATCCTGATCCCGACAAGGGCGGCCGAGGCTGGATTCGGCCCGGCCGCCCCGAGCGACAGCCTGGCCAGGGTGGCTGGCGGGAAGCGGTGGGCGACGGCGACCAGGGCTGCCGCGGACGAGATCGCCGGGTCCGTGAGCACGTTGACCGCGACCGCCACCGTCGGGTTGTGGCCCACCACGAGCACCGTGCCGGCGGCCACCTGGTCGACGAGCTCGATCAGCTCGTCCGCACTCGCCTGGTAGAGCCGCGGGACGAGCTCGACGGTCGGCGCCGCGCCCGGCTGGTCAAGCGCCAGCTGCTCGAGGGTCTCCCGGGTGCGCACGGCGGAAGAGCACAGCACGTGGTCGACGACCAGGCCCGAGGTGCGGAGGAAGTCACCGACCCCGCTCGCCTCGGAGCGGCCGTGGGCGGTGAGCCGGCGTTCGGAGTCCTGACCGCCCGGCCGACCACTGGCCGCGGTGGCGTGCCGCAGCACGAGCAGGGTCACGGCCGACGGCATTGGTGCACGCTAACGGTCCCGGCCCCCGCTGTCGACCGGGTGCCACCGGTCTAGGAGGGTGGCGGCGAACACTACAGTCGCCGACGTGCCGCTGACCGATCTGTCGCTGACCGAGCTCCGGGCGTACCGCCCCGACGTCGACGAACCGGAGGACTTCGACGCCTTCTGGGCCAGGAGCATCGCCGAGGCCCGGCGCAACGACCTGGACGTGCGCTTGGTGCCCGTGGCCAACAAGCTGGCCCTGATCGACACCTTTGACCTCAGCTTCGCCGGCTACGGCGGGACGCCCGTGCGCGCCTGGCTGCACGTCCCCGCCGGGACGCGGACGCCGCTGCCCACCGTGGTGCAGTACCACGGCTACTCCTGGGGTCGCGGCTTCCCGCACTCCAGCACCCTGTGGGCTCAGGCCGGGTACGCCCACCTGGTCCTCGACACCCGCGGCCAGGGGTGGGCGGTCGGCGGGGACAGCGTGACGGCCGACGCCAGCACCGACGCGGGGGCGAGCCACACCCCCGGGTTCATGACCGCCGGCATCACCGACCCGGACACCTACTACTACCGCCGGGTCTACGTCGACGCCGTCCGGCTGCTCGAGGTCGCCCAGTCCCTCGACGTCGTCGACCCGGACCGGCTGGTCGTCACCGGCGCCAGCCAGGGCGGGGGGCTGGCCATCGCGGCGGCCGGCCTGGCCCCGGCGGCCGGCATCCGGCTGCTGGGGGCCGCACCGGACGTGCCCTTCCTCTGCCACTTCACCCGAGCCCTCGAGCTGTCGGCCAGCCGTCCGTACGCCGAGATCGTGGAGTACCTGGCCGGCTGGCGGCACCACGCCGCCGCGGCGTACCGCACCCTCTCCTACATCGACGGGGTGAACCTGGCGCGCCGGGCGGAGGCGCCCGCCCTGTTCTCGGTGGGCCTGATGGACCCGGTCTGCCCGCCTTCCACGGTCTTCGCGGCCTTCAACCACTGGGGAGGCCGGACCGGCTCCCCGGCCCCCGCCGACATCGCGGTCTACCCGCACAACGAGCACGAGGGCGGCGCCCACTACCAGCTCGACGCCCAGCTCGACTGGTTCGCGTCACTGTTCGCGCCGCCCCGTCCGCGGACTGCTCGGCGCTGACACGGCGGCATTCTTCGCTTCTGGCCTCAAGTGTGACGTAGGTGACTATGGTGGTCCTCGCTGCAATGTCGCCTCTGAAGGAGAACCATGACCGCTGACCTCTTGCCCTCCACGCTGCCGCTCGAACGGCGCACGTTGCTGAAGGGCCTCGCCGTCAGCGCGCTGGCCCTCGGCGGCGGATCCGTGCTCAGCGCCTGCACCGGCGCCAAGCAGCCCACGCCGGGCGCCTCCGCCTCAGCTTCCAAGACCACGACGCTCGGGTCGGGCGCGTCGGACGCGGTACCGAAGAAGGCGGTCCAGGCTCTGGTCACGGCCTTCCAGACGAAGTCCGGGGACACGGTCAAGATCAACACCGTCCCGCACAACGACTTCCAGAACAACATCAACAGCTACCTCCAAGGCAGCCCGGACGACGCGTTCACCTGGTTCGCCGGCTACCGGATGCGCTACTACGCGGCCAAGGGCCTGGTGGCCCCGATCGACGACGTCTGGTCGACGATCGGCGCGGACATGGGCGAGGCCGTCACCAAGGCCTCGACCGGCGACGACGGCAAGAAGTACCTGGTTCCGCTGCTGAACTACCCCTGGGGCTTCTTCTACCGCAAGAGCGTCTGGGAGGCCAAGGGCTACACCGAGCCCGCGACCTTCGACGAGCTGAAGACGCTCTGCGCGAAGATGAAGGCGGACGGCCTGATCCCCATCGCCTTCGGCGACAAGGACGGCTGGCCGGCGATGGGCACGTTCGACTACCTCAACATGCGTCTCAACGGCTACCAGTTCCACGTGGATCTCTGTGCGCACAAGACGAGCTGGGACTCACCCGAGGTCAAGAGCGTGTTCGACAGCTGGAAGGCGCTGCTGCCCTTCCAGGACCCGGCTGCCCTGGGCGCGACGTGGCAAGAGGCGGCGCAGACCCTGGCCAAGAAGAAATCGGGCATGTACCTGCTCGGCTCGTTCGTGACCCAGCAGTTCAGCGACAAGGAGACGCTGGCCGACATCGACTTCTTCCCCTTCCCGGAGATGGCGACGGAGGGGCGCGAGGCCGTCGAGGCGCCGATCGACGGCTGGATGCTCAGCAAGAAGGGCGGCGACAACCAGGCGGCCAAGGACCTGCTGGCCTTCCTCGGCACGGCTGAGGGCTCGAACGCCTACCAGGCCGTCGACCCCTCGAACCTGCCGGTGGTCAAGGGTGCGGACCTGTCCAAGCTGACCCCGCTCAACAAGAAGTGCGCCGAGGTCATCGCCAACGCCAAGTCGATCAGCCAGTTCCTGGACCGCGACGCGCTGCCGGCCATGGCCAACAACGTCATCATCCCGGCGCTGCAGGGCTTCATCAAGAACGGTGAGATCGACACCGCGAACCTGGAGAGCCAGGCCAAAGCGCTCTACGCCTCGCAGTAGTCACCATGGCCACTTCGACGTCGGTCGCAGCCCCCTCCCCGACCTCCACCGCCGCTCCGGCGCGGCGGAGGTCGGGGAGGGGCAGCAAGCTCACCCGGGGGGACAAGGGCGTCCTCGCGGTCATGGTCGGCATCCCCACGCTGATCCAGGCGGTGCTGATCTGGATCCCGATGCTGCTGTCCATCGGGCTGTCCTTCACCCGCTGGAACGCCCTCGCGCTGAGCAACATTCGCCCGGCGGGGCTGGCCAACTACGACTTCGTGCTCAAGGACTACCCGCCCTTTTGGCCGGCCGTCCAGCACAACATCATCTGGCTGCTGTTCCTGGCGGTCCTCGGTACCCCGCTCGGTCTGCTGCTGGCCGTGCTGCTCGACCAGAACATCCGCGGCAGCCGGATCTATCAGAGCATCTTCTTCGTCCCGGTCATGCTGTCGCTGCCGTTGATCGGCATCATCTGGCAGCTGATGTACGCCCGCAACGAGGGCTTCATCAACAACCTGCTGGGCACCGCCGGCACGGCGGGCGCGGTCGACTGGTTCGGTGACTCCAACGTCAACCTGTGGGCGGCGCTCATCGCGGCCACCTGGCGGCATTCGGGCTACGTGATGGTGCTCTACCTGGCCGGGCTCAAGGGCGTGGACCCGGCGCTCAAGGAGGCGGCGTCCATCGACGGGGCCAACGCGACGAAGACCTTCTTCCAGGTGGTCTTCCCGTCGATGAAACCGATCAACATCGTCGTCGTGGTGATCACGATCATCGAGGCGCTGCGTGCGTTCGACATCGTCTACATCATCAACCGCGGGACGAACGGCCTCGAGCTGATCTCGGCCCTGGTGGTGCAGAACCTCGTCGGTGAGGGTCAGGTGATCGGCGTCGGCTCCGCGCTCGCGGTGATGCTGCTGGTCGTCTCGTTGGTGCCCATCACCATCTACCTGTCCCGGACCTTCTCGAAGGACGCCTGATGACCGCGACCCTGACCCCCCCGTCCCGCGTGGACGACCCGCTGCCCCCGTCGCGGACCGGCAACCTGAACAAGCCGCACTACGGCACCCACCTGTTCCTGCTGGTGATGGCCGCGATGTGGCTCCTCCCGCTGGTCTGGACACTGTTCACGGCGATGCGGCCGAAGGCCGACACCGACAAGTACGGCTACTTCAGCTTCGGTGGCGCCTTCAACTTCGACAACTTCAGCAACGCCTGGGTGCAGGCCGGTCTGGCGAAGTACTTCGTCAACTCGGTGATCATCACCGTGCCGACCGTGCTGCTGACCCTGGTCTTCGCCTCGATGATGGCCTTCGCGGTCAGCCGGTTCACGTGGCGGTTCAACGTGACGCTACTGATCATGTTCACCGCCGGGAACCTGCTGCCGCCGCAGGTGCTGGCGGCCCCGCTGTTCAGCATGTTCAAGTTCTTCCCGCTGCCGCTGTCGATCAGCGACTCGGGAAACCTGCTGAACACCTACTACTCGGTGATCATGGTCAACACCGCGTTCCAGATCGGCTTCTGCACCTTCGTGCTCTCGAACTACATGAAGGCGCTGCCCGTCGAGCTGACGGAGGCGGCCCTGGTGGACGGTGCCTCGGTGTTCCGGCAGTACACGAGCATCATCCTGCCGCTCTGCCGGCCGGCCCTCGCCGCTCTGGCCACCCTGGAGACGATCTTCATCTACAACGACTTCTTCTGGCCGTTGCTGTTCATCCAGAGCGGCGACCGGCTGCCCGTGACCACGGGCATCAAGAACCTGCAGGGGCAGTTCTTCTCCGACTACAACCTGATCGCCGCCGGGGCGACCTTCACCATCATCCCGACGCTGATCATCTACCTGGCCCTGCAGCGCCACTTCGTGGCGGGCCTGACCCTGGGCGCCAGCAAGGGCTGACGGGGGAGGGTCAGGCCTTCACCGCGACGAGCACGTCGCGGTGGATCGAGGAGTCGACCCGGTGGCCGAAAGACAGGTAGGGCGTGGAGTCCAGCGGCCGTAGCCCGGCCTGCTCGGCGAGGCTGGTGAGCCGCTCCCGGCTCAGGCCGTACGTGTTCCAGGACAGGCCGAGCGCGCCGCCGGTCTTGAGCTGTCCGGCCCAGACGCCCAGCGCTTCCGAGAGCAGCCCGGCGGCCGAGCGGTCGCGCTTGGTCGCCGTGGCCTGGCTGCCGTGCACGATCCCGTACGGGGCGTCCACCACGACGGCGTCGAAGCGGCGCCGTCCGTGCAGGGCGGCGGACTGCCGGGTGTCGCCGGAAAAGACGGTCAGGCCCTGCTGGCGGCCGCCGCCCTCGGGGGTCACCACCACGTCGAGCCGGCGGCCGAGGCTACGACCCTCCCGGCGTACGGGGGTCAGGTCGGCGCTGTGCTTGAGCCGGTGCCGGCGCAGGTAGGTCTTGAGGAAGGCGGCGTAGGCCTCGACGGCCTTGAGGTCGGACTCGACCCCGGCAGCGTCGTGGCCCAGCACGAGCGCGGTGCTGAGCGTCGTGCCGCGACCGCACATCGGGTCGAGCACCGTGAGCGGTCCGTCAGTGACCCGGGTCAACGAGGCCAGGGTGACGTTGACCAGCAGCCGGGTGAACTGCTCGTTCGTCTTGCCCGGGTACTTCGGGATGGTCACCAGGTCGTCGTCGAAGCGGTCCGGCCTGGCCAGCGGCAGCGGTCTCAGGTGATCACCCTCCCGCCGGAACACCGCGTACGCCCCGGACAGCCGGCCGAGCGCGGCGGCGGTGGCCTCATCGAGCACGTCGATGGCCAGGGCCAGATAGCCGATGCCCGCCAGGCTGATCCGTTCCACGGCCGCCTCGCCGCCGAGCATGATCGCCAGCTCGGCGGTCATCAGCACCTCGGCTGCCCCGGCGTACACGCGGTTGCTCGAGGGCGCGAGCAGCACGAGGTGGTCAGCCACGTCGGCGGTGGGGTCGCAGGCAGGTCGGCACCGGCTCACTGTAGTGAGTGGACCCGGGGCCAGGCGGGATCGGGCGTTACGGTGAGGCGTGACCGAGGCCGCCCGACCCGTGCACCTGCGCGGGCGCAGCGTCGGACTGGTCTTCGTCGGCGGCGCGCTCGGTACCGCGGCTCGGGTCGGGGTGAGCCAGCTGGTCGATCCCGTCGGGCCGGTACCGGTGGCCACCGTGGGAATCAACGTGGTCGGCGCCTTCGTGCTGGGGTGGCTGCTCGAGCGCCTGGCCCGGAGCGGATCCGACGACGGCTGGCGACGCGACGTCCGGTTGGGCATCGGCACGGGACTGTTGGGCGGGTTCACCACCTACAGCGCACTCGCCACCGACACCGCCACCCTGCTGGCCGACGGACATCCCGCGTCAGCCCTCGGCTACGCGGTCGGCACGTTGGTGCTCGGCCTGCTCGCAGCCCTGGCCGGGATCTGGTGCGCGGGCCGGCGTTCGGGCGGCCCCCGATGATGGTGCTCTTTATCGCGTTGGCGGGCGGCGTCGGAGCCGTGGCCCGGCTCGTCCTCGACGGTGTGCTCAGGTCCCGGGCCTCCGGCCGCTACCCGGTCGGCACGGTGGTGATCAACCTGAGCGGTTCGCTGCTGCTGGGACTGGTGGTCGGGCTGACCGGAGCCCTGCTGCCCGAGGCGGCCCGACTGGTGCTGGGCACCGGCTTCCTGGGCGGCTACACCACCTTCAGCACCGCCGCGGTCGAGACGGTACGGCTCGCCGACGACCGGCGGTGGCCGGCCGCCTGGGCTCACGGGCTCGGCATGTTGGTGGCGGGGGTCGGGCTCGCTGCGCTCGGTCTCGGGGTCGGGCTGGCCCTCGTCGGCTGATCCGACCCGACCGGGCTGATAGGACTGGGGCCATGAGCGAACGGTTGAGCGAGTTCACCTCCGAGGGTCTGGTCTTCGACGTCGTCGACACCGGTCCGTTGGACGGTCCGGTGGTGATCGCGCTGCACGGCTTCCCGCAGACGTCGGCGGTCTGGAACGGGGTGACTCCCGTACTGGTCGACGCGGGTTTCCGCGTTCTCGCGCCCGACCAACGGGGCTACTCACCACGCGCCCGGCCGCAGGCCGTCTCCGCCTACACCCTCGAGCACCTGTGCACGGACGTGCTGGCTCTGGCCGACGCGGCCGGCGCCGAGCAGTTCTCGCTGCTCGGCCACGACTGGGGCGCCATCGTCGCCTGGACCCTCGCGGGCTCGCGGCCCGACCGGGTCCAGACGCTGAGCACGGTCTCGGTGCCGCACCCGGCCGCGTTCGTCCGCTCCTTCGCGGGACCGCAGCTGCTGCGCTCCTGGTACATGGGGGTCTTCCAGCTGCCGTGGCTGCCCGAGACGGTGTTGCGGGCGAGCGGCGGGCGCGCGCTGCGCCGGTTCCTGACCGGCAGCGGGGCGCCTGACCCCGAACCGGCGGTACGGCTCTTCGCCGACCCGCGTGCGGCGACGGCCGCCCTCAACTGGTACCGCGCGCTGCGGCTGCCCTCGTCGGTCGCGGCCGGGCTCACCCGGGTGCCGACGCTGTACGTCTGGAGCGACGGCGACACCGCCCTCGGCCGGCAGGGAGCCGAAGCCACCGAGCGCTTCGTCCGCGCCCCGTACCGGTTCGTCGTGCTCGAGGGCGTCTCGCACTGGGTGCCCGAGGAGCGGCCGGTGGAGCTCGCCGAGCTGGTCGTCGACCACCTGTACGCGCACGCCAGCTGACGTCCTTGCCCGGCGGAGGGGGCGCATTCCCTACCAATCCGCTGAGATGACCCGGTGAGCTCGCCGAGCCTCGCCTACAGTCTGCGCATGAGCACGCTGGTCGACCTCGGACTGCCACACTACGACGACGCGGTGGTGGTGGTGCCTGCGCCCGCGACCGGTCCGGGCAACTGGGCCGGCGCCGCCAGCGCGACGCTGGTCGAGGGCGTCGTCTGGTTGGCCTACCGGGTACGTCGGCCGCTGGACGAGGGTCGCGGTGTCAGCGTCGTGGTGGCCCGGTCCGAGGACGGGCTGACCTTCACCACCGTCGCGGAGATCCACCGCGACACCTTCGGGGCGGCCTCGCTCGAGCGTCCGGTGGTGCTGCGACGGCCCGACGGCGGCTGGCGGCTCTACCTCAGCTGTGCCACGCCCGGCTCGAAGCACTGGTGGATCGAGGCCCTGGACGCGGACCACCCCGAGGACCTGGCCACCGGTCAGCGGCAGCTGGTGCTGCCCGGCGACGCCCGCTGGGCGGTCAAGGACCCGGTGGTCGTGGCGGGCGACGACGGCTGGCGGATGTGGCTCTGCTGCCACCCGCTCACCGAGGTCGGTGCCGAGGACCGGATGGTGACGCGCTATCTGACCAGCCAGGACGGGCTGCGCTGGACCGACCACGGATCGGTCCTGGCCGGCACCCCCGGCAGCTGGGACTCCCGTGGTGCCCGCGTGACCGCGGTGCTGTCCGCGTCACCGCTGACCGTCCTCTACGACGGCCGTGACAGTGCCGCTGCGAACTGGTTCGAGCGGACCGGGATCGCCGTCGAGCGCGACGGGCAGCTGGAGCCCCTGGGCGACGGTCCGGTCGCCTGGTCGCCCGACAGCGACCAGGCGCTGCGCTACGTCAGCGTCGTCGACCTGCCTGAGGGCAGCCGGCGTTTCTACTTCGAGGCCGCCCGCGCCGACGGGTCGCACGACCTGATGAGCTCGCTCAGCCGGCGCTGACGCCGACCAAGCCCTCCGGTGAGACCTGCGTACGCGCGGGTCTCCCCACACCAACCCCGATCACGCCGACTTCGCACTCCGTTCCGCGAACGAGCCGCGGCCCTGCGGGGAGCGCCAGTCCTGGAACGACTCGCCGAGCACCTCCTCGAGGTGGGCGATGTCGTCGTGGCAGTCCTGCAGCAGAGCGGTCCGCTGCTCGGTGGTCAGCCGGGGCCGTTGCGCCGCCCCGCCGGACTGCAGGGCGGCGAGCAGCGGCCGGCCCGCCTGTCGCCACACCCGGGGCGGCGCGTAGGCCCCCGCCCGGGCCCCGGCCCGGATCACCGGTGCCAGCACCCGGGTCCGCAACCCGGGGGCCACGAACGGGCGGGAGTTGTCCGGCGGCACGACCCCCACCTGGCCCGGCGCGATGCCGAGGAAGGTCGACACCCGGTCCAGGGTCTCGGCCGGCTTGGACACCAGCTGCCAGTAACGCAGCACCAGGACACGCTCCCGGTCGACCCGGGTGAACAGGTCGGCCAGCTGCTCGCCGTAGCGGCCCATCCGGCGGTAGTGCCAAAACGGTGCCCAGCCGGCGTCGATCCGCTCGTCCTCGGCCCGCCAGGCGTTGACGAAGTCGGCCTCTGGCTCGAGCCCGTCGACCCACAGGTGCATCCAGTTCGAGTAGGCGCGGTCGATCGGGTCGCGCACCACGACCACCAGCCGTACGTCCGGCAGCTCCTCGGCGATCCGCTGCCGGGCGCTGCGCTGGTACAGGTAGAAGGGTGTGCTCTCCAGCCGCAGGGCGTCGGTCGGCGCCGGCGCGAACAGCGCCTCGTAGTCGTGCCGGCGCCAGATCCACTCCTGCTGGCTGTGCGCGTCACCCGGACCGCGGTAGGCCGGCGGCGGAGCGTCCGTGCACAGGTAGTACTTCGGTTCCTTGACCGGCGAGGCGAACACCTGAGGGTGGCCGGCCAGGGCGGCGTGCAGGGCGCTGGTACCGGCCTTGGGCGCGCCGATGACGATCGCGTCGGGTCGGGATTCCCTCGTGTCCATGCCGGGATGGTAGTGGTTGTCCGGGCGGTCCACCGGCGTGTCCCGCGGTCGGCTGCCGAGGAGACTGCCCCACCGCTATCCTCGCCCGGGTGGCTCTGTTCCTCACCAGCCGACGACTCCGGATCGAACCGCTCGCCGAGCACGACGTGGCGGCCTTCGTGAGCTACCGCCGAGATCCGGAGGTCGCCCGATGGCAGGGCTGGGGCCTCGACTACGGCGAGCAGCAGGCGCGTGCCCTGGTGCTGGTCCAGTCCGGCTGGTCCCTGCCGCCGCCGGGGGAGTGGCTGCAGCTGGCCGTCCGACCGCTGTCAGGAGCGGGACTGCTCGGCGACGTCGCCGTCCAGCGGCGGGAGGACCAGCCGGACACGTTCGAGATCGGGTGCACCCTGGCCCGGTCGTCGCAGGGCCAAGGGATCGCGAGCGAAGCCGTCGGCTGCGTGCTGACCCACCTCGTCGTGGACGCCGGCGCCCACCGGGTCATCGCCTCGTGCGACGCCCGCAACACCGCGTCGGCGGCCCTGCTGCGCCGGGTGGGGATGCGACACGAGGCGCACGAGGTGGAAGCCGACTTCTTCCGCGGCGAGTGGACCACGGTGGACCGGTTTGCCGTCCTCGGCGCCGAGATCAGGCGGCGCTCACTCATGGGGAGGACGTGAGCCGGGACTACCTGGCTCATGTCCACCCGATGATCGACGGGGCTCAGTGGCCGTGGGCCTTGGCCCGCTCGAAGCTGGCGACGACCTCGGCCTCGGCCTCGTCCACGTCGGCCCAGGTGGCGCCTTCGACCGACTTGCCGGGCTCGAGGTCCTTGTAGACGGTGAAGAAGTGCTCGATCTCGAGCAACAGGTAGTCGCGGATGTCCTTCTTGCTGCGCAGGTGGTTGCGGCGGTGGTCCGAGGCTGGCACGCACAGCACCTTGTCGTCGCCGCCGGCCTCGTCGGTCATCTTGAACATCGCGACAGCGCGGCACTTGATGAGGCAGCCGGGGAACGTGGGCTCCGACACCAGCACCAGGGCGTCCAGCGGGTCGCCGTCCTGACCGAGCGTGCCCTCGATGAAGCCGTAGTCGGCCGGATAGGCGGTGGAGGTGAAGAGGGTCCGGTCCAAGCGGATCCGACCGGTCTCGTGGTCGACCTCGTACTTGTTCTTGTGACCCTTCGGGATCTCCACCGTCACGTCGAACGTCATCCCACTGAACGGCGTCGCGTCGTGCTCTTTGCTGGGTGCGGTCACGGAACCTCCTGGAGATAGGCTCGGCCGAGCCGTACCCGGCGAGCCAGAGACACCCTAGCGTGAGGGGAGTGGAGCGGTCTGTCCGGTCCGCGGAGGTTCGTCCTCGCTCTCGTGGCCATGCTGGTGGTCGCCGGTGTCGTGACCGGTACGGCCACCGGTTTCTTCGGCTCGGTCGCCGAGCGCGGCCTCTACGCCTCCGGACTGTGGACTGACGGCGGTGCCTCGACGATCAGCCCCGGCACGCTCGACGAGCCGCCCTCGCCGACCCGACGTGCGTCGCCCTCCCCGAGCCCGACGGCCAAGAACCTCCCTTCCCCGGTGCTCGCTGCGGCCGCCGCCGGACCGGTGCCCTCGGCCGCGAAGGTCGCCGCGCGGATCAGAGCCGTCGACGACGGCGACATGGGTGGCTCCTACACCGGTGAGGTCGCCGACCTGACCACCGGCAAGGTGCTGTTCGCCCACAAGGCGTCCACCCCGTACATCCCCGCCTCCACGATGAAGCTGCTGACCGGCACCTCCGCGCTGTCGCTGCTCGGACCCGAGCACGAGTTCGCGACCACGGTGGTTCGCCCCGCCAAGCGCCAGATCGTGCTCGTCGGAGGTGGCGATCCGTACCTGAGCAGCAAGCCCGACCGCAACCACCCCGAGCGGGCGTCGATCAAGGAGCTCGCCGCGAGCACCGCCGCGAACCTGAAGCGGACCGGGGGCAGCACGGTCTCGCTGCGCTACGACGCCTCCCTCTTCTCCGGTCCGGCGTGGAACCCCCGTTGGCCCGACACCTACGCCGACCAGGTCACGCCGGTCTCGGCCCTCTGGGTGGACGAGGGTCGGACGGCCGGCGGGTCACCGGGGCCGCGGGTCACCGACCCGGCCGCGGACGCCGCCGACACCTTCGCGGCCGCGCTCACGAAGCAGGGCATCACGGTCAGCTCCGTCAAGGCCGGCCGGGCGACCAAGGGGGTGAAGAAGGTCGCGCAGGTCCGCTCGGCGCCGTTGGAGCAGATCGTCCAGCAGCTGCTGCTCACCAGCGACAACGACGCCGCGGAAGTGCTGTTACGCCAGGTCGCGCTCGCCTCGGGTCGTTCCGGGTCCTCCGCCGACGGCGTCCGCGCGGTCCGCGCCCGGTTGACCAAGCTCGGAGTGTGGGACGCGAACGCGCGGATCAACGACGGCAGCGGCCTGGCCCGGCAGACCACGGTGCCCGCCGACCTGCTCGTCGACGTGCTGCGGGTCGCAGCCAGTCCCAAGCACCCCGAGCTGCGAGGGGTGCTGACCGGGCTGCCGGTCGCCGGCGTCGAGGGCAGCCTGCGAGCCCGCTACGACGACACGCAGACCCGGGTGGGCCGGGGCGTCGTGCGGGCGAAGACGGGCACCCTGTCGAAGGTGCACGCGCTCGCCGGCTACCTGCGGACCGCCGACGGCAGCCAGGTCGCCTTCGCGTTCGTGGTCAACGACGCCGACGACGACTACGCCGCCCAGGTGTGGCTCGACCGGGTCGGGGCGGCCCTCAGCCGCTGCGGCTGCTGAACGCGCGCCCACTCCCTGCCTGGCTGCGGCATACAGTCACAGCATGACGTCGTCGGACTCGACCCCCAGCACAGCTGCCGATCTGGTCCGCAGCCGAGCTGACGGCTCCGGCCGCAGCGGACCCGCGATGGTGGACTGGGAGGTCGCGCGCAGCACCGCTATCCGGCTGGTCAAGCCCGGCCCGCAGATCTCCCGCGCGGGTGCCGCCGAAGCGGTGGCCGCCCTGCGGGCGAGCGCCGAGCGCGCCGAGGCGTACGTGGTCGACGTCACGGGACTGCCGGTACCCAGCGCCACCGCTCCGGTCCTGGTGGTGGACCGGCCGGGCTGGATCTCGGCCAACCTGGACGCCTTCCGTACGGTGCTCGCGCCGCTGGAGGAGAAGGCCGCGGACAAGCTGCGTCCCGGTACGACCGTCAGCGCGCTCGGCGCCCGGGCGACCGGGGTCGAGGTCGGGGTGCTGCTCAGCTATCTCGCGCCGAAGGTGCTCGGCCAGTTCGACCCCTTCTATCCCGGCGAGGTGGGCGCTCCCGGTGGTCGGCTGCTGCTGATGGCCCCGAACATCGTCGCGGCCGAGCGCGAGCTCAAGGTCGACCCGGCCGACTTCCGGCTCTGGGTCTGCCTGCACGAGGAGACCCACCGCGTGCAGTTCACCGCTGTGCCCTGGCTGCGGGAGCACCTGAACACCCAGATCGCCTCGGTGGTCAACGCCGCCGAGCTGGACTCGGCTGCGATGGTGCAGCTGCTCGCCGACGGGGCCAGACGGCTGGTGCAGGCGCTGCGGACCGGCGAGGAAGTCTCCATCGTCGACCTGGTCCAGACCCCGCAGCAGCGGGAGACCATCGACAAGATCACGGCGGTGATGTCGCTGCTCGAGGGCCACGCCGACGTGGTGATGGACAGCGTCGGCCCGTCCGTCGTGCCGTCGGTGGCCGAGATCCGGCGCCGCTTCACCGTCCGCCGCCAAGGTCAAGGGCTCGACAAGGTGGTCCGCGTCCTGCTCGGACTGGACGCCAAGATGCGCCAGTACCGCGACGGAGCCCGCTTCTGCCGGGCCGTGATCGACGAGGTGGGGATGACCGGGCTCAACCAGGTGTGGACCGCGCCGGAGACCCTGCCCACCAGGGACGAGATCGCCCGGCCCGAGCGCTGGCTCGCCCGCGTCCCCGCCTGAGGAGCTCCGGTGGCCCGTCGCGCGCTGGGCCCGGCCTCGCTGCAGGTCGTGCAGGCGGTCGCCGCCGCGCTCGAGCCCGACGACCAGGCGCTGCTGACGGCCTGCTCGGGTGGCCCCGACTCGCTGGCCCTGGCCTTCGCCGTCCAGTACGCCGCCGTCCGGCTCGGGTTGCCGCACGCCGCCGTCGTCGTCGACCACCAGCTGCAGCCGGGTTCGGCTGGCGTCGCCGCCCGGGCGGCAGCGGCGTCGAGCGGCCTCGGGGTGATCGACGTCCGGCAGGTGGCGGTCGTGGTCGACCCCGACGCGGGCTCCGGTCCTGAGGCGGCCGCCCGCCAGGCCCGGTACGCCGCTCTCGACGCGGCGGCCGTCGTCGGGGTGGCCGGTCGGGCGGCCACGGTGTTCCTGGGCCACACCCGCGACGACCAGGCCGAGACGGTGCTCCTGGGTCTGGCGCGGGGCTCCGGCAGCCGTTCGTTGGCGGGGATGGCGCCACGCACCGGCCACTATCGGCGGCCGCTGCTCGGCCTCACCCGGGCGGTGACCGTCCGCGCCTGCGTCGAGCTGGGGCTGGAGCCCTGGTCCGACCCGCACAACGACGACCCGGCGTACGCGCGGGTCCGGGTCCGGCACCGGGTGCTGCCCGTGCTCGAGGCCGAGCTCGGACCGGGGGTCGCCGCCGCCCTGGCTCGGACGGCGGCGCTCGCCCGCGACGACGCCGACCTGCTCGACTCCCTCGCCGAGGCGGCTGACCCGGGCACCGACGCCCTTGACTGCGTCCACCTCGACGCACTTCCGACCGCTCTGCGCCGGCGGGTGCTGCGCCGCTGGCTGACCCGTGCGGGGTCGGACGACCTGCAGCTCGACCACGTCGTGGCCGTCGAGTCGCTCGTGCGGCAGTGGCACGGCCAGCGGGCCGTGGCCGTCCCGAGGGGGACGGTGACACGCCGCGACGGACGGCTGCTGTGGCAGGCTGTCGGCCGTGGATGACACCCAGCTGTCCGACGACCTCACCCGCGTGCTCTACACGAAGGACGAGGTGGGGGAGCGGATCCGGGAGCTGGCGCTGGAGATCGACAAGGACTACGCCGGCCAGGACCTGCTGCTCGTCGGCGTCCTCAACGGTGCGGTGATGGTGATGGCCGACCTGTCCCGCGCCCTGAGCATCCACTGCCGGATGGACTGGATGGCGGTCTCCTCCTACGGCTCCGGCACCCAGTCCTCCGGCGTCGTCCGCATCCTCAAGGACCTCAGCACCGACATCACCGGGGTGCACGTGCTCGTGGTCGAGGACATCATCGACACCGGCCTGACCCTGTCCTACCTGGTCAGCAACCTGCTCTCCCGCAGCCCCGCCAGCCTCAAGATCATGACCGCCTTCCGCAAGCCCGAGGCCCAGCAGAACGCCGTCGAGGTCGCCTACGTGGGCTTCGACATCCCGAACGAGTTCGTCGTCGGCTACGGCCTGGACTACAACGGCCACTACCGCAACCTCACCTCCGTCGGCACCCTCGCACCTCACGTCTACAGCTGATTTTCTGAGCTCCGCTCGCGCTCGGCCGGCCCTGAAGATGCTGCCTTCCTCCTCACTCGGGCCGACGAAAAGCGTGTCGGCCCTCTCTCGTCGTCCAGACAGCATCGGGCCGGCCTAACGACGCTCGACGGAGAGGCGCCACTCGGGTCCGCGGAGTTGAGCTCGCGTCCGCCCATCTGGCGCTGCGGGAACCGGCTTCTGCTGAGAGCGTAGGCGGGTTGCGACCAGATCATTCTTGCCGATCACCGCTAGCCTTGACCGCTAGAGGGCCGACATGTGCCCCCGACTCCTAGGCAGGTCATGAACTTCAAACGCGTGCTGCGTAGCCCGCTCCTCTACATCGTGCTCGCCGTGATCGCGATCGGTGGGCTGATCAACGCCAGCGGATCGCTGAGCGGCGGCTACCAAGACGTGCCCACCTCCCAGGTCGTGTCGGTCATCAACGGCAACGACCCGCTCAAGGAGGTCGAGCTGATCGACGGTGAGCAGGAGATCCGCCTCACCCGGGCCGACGGGACCAAGCTGAAGGCCGGCTGGGTGGGCAACCAGAGCGACGCGCTCGTCGACCGGCTCAACCAGCGCGTGACCGACAAGTCGCTGGAGAGCTGGCAGGGCACCAACCCGACGCCCGGGTTCTTCTCCTCGCTCCTCGGCACCCTGATCCCGTTCATCATCATCGGTGTCCTCTTCTTCTTCCTGCTCAACTCGGTGCAGGGCGGCGGCAGCCGGGTGATGCAGTTCGGCAAGTCCAAGGCCAAGGTGGCCAACAAGGACACGCCGAAGACGACCTTCGGTGACGTCGCGGGTTGTGAGGAGGCGATCGAGGAGCTGGAGGAGATCAAGGAGTTCCTCGCCGAGCCGGCGAAGTTCCAGGCGGTCGGGGCCAAGATCCCCAAGGGCGTCCTGCTCTACGGCCCGCCCGGTACCGGCAAGACGCTGCTCGCCAGGGCCGTCGCCGGTGAGGCCGGCGTCCCCTTCTTCTCCATCTCCGGGTCCGACTTCGTCGAGATGTTCGTCGGCGTCGGCGCCAGCCGCGTCCGCGACCTGTTCGAGCAGGCCAAGGAGAACGCCCCGGCCATCGTCTTCATCGACGAGATCGACGCCGTCGGCCGGCACCGTGGCGCCGGTATGGGTGGCGGTCACGACGAGCGCGAGCAGACGCTGAACCAGCTGCTCGTCGAGATGGACGGATTCGACGTCCGCGGCGGCGTGATCTTGATCGCCGCGACCAACCGGCCCGACGTCCTCGACCCCGCCCTGCTGCGGCCAGGCCGGTTCGACCGCCAGATCGCGGTCGAGGCGCCCGACATGAAGGGCCGGCTCGCGATCCTCACGGTGCACTCCCAGGGCAAGCCGGTCGCCCCGGACGTCGACCTCGGTGCCGTCGCCCGCCGGACTCCCGGCTTCACCGGTGCCGACCTGGCGAACGTCTTGAACGAGGCCGCCCTGCTGACCGCCCGCCAGAACGCGCGGGTGATCACCAACGAGTACATGGACGAGGCGATCGACCGCGTCATCGCCGGGCCGCAGAAGCGCAGCCGGCTGATGAACGAGAAGGAAAAGCTCGTCACCGCCTACCACGAGGGTGGCCACGCCCTGGTCGCGGCGGCCCTGCCGGGTACGGACCCGGTCCAGAAGGTGACGATCCTGCCGCGCGGTCGGGCGCTGGGCTACACGATGGTGCTGCCCGAGAACGACAAGTACTCCAACACCCGCGCCGAGCTGCTCGACCAGCTGGCGTACATGATGGGCGGCCGGGCGGCCGAGGAGCTGGTCTTCCACGACCCTACTACCGGCGCCAGCAACGACATCGAGAAGGCCACCAACGTGGCCCGCGCGATGGTCACCCAGTACGGCATGACCGACCGGATCGGCGCGATCAAGCTGGGCTCGGGAGAGTCTGAGCCCTTCATGGGTCGCGACATGGGCCACGGCCGCGAGTACTCCGAGGAGGTGGCGGCGGTGGTCGACGAGGAGGTCTCCAAGCTGATCAGCACCGCCCACCAGGAGGCGTTCGACATCCTGACCGCCAACCGGGACGTCCTCGACGACCTGGTCCGGGCCTTGTTCGAGCGCGAGACGCTCGACCGGGCCGAGGTGGCCGAGGTCTTCCAGCCGCTGCGGCTCTGGCCGAAGCGACCGGCCTGGACCGGCTCGGACCTGCGGGTGCCCTCCGACGTGCCGCCGGTGATGCCGCCGGCCTCGGTCAACGGCAACGGGCACAGCCCGAACGGCCGGCTGGCTCCTGGAGCGAACGGTCACGGCGCACCTGTACCGGTCGCCGGTAGTGGCCCGGGCAACGAGCTGCCCCCCGGCGGCGCCCCGCTGCCGCCCGGCCACACCGGTATCCCGCCGCAGCTCCCCGGACCGAGCGGAGACGGCCAACCGCCGCGCGGCCCCGACTTCCGGTGAACCGCGGTACCCCTGATCTCAACGTCGAGATCGGGGAACCCGCCGCCGGACGGCCGCCCTACGACCACGACCGGGTGGCCGCGGCGGTCCGCGAGATCCTGGTCGGGATCGGTGAGGACCCGGACCGAGACGGTCTGCAGGACACTCCGCAGCGCGTTGCCCGGGCGTACGCGGAGATGTTCGCGGGACTGCACCAGGACGCGGAGACCGTGCTGGCCACCCGCTTCGACCTGGGCCACGACGAGCTGGTGCTGGTCAAGGACATCGAGGTCTGGAGCTGCTGCGAGCACCACCTGGTGCCGTTCACCGGCGTCGCGCACCTCGGCTACATCCCGGCCCTCGACGGTCGGATCACCGGCCTGAGCAAGCTGGCCCGGCTGGTCGACGTCTACGCCAAGCGGCCGCAGGTGCAGGAGCGGCTGACCCAGCAGGTGGCTGACGCGATGGAGCGCTACCTGCAGCCGCGCGGGGTGATCGTCGTCTTCGAGTGTGAGCACCTCTGCATGACCATGCGGGGCGTCCGCAAGCCCGGCTCCAAGACCGTGACCAGTGCGGTCCGCGGCCAGCTCCGCAACGCGGCCACCCGTGCCGAGGCCATGACCTTGATGAAGGGTTGAGTGATGGGCCCGTTCGGGGCGGTGCGGGGACTGCCCCGGCTCGACCGCACCCAGGTGATGGGGGTGGTCAACGTGACGCCGGACTCCTTCTCCGACGGCGGTCGCTGGTTCGACCCCGACGCGGCGATCGGCCACGGCCTCGCGCTGCTGGCCGAGGGTGCGGACGTCATCGACGTGGGCGGCGAGTCGACCCGTCCCGGTGCGGAGCGTCCCGACACCGCTGAGGAGCTGCGTCGGGTGCTGCCGGTGGTCCGCGCACTGGCGGCGACCGGGGCGGTGGTCAGCGTTGACACCATGCGGGCCGAGGTGGCGGCCGAGGCGGTGGCGGCGGGGGCCCGGCTGGTCAACGACGTGTCCGGCGGCCTCGCCGAGGTCGAGATGCTCGCCACGGTGGCCGACCTCGGGGTTGCGTACGTCTGCATGCACTGGCGGGGGCACGCCGACGTGATGCAGGACCGGACGGTCTACGCCGACGTCGTCACCGACGTGCTGCGGGAGCTGCAGGACCGGATCGAGCGGGCCCGCTCGGCGGGGGTCCAGCCTGACCAGCTGGTGGTCGACGCCGGCTTCGGCTTCGCCAAGACCGGCGAGCACAACTGGGAGCTGCTCCGCCGGCTGGAGGAGCTCGAGGTCCTCGGGGTGCCGCAGCTGGTCGGGGTATCGCGCAAGCGGTTCCTCGGCTCGCTGCTCGCCGGGCCGGACGGTCGGCCGCGAGCGCCGGACGAGCGCGACGACGCCACCACCGCCTTGACGACGCTACTGGCCTGGCGCGGGGTGTGGGGCGTCCGGGTGCACTCGGTACGGGCCAGCCGGGACGCCGTCGCGGTGGTGCAGCAGCTGCAGGACCGTCCCTCGGGCTGAGGAGTTCGCGGGTGCGGAATGGTCGTCCAGGTCAGATAAGGTGCGCGCCAAGGAGGTGGGCATGGCTCGGGATCGAATCGCGTTACGGGGACTCGTCGGCTTCGGCCGCCACGGGGTCTTCGACATCGAGCGCGAGCAGGGCCAGCAGTTCGTCGTCGACGTCGTCTGCGGCCTCGACCTCGCGCCGGCTGCCTCCGCCGACGACCTCAGCCTCACCGTCGACTACGGCGCACTCGCCGCCGACGTCGTCGCCGACATCGAACGTGACCCGCTGCAGCTGATCGAGGCGCTCGCCGACCGCGTGGCGCGGACGTGCCTCAGCCGCGCCGCCGTGGAGACCGTCGACGTCACCGTGCACAAGCCCGGCGCCCCCATGCCGGTCGGTTTCGCCGACGTCGCCGTCAGCCTGACAAGGAGCAAGCATGACCAGTCCTAACCCGCACGCGATCGACACCGACACGCTCAGCGGGATGAAGCCGCTGCGCAAGGTCGTGTACTCGATCGGGTCCAACCTCGGCGACCGGCTCGGCCACCTGCAGGGCGCGGTGGACGCGCTGGGGGACACCCCGGACGTGATCGTGGTCGACGTCTCCTCGGTGTACGAGACCGAGCCGGTCGGCGGGAGCGAGGACAGCCCGGAGTATCTCAACATCGTGCTCGTGGCCGAGACGACCCTCGAACCCCGGACGCTGCTCGAGCGGGCGCTGGCGATCGAGGACGCGTACGGCCGTGACCGCAGCGCGGGCCACTGGGCCCCCCGGACGCTGGACGTCGACCTGATCCTCGTCGGCACCGCTCAGCTCGACCAGCCGGACCTCAAGCTGCCGCACCCGCTGGCCGCCGAGCGCGGATTCGTCCTGGTGCCCTGGGCCGAGATCGACGGCCGCGGCGTGCTGCCGGGCGTCGGTACCGTGGCCGACCTGGTCGCCGAGGTGGACACCTCAGGGGTCAAGCTGCGCGAGGACCTCACCATCGAGAGCGACTGATACTTGGCTCAGCAACCCGGCGGGTCGATCACGCTGACCCCGCTGCGCGCCCTCGTCGTTGCGGCGATCTTCGGTGGGCTGGCGGGCTGGCTGATCGTGGTGGTGGCCAACGCCCTCGGCGCGGTACCGCCGCGGATCCCCTGGTCGGCGCCGATCGGGCTCGCCGTCTTCGCGGCGCTCGTCGGTGTGCTCGCGTACAGCACCCACCAGCGGATCCAGGTCCGGCGGGAGCGGATGGAGGCTTCTCGGGCGGTGGCCTTCCTGGTGCTGGGCAAGGCCTCCGCGCTCGCCGGAGCCTTGGTCGCCGGCGGCTACTTCGGTTTCGCCCTGCTCTTCCTCGGTCGGTTCGACGCGGCGGCCCCGCGCGAGCGGGTGGTCCACTCGGCTGTGGCCATCGTCGCCGGCGTCGCCCTGTGCCTCGTGGGGCTCCGGCTCGAGCGGGCGTGCAAGGTGCCCGGCAGCGACGACGAGGACGACGACCCTCGGACGCCGCCGCGGCGCTGAAGGCGCCCACTCGACCTCCACGACGGGTCGCCGATCCCGGGTTCTGGATGGGCGCCCCGCGCGCCGCTCCCGGGCGCGGCCGTCCGCGAGCACTACTGTGACCGCGTGTCCGCCTCCGCTGCTTCAGTCGCTCGTGGTGCGTCCCGCCGTACGCCGGCTCGTTCGGCCCGGCCCTCACGGCTGCGCCGAGCGGCCGAGGTCGTGCTCGTCGTCGGTACCGTGCTCGCCGTGGCAGCGGCCTTCGGGCCGACCTGGGCGACCCGGATCGGCGTCGGCATTGCTGTGGTGGCTGCGGTCACGGCCTGCGTCCTCGCCTGGCGCGAGCTGTTCGCCGCCGAGCGGTCGCACGCCCAGACCCTGCTGCAGGCCACCCAGCGGCACGGCGACCAGCTGCGGACCGAGCGCGAGCACAACGCCTCCGTGGTGACCACCCTCAGCGGCCGCGTCCGCGAGGTGACCGGCGTGGTCGAGGGCCAGCGGGTGAGGATCGCCGGACTCCGGCACGAGATCTTCGCCCTCGAGGGCGACCGGACCACCCTCCGCGGCCAGCTGCAGCAGCGGGACAAGGTGATCTCCTGGCTGCGCAGCACCGTCCGCTCCCAGGACGCCGAGATCGACACTCTCCGGACCCAGCTGCAGGCCGCGGCGGACGCCCGTGCCGACGTGCACCACCTGCCGCGCCGCAGCCGGTCCGAGTTCGCCGCGGTCGAGCAGTCCGACGTGACCGACCTGCCCACCTTCGCCGCCGTCCTCCCCAACTACGAGGTCGACCGCCGCCTCGCCTGAGGTCTGCCCGTCCCAGCGCTCGATCCTGACGCGTAGTCGCGTCAGGATCGATCAGCGAAGAGTTGTCCACAGGTCTTGAGACTGGCGCCGGGTTGTCCCCAGCTACGTCCAGGCCCTGTCCAACCGGTGTCTGGCTGCCAAGACTGAGCCGGTGCACCCGCGTCAGGAGATCCCCGAGCCGCTCCTCCGACTCGCTCAGCTGCAGGCGGGAGTCCTCAGCCGCGAGCAGGTGCGAGGCCACGGCGTCACTGATCACGTGCTGGCCCGGCTGAAGGCAAGCGGCTTCTGGCAGGCGCTGGCTCCTGGCCTCTACTACGTGCTGCCCAGCCCGCCGACGTGGGACGCGCTCGCCTGGGGAGGGGTGCTGCTCGGCGGGTCAGAGGCCCGGCTCGGCCCCCAGTCGTCCGGGTTCCTGCACACCATCCTGCCGGAGCCGCCGCCGGTCGTCGACGTGCTGGTCCCGGCCGGCGGTCGCTATCGCACCGCCGGTCCGTGGGCGTTCACTCGCGAGAACCCCGGCGTACGTTCGCCCCGCTCGGCGGGCTCGCCTCCTCGCCTCAATGTCGAGGACACGGTGCTTGACCTCACCGCGATCGCTACGACGCGCGAGATCGTGCACCTGGTGACGCGCGCGGTACAGCATCGACGTACCCGTGCTCCGCGGCTGGCCGCGGCTCTGGCTGACCGACCGAGGCACCCGCACCGACAGCTCCTGGAGGACTTGTTCGGCGACGTCGGCACCGGCATCGACTCCGCCCTGGAGCTCACCTACCTGCGCGACGTCGAGCGCGCTCATCACCTGCCCGAGGGACACCGCCAGGCTTCGCGCAGGGGACTGCCCTACCTCAGTGACGTCGGGTACGACGACTGGGCGCTGCTGGTGGAGCTCGACGGGCGACTCGGTCATGAAGGCGAAGGACGGTTCCGCGACATGAACCGCGACAACCGCTTCGTGCTGGCCGCGCTGATCACCCTGCGCTACGGGTGGATCGACGTGCTGGACCGTCCGTGCGAAGTTGCCGCGCAGGTGGCGGCCATCCTGATCCGGCACGGTTGGTCCGGGCTGCCCAGTCGGTGCGCCCGCTGCCTCGGAGCCACCGAAAGCGACCTCTGGGCGGCCTGCTGATCGATCCTGACGCGACTACGCGGCAGGATCGCTCGCTGGAGTCTGAGTCAGCGGTCGATGTCGCCGACCACGTAGCCGATGGAGGCGAGGGCGACCTCCAGGGAAGCGACGGGGACGCCGACCAGGACCGACTCCAGGGCCGCGACGTTGCTGAAGGACGGGGTCCGCAGCTTGAACCGCCACGGTGTCTTCTCCCCGCGCGAGACCACGTAGAAGCCAGCCAGGCCCAGCGGAGCCTCCAGCGCCAGGTACCCCTCGCCCTCGGGCAGCCTCACGACCTTGCCCAGCGGGACCGCCACCGGACCGGGCAGCCCGGTCAGCCGTTCGACGCAAGCCCGCACGAGGCTGCTGCTCTCCACGACCTCGTGCGCGAAGGTCGCGAAGCGGGCCGCCGCGTCCCCGGCCTCGGTCGGCGCGGGCGCGATCAGGCCGACCAGCTCCCCGTACGCCAGGCCGGGGGTGCTGGACCGCAGGTCGAGGGCGAGGCCGCTGGCCCGGGCGGCCGTTCCGCTCACCCCGTACCCGGCCGCGACCTCGCGGCCGAGCACGGCGACACCTGCCAGACCCGCCGTCTCGTCGACCGTCGCGGCCAGCCGGCGGCCGAGCGCGGCCACGGCGCCCATCTCCTCGTGCTCCTGCCGGAGCCAGCCGTCGTCGGCGTCGGTGGCCAGACCGCCGATCCGGGCCACCATCGGGTGGATGCGGTTCCCGGTGAGCCGGAGCGTCTGGTCGCGCAGCCGCTCCCGCGCCGTACGGACCTCGGCGAGCCGGGCGGGCCCGGTGGCGAGGTGGCTGAGGAAGCCGAGGTGGCTGAGGATGCGGGTGTGCTCGGCCAGCAAGGTCCGCAGCCAGCGGGCCCGGACGGGCACCTCCAGCCCCAGCAGCTGTTCGCCGACCAGCGCTACCCCGAGCTCGCCGGAAAAGGGCGCCTGCCAGTCGTGGCGGTCGGCGAGCATGCCGATCTGGCGGTAGTCGCGGACCTCGAACAGCTTTTCCGCGCCGCGGTGCATCGCGCCCACGGTGATGCTGGCCGCGCTGACCACTCCCTCCTCGGTCCACAGCGCCAGCTCGAGCAGGCCCGCCGTGCTCGGGTGGTCCGGACCCAGGTCGAGCAGGACGGTGCCGGCCGGCGGCTCCACGGCCGCGTCGGGCAGCACCCCGCGGCCGAGCGAGCCCACCAGGACCCGGAGCGGCGTGTGCACCGCCTCAGGTTGTCACAGGGTTGGCGGGTCGACCCGCTGCAGCAACCACCAGTGCGACCCCCAGTCGCCGGTCCGGCCCAGGGCCGCGCGTCGGCTGCGCGCCGCCAGCTCCTGCAGCGGATCTTCGTCGTGCGGTAGGTCTGCCAGCTCGCCGACGACGTCAGCCTGCCGTCGGCACCACTGGGTGGACGTGCCCGCTCGCTCGCCCGCCGCCATCAGGGCGTCGACGGCGACGGCCGCGGTCAGGTTCGCCCGCCGGTCGGGGAACGCCGCGGCCGGTCGGCCCGCACGGAAGCCGGCCAGTGACCCGAGGCCGGGCCGGGCCGTCTTGACGTGGCCGTAGTCGACGGCGAGCCCCAGTCCGCCGACGGGCGCGAGCGCGGCGAGCAGCGTGGCCCAGGCACGGTCCCGGGTGGCTCCGACTTCCACCAAGCCTGTCTCGACCGAGTCCCCCTCGGGCCACCACTCGTCCACCCACGCCTGGTCCTCGGCCGCGAGCGGTGGACCGGCGGTCCCGTCTGCCGTGAGCTCACGAAGGCCGCCGGGTCTGCCGACCGCGACCCGGCACGGCAGGTCGTCCAGCCACTCGGTGGCCACCAGCAGGGCGGGGCCGCACAGGCCGCCGAGCAGCTCCGGTACGGCCCCGTTGATCCAGCGGTCCGCCCGTACGTCCCAACAGTCGGTCAGCCAGCCCACCTCGTCGGGCAGCCCGGCAGGCCGCGGCCGTACGTCGACCCCCACCAGCTCGTACGGCGGGCGCGTCGCCGCCAGCGCGCTCAGCAGCGCGCCGTCGCCGGCGCCGACGTCGACCACCGCGACGATGTCGGGGAAGGAACGCAGCAGCACCCGCACCGCCTCGGCGAGCTCGGGCCCGACCGCCACGGCGGTGGCGAAGTGCTCAGCCGGACGCGACCCCGCCCAGAAGCCGTCGGCTCCGGTGGCCGCCTCGATCCAGGCGTCGAACCACAGCGCGGGATGAGGGACCATGGGGGTCATGGTGCCCGACGTCGTGTCCCCGCCCTCGCCCCTGCTCGCGACCCTGCCGAGTCTCCCGCCACTGCCCCACCTGCCGGCCCGGCTCGCCTGCGAACCCCCGGGCTGGGTGCAGGAGGTGGACGTGGTCGTGATCGGTTCGGGCATCGCCGGTCTCACCGCGGCGTTGGAGTGCCGCGACCTCGGCCGGGTGCTGGTGGTCACCAAGGACGTGGTGGCGGCCGGCTCGACCCGGTGGGCCCAGGGCGGGATCGCCTCGGTCCAGGCCGAGGGCGACACCGTCGACCAGCACGTCCAGGACACCCTGGTCGCCGGGGCGGGACTCTGCGTCGAGGAGGCCGTCCGGGTGCTGGTCAGCGAGGGACCGGAGGAGGTTGCCACGCTGATGGCCCGCGGCGCCGAGTTCGACCGGGACGCCGCCGGCGCCCTCGAGCTGACCCGCGAGGGCGGCCACCACCGCAACCGGATCGCCCACGCGGGCGGGGACGCGACCGGGGCCGAGATCGAGCGTGCGCTCGTCTCCCGCGTCGTGGCCGACCCCGCGATCGAGATCGTCGAGCACGCCCTGGTGCTCGACCTGATCCCGGCCGAGGTCGCTCCCGGTGAGGCGCCGGCGGTCGCCGGGGTCACCCTGCACGTGATGGGGGAGGGCACCCGCGGCGGTGTCGGCGCGGTGCACGCCCGCGCGGTCGTGCTGGCCACGGGCGGCATCGGCCAGATCTACGCCGTCACCACCAACCCGCCGGTCTCCACCGGGGACGGGCTCGCGGCCGCCCTCCGAGCCGGCGCGGTGGCGCGGGACATCGAGTTCATCCAGTTCCACCCGACCGTGCTGTGGATGGGCCAGGGCGCGCGTGGGCAGCTGCCTCTGGTCAGTGAAGCAGTCCGCGGTGAGGGTGGTCTGCTGGTGAACGGTTCCGGCGAGCGCTTCATGCGCGGCCAGCACGAGCTCGCCGAGCTAGCCCCCCGCGACGTGGTGGCCAAGGCGATCATGAAAGAGATGGCGCGTGAGGGCAGCGACCACGTCTACGTCGACGGTCGCGCGCTCGGCGAGGAGACCTGGCGGGTCCGCTTCCCGACCATCCTGCACAGCTGCGCGCAGCTCGGCATCGACCCGGCCCGCGACCTGATCCCGGTCGCGCCCGCCTGCCACTACTTCTGCGGCGGCGTCCAGACCGATCTCGACGGCGCCACCACCCTCGACGGGCTGTACGCCTGCGGCGAGGTGGCCTCCTCAGGCGTGCACGGCGCCAACCGGCTGGCCTCCAACTCGCTGCTGGAGGGTCTGGTGTTCGCCCGTCGGATCGCGGAGCGGCTGCGGACCGACCCGCCACCACGGCGCCGGCCGGCCACCGACGACCGCGCCCCGGGCCTGGTCGACGCCGCGGTCGTGCCAGCGCTGCAGGCCACGATGAGCCGGTACGCCGGCGGACTGCGGGACGCCACCGGGCTGGTGGCCTGCCTGACCGAGCTCAGCCGGCTGGCCGAGGTCGACAGCGACCAGGCGGCCCTCGGGGCGTGGGAGGCCACGAACCTGCTGACCGTGGCCACCGCCGTGGCCAGCTCGGCCTTGCTGCGCGAGGAGTCGCGCGGCGCGCACTGGCGCGACGACGTCGAAGGTCGCCAGGTTCGCTGGCACGGTCACCTGCTGGTGCAGGCCGACCCGGCCGCCGGTCTGGCCCACACGTTCGTCTCGCTCGCCGCCGCGGCCGAGCCCGAGCCGGTGGCGACATGACGACCCTGGCCGACGCACAGGCCCTGGTCGTCGCGGACGGCCTGGACCTGGCGGCCGTCGACCTGATCGTCGAGGAAGCCCTCGGCGAGGACCTCGGTGGCCGGGGCGTGCTGCCGCCCGGGACTGGCGCAGGGGTGGACGTGACCTCCGTCGCCACCGTCGAGGCGGCTGCCGAGGCGCGGGCAGACTTCGTGGTCCGCCGGCCCGGGACTCCTGCCGGGCTGTCGGTCGCGGCGTACGCCCTGGTCAAGGTCTGCGAGCCCGCGGGGCCGGTGGACGTCGAGCTGACCCGCCGCGACGGCGACCGGGTCGAGGCCGGCGATGTCGTGCTGACCGTCCGGGCCAACGCGCGGGCGCTGCTGAGAGCCGAACGGGTGGCCCTCAACCTGCTCACCTTGATGTCAGGGGTGGCGACCGCCACCCGGACCTGGGTCGACGCCCTCGCCGGCAGCGGCACCCGGGTCCGGGACTCGCGCAAGACCGTGCCCGGGCTGAGGGTGCTGCAGAAGTACGCGGTCCGGGTGGCCGGAGGCGTCAACCACCGGATGTCGCTGGTCGACGCCGCGTTGATCAAGGACAACCACGTCGTCGCCGCGGGCGGGGTGGTGGCGGCGTTCGAAGCGGTTCGGGCGGCGTTTCCCGAGGTATGGGTGCAGGTCGAGGTCACCTCAGCCGAACAGGCGCGCGCGGTGGTCGACGCCGGCGCGCGAGACGTGTTGTTGGACAACATGGACCCGGCACAGATGACCGCGGTGGTGACCGAGCTGAAAGGGCGCGCGACTTTCGAGGCGAGTGGCGGCCTGACGCTCGCCGACGCCGTTAGCGTTGCCGCGACCGGCGTCGATTACGTCGCGGTCGGGGCGATCACCCACTCGGCACCAATTCTGGATATCGCCTGCGAGTTCCTCGGCAAATCGGCCGACGTGGAGTAGCGTGATTTCGGACGCTTAGATACGGCAACGAGGTGGAGGACAAATGGCTCAGCGGGTGCAGATCATTCTCGAAGACGACTACGACGGTGGAAGTGCCGACGAAACGGTCACTTTCGCTCTGGATGGCGCCGAGTACGAGATCGACCTCTCCGGCGACAATGCCGCCAAGCTCCGCGACGAGCTGGCTCCCTGGATCGGGCACGCCCGCAAGACCGGCGGCCGACGCAAGCGGGGCGTCCCGGCCAAGCCGGCCGGCACGTCCAGCACCAGCGAGATCCGGGCCTGGGCGCTGGCCAACGGCCACGAGGTGAGCAGCCGCGGCCGGGTCTCCGCCGACGTGCGGGAGGCGTTCGAGCAAGCCCACGGCTGACCGCAGAGGCGCTTCCTGGGTTGCGCTCTGGGCGAACGAAAACTCGCGCTCCGCGCTCCGCAGGGCTCGAACGTGACCCGCTCAGGCGGAATCTCCCGCTGTCGACCCACGTTGTCCACCCCGTCGGCCGATGTTGTGTGTCGGCAAGGCAGACGTGCTTGACTCGATCTCGGGTTGAGCGCAAGACGGCCTACTACAGTGAGCAGCGACGGCGTCGGCCCCCGCACAAGGGCGGAGGACCGCGTCGCAGGCGAGGAGCGATCACCATGTTCGAGCGTTTCACCGACCGAGCCCGTCGTGTCGTGGTGCTGGCACAAGAAGAAGCTCGTATGCTCAACCACAACTACATCGGCACCGAACACATCCTGCTGGGTCTGATCCACGAGGGCGAGGGTGTCGCCGCCAAGGCTTTGGAGTCCCTCGGCATTTCCCTCGAGGCGGTCCGGCAGAAGGTCGAAGAGATCATCGGCCACGGCCAGCAGTCTCCGAGCGGCCACATCCCCTTCACGCCCCGGGCGAAGAAAGTGCTCGAGCTGAGCCTGCGTGAGGCGCTCCAGATCAACCATTCCTACATCGGTACCGAGCACATCCTGCTTGGACTGATCCGTGAAGGCGAAGGCGTCGCCGCACAGGTATTGGTCAAGCTCGGCGCCGACCTGAACCGCGTACGCAACCAGGTCCTGCAATTGCTCAGCGGATTCCAGGGCAAGGAGGCCGCGACCTCTGGTGCGCCCGAGCAGGGCAACACACCCTCGTCGTCGATGGTGCTCGACCAGTTCGGCCGCAACCTCACCCAGGCGGCCCGAGAGAACAAGCTCGACCCGGTCATCGGACGTGAGAAAGAGATCGAACGGGTGATGACCGTGCTCTCTCGACGTACCAAGAACAACCCGGTGCTGATCGGTGAGCCCGGCGTCGGCAAGACGGCCGTCGTGGAGGGCCTGTCGCAGGCCATCGTCCGCGGTGACGTTCCCGAGACGCTGCGCGACAAGCAGATCTACACCCTCGACCTCGGCGCGCTCGTGGCCGGCAGCCGTTACCGCGGTGACTTCGAGGAGCGGCTCAAGAAGGTGCTCAAGGAGATCAAGACCCGCGGTGACGTGGTGCTCTTCATCGACGAGATCCACACCCTCGTCGGGGCCGGTGCCGCCGAGGGCGCCATCGACGCCGCCAGCATCCTCAAGCCGATGCTGGCCCGCGGTGAGCTGCAGACCATCGGCGCCACCACGCTGGACGAGTACCGCAAGTACGTGGAGAAGGACGCCGCCCTCGAGCGCCGCTTTCAGCCGATCCAGGTGGCCGAGCCGACGATCGCCCACACGATCGACATCCTGCGCGGGCTCCGCGACCGCTACGAGGCGCACCACCGGATCACCATCACCGACCAGGCGTTGGTGGCTGCGGCGCAGATGGCCGACCGCTACATCTCCGACCGGTTCCTGCCCGACAAGGCGATCGACCTGATCGACGAGGCGGGCGCCCGGCTGCGGATCCGTCGGATGACCGCGCCGCCGGACCTGCGGGAGTTCGACGAGAAGGTCGCTGCCGTCCGGCTCGAGAAGGAAGCGGCGATCGACGCGCAGGACTTCGAGCGCGCCGCGGGCCTGCGCGACGACGAGAAGAAGCTGCTCACCGCCCGCGCCGAGCGGGAGGCGCAGTGGAAGTCCGGCGACCTCGACGTGGTGGCCGAGGTGGACGAGGAGATCATCGCCGAGGTGCTCTCGGCCAGCACCGGCATCCCGGTCTTCAAGCTCACCGAGGAGGAGTCGGCCCGGCTGCTCAACATGGAGCAGGAGCTCGGCAAGCGCTACATCGGCCAGCACGACGCCGTCCGGGCGCTGTCGCGTTCCATCCGGCGTACCCGCGCCGGCCTCAAGGACCCGCGTCGGCCGAGCGGCTCCTTCATCTTCGCCGGCCCGTCCGGCGTCGGGAAGACCGAGCTGACCAAGGCGCTGACCGAGTTCCTCTTCGGCGACCAGGACGCGCTGATCCAGCTCGACATGAGCGAGTACTCCGAGAAGCACACCGCCTCCCGGCTGTTCGGCTCACCTCCTGGCTACGTCGGCTACGAGGAGGGTGGCCAGCTCACCGAAAAGGTGCGGCGCAAGCCGTTCAGCGTCGTCTTGTTCGACGAGGTCGAGAAGGCGCACCCGGACATCTTCAACTCGCTGCTGCAGATCCTGGACGAAGGTCGCCTGACCGACGCCCAGGGCCGGGTGGTCGACTTCAAGAACACCGTCATCGTGATGACCACCAACCTGGGTACGCGCGACATCGCCAAGAGCGTGTCGCTCGGCTTCAGCGGTGGCGGGTCGACCGGCGGCTCGTACGAGAAGATGAAGGCCAAGGTCGCCGACGAGCTCAAGCAGCACTTCCGGCCTGAGTTCTTGAACCGTGTCGACGAGATCGTGGTGTTCCGCCAGCTGTCGCAGGAGGACATCGAGCGGATCGTCGACCTGATGGTGGCGCAGATCGAGCTGCGGCTGAAGGACCGGGACATGGGCATCGAGCTCACCCCGGCCGCGAAGACCTTGATCGCCCAGCGCGGCTTCGACCCCACGCTCGGTGCCCGGCCGCTCCGCCGTGCCCTGCAGCGTGACATCGAGGACACCCTGGCGGAGAAGATCCTGTTCTCCGAGCTGCACGCCGGCCAGATCGTGGTCGTCGACGTGGCCGACCCGGGGGCGGAGGAGCCGTTCACCTTCACCGGGAACGACCGCTCGGCCGCGCCGGACGTCCCGCCGGTCGAGTTCGGCGGCATCATCGAGGGCTTCACCGACCCGGAGCCGACCAGCACCGAGTAGTCACGACGCAGATCCGGACGGCCCGGCCCGTCACCTCTTCGGTGGTGGACCGGGCCGTTCGGCGTCTCCCGGTCAGTCGTCGGCCGCGGAGTCTGGCAGGGTAGAGCGAGTGCGTCTGCAGCCGAATCGGATCCCCGCCGTCTGGCTGGTGATCGGCGGCATCGTGTCCGTGCAGCTCGGGGCCGCGACCGCCAAGTATCTGTTCGAGGTGGTACCGCCGACCGCCATGGTCTGGCTGCGGTTGGCGACCTCGGCCGTCATCTTCGGGGTCGTGGCCCGGCCCCGGCTGCGGGGTCATTCGCGCTCGGACTGGACCGTCGCGCTGGCGTTCGGGATCACCTTGTTGATCATGAACTGGGCGTTCTACCAGTCGTTCGCCCGGATCCCGCTCGGGGTGGCGGTGACCATCGAGTTCCTCGGCCCGCTGGTGGTGGCGACGGCCGGTTCCCGTCGACCGCGCGACCTGATCTGGGTCGGGCTGGCCGCGGCCGGGGTCGCGCTGCTCGGTTTCTCACCGACCCGGCTGAACGTGGTCGGGGTGCTGTTCGGCCTGCTGGCGGCCTGCGGCTGGGCCTGCTACATCCTGCTCAGCACCCGGACGGGTCAACGCTGGCCCGGCGTGTCCGGACTGGCCGTGGCCAGCGTGGTCGGGGCCGTGCTGCTCGCGCCGCCAGCCATCCTCGCCGCCGGGCCGGTCCTGCTCGAGCCGCGGGTGCTGCTGCTCGGCGTGGCCGTCGGCCTGCTCAGCTCGGTGGTGCCGTACAGCCTGGAGCTCACCGCGCTGCGCACCATCCCGCCCCACGTCTTCGGCATCCTGATGAGTCTCGAGCCGGCGGTGGCGGCTTTCGCGGCGCTGGTGCTGCTGCGCGAGCGGCTGAGTCCGCTGCAGTGGCTGGCGATGGCCTGCGTCGTCGTCGCCAGCGTCGGCTCCACCCGGGCGGCACGGAAGCTGCTCGGTCCTGACCCCGCCTGATTCCCGACCCGTCAGCGGCAGCGGTCGCCAAGGCGGCCTCCGGCGCTGACACGTCGGTCAGCCGGGGAGCGCGTAGTGGCTGCCGACGGGGACCACGAGCCCGTCGACGACCAGGCTGGCGAGCGCCCGGTCCCGCTGGACCGCGTCGGCCCAGGCGGCGGCGAGCTCGTCGGCGCTGACCGGGCCGTCGCTGGACCGCAGCACAGCGAGCAGCGCTCCGCGGCACTGCCGGTCCGTACCCACCCAGCTCTGGCCGCGTCGGGGCGGACCCGGCACCACCGGATAGCCCGCCGCGCGCCAGGCGCACTGGTCACGGACGGGACAGTCGTCGCACCGCGGGGTGCGCGCGACGCAGACCAGAGCGCCGAGCTCCATGGCCGCCACCGCCCACCGCGCCGCCCGCGCAGGAACGATCGGGACGTACGCCGTCGCGGCGGCGATCTCGGCCACGGTCGGGGTGGGAGCGGGCTGGCCGACGCCCGCGTCGATCCGGCTGAGCACCCGGCGGACGTTGGTGTCGAGCACGACCTCACGCCGGCCGTACGCAAAGCTCGCGATCGCGGCGGCCGTGTAGGAACCGACCCCGGGCAGGCTGAGCAGCGCCTCGCGGTCGGCGGGCACCTCGCCGCCGAACCGTTCGGTGATGGCGACCGCGGTCGCGTGCAGCCGTAGTGCCCGCCGGGGATAGCCGAGCCGGCCCCACGCCCGGACGGCCTCACCCGCGGGGGCGTCGGCCAGTGCCGCCGGCGTCGGCCAGCGCTCGACCCAGCTCTGCCACGGGCCACGGACCCGCTCCACCGGCGTCTGCTGCAGCATGAACTCACTCACCACCACCTGCCAGGGCGTCGCCTCCGACCGCCGCCAGGGCAGGTCGCGGGCGTGGACGGCGTACCAGTCGAGGACCCGCCGGACGACGGTACGGCGCCGGACGGCGAGGTCGTCGATCACGGCCGCCACCGTACCCGCGTGCGGCGACTGGCCGGTCCTGCGTTGGTGCGGCGTGGCAGCCCGGTCCGGGCGGCCCGACTGCCTAGCCTCAGCACATGAGCGGTGTGCTGCATCCCGTGGGTCCCGAGCCTGAGCAGACGTACTGGATCCGCCGCGCTCTCGTGCTCGGCGCGGCCCTGCTGCTGGTGCTGATGGTGGCGCTGATCGCGAACGCAACCGGTTCCGGATCGGCTGCCTCCGCGGCCCCGCCACCCGTGGTCGTCCCCGCGGTACCCGGCACGTCGGCCAGCCCGGCCGCTGATGCGGCGGACAAGGCGACCTCGACGCCCTCCGCCTCGACGAGTGTGACGCCGAAGGCCACCACGACCCCGGCCGCGAACAAGAGCGCGTCGGCCAAGAAGAGCGCCGAGGCCAAGAAGAGCGCCGAGGTCAAGAAGAGCGCCGAGGCCAGGGCGAAGCCGGCCGCGTGCGCGCCGGCTCAGCTGCGGACGACCCTGACGGGTCTCGAGCGGCTCAAGCCCAAGCAGCACGCCACGTTCAAGCTGTCGCTGATCAACGGCAGCGGCGGGACCTGTGTGGTCAAGGTCAGCCCAGCCACCTTCTCGTTGACCATCTACTCCGGCCGCGACCGGATCTGGACCTCCGCGCACTGCACCACCGCGGTCAAGCCGATCAGCAGGTCGGTGGCGGCCGAGGGCGCCGTCGAATGGTCGATGGCCTGGAACGGCCGCCGGTCGGCCAAGGGGTGCAACAACCGGCCCGAGATCCCCCGCGCCGGCACGTACGAGGCGACCGCCCAGCTCGACGGCGCCAAAGCTGTCCGGATGCGGATGATCCTCAAGGGCTGACCTGTGGCACCGACCGTGACAACTGCGTGGTGGAGGGGGGCGGCTCACTCGATCCGGTCGCTGTAGCCGGCCTCGGCGAGGCGCAGCAGACCGTCCCGGATGATCCGGGCGCGGCTCTCGCCCACGCCCTCCACGGCCTGCAGCTCGGTGCTGCTCGCGGCGAACAGGCTCTGCAACGAGCCGAAGTGCTCGATCAGCCGGGCGCCCAGGCCGGGCGGTAGCCGACCGATCTGGGCCACCTGCCGGTATCCCCGGGCCGACACCCTCGTGTCGAGGTGGTCCTGACCGGCGAACCCGATGGCGCGCGCCAACGCCAACGGGTTGAGCAGGTCGTTGAGGTCGAGCGGGGCGAGCCCGGCGAAGCCGAAGCCCGGGTCGTCCGCCGGCCGGTAGTCGAGCTCCAGCAGCTCCCGCAGGCTGTCCAGGCCGGCGCTCAGCTCGTAGAGCTGCAGCGCGAGCAGCCGACCGTCGCTGCCGAGCTCGACGACGTAGCCGTCCAGCTCGGCGTTCAGCCGCCGCACCATCTCCAGCCGCTGGGCCACCAGGGCGACGTCGCGGACCGTCACCTGGTCCTGCACCTCCAGCGACGACAGCCGGGCGGTGACCTCGGAGACGCGGGCCCGGTAACGCTCGAGGGTCTGCAACGCCTGGTTGGCGCGGGAGAGGATCTGGTCGGACTGCTCGAAGACGTGCCGGGACGAGTCGAGGAACAGCGAGATCGTCGACATCGACGCCGATACCGAGATCACGGGCAACCCGGACTGGCGTGCCACCCGGTCGGCGGTCCGGTGTCGGGTGCCCGTCTCGACGGTGGGGATGGCCGGGTCGGGCATCAGCTGGACGCCCGCGCTGACGATCCGCATCGACTCGGCGTCCAGCACGATCGCACCGTCCATCTTCGCCAGCTCGCGCAGTGCGGTCGCGGTGTAGGGGACGTCGAGGGCGAAGCCGCCGGTCGAGATCGTGGTGATCACCCGGTTACGGCCGAGCACCACCAGGGCGCCCGTACGGCCCCGAAGGATCCGCTCGAAACCCTCCCGCAGCGGCGTGCCGGGTGCCATCCGGGCGAGGTGGTCGAGGATCCCGGGCCGTGGTTCTGCGTTCAGCGCCATCGCGTCCTCCCCCTGCTGTCGCGCCATCCTATGGCCGTCGGTTCACTGCTGACCCACCTCTCTCAGCGGTGGACCGCCGCCGCGACGTGGCAGCACGCCCACGGCGTCGAGTGCCTGCTCCAAGGTGGCGGCGGTGTGCACCAGCAGGCCGTGGCGCACCGTCATCCCCCCTTCCTCGGGCGAGCGCGTCTCGGCGGGCACCACCGCCTCGGTGAAGCCGAGCCGAGCCGCCTCGGCGAGCCGGCGGTCGGTCCCGGGTACCTGGCGCAGCTCACCGGCCAGGCCCACCTCGCCGATGGCGACCATCCGGGCCGGGACGGCGGTGTTGCCCGCCGCGGAGGCGATGGCGATCGCGGCAGCCAGGTCGGCCGACGGATCGGCCACCTTCGCGCCGCCGACGGTCGACAGGTAGACGTCGCGGTCGTACAGCTTGATCCGGCAGCGTCGCTCGAGCACGGCCAGCACCATGGCCAGCCGGCCGGAGTCGACGCCGTGCATCGTCCGTCGGGGCTGCGGCAGCGGTGACGTGGCCACCAGGGCCTGCAGCTCGGCCAGCAACGGGCGACGGCCCTCCATGGTGACGGCGATGCAGGTGCCCGCCACCGGTTCGGCGTGCCGGGAGGTGAAGAGCCCGGAGGGGTCGGGCACCTCGACGATGCCCTGCTCGCCCATCTCGAAGCAGCCGACCTCATCAGCCGGGCCGAACCGGTTCTTGGTGGCCCGGACCATCCGGAAGCCGGAGTGTCGGTCGCCCTCGAAGGCGAGCACCACGTCCACCAGGTGCTCCAGCAGCCGCGGGCCGGCGATGGCCCCGTCCTTGGTGACGTGGCCGACGATGATCACCGCCATCCCCCGCCGCTTGGCCACCCGGACCAGGGCGCCGGTCACCTCCCGTACCTGGGTGACGCCGCCCGGTGACCCGTCGGCCTCGGCCGTGCCGATGGTCTGCACCGAGTCGAGCACCATCAGCGACGGCGCCACCTCCTCGATGTGACCCAGTACCGTGCCGAGGTCGTTCTCGGCGGCCAGGTAGAGCTCGTCGGCCAGCGCGTTCGTCCGGCCGGCGCGCAGCCGGACCTGGGCGGCCGACTCCTCCCCGGTGACGTAGAGGGTCCGTCGGCCGGCCTTGGCCCAGCGAGCCGCGACCTCGAGCAGCAAGGTGGACTTGCCGACGCCGGGCTCGCCGGCCAGCAACAGGACCGCTCCCGGCACCACCCCGGCGCCGAGGACCCGGTCGAGCTCGGCGACCCCGGTCAGCGCGCGCGCGGCGGCCTCAGCGCTCACCTGGCCGATCGGGACGGCCTTGCTGACGGGCACCGACGACGCGACGGCCGCCAGCTTGGGCGCGCCGACCTCGACCACGCTGCCCCAGGTCTGGCACTCACCGCACCGGCCGACCCACTTGGCCGAGGTCCAGCCGCACTCGGTGCACGTGTAGGGGGATCGGGTCGCCGTCTTCGCCATGCCCTGCACGCTATTCGAGCGCACTGACAATTTTCGCGCGACGCGGCGGGGCCCGGTTCAGCCGCGCGGCAGAGCCGCCGCGACCTCCAGCACGCGCGCGTTCGCCTCCGGTTCCCCGACCGTGATCCGGACGCCGTCGCCGGGCTGACCGGCCGCGTACGGACGGACGACGACCCCGCCCGCGGCGAACGTCTCGGCGTAGCTGAGCGTGAGCGGGCCCGCCGGCAGCCAGACGAAGTTGCCCTGCGCGTCGGGGACGTCGAAGCCCAGCGCGAGCAGGCCGGCGCGCAGCTCGGCGCGGGCCTGGACCAGTGTGGCCACCCGTTCGAGCAGGGCGTCTTCGGCGCCCAGGCTCGCGACCGCGGCCGCCTGTGCGGCGACGGAGAGGCCGAACGGCAGCGAGACCGCCCGGACTGCGGCCGCCAACGCCGGCTCGGCCACGCAGTAGCCGACCCGGAAACCAGCCAGCCCGTACGCCTTGGAGAACGTCCGCAGCACCGCCACCTGGGGCCGACCGGCCATCGTCTCGAGGGCGCGGACGGCCGCCGGGTCGCTGACGAACTCGACGTAGGCCTCATCGACCAGCACCAGCACGTCCTCGGGCACGCCCTCGAGAAAGCGGAGCAGGGCGTCGTGGGCGATCGCGGGTCCGGTCGGGTTGTTGGGCGTGCAGAGCAGCACCGCCCGGGTGGCCGGCGTGATCGCGGCGGCCATGGCGTCCAGGTCGTGCACGGCGCCCGGACCGAGCGGCACCGGTACGCCGGTGGCGCCAGGGATCTGCACCGCGATCGGGTACGCCTCAAAGCTCCGCCAGGCGTGCACGACCTCGTCGCCGGGCTCGCAGACCGCGGCCAGCAGGTGGTAGAGCACCGCGACCGAGCCGGTACCGAAGGCCAGCGACTCCGGCGCTACCCCCAGCCGGGCCGCCAGCGCTGCGGTGAGGTCGGTGTTGGCCATGTCGGGATAGCGGTTCATCCCCGCCACCGCCGCGGTGGTGGCCGCCAGCACCCCGGGCAGCGGCGGGTACGGGTTCTCGTTGCTGGACAGCTTGTACGACGGCGGCCCGGTGCGGATCGGCGCCGGCCGCCCCGGCTGGTACGCGGGCAGCGCGGCCACGGCGGGACGGATGCGGACGGGCATGCGCTAGATCCGGACCTCGCCCCGCGGCGTGCTGAACACCGCGGCGCTGAGTCCGGGCTGGCCGTTCGGGGCGATCCAGTCGATGTCGACGTCGTGCAGGATCGTGTCGGAGCGGCCACCGAGCCAGTCGTCGACGCGTTCCCGGTCGCCGGCGATCTCGATCTTGAGCAGCTCGACCTGGTGACCCCCGCTCGACGGGTGGATCAAGCGGTCGCTCAGCCAGTGCACGAAGAACGGCAGCTGCGGGTCCGACTGCAGGCCCTTGACGCCCAGCTGCTGCCAGAAGAGCTTGGTGCCGTCGGGCAGATAGCGGTGGCCGTCGACGGCGGCGCGGCCGAGACGCTCCTCCAACGGTCCGATGTCGTCGACCGAGACGACCCAGCCGAGCCAGCCGCCGCCGTCGGCCGAGCGGGCCCGGACGGCCTGACCGAAGGGAGCCTTGTCGGCCGCCGGGTGGTCGAGGACCTCCACGACCTCCAGGTACTGGCCGTCGGTGAGCGGCAGGATCTGGTTCCGCGTCCCGAAGCGCGGGTGGAACCCGCCGTCGGCGAACTGGGTCCCCAGCAGGTCGCCGAGCCGCTGTGCGGTGGCGGCAAGACCCTCCGGTCCCGCGGCGAAGGACAGGTGATCCAGATGCATACGCGCCATTCTCACCCGGCGCTCCGGGATTGCGAACTCGCCCCCGGGGCGGGGACGGGGTCGGCGGGATGCCGCAGCAGCCGCGAACCTCCTGCGGCGAAGTCGGCGCAAAGCCGGGCCAGCACCTCGTAGCCGGGACCTCCCATCAACGCGACCAGCTCGGCGGAGCTGGCGAGGTAGACCGCCTCGGAGCCGAGATGCGCCTCGGTGTTGGCACTGCAGTACCAGTCCAGGTCCACCCCGCCCGGTCCCCAACCGTCCCGGCCGTACTCCCCGATGCTCACCTGCGTCCGGGTGCTGCCGTCGGGCCGGGTGACGGTCTCGAACTGACGACGCAGCGGCAGCTGCCAGCAGACGTCGGGCTTGGTCTCGAGCGGCTGGCGGCCCTGCTGGCCGGCCAGCAGGTGCAGGGCGCAGCCCTCGCCGGCGGCGAAACCGGCCCGGTTCAAGAAGATGCAGGCGCCGTCCACCAACCGGGTCCTGCGGCCAGGCTCGTCGCCGTCGGGCACCTCGTTGGCGGGCTCCTGCTCGGCCCAGCCGCCGCGGCGCGCCGCCCGCTGGTGCTGCCAGGTCGCCGTCGTCAGCTGCTCGACGGCGCCAGCGACCCGACGTTCGTCCTCGGTGTCGGCGAAGTGCGCGCCCAGGGTGCAGCAGCCGTCGTCGGGCCGGTCAGCGTAGATGCCGGGGCAGCCGCGGCCGAAGATGCACCCCCAGGTGGAGGTCAACCAGGTCAGGTCGCACCGGAAGACCTGGTCGGGGTCGGCCGGGTCGTCGAACTCGACGAACGCGCGGGGAAAACCGATCAGCACTTCGGGCACGCGCCGAGGATAGGTCTGCGGTCGCGACCTGCCGCGTACGGCCGCGCCCCTCGTACGTCCCCACTAGGCTGAGCGGGTGCAGGAGCAGACAGAGACCGAGACCGGTCTCGCCGCGGTCAGCGACGAGCTGGTCCGGGTACCCACCGTCAAGGTCGGGCTCTCGACCTCCTCGGTCTATCCGGAGTCCACCGCCAGCGGCTTCGAGCTCGCCCGACGGCTCGGCTACGACGGCGTCGAGCTGATGGTCGGCATCGACCCGGTGGCCGCCGATATCGACGCGGTGGAAAAGCTGCGGGACTACCACGGCGTTTCGGTGCTGGCGGTGCACGCCCCGTGCCTGCTGATCACCCAGCGGGTCTGGGGGACCGATCCCTGGGCCAAGCTCGAACGCTCCGCCGAGGCGGCCACTCGGCTCGGCGCCGACGTGGTCGTGGTGCACCCGCCCTTCCGCTGGCAGCGCGACTACGCCCGCGGTTTCGTCGACGGCATCCGGCGGCTGACCGAGACCACCGGCATCGCCTTCTGCGTCGAGAACATGTACCCGTGGCGGACCCCGGCCGGTGAGCTCAAGGCCTACGTGCCCGGCTGGGACCCGAGCGAGCTCGACTACGCCGACCTCACCCTCGACTTCTCGCACGCCTCCACCGCAGGGCAGCAGTCGCTGGACCTCGTCCGCTCCTGGGGCAGCCGGCTGCGGCACGTGCACCTGACCGACGGCAGCGGCTCGGTCATCGACGAGCACCTCGTGCCGGGCCGCGGCGACCAGCAGGCCGAGGCCGTGCTCGCCGAGCTCGGCCGGCAGGGCTTCGACGGCCACGTGGTGCTGGAGATCAACTCCCGCCGTAACCCGACCCGGGCCAGCCGCGAGCAGGACCTCGCCGAGTCCCTCGCCTTCACCCGGCAGCACCTCGCGACGAGCCGGACCCCACCCTCTCCCTGAGCATCCACGCGCGCCCTGGCGTTCGGGGAAGACGTTGCGACATGGTGCCGGGTACTCGCGGCACGATGTCGCAACATCTTTGAGGTCTTGTCTGCCGGGCTCGGCGCGCGCTGTGATCAGGGCTGCAGGAAGTCCGTGACAGCGGCGACGTAGCGCTCCGGCTCGTCCCACATCCAGCCTGGACCGCTGTCGGGAACGGCCACGGCCGTGCCGTCGGGCAAGGTGTGGGCCAACCGTCGGCTGGCCCGGGCGTTGACCGGGTCACGCGCGCCGTAGAGCACCCGCGCGGGTGGGGTGACCAGGGGCGCGAGCGGTCCGTAGTCGAGCGGCCGGACCTGGTCGAGGGCAGCGAGGGTCTGGCGGGTGCCGCCGCCGAGGGTCTGCAGGGCCCGGGCGGGCAGCACCCCGGTGACTCCCCGGTGCACCGAGCGCACGTGGGGCGCCAACGGCCGGGCCGCCGTGCAGAGGACCAGCGCGGAGACCCGCCGCGGATAGGTGGCCGCCACCTGCAGCGCCACCATCGCACCGACACCGATGCCGCAGAGCACCGCCTCGTCCGCCCCGGACGCCGAGACGGCCGCGAGCACGGCCAGCGCCGGGGTGCTCAGGTCGGCCGCTCGCGCTGCGGCCAGCACCACCTCGGGCACCAGAACCGGGCCACGCTGGTTCAGCGCCGAGCGCAGCCGGGCTGTGCCAGGGGCGGGCGCCAGCGGCCCGGTGAGCAGCACCAGGGGCACGCCCGTACGGCCCGCGTCGGTGCTCATCGCCACAGGCTAAGGGCCGCCCGACGGCAAGGCTAGAGTCGTGATCACCGCGACCGAAGGGGAATCGATGCTCCGCCAGGCTCTGCTGGGGGTCTCCCGCAGCTCGTCCATCAAGACGCTGACCGTCCGGGCGCCCGTCACCCGCCAGGTCGTGTCGCGCTTCGTCGCGGGGGAGGAGGTCGAGCACGCCATCGACGCGACCCGCAGGCTCACCGAGTCCGGGCTGCTGGTCACCATCGACCACCTCGGTGAGGACACCACCGACCGGGCCCAGGCGGACGCCGTGGCCGGGGCGTACGCGGCGCTGCTCAGCGGCTTGACCGCGGCCGGTCTTGCCGATCGCGCGGAGGTCTCGGTCAAGCTCTCGGCCCTTGGGCTGCTGCTGGGGCCCGATGGCCCGCAGATCGCCCGCGCCAACGCCGAGCAGATCTGCCATGCCGCCCGCAACGCCGGTACGACCGTGACGCTCGACATGGAGGACCACACCCTCACCGACGCCACCCTCGAGGTGCTGCGTGAGCTGCGGCGCGACTTCCCCGACACCGGAGCGGTGCTGCAGGCCTACCTGCACCGCACCGAGGCCGACTGCCGCGACCTGGCGTACGCCGGTTCGCGGGTCCGGTTGTGCAAGGGCGCGTACGCCGAGCCGGCGAGTGTGGCGTTCGTCGACCAGCGCGAGGTGGACCGCTCCTACGTCCGCTGCATGAAGGTGCTGATGGCGGGCGCCGGCTATCCGATGCTCGCCACCCACGACCCGCGGCTGGTCGAGATCGGCCGCTTCCTGGCCCGCGACCACGACCGGGCGTCTGAGAGCTATGAGTTCCAGATGCTGTACGGCATCCGGCCCGCCGAGCAGGAGCGACTGGCCGGCCTCGGCCACCAGGTGCGCGTCTACCTGCCCTACGGCAACGACTGGTACGGCTACCTGGTCCGTCGGCTCGCCGAGCGCCCGGCCAACCTGACCTTCTTCGCCCGTAGCCTGCTCACTCGCAGCTAGGAGCTCGGCTCGGGCTCAGAGCCAGCTCACGTGCGGGGCGACGAGGGCGTAGCCGACGAAGGCGACCACGTCGAGCAGGGTGTGGGTGACCACCAGCGGCCCGACCCGCCGCCAGCGTTGGTAGACCAGGCCGAAGATCACGCCCATGATCACGTTCCCGGCGAAGCCGCCGAAACCCTGGTACAGGTGGTAGGAACCGCGGATCAGCGCGCTCACGCCGATGATCATCCAGGTCGGCCAGCCCAGCTGGCGAAAGCGGGTGTAGAGGAAGCCGATCATGATCACCTCTTCCAGGGCTGCGTTCTGGAACGCCGAGATGACCAACACCGGGATCGTCCACCACACGTCGGTCAGGCCCGAGGCCTGGACGTCGGTGTTGAGTCCCAGCGCCCGCGCGCCGAGGTAGAGGCCGAGACCGGGGATGCCGATGCCGGCCGCCAGCAGCACCCCGGCGGTGAGGTCGAACCGGGGTCGGCGCAGGTCGAAGCCGATCCGCAGTGCGGCGGGTCGGTCGGTGAGGTTGAGCAGGTACAGGGCCAGCAGCACCGGCACGAGCGCGAACGCGATGCCTGTGAGCTGGTAGACGAGGTCGAGCCACGGGCGGTCCGGCGTCGCGGCGGCGTTGAGGGTGGAGGTCTGCGCCGACAACGGCACGTTGCGGGTCAGTCGCTCGATGATCTGCAGGATGGAGTAGACCCCGGACCGCCCGAGCGAGAGCCCGAGGACCAGGATGACCTCGAGCCCGATCCGGGAGCGGTCGAGCAGCGCCCCAGGAGCTGTCGTCGCCGGGTCTGCAGTCACGGGCCCATCCTGCCGGGTCGCGCAACGACCGGCACCTACGCCCAGCACCTTCGGTCCCGACAGCGACCTCACGCCGACCACTAGGCTGGCCCCATGCGTGTTGGGATCTTCGGGGCCACCGGCCAGGTCGGTGGCGTCATGCGGGCTCTGCTCGCCGAGCGGAACTTCCCGGTCACCGAGCTGCGGTTCTTCGCCTCGGCGCGGTCGGCCGGTACCCGGCTGCCCTGGGCTGACGGCGAGATCGAGGTGGAGGACACCGAGCTGGCCGACTTCTCCGGTCTCGACCTGGCCCTGTTCTCCAACGGCAAGTCGGCGTCGAAGGCCACCGCACCGAAGGTTGCTGCGACCGGGGCGATCGTGATCGACAACTCCTCCGCCTGGCGGATGGATCCCGACGTGCCGCTCGTCGTGGCCGAGGTCAACGGCGAGGACGCCCTGCACCCGCCGAAGGGCATCATCGCCAACCCCAACTGCACCACCATGGCCGCGATGCCCGTGCTGGCCCCGCTGCACCGCGAGGCGGGGCTGGTCCGGCTGCAGGTGGCGACCTACCAGGCCGTCTCCGGTTCGGGTGGCGTCGGTGTGGCCGAGCTCGACGGCCAGGTACGCGCCGTCGGCGACCGGGCGGCCGCGTTGGCCTTCGACGGTCGCGCGGTCGAGCTGCCCGCTGCCGCCACCTACGTGAAGCCGATCGCGTTCAACGTGCTGCCGCTGGCAGGCTCGATCGTCGACGACGGGTCGGCCGAGACCGACGAGGAGCAAAAGCTCCGGAACGAGTCGCGCAAGATCCTGCACCTGCCCGACCTGCTCGTGGCCGGCACGTGCGTCCGGGTGCCGGTCTTCACCGGGCACTCGCTGGCCGTGCACGCCGAGTTCGCGCAGGACCTGAGCCCCGAACGGGCGACCGAGCTGCTCGCCGCGGCGGCCGGGGTGGAGCTGATGGCCGTACCGACGCCACTGGACGCCGCCGGCCGCGACCCCAGCTACGTCGGCCGGATCCGCGTCGACCAGTCCGCGCCCGCCGGGAAGGGGCTGGTCCTGTTCATCAGCAACGACAACCTGCGCAAGGGTGCGGCCCTCAACGCGGTGCAGATCGCCGAGCTGCTGGTCAGCCGGCTCGTCGCCGGTCGACAGGCTTAGGGCGATGATCTCGCCCGTCGCGACGCGACGGCTCGCCGTGCTCGGCGCGGGGGTGATGGGTGAGACGGTGCTGTCCGGCCTGCTGCGGGCGGGCTGGACGCCGGAACGGATCGTCGCCACGGACCGGCGGGTGGAGCGTCAGCACGAGCTGGTCGAGCGGTACGGGATCGCCATGCTCGACAACGTCGAGGCGGCCGCCTGGGCCGACACCGTCGTGCTCGTGGTCAAGCCGCAGGACATGTCCGACCTGCTCACCGAGATCGGGCCGGCGCTCGCTCCGGACACCTTGGTGGTCTCCCTGGCCGCCGGTGTCGACACCGCCACCATCGAGGCGCAGCTGCCGGCCGGCGTCCCCGTCGTCCGGGTGATGGCGAACACTCCGGCCCAGGTCGACGAGGGGATGGCCGCCATCTCGGCCGGAACGCACAGCGGCGACGACGAGCTGCGGAGGGTGACCGAGATCCTCTCCGCGACCGGGCGCGTGGTCAGCCTGCCCGAGCGCTACCTGGACGCGGTCACGGCCCTCTCCGGCTCCGGACCGGCGTACCTGTTCTTCGTCGTCGAGGCGATGATCGAGGCGGGCGTGCACCTCGGGCTGCCCCGCGACACCGCCACCGAGCTGGTCGTGCAGACCATGCTGGGCTCGGCCAAGCTGCTGCGCGAGACCGGCGAGCACCCGACCGTGCTCCGGGAGCGGGTGACGTCCCCGGGCGGGACGACCGCCGCGGCGATCCGGCAGCTCGAGGACCACAAGGTGCGGGCCGCGTTCCTCGGCGCGATCGAGGCCGCCCGGGACCGTAGCCGTGACCTGGCCGCCGCCTCGCGTCGGCCGTCCGCCGGGTCGGGAGGATCTTCGTGAAGGGCCGGTTGATCTACTCCGAGGAGCTGAGCCGCTACGACTTTGGCACCGATCACGCGATGGCGCCCGGCCGGGTCGCCAACACGATCTCCCTCGCCCGCCAGCTCGGCGTGCTCGACCGGCTCGACGTGGTGCCGCCGCCGGCGGTCGACCTCGAGCTGATCCGGCGGGTGCACGACGACGACTACATCGCCGCCGTCCAGCGGGGCGAGCCAAACGCCGAGTTCGGGCTCGGCACGACCGACAACCCCGTGTTTCCCCAGATGCACGACATCTCCGCCCTGGTGGCGATGGCCACCGTCGAGGCGGCCCGCGCGGTCTGGACCGGCGAAGCGTTGCGGGCCAGCAACATCAGCGGCGGCCTGCACCACGCCATGCCCCGGTCGACCAGCGGCTTCTGCATCTACAACGACCTCGCGATCGCCATCCGCTGGCTGCTCGACGCCGGCTGCGAACGGGTCGCCTACGTCGACGTCGACGTGCACCACGGCGACGGGGTGCAGGCGATCTTCTACGACGACCCGAGGGTGATGACGGTCAGCCTGCACGAGACGCCGGCCTGCCTGTTCCCCGGCACCGGTTTTCCGGAGGAGACTGGCGGACCCGGCGCCGAGGGTACGGCGGTGAACGTCGCACTGCCGCCCGGCACCGACGACGCCGGCTGGCTGCGGGCGTTCGACGCGGTGGTCCCCGACGTGCTGCGCGCCTTCGCGCCGACCATCCTGATCACCCAGCACGGCTGCGACTCCCACGAGCACGACCCGCTCGCCGACCTCGACCTCTCTCTCGACGGCCAGCGCGCGTCGTACCTGGCGCTGGCTGACCTGGCCGACGAGATCTGCGGCGGCCGGTGGATCTCCACCGGCGGGGGCGGCTACGCGTTGCTGCACGTGGTGCCGCGGGCTTGGACGCACCTGCTCGCCATCGTCAGCGGCGAGCCGGTCGACCCCGAGACCCCCACCCCGGACGCCTGGCGCGCCGAGATCGGCACCTGGGCCCCGCTGCTGATGGGCGACGGGTCGGACGTGTCCTTCGCCCGCTTCGCCGACGGCATCTCACCCGAGAGCCGGGTTGACCAGGCGATCCTGGCCACCCGGCGCGCGGTGTATCCCGAACTCGGGCTCGACCCCGGCTTCTGAGCGTGGGGCGGATTGTGAGCCGCCTGGCGGAAGACGTCAACCATCGACGCGGCGTGTCGACCTGTGAACGCAGATGGGCCTATCGCAAGTGCCCCTGCTACCACTACTCTCACAGCAGTACCCGGGCCGGGCGTGCCGGGGCAGCCGACGAGATGGGGTTCCATGACCGAGAAGTCCACGCCCGAGGGCGTCACCCACATCGGTGACCCGTCGACGAGCTCAGGGCGCGTCCCGGCCGGTTCCAGCCTCTCAGGGGTCACGTTCCTCACCGTCGCCGAGGTCGCCGCGCTGATGCGGGTATCCAAGATGAGCGTCTACCGGCTCATCCACGCCGGTGAGCTCGAGGCCGTCCGCTTCGGCCGCAGCTTCCGGGTCCCCGAGTCGGCCGTGAACGCCTACCTCAAGGACGCCTTCTACGAGACCGGCTAGATCGGTTAACCAGACCGCCTGACCTCGCGCCCGCTCAGTCCCCCCGGGTCCTTCCCGGACCCCCACTTCACAGGCTCGCGGCCGACTTAACTGGTGCGCGCGCAGCAGCAAAGTCGGCCGCCAGCCTGTGAAGTGACCGTCCGGGCTCCGCCCCGGACAGGGAGCTGCGGCCAGGCTCCGGGCCGGGGCTGGGGTCAGGCTTGGGGGGCCTGGATGACGAAGCCGAGCTGGTGGGCGCCGGGCCAGAGAGCGTGCTCGGGCAGGACGTCCATCCCACAGGCCCGTGAACCCACGCCGTGCACGGCGGCGTCGAGGAACAGGTAGGTGTGGTCGCTGGCCGGCAGCTCGTACGGGTGGCCGGCGGCGGCCACCTGCTGGGGGGTGTGCCGGCTCAGCGTGAAGCCCGGCCGGTGCCCGTCGACGGCGGCGAGGACCCGCAGCCGGAGACGTTCCGTACCGCCCGCGGAGACCTGCAGCTGGCGCAGGGCCGGGCGGTGCCCGGTCTCCTGCGGCCGGGAGTAGGTCACGTTGAGCTCGTCCACTCCGGCCGAGAACCGTCCGACCCGGGACGCCCCCGCGGTGTCGGGGTAGGCCTCCAACGGTCCGGTGCCGAACCAGTCGGCCGAGTCGAGCTCGGCAGGCAGGTCGAGGCGGACGCCGACTCGAGGCCAGGTGCAGTCCCAGCCGACGGTGGGCACCAGGTCGACGTAGCAGGCCAGCTCGTCGGCGAGCAGCTGCCAGCGGTAGGTGACGTCGACGAACAGGCCGCTGTTGGCCGCACTCACCCGAACGGTGCTGACGACCTCGTCCACACCTTGGCGTAGCTCCACCTGGCGGTGCACCAGCCGGTCCAGGCCCCGTTCCTGCCAGCGCTCGGCCGACGACGGGCCGGGAACGCCCAGACCGAACGGAGTGGCCTCGGGCGCCACGTCCTCGTACGAGCCGAAGCCGGCGCCGCGGTCGTTGTCGGTCGGCGCCCGCCACAGCTCCAGCCGGGGACCGTCGACGGCCAGGCCGTGCAGCGAACTCAGCCGGCCGGTCCCGGCGTCGAAGACCGCCGGGCCCAGCTCGAGCACGTCCCCGGCTGCGGCGGAGACGAGCTCGGTCCGACCGGGTCGGGGCAGCGTCATCACCGGTACGGAGGCGGGCTGAGCCCACTGCTGCCGGGCGACCACGTGCCCCGCCGGCGCCCAGAGCGCGTCGGCCACCAGCTCGGCGCGGACCTCGAGCCAGGCCTCGGCGCCGGGAGTCCCCGCACGTAGCGACTCCGGGACGGCGACCCTCGCCGATGCTCCCGGCGCGAGGTCGGGCACCGTCAGCTCCTCCTCGCTGTCGGGTCCGCCGTCGACGATCCGGGTCGCGACGAAGCGCAGGTGGTCGGTCCCCACGGTGTGGGCGTGGTTGCGCACCGCCAGCTCGTCGCCGTCGAGGACGAACCGAACCGGCGCGTGCACGGCGGCAAAGTCGGCCACGGCCGGGGTGGGGGAGTCGTCCGGGAGCAGCATGCCGTCCATCACGAAGTTGCTGTCGTGCACGACCTCGTCGAAGTCGCCGCCGTAGCCGTAGTAGGGCGTGCCGTCGGGGGCGTGGGTGAGCAGGCCGTGGTCGCGCCACTCCCAGACGAAGCCGCCGTGCAGCCGCGGGTACGTCTCGGCCAGCGCCTCGTACTCGGCGATCGCGCCGGGGCCGTTGCCCATGGCGTGCACGTACTCACACATCAGGAACGGCTTCGTCCGCACCCGCTGGGCCTCGGCCGGAGCGTCGGTGTAGCGGATCCCACCGGTCTGCTGGCCGATCGCGGCGACCTCGATCAGGCTCGGGTACATCCGGGAGTAGATGTCGGTGTACGCACAGGTGTAGTCGCCCTCGTAGTGCACAGGCCGGTTCGGGTCGCGACGGCGGACCCACTGGGCCATCGCGGCGAGGTTGCGACCGGTGCCGGACTCGTTGCCCAGCGACCAGATCACGATGCAGGGGTGGTTCTTGTCCCTCTCGACGGTCCGCTCGATCCGGTCCAGGAAGACCTCGGCCCAGCGCGGGTCATCGCTCGGGTTGTCGGCCCAGCCGAGGTGCTCGAAGCCGTGCGTCTCCAGGTCGCACTCGTCGATCACCCAGAAGCCGAGCTCGTCGGCCAGGTCGAGGACGCGCGGGTGCGGCGGGTAGTGGCTGGTGCGGATGGCGTTCACGTTCGCGCGCTTCATGGTGATCATGTCGGCGCGGGCGTGGGCCTCGTCGAACACCCGGCCGCGGACCGGGTGGGTCTCGTGCCGGTTGACGCCACGGAAGCGGACTGAGGAGCCGTTGACCGTGAACTGGTCGCCCTCGATCCGTACGCGGCGGAAGCCGACGCGGACGGTCACCGTCTCACCGGTGCTGGCCACCTCGCAGGTGTAGAGGCGTGGGGTCTCCGCGCTCCACGGCTCCACCGGACCGACGTCCGCGAGCTCCAGCGCGTCGGCGTCGGCGTAGCTGGCCTCGAAGCCGAGCTCGGGGATCCGGACCGTGACGGGGTACGCGGCTCCGGACGCCCGCAGCAGCGGCTGCAGGGTCCCGTGACCGTTGGGCTCGAGGTCGGTCCGCAGCCAGACGTCGTCCAGCGCGCCGGCGGGGCGGCCGAGCAGGGTGACGTCGCGGAAGATACCGGGCAGCCACCACTGGTCCTGGTCCTCGACGTAGCTCATCGACGACCACTGGTGCACCCGGACGACCAGCTCGTTCTCACCGGTGAGCAGCGCCGCGGTGACGTCGAACTCCTGCACGAGCCGGCTGCCCTTGCCGATCCCGACCTCGGTGCCGTTCAGCCAGACGCGGTAGACCGACTCGACTCCGTCGAAGCGCAGCAGCACCTGCTCGGCCTCCCAGCCGGGGTGGTCGAACGTACGGCGGTGGTCGGCGGTCGGGTTCTCGTCCGGCACCCACGGCGGGTCGACCGGGAAGGGGAACTGGACGTTGGTGTAGATCGGTCGGCCGCGGCCGGCCTCCAGCGGCAGCGCGCCGTCGGGGCCGAGCACCCAGTGCGAGGGGACGGTGATCCTCTCCCAGTCCCCGCTGGCGTCCGGCGCCCCGTCGCCCAAGCCGAGGTGCGACGGGTGCAGCCGGAACTGCCACTCACCGTTCAGGCTCAGCTGGGGGGCGTTGCTGGGGAGCCAGGCGCGCGCGGCGGAGCGCGATCCGGAGCCCGGGCTGTGGTCGACGACGTAGCTGGTCACAAGGTCGAACGTTAGCCGTCGCTACCGACAACTCGCGTCCGGGAGGGTGGCCTCACGGTTCGCGCGGGCCCGGTCCCGCCAGGTAGCATGCCGTAGTTGTCCGGCTCCGAGCCGGGAGTCCGACAAGCAGTCCAGGCCCTTGCGTCCCGAGTGAGATTGGGGTGTGGCCGGACATCGAAAGGTTGTTCATCGTGGGTTCGGTCATCAAGAAGCGCCGCAAGCGGATGGCGAAGAAGAAGCACCGCAAGCTGCTCAAGAAAACCCGCATTCAGCGTCGCCGCGCCGGCAAGTAGGCGCAGCGACACGACCCCGGTGACCAGGTCACCGGGGTTTCCGCTGTCCGCAACGACATCGATGCGGTCGACGGTGGCATCGCTCGTGGTCGTACGAACATCCGGAGATGACCAGCAGCACAGGTTCGCGCGGGTCTTGACAGCCGGTAAGCCCTCGTCCCCGGATTCTGGCGCCGACTTTGGGGGTTCCGATCGCCGACCGCGAGCGGCGTCCGGGCCAGCAGCGTCGACCACGCCGCCGCCGGCCGGCCACCGACCTGTTCAACCAGGCGGACGCGAAGGGCAGTCGCGACGACCTCGGTGCGGACAGCCGCCTGGTCACGACCTCAAGCCCGACGGCCCAGGTTCGTGGCCGCACGTCCGCAGCTGCTGACGCGGGTCTTAGCCTGACGAGGTGCTGGGGCCGGAGCTGGTGCTCGTGCTGGCGCTCGCGGTCTTCACCGCGGCACTGGCCCGGACGCGTCCGGTCACTCCGAGCCCCCCGCCGCGGAGCCGGCCGGGACTGGTCGACCCGGAGACCATCCGCGGTCTCGCCCTGCTCGGAGCGGGCGCCCTCGGGGTGCTGACCGTCGCCGTCCTGACCGTCGGGATCGTCGGACGCACGGACCTGGCCGAGGGCCTCGCCGTGATCGGACTGTTCGGCTACGCGGCGTACCTCGCGCTGGTGGTGCCGCTGTCGGGTTGGCTGTCCCGCCGCTGAACCCGACCTGTCAGCCCCTCACAGGGCTCCGGCACTCTGAGGTGTTGACCAGTCGGCTCAGGGAGAGTCAGCGGCGCAGCAGCCGCCGGATGGCGACCCCGACGGCCACGACGCCGCCCGCGCTGCCGGCTGCTCCGGCGCCCAGCAGTCCAGCCCGAGCGGCGCGCCGACCCCGGCGGTAGTCGCGGACCTGCCAGCCGTGCTCGGCGGCGTGCCGCTTCAGCCGTCGGTCGGGGTTGATCACCGACGGGTGGCCGACCACCGAGAGCATCGGCAGGTCGTTGTAGGAGTCGGAGTAGGCGAAGCAGTGGGCGAGGTCGAGACCCTCACGCTCGGCCAAGGCACGGATCGCCTCGGCCTTGGCCGGACCGTGCAGCAGCTCGCCCCGCAGCTGGCCGGTGTAGACCCCGTCGACGTGCTCCGCGGTCGTGGCGAGAGCGCCGTTCATGCCCAGCCGGGCGGCGATGATGCCTGCGACCTCGACCGGCGCCGCCGTCACCAGCCAGGCCTGCTGAGCGACGTCGAGGTGGGACTGGGCGATCGCCCGGGTGCCGGGCCAGATCCGGCGCGAGAGCGACTCCTCGTAGACCTCGGCCCCGATCTCCTCCAGCTCGGTCACGGTGTGACCCTCGATGAAGGAGAGGGTGGCGCGGCGCGCGTCCTCGATGTGGTGCGGGTTCTCGCGGCCCGCGACCCGGAAGTAGACCTGCAGCCACAGGCCACGCAGGATCACCCGGACGGGGAAGAAGTCGCGTCGATACAGGCCCTTGGCCAAGTGGTACAGCGATGCGCCCTTGATCATCGTGTTGTCCAGGTCGAAGAACGCGGCCGCCTGCGCGTCCGGCTCCAGCGGCATCTGGGAGCTCCGACGGCCACGGCCGGTGCGTCTGACCTCCACGGCGGAGGCGCCCACGGCACCCAGCGGGTGGGCCTCCGGCCTGGGATCGGTCACCGAGTCAGACTAGTGCTCGAACGCCCGGTTCAGGACTCTCCTCGGGCCCGGCCTGACGGTCGCTGGTCCAGCGAGGGCGCTGTGCCAGACTCGGCTCGTGCAGCAGGAGGAGCCGACCCCGGTCAACCTTGCCGACCTGGTGGCGGCCGGGGCGCGTCGGCACCCGGACGCGCCGGCGCTGGTGCAGCCCGGACCGATCCGGACGGAGCTGACCTGGGCCGAGCTCGAGCGCCGGGTCACTCAGACCGCCGGCGGCCTGGCGGCGGCTGGACTGCTCGCCGGGGCGCGGCTCGCCCTGCTCGGACCCAACTCGGTCGCTTTCGTGGTCGGCTATCTCGCCGCCCTGCGGGCCGGCGTGGTCGTCGTCCCCCTCAACCCGCAGTCCACCCGGCCCGAGCTCGAGGCGTTGCTGGCCGACAGCGGTGCCCGGCTGCTGCTGGCCGACCCGGCCCTGACGCCCGACGACGTACCGGGGGTGCGGACGTTGTCACTGACCGACGAGGGCCTGGCTGCGCTCGTCGGTGAGGTGCCGGTGAGCTCGCCGCAGGACCCCGAGAGCCTCGCGGTCCTGCTCTACACCGCCGGTACGTCGGGCCGGCCCAAGGCCGCGATGCTCAGCCACCGCGCCCTGATCGGCCACGTCGAGCACATCCACGCCCTGGGCCTGCTGACCCCGGCGTCCACGGTGCTCGCCAGCCTGCCGCTCTTCCACGTCTTCGGCCTCAACGCGGTCCTCGGCAGCTGGCTGCGCGCCGGCGCACGGATGGTGGTGGTCGACTCGTCGACGCTGGAGGCCCACGGCGTCGACCTCGCCGACCTGGTGCGCGCCGAAGGGGTCACCAACCTGCCGCTCGCGCCGCCCACCCTGCACCGGCTGCTGGCCGAGGACGCGCTGGCCGCGGGTCTGGGCCGGCTGGAGACCGTCGTCTCCGGGGCCGCCCCGCTGCCTGAGGAGCTGGCCCGTGAGTTCACCGCCCGGACCGGCGTCGAGGTCGCGCAGGGCTACGGGCTGACCGAGGCCGCACCGGGTGTGACGGCCACCATCGGCGCGGCCCGGCGCGGGCCCGGCCACGTCGGTCGCGCGCTGCCCGGGGTGGAGATCCGAGTCGGCGACGGCAGCGACGCGACCGAGCCGGGCGAGATCGCCGTCCGCGGGGACAACCTGTTCTCCGGCTACTGGCCCGAGGGGGCTGGCGGTCCGGACGCCGACGGCTGGTTCGCGACGGGCGACCTCGGCTACCTCCTGGACGGCGAGCTCTTCCTGGTCGGCCGTTCCCGCGAGCTGGTGATCGTCAACGGCTTCAACGTCTATCCCGCCGAGGTCGAGCAGGCGATCGACGAGCTGGCCGAGGTCGCGGCGGTCGCCGTCGTCGGCCGGCCGGACGCCCGTACGGGAGAACAGGTGGTGGCGTTCGTCGTACCGGAGGAGTCCATCTCGGCCGACGAGCTGGCCGCCCGGGTCGCCGCCCACTGTGAGCGGCGGCTCGCCCGCTTCAAGCGGCCGACCGTGCTCGAGGTCGTCGACGAGCTGCCCCGCGGGGCGACCGGCAAGGTCCGCAAGGGACTGCTCCGCGAGCTGGCCGACACGGCGGGCTCCCGGTGAGCCGGACAACCTCCTCGAGGCGCCTTCGACAGGGTCAGGGCGCATGAGGGACCCGGACGCGGTGACCGGCGCCGCCCGGGTGCTCGTGCTGACCCGCCCCGGCTGTCACCTCTGCGAGGCGGCCGTCGCCGTGGTGGCGCAGGTCTGCGCCGAGACCGGCAACCGCTACGAGACCCGCGACATCACCACCGACGCCGACCTGCTGAGGCGCTACACCGACGAGATACCGGTCACCTTCGTCGACGGCGCCCAGCACGACTTCTGGCGCGTCGATCCCGCCCGGCTGAGCGCCGCCCTGGCCCGGCACTGACGAGACAGTGCCTGTGGTCGCGCGAGCGACCACTGACGCGGACAGCTCAGGTATTTGGGGGGCGTTCACCGGGCTCTGTAATGTTGGGCCGTTGGCCTCCCTGCCGAAACCAGCACCTGCCGAAACATATTCAGGAGACGTGTGTCCGCCGAGACGTTGGGCCAGGTGCGCAGCAGCGCCGCCCCTGACGCAGTCGACCCTCTCCTCCCGCCCCCGTCGGCGTCCAAGGGCATCCCCGGGGCGACCATCGCCCGGCTGCCGGTCTACCTCCGGGTGCTGAACGCGCTGGACAGGCTCGAGACCGTCAGCAGCGGCACGCTCGCCGAAGCCGCCGGGGTCAGCCCCGCGCAGCTGCGCAAGGACCTCTCCGCTCTCGGCTCGTACGGCACCCGGGGCGTCGGCTACGACGTGGCGTACCTGCGGGTCCAGATCGGACGCGTCGTCGGGTCGGCGCAGGAGTGGCCGGTCGTCCTGGTCGGCATCGGCAACCTCGGCACGGCGCTGGCCAACTACTCCGGCTTCTACTCCCGCGGGTTCCGCGTCGTCGGCCTGGTCGACCCCTCGCCGGCCCTGGTCGGCGTCCGCATCCACGGCCTCGCGATCACCGACCTGGTCGACCTCGAGCAGGTCGTCGCCGACACCGGCGCGGTGATCGGCGTCATCGCCACCCCCGCCGAGGCGGCGCAGGGGGTCGCGGACCGGCTGGTCGCGGCCGGTGTCTCGAGCATCCTGAACTTCGCCGCGACCGTGCTCGCGGTGCCTGACGGCGTGCACGTGCGCAAGGTGGACCTGGGCCAGGAGCTGCAGATCCTCGCGTATCACGAGCACCGCCGGACGGGCACCCCCGCAGCTGACCCGGCGGCCGTCCTGGTCGCCTCCGAGAGCACGGTCCACCCGAGAGCAGGGACGAGATGAGCATCCTGGTGGTGAGCGTGTCGCACCGCTCGACGAGCGTCGGCATGTTGTCGCGACTCGCGATGGATGCAGCGACGGCGGGCAAGCTGGCCGACCAGCTGGTCGCCTCCGACCACATCGACGAGGCCGTGGTGCTCTCGACCTGCAACCGGACCGAGCTCTACACCTCGGTGTCGCGCTTTCACGGCGGCCTCGACGACGCCGTCCAGTCGCTGGCCGAGCTCGCCGGGCTCAGCGTGGACGAGCTGCGGACGCTCTGTGCGGTCTACTTCGATGAAGGCGCGGTCGCGCACACCTTCTCGGTCGCGGCCGGCCTGGACTCGGTGGTGCTCGGTGAGAACCAGGTGCTCGGCCAGGTCCGTGCCGCGCTCACCTTGGCCCAGCAGGAGGGCACCGTCGGGACCGTGCTCAACTCCCTCTTCCAGCAGGCGCTGCGGGTGGCCAAGCGGGTGCAGACCGAGACCGCGATCGGCTCGGCCGGCCGGTCCCTGGTCAGCGCCGCGTACGACCTGCTGACCGCCGAACGGGGCGATCTCGCCGGCCGCCGCGTGCTGGTGGTCGGTGCCGGCGCGATGGCCGGACTGGCCGCGCGGACGGCGGCGGCGGCCGGGGCGTCGGTGAGCTGCGCCAACCGCACCCTGGTCAAGGCGGAGCGGTTGGCCGAGGCCGTCGGCGGCCGGGCCATCGCCCTGGACGACCTCGACGAGGCCCTCGCCGAGACCGACTTCCTCATCACCTGCACGGGAGCACGTTCAATGACCATCGGGGCCGACCAGCTGGCGGGTACGCCGGTCACCGGCGTCGTCGACCTGGCGCTGCCGCCTGATGTCTCCGAGGACGTGCACACCCTCGGCATCAGCCTGGTCAACCTCGACCGGTTGGCCGCCCGGTACGACCAGTCGGGTGGCTCGGAGCTGGGCGACGGCGACGCCGTCGCGGAAGCGCGGTCGCTGGTCCGCACCGAGGTCCGCGACTTCCTCGGCCTGCGCCGGGCCGCCCAGGTCGCGCCCACCGTGGTGGCCCTGCGGTCGATGGCCTCGGAGGTCGTCGCGGGGGAGATGAGCCGGCTGATCAGCCGGCTTCCCTCCCTCGACGCCCGCGAGCGGGACGAGGTGCAGCGGACCGTCCGGCGGGTGGTCGACAAGCTGCTGCACACCCCGACCGTGCGGGTGCAGGAGCTCTCGGCCGACCCGGACGCCGTCGACTACGCCGCCGCGCTGCGCGAGCTCTTCGCGCTCGACCCGCAGAGCGTCGCGGCCGTGATGTCGGCGGAGGTCTCCACGCCGTGACCGCCACCTCCGTGGGCCCCGAGCCTGCGGTCGCCGGGCGCCCGGTGCTGAAACCTCCCGTTCTGCGCCCCCCTGTCCTGAGACTGGGGGCGCGGACGTCCCCACTGGCGCGGGCCCAGGTGCACGCGGTCGCGGACCTGCTCGGGGCCCACGGTGTCGCCACCACCTACGTCGGGGTGACGACCCGGGGCGACGTCGACCAGCGGCTGCTGACCGAGATCGGCGGCACGGGCATCTTTGCCGGAGCCGTCCGCGACGCCCTGCGCCGCGGTGAGATCGACGTCGCCGTGCACTCGCTCAAGGACCTGCCCACCGCCTCGGACGACGATCTGGAGGTGGTGGCCGTCCCGGTGCGGGAGGACACCCGGGACGTGCTGGTCGGCCGGCACCTGGACGACCTCGACGACGGGCTCACCGTCGGCACGGGCGCTCCCCGGCGAGCCCTGCAGCTCCAGGAGTGGGCCACCGCGCAGCGCCGCCAGGTGTCCCTGGTCCCGGTGCGCGGCAACGTCGACACCCGGCTCGACCTCGTCCGGCGCGGCTCGGTGCACGCCGTGGTGCTCGCCGCGGCTGGCTTGCGCCGGCTCGGCTACCTGACCGCAGACCACCCGGACGCCGCCACCGGCGCCGCCGCCGTCACGGTCACCGACCTGCCCGGTGACCTGCTCGGTCTCGACGTCATGCTGCCGGCGCCCGGTCAGGGTGCGCTCGCACTCGAGGTCTCGCGGTCCCTCGACCCGAGGCTCTTGGACCTGGTCCGCGCCCTCGACGACCCGGCCAGCCACGCCGAGGCGCTGGTCGAGCGGGGCTTCCTCGCTCGGCTGGAGGCCGGCTGCACGGCTCCGGTGGGTGCGCGCGCGGTTGTCAAGTCGGTCCGTGGTAAAAGGCTCGATTTGACTCTGGCCGCGGTAATTGGGAGAACACTAGTAAGCAACCTGTCGGAGCCGACCTCAGCTGGCCCCGCCATCCGGCTCGACGTCCAAGGGTTCTCCTCCGACCCCCGGGATTTCGGGTCCAGGCACGCAGCCGAGGTACTGACCAGATTGCGATCCCACGAGTGACCCGCTTCCCTGCTGCCAGCTGATCGGCACCGGACAACAGAACGCGAGATACGTCAGTGAGCTCATCCTCGGTGCACCAGCCCCGGACCCCCACCGCCACGACCCGCGCCACTCGAGGACGCGTCATCTTTGTCGGCACCGGCCCCGGCGACCCCGACCTGCTCACCCTCGGCGCCATCGCCGCCCTCGCTGACGCCAGCGCGGTCATCCTGGACAGCGAGCGTCAGTCCGAGATCCTGTCCCATCCGGCCATCACGCTCGCCGAGGGCGCCGAGGTGACCACGCTCGGCAGCAACGAGGGCGGCCGTCCGCTGTCCGCCTCGGCCCGGGCCAAGATCGTGCTGCGGCACGCGGCCGCCGGTTCGCGGGTGGTCCGGCTGGTCACCGGTGACCCCTTCCTGGACAACGCGGTGGCCGACGAGGCGGCGGCGTGCGTCCGCGGCGGCATCGACTTCGAGGTCGTCCCCGGCGTCTCCAGCCTCACCGCCGTGCCCGAGTACGCCGGCATCGACCTGATCCACGCGGGCGGGGTGCAGTTCGCCTCCGTGACCGACGGCAAGTTCAGCAAGGCCAACACCGGACAGTGGGGCAGCGCCGCGACCATCGTCGTGAGCACGCTGGTCTCGATGGTCGGCGGGCTCGTCGACGCGGCGCTCGCGGCCGGCCGGGCCGGCGACGACCACGTCATCGTCACCCTGCACGGTGGCAGCACCGAGCAGATCACGCTGCCGACCACGCTGACCGGGCTCGTCGAGACGGTGTCCGCGGTGAAGGCTCCCGGCCTCGACCCCCTGCACGTCATCGTCGGCGCCGCGGCCGAGCAGCGCCGCGAGCTCAGCTGGTATGAGTCCAAGCCGCTCTTCGGCTGGCGGGTCCTGGTGCCCCGCACCAAGGACCAGGCCGGGCCGATGGTGGCCCGGCTGCGCACGTACGGCGCGCACAGCGAGGAGGTCCCGACCATCTCGGTCGAGCCGCCGCGGAGCCCGCTGCAGATGGACAAGGCCCTGCGCGGTCTGGTCGAGGGCCGCTACGAGTGGGTCGCCTTCACCTCGGTGAACGCGGTCAAGGCGCTGCGGGAGAAGTTCGACGAGTACGGGCTCGACGCACGCGCGTTCTCCGGGCTCAAGGTCGCCGCCGTCGGTTCGGTGACCGGCGCCGCCCTGCAGGCCTGGGGGATCGAGCCCGACCTGGTGCCTAGCGGCGAGCAGTCCGCTGCCGGCCTCGCTGCGGAGTTCCCGCCCTTCGACGAGGTGCTCGACCCGATCAACCGGGTCTTCCTGCCTCGCGCCGACATCGCGACCGAGACCCTGACTGCCGGCTTGACCGCCCTCGGCTGGGAGGTCGAGGACGTCACCGCCTACCGCACCGTCCGGGCGACGCCGCCGCCCGCCCCGGTCCGCGAGGCGATCAAGACGGGCAAGTTCGACGCCGTCGTCTTCACCTCCTCCTCCACGGTCCGCAACCTGGTCGGTATCGCCGGCAAGCCGCATCCCTCGACGATCATCGCGGCCATCGGCCCGGCCACGGCCAAGACGTGTGAGGAGCACGGGCTGCGGGTCGACGTGGTCGCCGGCAAGCCGTCGGTGGTCGACCTGGCCGACGCGCTCGCCAGCTTTGCCGCCGAGCGTCGAGACGGCTTCCTCGCCGAGGGCGAGCCGGTGCTCAAGCCGTCGCAGAGGCGTACGTCACCCCGCCGTCGGGTGTGATTGTCGGAGGGCGGCGCTAGGTTGGACAGGCCATGAACTCCCAGTCTGAGAGCGCCCCGCTGACCATCAGATCCCGTCCTCGGCGGCTGCGTACGTCGCCGGCGATGCGCTCGATGGTGGCGGAGACGAATGTCGCTCCGCGCCAGCTGGTGCTGCCCGCGTTCGTGGCGGAGGGACTGTCCGAGCCGCGGCCGATCTCGTCGATGCCCGGCGTCGTCCAGCACACCCTCGACACGCTGCGCAAGGCGGCGGTCGAGGCCGCGCAGGTCGGGCTGGGCGGCATCATGCTCTTCGGGGTGCCCGAGCACAAGGACGCCCGGGGCACCGGCGCGGTCGACCCGCACGGCATCCTCACCGAAGCCATTCGGGCGGTCCGGACGGAGGTCGGTGGCGACCTGCTGGTGATGTCGGACGTCTGCCTGGACGAGTTCACCGACCACGGGCACTGCGGCGTGCTCACCCCGTCCGGCCTGGTGGACAACGACGCGACCGTGGCGATCTACGCCGAGATGGCCGTGCTGCACGCCGAGGCTGGCGCCCACGTCGTCGGCCCCAGCGGGATGATGGACGGCCAGGTCGGGGCGATCCGCGACGCGTTGGACGCCGCCGGGCTCATCGACACCACCATCCTGGCCTACGCCGCGAAGTACACCTCCGCCTTCTACGGTCCGTTCCGCGAGGCGGTCGGGTCGTCGCTGACCGGCGACCGCAAGACCTACCAGCAGGACGGCGCCAACGTGCGCGAGGCGCTGCGCGAGGTGGCGCTGGACCTCGCCGAGGGCGCCGACATCGTGATGGTCAAGCCGGCCCTGGCCTACCTGGACGTGATCCGCGCCGTCCGCGAGGCCGTCGACGTGCCCGTGGCCGCGTACAACATCTCCGGCGAGTACGCCATGGTCGAGGCCGCTGCCGCGAACGGCTGGATCAGCCGCGAGCCGGCCATCGCCGAGACGCTCACCTCCATCCGCCGCGCCGGCGCCGACATCGTGCTGACCTACTGGGCCCAGGAGTGGGCACAGTCGCTTCGCGACGACAGGCGAGGAGAGCGCGAGCGCTCACGCGTTGTTGGTTCCGGCGAACCAAGCCCTCCTTCGTCGAGACGGTTCGACGGTCGGACTGCGTCCGAGGCGGTGGCCACATGACCTCGACGGCGAAGCCGAGGACCGACACCCGGTCGGCGGCGCTGTTCGCGCGCGCCCAGACCGTCACCCCCGGCGGGGTCAACTCACCCGTCCGGGCGTTCCTCTCCGTCGGCGGCACGCCCCGCTTCATCGCCAGCGCCACGGGCCCGTACCTCTACGACGCCGACGGCAACGAGCTCGTCGACCTGATCTGCTCCTGGGGCCCGATGCTGCTGGGCCACGCCCACCCCGAGGTGATCGGCGCGGTCGCCGAGGCGGCGTCGCGCGGCACCTCCTACGGCGCCCCGACCACCGCCGAGGTCGAGCTCGCCGCCGAGATCATCGACCGGACGCCGGTCGAGCAGGTCCGGCTGGTCAACTCCGGCACCGAGGCCACCATGTCGGTGCTGCGGCTGGCCCGCGGCATCACCGGTCGGGACAAGATCATCAAGTTCGCCGGCTGCTACCACGGCCACGTCGACGCGCTGCTGGCCGCCGCCGGTTCCGGGGTCGCCACCCTGGCCGCTCGTAGCGGGTCATCCTTTTCCGGCGACGCCGCGGTCCCCGGATCGCCGGGGGTCACCGCCGCCACCACCGCTGACACCATCGTGCTGGCCTACAACGACCGCGCGGCCGTGCGTGAGGCGTTCGCGACGTACGGCGACCAGATCGCCTGCCTGGTCACCGAGGCGGCCGCCGGCAACATGGGCGTCGTCCCGCCCGGGGTGGAGGACGGGGTCGGTTTCAACGCCTTCCTCGCCGACATCTGCGCCCGGCACGGGGCGCTGTTCGTCTCCGACGAGGTGATGACCGGCTTCCGGCTCACCCGCTCGGGTCAGTACGGCCTCGACGGCGTCGTCCCGGACCTGATGACCTTCGGCAAGGTGATGGGCGGCGGCTTCCCGGCGGCGGCGTTCGGCGGCCGCGCCGGCCTGATGCAGCACCTCGCCCCGGTCGGCGGGGTCTACCAGGCCGGCACGCTCTCGGGGAACCCGGTGGCGGCCACGGCCGGCCTGACCACGCTGCGGCTGGCCACCGACGAGGTCTACGCCCACGTCGACTCCGCGGCGCTGCGGCTGCAGGCCGAGGTGACGGCGGCGCTGTCGCACGCCGGCGTCCCGCACGTCGTGCAGGCGGCCGGGAACCTGTTCAGCGTCTTCTTCGTGCCCGACGGTGTGACCGCCGTCCCGGACTACGCCACGGCGGCCCGCCAGGACACGGCCGCGTACGCCGCCTTCTTCCACTCGATGCTCGACTCCGGCGTCTATCTGCCGCCGAGCGCCTTCGAGGGCTGGTTCCTCTCCGCCGCCCACGACGACGCCGCGCTCGACCGAGTGGTCAGCGCGCTCCCGGCCGCCGCCGTGGCCGCCGCGAGAGGATGAGCCGGTGAGCAGCGAGATCAGCCCGGCGCCCGGACGTCCTCGGGCCACCACGACGGTCGTGCACCTGGTCCGGCACGGCGAGGTCTTCAACCCCACCGGCATGCTGTACGGGCGGCTGCCCGACTTCCACCTCTCCGACCTGGGTCGCGAGATGGCGCTGGCGGTGGCGGCCGACCTCGACGGTCGCGACATCGTCCACCTGCGCTGCTCCCCGCTCGAGCGGGCGCAGGAGACGATCGCCCCGCTGGCGGACCAGCTCGGACTGCCGGTGACCACCGACGAGCAGGTGATCGAGGCCGGTAACCAGCTGCAGGGGCGCAGGATCACAGCCGGCCGCATCTTGGGGACACCGGCGATCTGGTGGCTCTTCCGCAACGCGGCCACCCCGAGCTGGGGCGAGCCGTACCGCGAGATCGTGGCCCGGATGCGGCTGGCGCTGCGCGACGCGGCAGTCGCCGCCGAGGGGCACGAGGCGGTCGTGGTCTCCCACCAGCTGCCGATCTGGATGGCCCGCTGCGACGCCGAGGGCCGTCGGCTCGTGCACGACCCGCGTAAGCGCGAGTGCCGGCTGGCCAGCGTCACCTCGTTCACCTACACCGACGGTCGGCTGAGCTCGGTCGGCTACCGCGAGCCGGCCGCCGCCCTGTACGCCGGTCCGCGGCCGCAGAACTTCGTCGCGGGATCCTGATGATCGGCTTGGCGCGGCTGACGGGGGCGGTAGTGTTGACCGCCGCCCTGGTGTTCGGTGTCTCCGCCTGCAGCACCGGCAGGACCGACGGCGGAGCGGGCCAAGCCAACCAGCAGGGTTACGTCGGGTCCACGGGCGTCGTCACCGAGATCTCACCCGCCGACCGGGTGGCGCAGCCGGCGGTGGCCGGCCAGAGCCTGGACGGCAAGCCGCTCTCCACCGCCGACTACGTCGGCAAAGTCCTGGTGGTGAACGTCTGGGGCTCGTGGTGCTCGCCGTGCCGCGAGGAAGCGCCGGGCCTGCAGCAAGCCAGTACCGAGACGGCCAAGGTGGCGCAGTTCCTGGGCATCAACACCCGTGACTACGATCCGGCACCGGCCCAGGCCTTCATCCGGGCGAACGCGATCACCTATCCCAGCATCTACGACCCCGACGGCACGACCCTGCTTGCCTTCACCAAGACTGCGCCGGCCAAGGCGATCCCGACGACCTTGATCATCGACCGCCAGGGCCGGCTGGCCGTCCGTATTCTCGGGCCGATCTCCAAGATCACCTTGGTGACCGTGATCAACTCGGTGGCGAAGACATGATCCCGCTCGACCTCGCCAGCTGGGCGCAGGCCGCGGTCGGCGGCTCGATGGCGCTGGCCGTACCGGTGGCGCTGCTGGCCGGACTGGTGTCGTTCTTCTCCCCGTGCGTGGTGCCGCTGCTGCCGGGCTACCTCTCCTACGCCACCGGACTCGGTGCCGCCGAGGTGCTCGAGGGCACCCGGCGGCGCGGTCGGATGCTGATCGGTACGTCGTTGTTCGTCCTCGGCATCGCGGTCGTCTTCGTGGCCACCGGCACCGTGATCGGCAGCCTGGGTTCGGTGCTGTTGCGCTACTCCGACCCGATCAGCCGGGCGCTCGGCGTGGCGATCATCCTGCTCGGGCTGATCTTCGCCGGCGTGGTGCCGTTGGGTCAGCGGGAGCTGCGGCTGTCCCGGGTGCCCACCGCCGGGGTGGCCGCGGCCCCGCTGCTCGGCATCGTCTTCGCGCTCGGCTGGACGCCGTGCATCGGGCCGACGCTGGGCGTCGTCTACAGCCTGGCCTACAACGAGGGCACGGCCCTACGCGGCGGCCTGCTCGCGTTCGTCTTCGCGCTGGGCCTCGGGGTCCCGTTCGTCATCGCCGGGCTCGCCTACACCCGGATGGCCCGGGCCGTCGGCTTCCTCCGCCGCCACCAGGGCGCACTGCTGCGGACCGGCGGGGTGCTGATGGTGGCCGTCGGGCTGCTGCTGGTCACCGGGCTCTGGACCCAGGTCACCGCTTCGCTGCGCTCCTTCGCCACCTTCGTCCCGGTGATCTGAGCCTCACGATGACCACCACGGACGTCCGCGAGCCCGAGACCGCCGCCGGCGCCACGCCACCGCCCGGGCCGAGCAGCCTCCCCCGGCTGGGCTGGCGGGGCGGTTTCCGGTTCGTCTGGACCCAGCTGACCTCGATGCGGACGGCCCTGGTGCTGCTGTTCGCGCTCGCCGTGGCCGCCATCCCGGGCTCGCTCGTCCCGCAGCGCAACATCTCCCCGGTCCGGGTGTCGGACTTCATCGCCGAGCACCCCACGCTGGGCCCGATCTACGACAAGCTCGGCGTCTTCCACGTCTACACCTCGCCCTGGTTCTCGGCGATCTACCTGCTGCTCTTCCTGTCCCTGGTCGGCTGCATCGTCCCGCGGGTCGGCGTCTACGCCCGCGCCGTCCGCGGCCGGCCGCCGCGGACGCCGCAGAACCTGGCCCGGCTGCCTGCGTACAGCACGGCGCCGACCAACCCGGACGACGCGTCCGCCGTGCTCGAACGGGCGGCGTCCGCACTCCGGCGCCGGCACTACCGGGTCGAGGAGCGCGCGGACTCGGTGGCGGCCGAACGCGGCTACCTCCGCGAAGCCGGCAACCTGGTCTTCCACGTCAGCCTGCTCTTCGTGCTGCTGGGCGTCGCGATCGGCAGCCTGTACGGCTTCCGCGGCAGCAGCGTGGTGGTGGTCGGTCAGGGCTTTTCCAACACCGTTCCCCAGTACGACGACTTCGCCGCGGGCGGCGCCTTCTCCGATACCGACCTCAACCCGTTCGCCCTGGTGGTGAAGAGCTTCGACGTCCAGTTCGAGACCGGCGCGGTGCAGCGGGGGGCGGCCCGGCTGTTCAGGGCCGAGGTCGAGGAGACCGACAGCCCCGGAGCGACGCCGCAGCTGGAGACGCTCGAGGTCAACCACCCGCTGAACGTCAACGGCACCACCGTGCACCTGATCGGCCACGGCTACGCCCCACGGGTCACCATCACCGACGGCGACGGCAAGGTCTCCTTCTCGGGACCGGTCGTCTTCCTGCCCCAGGACGGTAACTTCACCTCGGCCGGTGCGATCAAGGCCCCGGACGCGCGGCCGCAGCGGGTGGCGTTCGAGGGCTTTTTCCTGCCGACGGCAGTCGACAACGGCTCCGGTATCCCGACCTCGGGTTTCCCGGACGCCATCAACCCGGCGCTGTTCCTCAACGGCTACTACGGTCCGCCGAAGGTCGAGAACGGGGTTCCCGAGAACGTGTACTCGCTCAACACCGCCGGGATGACCGAGATGAAGGACGACAAGGGCGCGCCGCTGCGGCTGGTGCTCGGCGTCGGCGACTTGGCCACCCTGCCGGACGACCTCGGCACCATCAAGCTGGACGGCTGGGACCGCTGGGTCAAGCTGCAGATCGGGGACTCACCCGGTTCGGCGATCTCGCTGGGAGCCATCGCCTTCGCCGTCTTCGGCCTCTGCTTGTCGCTGTTCATCCGGCCGCGCCGGGTCTGGGTGCGGACGCGGCGGGGCGACGGCGGCTCTGTCGTGGTCGAGGTTGGCGGCCTGGACCGCGCCGACGCCCGGGCGGGGCTCAGCGAGGACGTCGCCGAGCTCGCCACCGAGCTGTCCGGCCCGTCCCACGCATTCGGCGAGGACGACGCCGACGAATCTTTGACAGACCACCCTGATCGCAGTGAGAGAGCTGACCGATGAGATACGAGTACCTGTCGAACGTCGTGTTCGTGACGTCGGTCGTCGTCTACGCCCTGGCCATGTTCGCCCACGCTGCTGAGTGGGCATCAGCGCGCAGCGTCGGAGCGGCCGCGGCTGAGCCGGAGCGTGAGCTGGCGGCGGTGGGCGCACGGGGCGACGTGGTGTACGACCAGGTCGACGCTCCGTCCGCTCGCAACGACGGGTCCGCCGCCGGCTCGAGGTCCGCGGCGGCCGACGACGGGCTGACGGGTGCCAACTCCCAGCGCGTCGAGATGTTCGGCCGGATGGGTGTCGCGCTGACCATCATCGGGTTCCTGCTCAGCACTGGTGGAGTACTGCTGCGCGGGCTCGCGGCGGGCCGGGCGCCCTGGGGCAACATGTTCGAGTTCACCACCACGGCGATGGTCTTCATCGTGGCGGTCTACCTGCTCATGGTGTGGCGGGCCGGTCTGCGCTGGCTCGGCCTGCCGGTGACGTTGCTGGCCGCGGTCGGCAACGGCCTGGCCGTCACCGTGTTCTACGTCGCGGTGGCGCCGCTGGTCCCGGCGCTGCACTCGGTCTGGTTCCTGATCCATATCGTCGCTGCGGCGATCTCGGGCGCCGCGTTCAACGTCGGCGGCCTGATGTCGATCCTCTACCTGCTCAAGAAGCGCGCCGAGGACCGCGGCACCGTCAAGGGCTACCTGGCGCTGCTGCCGACCTCCCGCCGGATCGACCTGATCACGTACCGCTTCCACGCCTTCGCCTTCCCGCTGTGGACCTTCACCGTGGCCGCCGGCTCGGTCTGGGCCGAGTACGCCTGGGGCCGCTACTGGGGCTGGGACCCCAAGGAGACCTGGGCCCTGGTCACCTGGGTGGTCTACGCCTGCTACCTGCACGCCCGTTCGACCGCCGGCTGGCGGGGCAAGAAGGCCGCCGTGATCGCGATCATCGGCCTCGCCTCGTTCTGGTTCAACTTCGTCGGCATCAACCTGCTGGTCTCCGGCCTGCACTCCTACGCTGGCGTCTGACCCGCCACCCTCACTGACCCGCCCCCCGGCCCAGGCCGAAAGGCCCCAGCCGAAGGCTGGCCGGTCACTTCACACACTCGCGGGCGACCTCACACCCGCTGCCGCAGGTGTGAGGTCGCCCTCGAGTGTGTGAAGTGACCGTGCAGGGTGGGCCCCGGGGTAGCGGCCGCACGGAGGGCTGGCGCGGTGCGAAGGGCCCGCTCCTAGAGCAGCTCGCGCCAGGCGGCGAAGCCACCGATGACGTCGGTCGCGCGCCAGACGCCGAGGTCGTGCAGGGCGGCGGCGGCGAGGCTGGAGGTGTAGCCCTCCTGACAGAGGACAATCACCTGGAGGTCGTACGAGGCGATCGGCAGGGCCGCGTCACTGGACGGGTCCAGCCGCCACTCGAGCACGTTACGTTCGATCAGCAGGGCACCGGGGAGATCGCCTTCCGCTGCGCGTTGCGCTGCAGGACGGATGTCCACCACGACCGCACCGGCGCCCCAGAGACTCCGGGCCTGTGCTGGGGTGAGCCTTGAGAGGCGCCCCCGGGCCATTTCCAGCACTTCTTGGATGGTCTTGCGACCGGTGCGGGTCGTGGTGGCTGGCGGGATGAGGATGCTCACCAATTCACCCCAGCCAGTTGGGATCGAGACAACGATAACAGCGTCCCGGACGGTTCGTACTCATGCATCTCGCTCAGTGACGGGGCATAGACATGGATGCTGACGGCTGGTACAAGGTCGTCGTTGGTGACCTGGTGGATGTGCTGTCGGCCGAAAGGACGGACCTCTCCACCGGAAAGCCGGCGCTCGCCGGGGGCGATCCGCGCCGTACCGTCCCCGAGCGCGACCGCGTGCCGTTCGGTCAGCGTTCCACGGACGGTGGCGAAGGCGCCGGCGCTACCGCCGTGGTCGTGCCAGAGCGTTCCCTGGCCCGGCAGCCAGCTGAGCAGCCACACCTCGTAGCCGGGCTCGCCGAGCAGGCGGGTGTAGTAGCGGGTCTGGTCGTCGTAACGGACGAGCGGCTCCCAGAGGTCGGTCTGGGAGGCGAGGGAGCGGGCGATCTGCCCGAGCGGGGACGTACGGATAGACATGTGGGAACTCCTGGGGGCGCGGCGCGACCACGAGGGTCGGGCAACAACGGGACGACGGGAAGCGGGACTCAGACGCAGCAGGGCATTCGCCGACAGCTGGCGCTCGCGGTGCGCTGCAGGTCGACGTGGATCCGGCTGTGGAGGTACTTCACGGGCGTTCCTCGGAGTGGGCGGCTGGTTTGCCGACGTCTGGACGATGCCGACCAGGTCTTCACCCGGAGCACCCCACCGTCGCCGAGGGTTGCTGGTCAGCGAGCCGGGGCCGTGCGCTGACACTCATGACCTGGGACAGACGTTAGCCCAGCCGCCGAGTAGCACCAAACCCCTGTCTCACCATAGGAAATAGCGGCAATTAGCACGCTCGACCATTGGCCGGTCTCCAGGGGTGTACGGTGAACTTGAAACTTCAACTCTAGCGGGAGCCCCCATGCCGATCCAGCGCCTCAACCACGCCGTCCTCTTCATCTCCGACCTCGACCGGTCGGTGGCGTTCTACACCGAGGTGCTCGGCTTCCGCGTCGTGGAGACCATCCCCGGCCAGGCGGCCTTCCTGCGGGCCCCGGACTCCACCAACGACCACGACCTGGGCCTGTTCCGGACGGGTCCGCAGGCCACCCCCAGTGCGGCCGGTCGCTCGACGGTCGGGCTCTACCACCTGGCTTGGGAGGTCAGCACCCTTGGCGACCTCGAGCAGCTGCAGCACGCCCTGGCCGCGGCGGACGCGCTGGTCGGGCTCTCCGACCACGGCACCACCAAGTCCCTCTACGGCGCCGACCCCGACGGCATCGAGTTCGAGGTGGTGTGGCTGATCCCGGCGCACCTGCTCGCCGCGGGCGCGGCGATGACCACGCGCCCCTTGGACCTCGCTGGTGAGATCGAACGGTACGGGCGCGACGCGCGCAGCGGCCTCGGCATCAGCGTGCCGCTCGGCGTCACCGTCTGACCAGCGGCACCGGCTGACCCGGTCGCTGCCTCGGACCCGATGGCCGCTGGCGCGGCCGTCGGACCCGATGGCCGCTGGCGCGGCCTGGCACGATGGCGGGGTGCAGCACTTCGATCTCGCCGTCATCGGCTCCGGCTCGGGCAACTCGATCGCCGACGAACGCTTCGCCGAGACCTCGATCGCGCTGATCGACAAGGGCACCTTCGGCGGTACCTGCCTGAACGTGGGCTGCATCCCGACCAAGATGTTCGTGCACCCGGCCGACCTCGCGCTCAGCCCGGCGCACGCGCGCCGCCTCGGCGTCGACCTCGAGCTCGGCGCGGTGCACTGGGACGAGATCCGGGACCGCATCTTCGGCCGGATCGACCCCATCTCTGCCGGCGGCCTCACGTGGCGCCGCAGCAACGACAACGTCACCGTCTTCCAGGAAGCGGCGCACTTCGTCGGGGAGCACGCGTTGCGTGTGGGGGAGGCGACGATCACCGCCGACCGCTTCGTGCTGGCGGCCGGCAGCCGTCCGGTCATCCCCGACATCCCCGGACTCGAAGGCGTGACCTACCACACCTCGGACACCGTGATGCGGCTGCCGGAGCTGCCCGGGTCGATCCTCATCGTCGGGGGCGGCTACATCGCCGCCGAGTTCTCCCACATCTTTGCCTCCTACGGCACCCGGGTGACGGTGGTCAACCGCGGCGAGCAGATGCTCAGCCGCGAGGACGCCGACGTCTCGGCCCGCTTCACCGAGCTGATCCGAGAGCGGATCGACCTCCGGACGGGCAGCACCCTGCGCCGCGTCCGAGCAACCGACGGTGGTGGCGTGACCGCGACGGTGGCGGACGCCGCGGGGGAGCAGGAGCTGACCGCGGACGTGCTGCTGATCGCCACCGGCCGCCGGCCCAACGGCGACACCCTCAACCTGGACGCCGCCGGTATCGAGGTCGACGAGCAGGGTTACGTCGTGGTCGACGCCCACCAGCGGACGAGCGCCCCGCACGTCTACGCGCTCGGCGACGTCTCCTCGCCCTACCAGCTCAAGCACGTGGCCAACCACGAGGCCCGGGTCGTCCAGCACAACCTGCTGCACCCCGACGACCTGAGGACGAGCGACCACCGCTACGTGCCGCACGCCGTCTTTTCCTCGCCCCAGGTCGCCGCCGTCGGGCTGACCGAGCGGCAAGCGCGCGAACAGGGCCTCGACTACACCGCCGCCCAGCAGGCGTACGGCGACGTCGCGTACGGCTGGGCGATGGAGGACAAGGACCACTTCGTCAAGCTGGTCGGCGACCGCAGCTCGGGTCGGCTGCTCGGCGCCCACCTGATCGGACCGGACGCGTCCTCGCTGATCCAGCCGCTGATCCAGGCCATGAGCTTTGGCCAGACCGCCGCTGAGGTGGCTCGGGGCCAGTACTGGATTCACCCGGCGATGGCCGAGGTGATCGAGAACGCGCTGCTCGCCCTCGGCTGAGTCCGTCGGAAATCCGGAACGTCGGGTCTTGTCGGCGGGGTCGATAACGCGGAGAGCGAGCAGAACCACGGGCCGGGTGTGCAGCGTCGCGTTGCTGGCGCCCACCACGATGGTTCCCGCGGGCAGACTGGTGACGGCGGCTGAACCGGGCGCCGCCGGCCGATGCGTTGGTCAGCGGCGGTTGCCGACCAGCTTCCAGGTGGCCGGCAGCAGGCCGGCGGCGACGACGATCTTGATGGCGTCACCGATGAGGAAGGGCACGACACCGAGCAGCAGGGCCTTGGCCAGCGGCAGACCGGTCGCCAGCATCAGCCCGGGCACGCCACAGGCGTAGATGGCGAGGTTGCCGAGCACCATCACACCGGCCGTCCGCAGCACGTTCCGGTCGGCACCTCGCTCAGCCAGCCGGCCGACGATCCAGGCGGCGAGCACGAAGCCCACCACGTAGCCGAAGGAGGCGAACGACCAGCCGCTCTGGTGAGCGGCGAACCACGGCACGCCCGCCGCGCCGGCCAGCAGGTACAACGCCATCGAGGCGACCCCGCGCCGGCTGCCCAGCACCGCGCCCACCAGCAGCACCGAGAAGGTCTGCAGCGAGAGCGGGATCGGGGTGAACGGCAGCGGGATCGCCACCTGGGCCGTGAGACCCACGAAGACGGCGCCGCCGACGACCAGAGCCACACTGCGGGCAAGCCCGCCCGGCAGCACGTCGGCCAGGGTCCGGGGACTTACGCTGATGCTCGACATGGGTCCTCCCGAAGGTGTGTGGGCTGTTGCCGGTACCCGCAGTTGCGGCCGGTAACGCGTGTGGCCCAACCTTAGGGCGCGCGCCCGCGCCGGTTGAACAGGCATCTCAAGAGTGGACGCCCCGAACCAGGAGGTAGCCGTGGCCACGCCCGAACCCCGCGCCGGGGGCCGTCGGCTCCACGTCGCGACCCGCGGTCTGACGGCGTTGCTGACCGTACGCGGTACCGCCCTCGCCCTGAGCGCGACCGTACTGGTGCTGGCGGCCTGCACCATCCCCGGCGGCACCCCGGCGGCCACCGGCCCGGCGTCCAGCGGCGGCACCGCGCCCGCGTCCGGCTCGCCCAGCCCGTCGACGGCACCGCGGTCGAGCTCACCGAGCAGCACCCCGACGCCGTCGGAAACCCCCCCGCTGCCCACGGCGGCCGCGTGCATGCGGCTCGTCAGCGAGCTCAGCCTGGCCGAGCGGGTGGGGCAGCTGCTGATGGTCTCGTCCAGCTCGACGGGGCTGTCCACGTCCCGGGCCGCGATGATCGGCCGCACCCACGCCGGCAGCGTGCTGCTGCTCGGCAACTCCAAGGCCGGCGTGTCGGCCACCCAGCAGGTGATTGCCGATGTGCGCGACGCGGCCGACCGGCCGCAACGGGTGAACGTGATGGTTGCGGCCGACCAGGAGGGCGGGCTCGTGCAGCGGCTCGCCGGCAGCGGCTTCGCCGACATCCCGTCGGCGGTGCTGCAGGCCAAGCTGTCCGACGAGAGCCTGGCCACCGAGGCCGAGACCTGGGGCGACGGGCTGGACAAGGCGGGGATCAACGTCAACCTCGCCCCGGTCGCCGACGTTGTGCCCCGCAACCTGGTGGCGGTCAACCAGCCGATCGGCCAGCTGCGCCGCGGCTACGGCCCCTCGCCGAGCATCGTGGCCCGCAAGGTCGCCGCCTACACGACCGGGATGGACAACGCGGGCATCGCCACCGCGGTCAAGCACTTCCCTGGGCTCGGCCGTGTCCGGGGCAACACCGACACCGAGGCACGCGTGGTCGACACGGTCACGACCCGCAGGGACCCGGCGCTGAAGGGCTTCCAGGCCGCCGTGGACGCCCGGGTCGACATGGTGATGGTCTCCTCGGCCATCTACCGCCAGATCGACGCCAAGCAGCAGGCCGCCTTCTCCCCGACGGTGATCGGCACCATGATCCGCGGCGACCTCGGGTTCGACGGGGTCGTGATCTCCGACGACCTCGCCGCCAGAGGCGTGAGCGACGTCCCGGCGAACCAGCGGGTGATGCGCTTCCTGCTGGCCGGCGGGGACCTGGCCATCGTCGCCGATCCCGATCTGGCGGAGGCCTCGGCCAAGGCGCTCGTGGCCCGCGCCGAGAGCGACCCCGACTTCGCCGCCCGGGTCGACGAGAGCGCTGCCCGGGTCCTGGCCATGAAGGACCGCCGCGGCCTGATCCGCTGCTGACCCGGTCTGTCCGTCACTTCACAGGCCGACGGCCGACATCACACCCGCGGGCGCAGTGGCAAAGTGACCCTTGAGCCTGTGAAGTGACCGTCAGGCCTCTGGCCGGGGGGTGGTGGCGCGGCGGGGGGCCGGGTCGGCTTCCGCGTTCGCTCGGTCAGCTGTCGACGGACAGCTGGGCGAGAGCGGCCCGGGCGGGGGCGACGAGGTCGGGCCGGGTGTCGGGGATGGAGGCGTAGAAGAGGCCCGAGCGGGCTCCGTCGGCCACGATCGCGACGATCAGCCGTTCGCCCTTGGCGTTCAGCCCCGGGATGTCGAAGCTCAACGCGGACTCGACGATCCAGGCGTCGTGCCCGTCGATCGTGGTGGCCCGGTTGACCTTGACGTCACTGGTGACCTGGGCGTTGCCGTAGAAGGTGCCGATGACGCACTTCACGACGATCTTCGAGCCCTCCTCGGGGGAGAAGAAGCCGTCCCCCGCCTGGAGCTCGGCGACCAGGATGGAGGCGACCCAGTCGTGGTCCTCCGTGCCGTCGTAGTTGGCCTGATCGAGCACAGACTGCATGCGGATGTCGGTGCCGAAGGGGACGGGATTACCGCTGGACGTGGGCGGCCCCCACGGGGCGACGAGCTCGGGGTAGGAGAGCGGGCCGCCGTGCACCCGGCCGTCGTTGGGGTCCTGGTTGGGGTCGTCGCTCTGTTCCTTGGCGACCGGGCACGCGTTCTGGCTGCCCTGGCCGCCGGGACCGGCCACCGGGCCGGTCAGCCCGGTAGTCGTCCGCACCGCGATCACCGCGATCACGGCAATGACCAGGAGGAGGGCGCCACCAGCCAGCCACCAGCCCAGCGGCGACCGCTTGCGGGCGGTCTGCTGATAGCCCTGGTAGGCCGAGCCGGCCGCCGCGTAGCCGGTGCTTCCGTACGGCTGCTGGCCATACGACTGCGCGCCGTAGGACTGCCCGCCGGTGGCGTAGCCCGTACCGGCAGGAGTGGCGCCGGTGCTCGCCGCGGGGGAGGAGGGGCCGAGCAGCCCGCGCGTGGGCGGCGGTGCGGCTGGGTTGGGCGACGTGGCGGCGGACCAGGCCCGACCGTCCCAGTACCGGTAGAGGTCCTGGCCGCCCCCGGGATCGGGGTACCACCCAGCCTGTGCGCTCACGCCGGCGAGTCTATGTCGGCGCGCCGTCGTAGCTGAGGGATCGAGCGACCTCCTAGCCAATCCACAGGTCGGGCCTCTGATCGGCAGCAGTGAGCCCGATCCTCACCTACGCTGCCGGGGGGTCCGGCGAGAGTCGCAGGGCTCAAGGGGGAACCATGCGCACGATCACCACCATCGGTCTGACGGCCGTCCTGGCCGTCGCGGTCACCGGCTGCAGTGTGCTCGGCGGGGCCTCGGACCCGCCCGCCTCGAGCGCTCCGACCTCGGACGCGCCGCCGCCGGCGACCTCGGCTCCGGCCAGCAGCAACGATCCGACCGCTTCGACGACCGGGAGCCCCAGCGCTACCCCGACCGGCACCGACCCGGCCACCGCCGCGCCCACGCCGGCCGATCCGAACCAGCCTGGTGCCGGCAGCGAGCTCGGTCAGTCGGTGGCCACCCGGACCTCGTCCAAGGGCGGCAAGAAGGTCACCGTGACCCTCTACCCGGTGCTCCGCAGCGGCACGACGAGCACCGTCAACTACACCCTCAGCTCACCTGTCGACAGCACCGACCGTCTCCAGGTCGCCGATCTGCTCTCCGACGGCGACTACAAGGCCAGCGACTCCACCGGCCTCGCCGGTGACGGCCTGCAGCTCGTGGACGGCAAGAACAGCAAGCTCTACCTGGTCGCCTCCGACGGCGTTGGCAACTGTCTGTGCTCCCGCAGCCTCTCGTCGGTCTTCCTGTCCGGCAACGTCCCGGTCGTGCTCTCGGCGACCTTTGCGGCGCCGCCTGCGGACGTGACGATCGTCGACGTCAAGATCCCCAACTTCGGGACGGTGAAGGATGTCCCGGTCCAGTGACCGTCGGTCCGCGCGGCCGTACGTCCTCGGGCTGGGTCTGCTGTTGGTCGGCGGCCTGCTCGGCCCGGGCTCGGCCTCGGCAGCCCCAGGCCCGGTCGCTCCGGTCGTCAACGTGACAGCTCCGGTCGCCGACGTCGTGGCGCCGGTTCTCGACATCTCCTTCGGCGAGTCCGACCTCAAGCGTGAGGCCCGGGTCGAGCGGCTGCCTAGCAAGACGACGATCACGCTGGACTCGACCGTGCTGTTCGGCCTCGACAGCGCGAAGATCAACGCCAAGGCGCGCGACCGGCTGCGCGAGGTCGGCCAGCAGCTGGCCGGGCAGGGCGCCGGGTCCGTCCGCATCACCGGCTACACCGACGACCTCGGGTCGGCGGCACACGGCAAGACCCTCAGCCGGCAACGGGCCACAGCTGTCGCTCGCCTGCTCCGGTCAGACCTGCCCGCCGCCGACTTCGCCTTCACGGTGGTCGGCCGTGGCGAAGCCGACCCCGCCGTCCCCAACACCTCGGAGAAGAACCGGAAGGTCAACCGCCGGGTCGTGGTGGTCTACAGCAAGAAGTGAGCCCCCCGATGCACCACCAGTCACTCAGCCGAAGCGGCCGGTGATGTAGTCCTCGGTCGCCTTCTCGTTGGGGTTGGAGAAGATCTTCTCGGTCGACCCGATCTCGATCAGCCGGCCCGGCTTGCCCTGCGCAGCCAGGTTGAAGAACGCTGTCTGGTCGCTCACCCGGGCGGCCTGCTGCATGTTGTGGGTCACGATGACCACGGTGTACTGCTCCTTGAGCTCACCGATCAGGTCCTCGATCGCGAGCGTGGAGATCGGGTCCAGGGCCGAGCACGGCTCGTCCATCAAGATGACCTGGGGCTCCACCGCGATGGCCCGGGCGATGCAGAGCCGCTGCTGCTGACCGCCGGAGAGGCCGATCCCGGCCCGACCGAGCCGGTCCTTGACCTCGTTCCAGAGGTTGGCCGCCATCAGCGACCGCTCGACCGCCTCGGTGAGCACCTTCTTGTTCTTGACCCCGTTCAGCCGCAGACCCGAAGCCACGTTGTCGAAGATCGACATCGACGGGAACGGATTGGGTCGCTGGAAGACCATGCCGACCACCCGACGGACGGCGACGGGGTCGACCCCGGGCCCGTAGAGGTCCGTGCCGTCCAGGCTGATGCTGCCCTTGACGTGTGCACCGGGGATGACCTCGTGCATCCGGTTCAGCGTCCGCAGCAGGGTGGACTTGCCGCACCCGGACGGGCCGATGAAGGCGGTCACCGTACGGGGCTCGACCGTCATCGACACCTCTTGGACCGCGTGGAAGCCGCCGTAGTAGATGTCGACGTTGTTGACGTCGATGCGCTTGGCCATCTGGTTACTTCTCCTTGAGTTTGCTGGCGCGGGCGATCACCCGGGCGAGCAGGTTGAGCAGCATGACGATGAGGATCAGGGTGAGCGCAGCGGCCCAGACACGCTCGTAGCCCGGCAGGGTCGGCGCCTGGTCGCGGCCGGAGTTGATCATGGTGGGCAGGGCGCCCATGGTTGCGGCCGTCGGGGAGAAGTTGATGCCCACGGCGTAGGAGACCAGGATCAACAGCGGGGCCGTCTCGCCCATCACCCGGGCCAGCCCGAGCACCACGCCGGTGGAGATGCCGCCGAACGCGGTCGGAATGACGACCTTGAGGATCGTCTTCCACCGCGGCACGCCGAGGGCGTACGAGGCCTCCCGCAAGGAGTCCGGGACGAGCTTGAGCATCTCCTCGGTCGAGCGCAGCACCACGGGCAGCATCAGCAGCACCAACGCGCAGGAGACCGCGATCACCGAGCGGCCGAAGCCGAAGATGGTGATGAACAGCGCGTAGATGAACAGCGCCGCCACGATCGAGGGAATCCCGCTGAGGATGTCGACGGTGAAGCTGACCACGCGGGCGGCCTTGGTGCCGCGGGCGTACTCGATCAGGAAGACCGCGCCGAGCACGCCGAGCGGGACCGCGATCACGGCGCAGATCAGCCCGATCTCGACCGTGCCGATGATCGCGTGGTAGGCGCCACCGCCCTCGCGGCGGGGAGTGATGCCGCGCTGGCTCTGCAACCACCAGTTCGAGGTCAGGATCAGCCGCCAGCCCTTGCTGATTACGGTGTAGAGCACCCAGACCAGCGGGATGACCGCTAGCACGGCGGCGAGGGTGACGTAGACCCAGGCGAGGGAGTTGGTGAACGTCCGGATCCCACTGGGACGACGGAACGAGAGCTTCTCGTTGTCGGTGCCGGTGGGCTGGCTCACGGCGGTGCTCATTTGGCACTTCCCCTGTCAGCGACGACCCGGGCCAACGCGTTCACCAGGAAGGTGACCACGAAGAGCACGAGGCCGGCGGCGATGAAGGCGCCGGTCTTGGACGGGGTGTCGAATTCGGACGCGTTGTTGGCGATCTTGCTGGCGAAGGTCTCGCCGCCGGAGAAGATCGAGGGCGAGAACTTGGCGCCGGCGGCCGGCGTGCTGAGGATGATCAGCACGGCCACGGTCTCGCCGAGCGCCCGACCGAGGCCGAGCATCGAGGCGCTGATCACACCGGAACGGCCGTACGGCATCACGGCTCGCAGGATCATCTCCCAGCGCGTCGCCCCCAGGGCCAGGGCGGCCTCGATGTGGTCGCGCGGGGTCTGGGCGAAGACGTCGCGCGAGATCGCGGTGACGATCGGCAGGATCATGATGGCCAGCACGATCGAGGCCACGAAGACCGAGTTCTTCGGCTGGGCGCCCGTGTTGGCGAAGAGCGGGATGAAGCCGAGGTGGGCCGAGATCCAGACGCCCGCCGGGTTGAGGAACGGGCCGAGCACGGTCAGGCCCCAGAGACCGAAGATGATCGAGGGCACGGCGGCGAGCAGGTCCACCACGAACGACAACGGGCCCGACAGCCGCTTGGGGGCGTACTGGGTCAGAAACAGCGCCACCCCGATCGCGACCGGCACCGCCAGCAGCATGGCGATCACCGACGACAGCACGGTGGTCCAGAGCAGCCCGAGGATGCCGAACCGCAGCTCGTTGCCCACCACGATCCAGTTGCGGGAGGTCAGGAAGTTGTCCTGGTCGCGCGACAGGGCCGGCAGGGCCAGCGCCAGCAGGAAGACGGCGACGAAGACGACGAGGCCCACGATCACCACGCCGGAGCCACCGGCCAGGGCGCTGAAGATGCGGTCGCCGGTCCGGCTGATGCTGGCGAGCTTGACGCCGGAGCCGCGCTCGGGCACCCGTTCGCTGCTGCGGGCCACCGTTCGGGTGACGACCACCCTCGGGACCGGGGAGGTCACCTCGGGTTCGTCGTGGGTCTCGGCGGGGGAGACGGCGGGATCCTGCTCGGCGGCGGTGCTCTGCCGGCCGGGCTCCAGCGCGTCAGCCGTGCCGGTCTCGGTGGCGGACATGACCCTCCTGTGGTTGCTGAATGTCCCGAACGTGGTCCCTCCCCGCCCGGTTCGGCGGGCGGGGAGGGAGCCGTGGAGTAACTAGTGTCGGGCGATCAGGAGATGGCGTCGACCGACGCCTTGACCTTGGTCAGCAGCGTGGTGGGCAGCGGCGCGTAGCCGAGGTCCTCCAGGCTCTGCTGGGCCGTGTCGGAGGCGAAGTAGCCGAGGAAGTCCTTGACGATGGCCGTCTTGTCGGCGGCCAGTCCCTTGCTGCAGACGATCTCGTAGGTGACCAGGAGCGCCGGGTAGGCGCCCTCGGCGTTGCCCGTGTACTTCAGGCTCAGGCTGAGGTCGTTGCCCGAGCCCTTGATCTCGGCCTCGTCGACGGCCTTGCCCACGGACTCACCCGTCAGCTCGACCGCACCCTTGCCGCCGTCGAGCTGGGCGATCTTGAGGTTGTTGGTCTTGGCGTAGCTCCACTCCATGTAGGAGATGGAGTTCTTGGTGCCGGTGACGCCCTCGGCCACGCCGGCGGACTTGTTCTTGCCCTCGCCGGTGCCGGTCCAGGCCTTGGCCGGCTCGTCCTTCCAGGCGCCGTTGCCGGCGGCCTGCAGGTACTTGGTGGCGTTCTCGGTGGTGCCCGACTCGTCCGAGCGGAAGAAGACCGTGATCGGGTCGCTCGGCAGGGTGACCCCGTCGTTCAGCTTGGCGATCTTCGGGTCGTTCCAGGTCTTGATGGTGCCGTTGAAGATCTCGGCCAGCACCTCGGCGTTCAGCGTCAGCTTGTCCACGCCGTCCACGTTGTAGGCGAACGCGATCGGGCCGACGACCATCGGGAGGTTCCACGCCGGGTTGCCCTCGCATCGCTCCTCGGCCTTCTCGGACTCGACGACGCCGTCCTTCTCCTCGGTCTTCAGCGCGGAGTCGGAGCCGGCGAAGTCGACCAGGCCGTTGTAGAAGGACTTGATGCCCGCACCGGAACCGGTCGGGTTGTACTCGATCGTGGCCTTGTCGCCGCACTCGGCGTTGTAGCTGGCGATGGTCTCGGTGATGGCGTCGTTCTGGGCGCTCGAGCCCTCAGCGGCCAGCGAGCCGGCCGGGCAGGCGAGGCCGGAGGCGCTCGTGGAGCCGCCGGAGGAGGAGGTGGAGCCGCCGGGGGCGGCGGAGCTGGTGGGCGCGACCGGGTCGGAGCCGCAGGCGGCGAGGCTCAGCGTGCCGAGGGCGAGCACGGCCGCAAGCTTGACGACCCGCGAGGTCAGGTACGGCTTCGCGGAAGCCTGGTGCAGGGTCATGCGTGTCCTTACAGACGAGAGGGGTCGAGCCCCTGATGAGGTCCCCGGTGATACCACATCGCCGGGACGCGGCAGGGTCACCCCTCCCGATGGCGGGAACGTACGCGGGTCAGTTGTCCGGACGGGCCGCGCAAGGTGAACGGGAGATGAACGATTCCACTCCCACCAACCGGGCCAGAGCTGAGGCCGGCCCAACGCGCCCCGAGCACGTCGAGGGCCTCGAAGGGGTTGCGGCCCTGTTTCCGCCGGCGTACCCGATCCACCCACAACGCGAACGATCCCCCCGGGAGCACCCGGGAGGACCGTTCGACGAGGGAATGCTTCAGCTACCCGGCAGCGCGTCAGGCAGTCGGAGCGCGGAGGCGATCGTGAAGTGCAGGTCGGTCTGGTCGGTCAGCCCGACCACGTTGGCGGCCTTGGGGCCGTAGCCCGCGATCCGCACCTGCGTCCCGGTGTGCTCCTGGGAGCTGCCGGCAGGCGCTGTGCCGTAGGCGATGGTCATCGGGGCGCCGTCGTGGGTGAGCAGCGTGGTGGTCAGGCCCGGGGTGTTGGTCCCGGTCTCGACGATCTGGCTGGTGTGCCCGTGGTCGGCGGTGACGAAGACCGAGGTGTTGCCGTCGGCCTTGGCAAAGTCGAGCGCCACCTTGACCGCCTGGTCGAAGGCGACCACCTCACCGATCTGGCCGCAGGCGTTCGCGGCGTGGTCCTGCTTGTCGATGCTCGCACCCTCGACCTGGAGGAAGAAGCCCTTCTTGTTCTTCAGCAGGTCGATCGAGGTCGTGGTCATGTCGGCCAGGTCGGGTTGGGTCTTGGGCAGGTCCGGGTTGGTGGTGCAGCGCACCGGCTCCGCGGTCGCCCCGGTCGGGGTGGCGGCCGGGCCGGCCCACTGGACGGGCAGGTTGCCGGAGGCGAAGAGCCCGAGGACCGGCTTGGTCTGGTTCGCCTTCTTCAGCTTGTCCAGGCCAGCGCTGTCGGTGATCACCTGGTAGCCCTGCGCGTCGGCCTGAGCGGCGAGCGTCAGGCCCTGGTACTTGCCCGCGGTCGCGGTCTGGGCGAAGGTCTTGGACCCGCCGCCCATCGTGATGTCGGCTCGGGTGTTCAGGATCTGCTCGGTGATCGAGCCGGGTCCGCCGTTCTCGATGCTCGCCTCCGGGCACTTGGCCGCGGTCTCCACCGGGCCGTAGCAGCTACGGTCCGAGACGTGCGACGCCTCGACGGCCGGAGTGGCGTCCTGGATCTCGGAGGTGGTGATGTTGCCGGTCTTGAGGCCCTTCGCCTTGGCCAGCTCCAGCAGGGTGGCCTGGGACTTGCCGTTCACGTCGACGGAGATGGCGCCGTTGTAGGTCTTGGTGCCGGTCGCCCAGCCCGAGCCGCTGGCCGCGGAGTCGGTCACGTAGTCGGGCAGCTTGGTCTCCTCGTCGAGGGAGAAGGTCGTGTACTGACCGGTCAGCGGCAGGGCGTCGATGCCGGGGAAGCGGCCGTCGGCGCCGAAGCGGTAGTTGCGGGCCGAGGTGATCTCGGAGTCGCCCATGCCGTCCCCGATCAGCAGGATGACGTTCTTGGCGTGGCCCTTGTCGATGGCGCGCTTGACCTTGGCCGACTGGTCCCCGTGGTTGCGCGTCGCTCCGCCGTTCACGGTGAGGTCAGAACCGCCGTAGCCCGCGTACGCGAAGCCGGCGGAGAAGGTCAGACCGCCGACGGCCAGCACGGCCACGGCCGTCCGAGCAGCAGAGGTGGGAGGAAACTTCATTTGAGCCCCGTTCGTTGTTCACCCCCGCCTCGTGCGGGGACGCAGGCATCGAAACCCGCGCGGATGAACGCCAGACGGCGTACCGGTGACGAGCGAGGGAAAGCTCAGGCCTGGGGGCGGTGCCGTTCCAACGCGTGGACCTCACCGTCGCCGGTCAGGTGGGCCACCAAGAACTCACCCGTGACCAGCGCGTTCGGTGCCATCTCCAGGGCTTCGAGGACGTGCGGCAGGACGGGGCGGTGCACGCAGATCGCCGTCGGCACCTGGTCGGTGACCGTCTGCTCGCGGATCCGGGCCAGCAGCCGGGCCACGCCGCGGGCGTCGTCGCTGCCTACTTCCTCAGTCAGCTGTCCGTACGTCTCGACGTGCAGCTCGCGGCTGTGCGCGTACGGCATCACCGTGCTGACGCAGCGGGCCGAGCTGGACGAGACCAGTCGCTGCACCCCGTACGCGGCGAGCATCGGGATCAGCAGCCGCGCCTGGCGCCGGCCGCGGGAGTTGATCGGACGGGCCGGGTCCTTGCGCGACCAGTCCTTGCGGTCCATCGCCTTCGCGTGCCGCAGGATGACCAGCGGGGTGGTCACCGGCTGCTCCATCAGCTGGCGGACCAGGAAGCGGTCGTGCTCGAAGTCGAGCCGGCTGAGCGCCGCCTGCAGCGGCAGCCAGGACACCTCGTCCACCTCGGCGTCGGGCACCCGGCGCTCGACCGAGACCACCGAGCCGGCCCAGTAGTCCACCCGCTTGGGCCCGGTCTTGGCCGTCTCGTAGGTGACCTGGTCCAGCGGCAGGCCCAGCCGGATGGTCACCCCGGTCTCCTCCAGCACCTCGCGCACCGCACACGCGGGCAGCGACTCCCCGGCGTCCAGCTTGCCCTTCGGCAGGCTCCAGTCGTCGTAGCGCTCGCGGTGCACGAGCACCACCTCCGTCCCGCGGGTGGGGTGCTCACGGGTGACCACCGCACCGGCGGCCAGCACCGGCCGTACCTTGCTCGACACCGGCCGCACCCGCTCCCTCAGCATGTCCCACCCCGAGACTCGTTCACTTGGCGCGCGTCATTCCGCTCACTTCGCTCGACGTCAACCCGCTCACTTCGCTCGACGCCTGCTCTTGACGCCGATCAGGTGCTCCTGCATGTCCAGCAGGGGCTGGTCGTCCTGGCCCACGGTGAACTGGGTCCAGCCGCCGTCGGGCTGCAGCTTCCAGGAAGCGGTCTGCTTGTCGAAGGCGATGTCGAACAGGCCGCCGATCTCCTCGACGTGCGCCGGGTTGGTGATCGAGGCGAGCACCTCCACCCGCCGGTCCAGGTTGCGGTGCATCAGGTCGGCCGAGCCGATCCCGACGCTGGGGTTGCCGCCGTTGGCGAACCAGAACAGCCGGCTGTGCTCCAAGAAGCGGCCGAGGATGCTGCGGACCCGGATGTTCTCGCTCAGCCCGGGGACGCCGGGACGGATGGTGCAGATGCCACGCACCCAGAGGTCGACCGGCACGCCGGCCTGTGACGCGCGGTAGAGCGCGTCGGAGATCGCCTCGTCGACCAGGGAGTTGACCTTGATCCGGATCCCGGCGGGCCGGCCGGCGCGGTGGTGGTCGATCTCGGCCTCGATCCGGGCCAGCAGGCCGGTCCGGATGCCGTGCGGGGCGACCAGCATCCGCTTGTACGAGGTCTCCTGACTCATCCCGGAGAGGTGGTTGAAGAGCCGTCCGACGTCCTCGGTGATGATCGGGTTGGCGGTCAGCAGGCCCATGTCCTCATACGTCCGGGCCGTCTTGGGGTTGTAGTTGCCGGTGCCGATGTGGACGTAGCGGCGCAGCCCCTCGGGCTCGTCGCGGACCACCATCGACAGCTTGCAGTGGGTCTTGAGCCCGACCAGCCCGTACACGACGTGACAGCCGTGCCGCTCGAGCCGCCGGGCCCAGGCGATGTTGGCCTGCTCGTCGAAGCGGGCCTTGATCTCGACCAGGGCCAGCACCTGCTTACCGGCCTCGGCCGCCTCGATCAGCGCGTCCACGATGGGGGAGTCGCCGGAGGTGCGGTAGAGGGTCTGCTTGATCGCCAGCACCTGCGGGTCGTCGGCGGCCTGCTCGATGAAGCGCTGGACGCTGGTGGCGAAGGAGTCGTACGGGTGGTGCAGCAGCACGTCACGCTGCTTGAGGGCGGCGAACATGTCCGCCGGCTTGGCCGTCTCCACCTCCGACAGGTGCGGGTGCGTGGAGGGCAGGAACGCCGGGTACTTGAGCTCGGCCCGGTCGATGTCGGTGAGCGCGAACAGCCCGCGCAGGTCCAGCGGTCCGGGGACCCGGAAGACCTCCTTCTCGGCGATGTCCAGCTCACCGACCAGCAGCTCGAGCATCTTCGGGTCGATGTCGTCCTCGACCTCGAGCCGGACGGGCGGCCGACCCACCTTGCGGCGCAGCAGCTCCTTCTCCAGCGCCAGCAGCAGGTTCTCGGCGTCGTCCTCCTCGACCTCGACGTCCTCGTTGCGGGTCACCCGGAACGTGTGGTGCTGCACCACCTGCATGCCGGAGAAGAGCTGGTCCAGGTGTTGGGCGATCACGTCCTCGAGGGCGACGTAGCGGCCCTCCGACAGCGGCAGGAAGCGCGACAGCACGCTCGGCACCTTGACCCGGGCGAACTGCCGGGCGCCGGTCTCGGGGTTCTTGACCAGGACGGCCAGGTTGATCGACAGCCCAGAGATGTAGGGGAAGGGGTGGGACGGGTCGACGGCCAGCGGGGTGAGGACGGGGAAGATCCGCTCGGCGAAGAGCTCGTCCATCCGGCTACGTTCCTCGGCGGTGAGCTGTTCCCAGCGCAGGATCTCGATCCCGGCAGCAGCCATCTCCGGCCGCACCACCTCGGTGAAGACGCGGGCCTGTTCGGCGACCAGCTCGCGGGTGCGGTTCAGGATCGCCGCGTGCACGTCGCGCGGCATCATGCCGCTGACGGTGGGGACGGCCACGCCCGCGGCGATGCGGCGCTTCAGGCCCGCGACCCGGACCATGAAGAACTCGTCCAGGTTGCTGGCGAAGATGGCCAGGAACTTGGCCCGCTCCAGCAACGGGACGCGCTGGGCGTCCTTGGCCAGGTCGAGCACCCGGTTGTTGAAGGCCAGCCAGGACAGCTCGCGGTCGGCGAACCGGTCCTGCGGCAGGTACGGCTCAGGTGGTGGCGGCCCGTCGGCAGCGGCGAGCCCGTTCGCGGGTCCCCTCGACACGAGGGTGACCACGTCGACTGCTTCCATCCGAGCTCCTGATCTCATCGTGAGGCGGCGCGGTCCGGTCCACGAGGAGCCGGGACTGGTACGTCCCGGTGGGCCCCCGCGTCCGAAGCCGCGCGCTCACGGTCGGGCGTACATCACATCACGGTTAGCCGTGGTGAAGCCACGCCCCGTGTACAGCGCGACCGCCCGCTCGTGCTCACCCTCGACGTAGAGCTCGACCTCGCTCACGCCGACCTCCTGCAGGTGCCGCAGGCCGAGGTCGAGCAGCGCCTTGCCGAGCCCGCGACCGCCGGCGTCCGGGTCGACGCCGAGCACGTACACCTCGCCCAGGCTGGCCGAGTGGCGCTTGGTCCAGTGGCTGCCGACCAGCCGGCCGTCACGCTCGGCCAGCAGGAAGCCGGCCGGGTCGAACCACGGCTGGGCCATCAGCTGGGCCAGATCGTCGGCGGTGATCGCGCCCTGTTCCGGGTGGGAGGCGAACGCCCGCGCGTTGACGGCCAGCCACGCCGCCTCGTCCTGGCCGGGGACGAACGTCCGTACGGTGACGCCATCGGGCAGGGCGGGCCCTGGCGGCGGCTCGAGCAACGGACGGGTCATCCGCAGCAGCTGCCGTACGGACCGCCAGCCCTCGGCGGCGGCCAGGGCCTGGGCCGCCGGGAGGTCGCCGAACGCCCAGACGTGCAGCGGACCGGGCGCCAGCTCGACCAGCCGACGTAGCAGGGTGAGCCCGACGTGCCGGCGCCGCTGGTCAGGCTCGACGACCAGCTGGCCCGTACTGGCCTCGGCTCCCACCTCGAGCTGGGCGTAGCCGCGGAGCGGGCCGTCGGCTGGTCCGTCCGCCGGCAGCTCCAGCACGTGCTGGACCCTGTCCGCCGGGTGGGAGAGGTGAAGCAGCCCCGCTTCGTTGACCGCGTTCACGCCGTCGGTGACCGCCGCCCGGTCGAGCAGGGCCCGGACCGCGACCATCTGAGCAGGGTCAAGATCGATCAGGGCCTGCGTACGGACGGCGTTCATCCGCCGACCCTAGACCCCGACGAGCGCGGCGGCGCCGGCCGCACGTACAAGTGTAGGAAACTATCTGCGCATGTAGCGTTTTCCTACAAGCACCAATAACTCGCTAGAGGTTGATGATGAACCCAGTCACTAACCCGTACTCCCCTGGGGCGGGCCGGCCGCCGGCCGCACTGGTGGGCCGTGACCACGAGCGAGGTAGCTGGAAGGTGGCCCTCGAGCGGATCGAACGGGGCCGCGGTGCTCAGCCAGTGGTGCTGTACGGGTTGCGTGGCGTCGGCAAGACGGTGCTGCTCTCCGACTTCGCCGCCCTGGCTAGCGCGCGGCGCTGGATCGTAGCCAAAGCCGAAGCCGGTGCTGGCAAGTCGTTGCGGGAGATGCTCGGCGAGTCCCTGCACGGGCCCCTCGCCGACTTGGCCCGCCCGTCGGCGGGGCGACGGCTCCTTCAGGGGCTCCGGACGGCGCTCAGCTTCAAGGCGTCCTACGATCTCGCGGGTACCTGGAACTTCGGCATCGACCTCACCGAGGCGGCCGGCGGTGGCGCGGACACGGGATTCTTGGAAACGGATCTGGCGAAGCTGCTGAAGGACGTCTCGGCGGCCGGGCAGGAGCAGGGTACCGGTCTCGCCATCCTCATTGATGAAGCGCAGGACCTCTCCGGCGCCGAGCTGACCGCTCTGTGCTCGATCGCCCATCTGGCCGGTCAGGAGAGCTGGAGCCTGGTGATCGCCCTCGCTGGATTGCCGAGCCTCCCGCGGGTTCTCGCAGAGGCGAAGTCCTACTCAGAGCGGCTCTTCAGCTTCGAACGGGTCGAGCACCTTGACGATGCGCTGGCTCGTGAGGCGATAGTGAGACCTGCCGCAGACGAGTCGGTGGGCTGGACCGAGCCTGCGGTGGCGCTTGTCGTCCAACAAGCCTCGGGCTATCCGTACTTTCTTCAGCAATTGGGCAAGGATTCGTGGGACGTGGCCACGAGTTCACCGATCCAACTGGCTGACGCCAGGGTAGGAGTCGAGAGAGGTCGAGCTGCGCTCGACGCCGGCTTCTTTCGTGCCCGCTGGGATCGGGCGACGCGCAGTGAACAGCGCTACCTCCGTGCGATGGCCGCAGACGGTGACAATGGCAGCTCTTCTGGCGCGATTGCAGAACGCCTGCAGCGGCGGGTCACCAGCTTGGGCCCGGTGAGGGCCAGCCTTATCGCAAAGGGCCTGGTGTTCGCCCCCGAGCACGGCATCGTTGCCTTCACCGTTCCTGACATGGCGAGCTTCATCCAGCGCCAGCCTGCCGCTTAGCGCGCACCTGGATCGGCTGCCCCGCACAATGGAGCGGCCGTCGTAGATTGGACGGCATGCGCGACGAGGAGTACCCGGCCGACCAGATCGGGACGTACGGGGCGGGCGAACAACCGGCCGTCGCCGCCCGGATGACCCCGCACCTGCGGCTGACCCAGACGGGTACGGTCGCAGCCGGGCTCGCCGTGGTGGTCTCGGCGGTGGCGGTGGCCAGCTTTCCGCGGTTCACCACCGAGGCGACCGGGGTGGGTTGGGCGGTCTTTGCCCTGGTCTGCGCCGTGCTGATGCTCGGCATCTGCGTCGTCCAGCTGGTGGCCTGGCGGCAGGCCATGGCCTGGTGGCGGGGACAGCGCAGCACCCCGCCCGCGCCGTTGGCTCCGGTGTCGTGGTGGCTGCACGTGGCCTCCTACCTGGTCGCGCTGGCGGCGCTCTACGCCTGCATCGCGGGTAGCCGGACCGCCGGCTGGACGGCGACGGCCGCCACCCTGCTGGCGGTCGCGCTGCTGCTTGTGCTCGCCGGCCAGGTGTTGGGCGCGGTCCAGTACGTCCGCCCGGACGGCCCGCCCGGGACCGTACCGATGCACCTACGCCGGCTGTTCGCCCGTGAACGTGCCCGGCAGCAGGCCGCCGCAGCCATCGTCGAACGCGACTCCCCGCGCGGCTGACCGCCGACCCCTCGTTGGCCGACCGTGTCGGTCACCCGGCGTTTACCGGGCAGTCACCCTCTGGTCCACCGGAGGCGTTAGAACTAGAGACATGGCTCAGACGGGTGGCACCGACCTGCGTTCGCAGCTCGTGTGGTTGAAGGAGCGGTACGGCGCGGACGACTTCACGGTCGAGGAGCTCGACGACGACGATCCCATCCTGCGGTCCGTCGACGGCACGATCATCGACACCTGGCGCGAGGGCTATCCCTACGACGAACGGCTCGACACAGCGACCTACGAGGGCGAGAAGCGGCTGCTCCAGATTGAGCTGCTGAAGATGCAGCGCTGGATCAAGGCCACCGGCCGCCGGCAGGTGCTGGCCTTTGAGGGCCGCGACGCCGCCGGCAAGGGCGGCACGATCAAACGCTTCACCGAGCACCTCAACCCGCGTAACGCCCACGTCGTGGCGCTGGAGAAGCCCACCGACTACGAGTCGCGGCAGTGGTACTTCCAGCGCTACATCGCCCGGCTGCCCGCCCGCGGGGAGATGGCGCTCTTCGACCGCTCCTGGTACACCCGCGCCGGGGTCGAGCGGGTGATGGGCTTCTGCTCCGACGCCGAGTACGTCCAGTTCCTGCGGCAGGCCCCCAACTTCGAGGAGCTGCTGGTCGAGGAGGGCTTCGACCTGGTCAAGTTCTGGTTCTCGGTCTCCAAGAGCGAGCAGAGCACCCGCTTCCTGATCCGTCAGATCGACCCGGTCCGGCAGTGGAAGCTCTCGCCGATGGACCTCGCCTCGCTGGACAAGTGGGACGCGTACACCGCGGCGAAGGAGGACATGTTCACCCACACCGACACCGACACCGCGCCCTGGACGGTGGTCAAGAGCAACGACAAGAAGCGCGCCCGGCTCGAGGCGATGCGGTACGTGCTCTACCGGGTGGACTACGAGGGCAAGGACGCTGACGTCGTCGGCGTCCCCGACCCGCTGATCGTCGGCCGGGCCTCCGAGGTCTACGAGATCGGCGAGCGGCACACGGCGGACGTGTCCGACCTGGTCAGCAGCTCCTCAGCCTGACCCGGCCGCGGAGCGTCAGGACGAGGTGACGCGCGAGCTCTCGTCGGCCGGTGCGACGAAGCGGTAGCCGACGTTGCGCACGGTGCCGATCACCGACTCGTACTCGGGCCCGAGCTTGGCGCGCAGCCGACGGACGTGCACGTCGACGGTCCGGGTGCCCCCGTAGTAGTCGTAGCCCCAGACGTCGCTGAGCAGCTGCTGGCGGCTGAACACCCGGCCGGGGTGCTGGGCCAGGTACTTCAACAGCTCGAACTCGGTGTAGGTCAGGTCGAGCTGAGCCCCGTTGAGCTTGGCGGAGTAGCCGGCCTCGTCGATGATGATGTTGCCGGTCTGGATCAGCGGGTCGGTCGTCGAGCTGACCGAGGGCGTCATCGCCAGTCGCAGCCGGACGTCGACCTCGGCCGGACCGGCGGTGGCGAGCAGCAGGTCGTCGAAGCCCCAGTCGGAGGAGAGCGCAGCCAAGCCGCCCTCGCTGACGATGACCAGCAGCGGGGACTCCTTGCCGGTGGTCTCGATCAGCCGGCAGAGCGAACGGGCCCCGACGAGGTCGCGGCGGGCGTCCAGCAGGATCACGTCGGCGGCCGGAGCGTCCAGCAGGGCCGTGGCCTCGGCCTGGGCGACCTTGATCTGGTGCGGCAGCAGCTCCAGCGCCGGCAAGATCTCCGACGAGGTGTGCATGTCGTTGGTGAGCAGCAGCAGGGTCGCCATCTCGGGCCTCCTCGAAGGGGGTCGGGTCGATGCTTGATCGGTCGGATCCGGTGTTCCTGAACGCTCCGGACGTCCGGAGGTGCTGGTAGTCGAAGCCCGCCGAGGTACTCCAGCCGGGTGGCCGTAGCCACGCTGCACGGTAGACACTACTGCAATGTCGCGTGTGCACGTTCACTTCTGGGCTGGCGCGAGAGCCGCCGCAGGTACGGCGACCGAGACGGTCGAGGCGTCCACGGTCCGCGACGCCCTCGCCGAGGTGGCCGCGACCCGTGGCGAGCACTTCCGCCGCGTCCTCGCCGCCAGCAGCGTGCTGGTCGACGGGACAGCCGCCCACGATGCCGAACTCGATCGCCCCCTCAGCGGGCCAGCGCGGGTGGAGGTGCTGCCGCCCTTCGCCGGCGGCGCCGACGGCGGCGCCGGATAGCGGGGTTCGGCGTCAGCGCAGGGCGGCCACCCAGTCGACGGCCCGGCGGGCGTTGCGGCGTCGCTCCTCGTAGCGGGCGCCGAGCACCAGCAGCACCAGCCCGACCGTGCCGAAGGACAGCCAGCGGGGCAGTCCGACCGCCCAGGGCGCCAGCTGGGACACCGCGACCACGGCCAGGGCGAGCGAACCGATCACCAGCGGAGCCTGCCAGCGCCGACTGACCCCGAGCAGCAGTACGGCGGCGCCGGCGGCGAGCACCAGCAGCGGCCGGAGCACCTCGGGGTCCGACACGCTGGCCACTGCGGAGGGCAGCAGCCCGACGGCGAGCGCCGGACCCACCGTCAGCCACGAGGGGGCTGACGGTTCCCGGTGCAGCCGGACCAGCCCGACCACCCCGAGCAGCCCGGCCAGCGGCAGCGAGTAGGCCTCGACGGTGTGCACCTCGGCGTCGAGGAGCAGCGTCCAGACCGCGGCGGAGCACAGCAGCGATGCGAGGACGGCGAGGTGCCCACGCTGGGGGAGCAGGGCGTAGGCCGAGGCCGTCAACCCGGCGGCAGCCAAGATCACCGCGACCGGAAGTGCGGGAGCCGTCGACGACGACGCGGCGGCGAGGGCCCCGGCTGTCGCCACCACCCAGGTCGTTCCGAAGAGCGTCTCGAGGCGCTGACCGTGTCGCCAGGCCGCGAGTCCGCCGGCGAGAACCGCGAGGGCTGCGAGGACGGCGGACGTCCAGACCACGCCCGAGGGGGCGGCCCCCACGACGCCAGCGCCCAGGACGAGCAGGGCGGCGTATCCGGCAACGAGCCAGCGGTACGTCCCGGCGCGGCAGGCGAGCAGGCCAGCGGCCAGCGCCGTGACCAGCAGCGCGGCAGCCAAGCTCCAGCTGAGCGGCGATCGGACGAGGGGCCAGTCCTCGAGATAGCGGCCGCCCGCCAGCAGCAGCTCTGTACCCGCGAGCAGGTGCAGGCCGAGGACCGCCGTACGGGTCGGGCGCGTCATCCCGTCGCGAGCTGTCGGCCCTGTGGGGGTGCGAAGAGACAGGCCGGCGGCCGCGGCCGGGGCGACCGTCGCCACCAGGGCGGTGGCCAGGGCAGAGGGGTCGGCTGACCCCACCGCGGTGTCGATCGTGACCACGGCCGCGACCATGGCGGCGGTCAGCAGGGCGGTGCCGTCGCGGACGGACCGCCGGCTCGAACGTGTGCCCCGTGCGGCGCCCGACCACCAGCCGGCCGCTGCGCAGCCGGCCAGCGAGACCAGAGCGGCCACTCCCCCGGCGCCGAGGAGCGGGCGGTCGAGCACCGTCACATCGGCCGCGACCCAACCACCGACCAGATAGCCGTTCGCGGCGACCACCAGCACCACCTGGACCGGGCGTCTCAGGGGCAACCGTTCGGCGGCCAGCGCGGTCGCCGAAGCCGCGAGCACGAAGGCGAGCGCGGTGATCACGCCCGTCGGCTCAGCGGCAGCGACGGCCAGCAGCGGGACCGCCGCGGCGGCCAGGGCGCTGGCCAGCGGGAAGCAGACCAGGCGCGGAGCGGCCCGGGAGACTCCGGCGCAGCCGAGGGCGAGCAGGCCGGCGGCCGCCATGACGTACCAGAGCTCGTCGACGGATCCGAGTCCGGCGAGGTCAAGGCTGTGGGCCGCGAGCAGGTCGACCGCGCCCATCCCGACCGCCACCGCCCCGAGGGCCTCGGCGGTCGAGGTGAGCCGACCGCGGGCCAAGCGAAGGCTCACCCCACCAGCAGTCGCGGTGAGCACGGCCATCGCCGCCACCTGTCCGCCGACCCCGATCGTCGACCAGGCGACGGCCAGGAAGACCGCGGCGGCCGTCAGGACCAGCAGCGCGCCGGCGGCCAGGAGCACCTGCTGGCCGCTCCAGGACGGTCGCGCCGCCCCCGTCGGGCCGGCCGGCCCGGGCGGCGGGGGCGCGGACGGCGGCTGCCGGCGCAGCCAGTCGATCAGTTCGTGCCGGCGACGGTGGAGTGTGACCAGCTGCTGGTCGATGCGCCACAGCTCAGCGGCCGCCGGGCCGACCAAGCCGAGGCCGCAGCTCGTGCAGGCGTACGCCCCGGTCGGCAGCGCGGCTCCGCAGGACGGGCAGCCCAGCGCGCCCGCCGGCGCATTCCTGCTCGCCACGGGAGTGGTCGTAGGTCCAGCCGGCGGGAAGGGTCGGAGCGGTCCGGCAGTGAGGTGGTCAGCGCGCGACATCATGTCTCCAGGCTGTCGGCTGAGCGCCGCGAGCACGTCCGCCTACGGGATGCCGCCCGTCCACCCTCGGGTGGAATTCGGGTATCCGGGCTCCGCACTCGCGGTCAGTCCAACATGTGGATGCTCTGCTCACTGGTTGAGACGATCTGGCGGGTCGCGGGGGGGCCGTCGTAACCTGGGCGTCATGACCACCACCAGGGTGTGGGCTCTGTCGCTCACCCGCCGCCGCGCCGTCGACCACGGCCGCATGCGGTCTTCCTTGTGTCGGTCTTCTTCTAGGTAGGGCGTTCTCGCCGCCCGTACCGGCTCCCTGGCCGTACGGCGTCCCACCTCCCGCCCCGGACGGCTCGCCGTGGCGCGCCCGGCGGCTCTCAGCGTCAGCAGACCATCTATCGCACAGGAGTGATTCGTACATGAGCAGGTCAGAGGTTCTCGTCGACGCCGACTGGGTCGCCGCACACGGCAGTGACGACGGAGTGGTCCTGGTCGAGGTGGACGAGGACACCACCGCCTACGACGGCGGCCACATCGCCGGCGCGGTCAAGCTCGACTGGAAGGCCGACCTGCAGGACCCGGTCCGCCGCGACTTCGTCGACAAGACCCAGTTTGAGGCGCTGCTGTCCGAGCGCGGCATCGCCACCGACGACACCGTCGTGCTCTACGGCGGCAACAACAACTGGTTCGCCGCGTACGCGTACTGGTACTTCAAGCTCTACGGCCACACCGACGTCCGGCTGCTGGACGGCGGCCGCAAGAAGTGGGAGCTGGACGCGCGCGAGCTGAGCAGCGAGAAGGTCACCCGACCGGCGACCAGCTACACCGCCGCCGAGCCCAAAACCGAGATCCGCGCGTTCCGCGACGAGGTCGTGGCCGCGATCGGGTCCAAGAGCCTGGTCGACGTCCGCAGCCCCGACGAGTACGCCGGCCGGCTGCTGGCCCCGGCCCACCTGCCGCAGGAGCAGTCGCAGCGCGGCGGCCACGTCCCGACCGCGGTGAACGTGCCGTGGAGCAAGGCGGCCAACGACGACGGGACCTTCCGGTCCGACGACGAGCTGAAGAAGATCTACACCGACGCCGGCGTCAACTGGGACGGCGAGATCATCGCCTACTGCCGGATCGGCGAGCGCAGCGCACACACCTGGTTCGTGCTGCAGGAGCTGCTCGGCCAGAGCAAGGTCAAGAACTACGACGGCTCCTGGACCGAGTACGGCTCCCTGGTCGGCGTCCCCGTGGCCGTTGGCGACGAGCCCGGCCAGGTCTGACCCCCCCTGCGGACACGAGGAGACACCATGTGCGGAGCCACCACGGGCGGCTTGAGCGTTGCCGGGATCGACACCACCAAGGAAGCCGTCATCCAGGGTCGGGTGCTGCGCTCCGGGACGCCGGTCTCCGGAGCCTACGTCCGGCTGCTGGACGCCACCGGCGAGTTCACCGCCGAGGTCCCCACCTCGGCGACCGGACACTTCCGGTTCTTCGCCGGTGACGGCAACTGGACGCTGCGCACCCTCGCGCCCGGCGCCAGGCTGGACCGAGTCGTCCGCGCCGCTCGCGGCAGCGTCGCCGACGTCGAGCTCGAGCTCGAAGCCGCCTGACCCCTCGGTTTCCCCCGAACTTGTCAGAGCTGAGTTGCCCTCTGGGGCAGCTCAGTTCTGACAGCTCGGCTGATCAGCTGTCGAGGATGAGGGTCACCGGGCCGTCGTTGGTCAGGGAGACGGCCATGTCGGCGCCGAAGACGCCGGTCGCGACCTCAGCGCCCAGGGTGCGGAGGGCGTCCACGAAGGCCTGGACGAGCGGTTCGCTCACCGGCCGGGGCGCGGCGGCGCTCCACGAGGGTCGCCGGCCCTTACGGGTGTCGGCGTAGAGCGTGAACTGGCTGACCACCAGCAGGGGAGCGCCGAGCTGGGCGCAGGACTGCTCGTCGGCGAGGATCCGGAGCGTCCAGGCCTTCTCGGCCAGCCGGGCGGCGTCGGCCACGGTGTCGTCGTGGGTGACCCCGATCAGCACCAGCAGCCCCGGCCGGTCGATCTCGCCGACGACGTCGCCCGCCACCTCGACGCGGGCCGCGAGCACCCGTTGCAGCACCAGTCGCACTCCACATCCCTTTCGTTCACCTCGGTCGGGCAGTCTCGCACTGTCGTTCCCTGATTCGCCATGGCCCGAGCGGGTACGGTAGCGGCACACATCACGTAGCTGTCCCGCCGGTGCAGCGCCGACCACGACCGATCGGGGACCAGTTATGGCTGTCGACGCTCTTGTCCTGCCCGCCAGCTTGCCGCGTCCCGCGGCTCACCTGAACGGCTTCAGCGACCTGCTGCGCCAGGTCAAGGACGCGGGCTTGATGCGCCGCCGCTACGGCTACTACTGGTCGCGGTTCGCCGGGGCAGCGGTCGCCCTCGGCTCGGTCTTCACCGGCGTCGTGCTGCTGGGCGACAGCTGGCTGCAGCTCGTCCTCGCGGCCGTACTCGGCCTGATCCTCGCCCAGCTCGGCTTCCTCGGCCACGAGGCGTCCCACCGCCAGATCTTCCGCTCCGCCAGCTGGAACGACTGGAGCGGCCGCGTGCTGTCGGCCTTTTTCGCCGGGATCAGCCACGGCTGGTGGATGAACAAGCACAGTCGCCACCACGGCAACCCGAACAAGCTCGACGCCGACCCGGACATCCGTAGCGGCGCTGTGGCCTTCAGCGACGAGGCGTCGCACGCCCGTCGCGGCGTTGGCCGCTGGCTCGTCCAGCGGCAGGGCTGGTTCTTCCTGCCGCTGCTGACCCTCGAAGGGCTCAGCCTGCACGTGTCGTCGGTCCGGCACCTGCTGAGCCGGCGTCCCGTCCGCCACCGCGGCGTCGAGCTGACCTTTCTGACCGTCCGTTTCGTCGGCTACCTTGCCGTGATCTTCTGGCTGCTGCCGCCCGGACTCGCGTTCGCCTTCGTCGGCGTCCAGGTCGGGGTCTTCGGGTTTCTCCTCGGCGGCGCCTTTGCGCCCAACCACATCGGGATGTCGCTGGTACCGCGCGAGGTCAAGATCGACTTCCTGCGCCGTCAGGTGCTGACGTCGCGCAACATCACCGGCGGCCCGGTCGTCCGCTTCCTGATGGGCGGCCTCGACCTGCAGGTCGAGCATCACCTGTTCCCGGGCATGGCTCGGCCGAACCTGCGGCAGGCGCGTGAGCTGGTCCGTCGCTACTGCGACGAGCACCGGATCACCTACACCGAGACGACGCTGCTGGAGTCCTACGGCCAGGTGCTGCGCTACCTCAACGAGGTGGGCCTGGGTGCGCGCAACAAGACCTTCGTCTGCCCGATGGTCGCCCAGCTGCGCTGAGCCGGGGCTAGCCGGTCAGCGGAGCTCGAGCCCCGGCATCCGCAGCTCGGCGCCGACCGGCAGCCCGAGGGCGGCGGTCAGCTCGGCCAGACCCGGCCAGGCCAGCCCGGCCTGGGCTCGCGGGTCGTCGCTGTTGCGTGGTCGACCCAGCCGGGCGAGCGGCGGTACGTTCAGCGCCGGTACGACGGGAGCGTCGTCGGGCAGATCGGCCCGGGTACGGGCGATCCGCACGGCGTCCCGCAGTCCGCCCAGCTCATCCACCAGCCCGACGGCCAGCGCGTCCCGGCCGGTCCAGACGCGGCCGCGGGCGACCTCGTCGATCTCGGCGACACTGCGTCCCCGGCCGGCGGCGACCTTGGCCACGAAGTCGTCGTAGATCGCGTCCACCGTGGCCGCGAAGCGTGCGCGCTCCTCGTCGCCGAAGGGTCGCCGCGAGGAGAACATCCGCGACCGGTCGCCCTGCTGCACCGCGTCGGTGGTCAGGCCGAACCGTTCCAGCAGGTCCGACACCACCAGCTTGCCGCCGAAGACCCCGATCGAGCCGGTGAGCGTCGAGGGCAGCGCGACGATGACGTCAGCCGGGGCGGCGATGTAGTAGCCGCCGGACGCCGCTAGGGCCCCCATGGACACCACGACGGGACGGCCGGAGTCGGAGACCCGGCTGACCTCGCGCCAGATGCTCTCCGACGCGACCGCCGAACCGCCGGGGGAGTCGACGTGCAGCACGACCGCGCGGACGTGGTCATCGGCGAGGGCGGCCCGCAGCTCGGCGCTGACCGAGTCGCTCCCGAGCTGGCGGCCCATGGCGCCGCGACGGCTGCGACCGCCCACGATCGTGCCGCGCGCCTGCACCAGCGCGACCCGACCACGACGGGGCCGCGGCAGCTTCGGCCTCCGGGACGGGGTCCAGCGGTCGGCGAACAGCAGCTCCGCGTCCTCGCCCACGCGCGACCGGAGCGCGGCGTGCACCTGGTCGCGATAGCCGAGCTGGTCCACCAGCCCGCTGCTCTCGGCTTCGGGCGCCGTCCGCGGCCCGGTGTCGACCAGCTCGCGGACCCGATCGGGGTCGATCCTGCGGCCGGCGGCGATCTGTTCCACCGCCTCGGCGAAGACCGAGGCGGTCAAGGCTTCCAGCGCCTCCCGGTGCGCGTCGGTGTAGGCGGTGCGGGTGAAGGTGTTGACGGCGTTCTTGTACTCGCGGCGCTGCTCGAACTCCGGCTGGACGCCCAGCCGGTCCAGCGCGCCGCGCAGGAAGGTGGTCTCGGTCGCCACGCCGAGCAACCCGACCCCGCCTCCCGGCTGCAGCCAGATCTGGTCGAACGCCGTCGCCAGGACGTACGCCGCGGTGTCCCCGCTCTCGCCGAAGCTCTCCGCCCACGCCACCGTTGGCTTGCCGCTCTCGGCGAAGGCGAGCACCCCCAGCCGCAGCTCCTGCATCGCCGCCCAGGCCAAGGCGCCACCGACACGGGCGACCAGGCCGACGACCCGCGGATCGTCCGCGGCTTCGTACAGCGCACGCAGGGTCGGACGCAGCTGACGGCGGCCGCGCACCCGGAGCCGGGCGAGCGGGTCGGCCGAGTCGGGCTCGACGGGCAGCTCGGTGAGGTCCAGCTCCAGCAGCAGCGGCGAACGGTGGCCAGGTAGGGCAGGCATGCTTCCACCGTAGGCGCGCCGGACCAGCGTCTGCGCGGACCAATAGGCTGCGTCGAGGTCCAGGGAGGGAGCCCGATGCGGGTCGGTGTGGTGGGAGTCGGACAGATCAGCGCGCAGTACTTCGCGGCCTTGGCGCGGCTGCCGGAGCTGCAGCTGGTGGCCGTCGCCGACCTGGACGCCGAGCGGACCCGTCAGGTCGCCGCCGAGCACCAGGTCGCGGCCCGGACCGTGTCTGAGCTCTTGGGATCGGCTGACGTGGACGTGGTGCTCAACCTGACGATCCCGGCGGCGCACGTCGCGGTCGGTACGGCGGCGCTCGAGGCCGGCCGTCACCTGTACGCCGAGAAGCCGCTCGGGCTCTCGGTCGCCGACGCCACCGGCATGGTGCAGCTCGCCCGCGAGCGCGGGCTGCGGATCGGCAGCGCGCCCGACACCGTGCTCGGTACGGGACTCCAGACCGCCCGGCAGCTGCTGGACGCGGGAACGGTCGGCGAGCCGCACGCGGCGGCCGTGGCCTGGAGCTCGCCCGGTCACGAGGCGTGGCACCCGGCGCCGTACTTCTACTACGCACCCGGCGGCGGCCCGCTGCTCGACATGGGCCCGTACTACCTGACGGCGCTGGTGACCCTGCTCGGCCCGGTCGAGCGGGTCAGCGGGACGAGTCGTCGCTCCACCCGGCCCCGGAGCGTCGCGTCCGGCCCGCAGGCGGGTGCGCCGGTGCCGGTGCAGACCGACACCTCGATGCAGGCCGTGCTGGAGCACCGGGGCGGGGTGACGTCGACGGTGAGCCTCTCCTTCGACGTCTGGGCCAGTCGGCGGCCGCTCTTCGAGGTGTACGGCACCGCCGGCACCCTCGCCGTGCCTGACCCGAACACCTTCGACGGCACCGTCGAGCTCTGGACGCCCACCACCGGTGAGTGGCAGCCGGTGCCGCCGTCCGCCGGCTACGTCGGCGCTGGCCGGGGAGTCGGGTTGGCCGACCTGGCCGAGGCGATGGCGACCGGCCGGCCGCACCGGGCGTCCGGTGATCTGGCGCTGCACGTGCTCGAGATCATGGACGCGGTGAGCCGTTCCAGCGTCGAACATCTCGTCGTAGACCTGACGACGACGGTCGAGCGGCCCGAACCGGTGCCGTTGCGCGGTTGATCCGGGGCGCCCGGCAAGATCGTGAAGAGTTGTGCCGGGTAGTCGCGGCTCAACTCCACTCAATCTTGGGCCGGGCCGCCTGACACACTGCGACCATGACCGACGGAGGGCTCCGGAGCCTGGTGGTGAAGCTGACCTGCGGCGCCGAGGCGGCGGAACGGGCTAACCAGGCCTGGACGGTCGCCGCCCTGGCGGTGGCCGCGGGCGCGGACGTCACGGTCTGGCTGACCGGGGAGGGGGTCTGGTTCGCCGTCCCCGACCGGGCACCCGTGCTCGACCTGCCGCACGCGACGCCAGTGGCCGACCTGGTCGCGACCGTCGCCGAGGGCGGACGGATCGTGCTCTGCACTCAGTGCGCCGCTCGCCGCGACCTCACCGTCGACGACCTGGTGGTCGGGGCGACGATCGCCGGCGCGGCCAGCTTCGTCGAAGCCGTACTGGCCGACGGCGTCCAGGCGCTCGTCTACTAATCCGACGAGAGCGCGATACCCAGCCGCTGCGCGAGCTCGTCGGCGCTGAGGTCGCCGGGCGCCACACCGGTCCGCGCGGCCTGTCGCGCGAGAATGGCCAGCGATGCGTTGATCGGGGCCTCTTGGCCGGTCCGGTGCGCGATCAGCGCGATCTCGCCGTTCAGGTAGTCGGTCTCGACGTTGCCGGTGCCGCGCTGCAGCGACTGCCAGGTCGAGCCGCCGACGTCGGACGGCACGCCCGGCACCGCGGTCATGGTGAAGCCCGCCGAGCGGGCGGCGCGCTCTTCCTCGTCGTCCACGTACGCGATCCCCGCGCGGTCCAGCACCGTCCGCGCCTCGGCCCCGGCGCGCGCGACCAGGGGAGCGGGGTCGCCGTTGGTGTGCACCAGCGCCTGAAAGATGTTGCCGAGGTTGCTGAGCAGCTTGCGGTACTTCCACGCCATCACGTCGTCCGGCCGCGGCACGTCGTAGTCGGCGGCGGTCCAGTCGGCCGCCACCTGGTCGAGCAGCCGTCGGTCGGTGTCGTCGAGCTGCGCCGGGACCCGGCCGAGGTGCAGCATCCCCGACGGACCGCTGGCACGCAGGATGACCTCGCCGGGCTCGAGGTGCACCGACGGCATCCAGACGCAGACCCCGTAGACCCGGCGGAAGTAGCGCAGCGCCATGGTCTCGCTGGCCACGCCGTTCAGGGCCAGCAGGACGGGCAGTCGCTCACCGGCGGTAGCCCCGTCGACCGGGGCGTCGGCCCAGGTGACCAGTGCGGCCTCGGCCTGTTGGGTCTTGGTGGCGACCACCAGGACGTCGTCGGGCCGCAGCTCGAGCTCGTCCGGTCCGCCGACGGCGGTCACGGGGATGGTCAGGTCGCCGCTGGGGCTGCGCAGCCGCAGTCCCGACTGCTGCAGCGCCCGCAGGTGATCGCCCCGGGCGACGAGGACGGTCTCGCGGCCGGCGTGGGTCAACCGACCGCCGAGCGCTCCGCCGATGGCTCCCGCCCCGATCACGACATAACGGGTCATGGCGCCACGGTAGCCAAGGTCGGGTGGCCCGTGAGGCAGGCTTGCGTGCGTGAGACTTCGGCTGACGGTGCGCGACCTGGAGCCGACCGACTTCGGCGAGCTCGACTGGTCCGGCGGCGTCGAGCACCAGCGGGCACTGGCCGAGGCGCTGCAGGCGGGCTACGCCGGCGAGGTCGCCGTCCTGGTCATCGCCCTCGCCAACGGGCGGCTGGTCGCGGTCGGGGCGGTGGACTTCCGCTCCGGGCCGGACGTCGGGGTGCTGAGCATGCTGAGCGTGCACGAGCACCTGCAGTCCCTCGGTCTCGGCACCCGGCTGGTGGCCGCGCTGGAAAAGCGGGCCCGCCGGGAGGGCCGGACCCGGGCCCGGCTGCGGGTCGAGCACGACAACCCGCGGGCGGCGGCCCTCTACCGTCGGCTCGGCTACCGCGAGGTCGGCTCGGTGGTCGAGAGCTGGCCCGTCGCCGGCGGCCGTACGTACGTGACCCTCAGCACCGTGCTCGAGCGCGACCTCGGCGCCTAATGCCCCTCTTGCGCCGAACCTGACGCCTCGTTCGGCTGCGCGACCCCGATCCGTCTGGCATCGTCTGAGGCCGAGTCGAGGGGAATCGTGGCCGTGATTCAGGTAGCCGTGCCGACGTCGCTGAGCCGGCAGGCGGTCACGGCCGTGCTGCCGCTGGTGCTGTCTGTGGCCGGAGCGGTCCTTGCTCTGACCGGATCCGACCACCGGTGGCACAGCGCGTTCCAGGCCGTCGCTTGGGCTGTCGTGGCGGCGACGATCTTGGTCCCGGCCTGGCGCGACCGCCGACTGCCCGCGCTGTTCGTGACGGAGGACGGCTTGCTCGGGCCGCGCGGGGAGGCCGTCCTGCGCTGGGAGGACGCGGTCGGGGTCTGGGTCGGTTACCGGTCGCCGCGGTGGCTGCCGTCACAGCTCCGGCCGCTGACCGTGATGGCGTGGGACGCGGCGACCCTCGACTTCGCGCGGCGAGCAGGCTCGCGGGCACTCCCGCGGCTTCACAAGCTCGTCGCCACGACCCTCACGGACGAGGAAGTGGTGCAGCTCATCCGCCGCGTCACCTGGTCACCCGTCGAAGCCGGCCGGCATCTGAGCCGCCGTCAGTTCCTCCGCACCCTGATGAACTGAGTCGCCGCTCGCTGCGGGAGAGCGTTGCGGGCGACTTCTGGCCCTCAGGGGTCACCCGGCTCCGGTACCTGGTCGCGGAGGTCAGTCGCCAGGGCCAGCCGGTTGCGCCGCCGCGAGGCGACCACGAGGGTCAGGTCGAGGACGCCCATTACCGTCATCGCCAAGCCGAACCCGAACCAGCGTGCCGCCGGTGCGCATGGTCTGGAGCCCAGAGCGAATGGATCTCGCACGGGCCGTTTTTCAGCACCGGGGACCGTACGACTCAGCCTGGCCCGCCGGCAATCATCCTCCTCGCTCATGCTTATCGACCGTGGCCAAACTGTGGTGGAAGTCTCTGGAGGACTTTTCGGTAGACCTCAGAAGCGCCAGCGACGCCCGGGTGCGCGAGATGAGGGACGCCGCCGACAACGAGCTCGACCGCCGCGGCCTGCTGTCGCCCGAGACCTGATTCACGCCGTCCCTCGTCGAGCGGGCCCCACCTGAGGGTCACGTCGCTCGGCCGCCCCCCACTAGAGTGGGCGCGTGGCGTTCGAGATCTCCTCCGACCTGCACCCCCGGCTGATGCCGATCGCGTGGCTGATCGGACGGTGGGAGGGGTCGGGCAAGGGCACGTACCCCGGCATCCCCGACTTCAGCTTCGGTCAGCAGGTCGACTTCGCGCACAACGGCGGGGACTACCTGCACTACCTCTCCCAGACCTTCGAGGTCGACGCCGACGGCCGGGCTGTCCGGCCGCTCAGCATGGAGACCGGCTTCTGGCGTCCGCAGGCTGACGGCACGATCGAGGTCGTCATGTCCCACCCCGAAGGCTACACCGAGATCTGGTACGGCAAGGTCACCGGCGCCCAGATCGACCTGACCACCGACGCGGTCGTCCGTACGGTCTCGGCCGAGGACTACGCCGCCGGACGCCGCTTGTACGGCCAGGTCGACGGCGAGCTGCTCTGGACCCTCGACAAGGCCGCGAACGGCCAGCCGCTGCAGTCGCACCTCTGGGCCCGGCTGATCCGCGCCTGAGCCGGCCCGTTGGGAAGAAAGCCCCGCCCGTACTTGCTGAGGTTGCCATGAGCTCCCAGACCGCGATCGTGTCCGAGTCCGGCGTGGACGCCGGCGTCCCGTGGCACTACGGCGACCCCATGCGCGAGCAGCGACTGTTCAGCACCGGCACGGGCGTCGTCGACCTGTCCCACCGCGGCGTCGTCAGCATCACCGGTCCCGACCGGCTCAGCTGGCTGCACTCCCTCACCACCCAGCACCTGACCGCCCTGCCTCCGGGCGTCGGCGTGACCACCCTGGTGCTGTCGCCTCAGGGCCACCTCGAGCACGTGCTGTACGGGGTGGACGACGGCACCACGTTCTGGGCGCACACCGAGCCGGACGCGGCCCCCGCGCTGGTCGGCTGGCTGGACCGGATGCGGTTCATGATGCGCGTCGAGGTGGCCGACCGGACGCCCGACCTGGCGATCGTGTGGCAGCTCGGCGACACCGAGACGCCGTGGGTGAGCCGGTCGGGACTGGACTCCCTCGGCGGTCGGGAGCTGTTCGTCCCGCGTACCGACCTGAGCACGGCGCTCGACCTCGCGCCCCGGGCCGGCACCTGGGCCCTGGAGGCCCGCCGGATCGAGGCCGGCGTCCCCCGGATCGGCCTCGACACCGACCACCGCACCATCCCCAACGAGGTCGGGCTGATCGGCGTCGCCGTCCACCTGGACAAGGGCTGCTACCGCGGCCAGGAGACGGTTGCCCGGGTGCACACCCTCGGCCGACCGCCGCGGCGACTGGTCCGGCTGCTGCTGGACGGCAGCGTCGACGCCCTGCCCGCCCCCGGCGCGGCGCTCGAGATCGGCGGCCGTACGGTCGGGATCGTCGGCGGCTCCGCCCGGCACCACGAGCTCGGTCCGGTCGCGCTCGCCCTGGTCAAGCGGAACATCGACCCCGACGCGACCGTGCTGGTCGACGGCATCGCCGCCAACCAGGAGATCCTGGTCGACCCTGAGATCGGCCTGCACGTCCGCCCGCGCCTCTGAGCCTGCCGAACTCGGCTACGAGGTGACGTCGAGCCCGAGGACCTCGATCACCCGGGTCGCCCGGGCCCGTGTCCCGGCGACCAGCCGGGCGTTCGCGCCGTCGCTGCCCGACGAGCGCTCCTGCGCCTCGGCCTCGGACCGGCCGTAGCGGCGGTGCCGGGCGAGCAGCCACTCGACCCGGACCTGCTCGCCGGGATCGAGGTACCAGCACTCGTCGAGCAGACCGCGCACCTGGCCCCAGTACGGGCCATCAGCCAGCAGGTAGTTGCCTTCGACGACGACCAGCGGCACCGTCGCGGGCACCGGAGCCGCCGACCCGATCGACTCCTCGAGGCTGCGGTCGAAGACGGGCGCGTAGACCACGTCGTCGTGGCCGTCGCGCAGCCGGCGGAGCAGGTGGACGAAGCCCGCGGCGTCGAAGGTGTCCGGCGCTCCCTTGCGTTCGAGCCGGCCCAGCCGGGTCAGCTCGGTGTTGGAGAGGTGGAAGCCGTCCATGCTGATGCCGACCGCCGCGTCGCCCAGCCCACGGACCAGGAACTCGGCCAGGGTCGACTTGCCCGCCCCTGGGGCCCCGGTGATGCCCAGCAGGGTCCGACGGCCGGGGCTGACCAGCCCTCGGGCGGTCCCGACGAGGTCTGCCGGCGTGGCTTGGAGGACCGTCGGTTCGAGGGAGGCGGTCATGCGCCGATCCCGGACAGGGCTTCCCGGACCGGGCGGATCTCGCCGACTCGCTCGCCGTGGCCGAGGACGGGTGCGCTGACCTGTTCGTCGAGGGTCGGGTGCGCGTAGCCCAGCCGTTGCAGCACGGCCGCCATCAGCACGGCGCGGGCGCGCGGGTTGCCGTCGGTGATCTTGAGCGCGACCCCACGACCGTCGGGCAGCCCCACCGCGTACACCGCCTCGGCGCCGGCCTTGCCGACCAGGCCCGGGATGGCGCGGTGCAGGGCGAGCTCGTCGCGGGTGCTGCCGGACGTGTACGGCGGGTTGGCCCGGATGGCCTCGGCCACCTGGCGTTCGGCCCCGTCCGACGCCACGGCCAACGAGCCGAACGCGCGGGCCAGGGCGTAGAGCGAGATCGCGAACAGCGGTGCCCCGCAGCCGTCGACGGCCAGTGCCGTGGCCTGCTCGTGCGCGAGGTCGTCGATGGTCCGCAGGATCGCGAGCTGGGTCGGGTGGTCGGGGTCCCGGTAGGTCGCGACGTCCCCGCCGGTCGCGACGGTGGTGGCCAGCATGCCGGCGTGCTTGCCCGAGCAGTTCATGAACACCGGCTGCCGGTGCTGCCCGGCTCGGATCACCGCCTCGCGCGCGGCGTCGTCGAGCGGCCAGTCGGCCGGGGTCTGCAGGGCCGACTCGTCCAGACCGGCGCCGGCGAGGATCGCCCGGACACCATCGACGTGGAACGGCTCGCCCGAGTGGGAGGCGCAGACCAGCGCGAGCGGTGCACCGTCCAGCACAAGCCCGGCGCGCAGCATCCCGACCGCCTGCAGCGGCTTGCTCGCGCTGCGCGGGTACATCGGTGCGAACTCGGCACCGACCGAGCTGAGCAGGGCGCCGTCCGGCCCGGTGACCGCCACCCGCCCCCGGTGGACACTCTCGACGAAGCCGTTGCGGACGACCTCCACGACGATGGGATCGGTCTCCTCGGGTCTGGGCACGGAGACGAATCTAGAGGAGATCTGCGGCTGCGCTTGTTGGCCCGGCCGAGGGCGAACATTCGGACCACCATTTGTCCGTACAACGTCGGAAACAGTTCTAGGCTGCTCCTCGTGAACTGGGATGACGTCGGCGCGGCCTGCGATGGTCAGGTATGAACTGGGATGAGTTCGGGGCCGCGCTGTTCGACCTCGATGGGGTGCTGACGCCGACCGCCGAGGTGCACATGCGGGCCTGGCGGCAGCTGTTCGTCGACTTCCTGACCATGCGCGGGCTGACCGACCAGCCCTACGTCGACAGCGACTACTTCGACCACATCGACGGCAAGCCCCGCTATGACGGGGTGCGGTCCTTCCTTGCCTCGCGCGGCGTCGAGCTCGCCGACGGTGATCCTGCTGACGGCTCGGACGTGCAGACCGTCTGCGGACTGGGCAACCGCAAGAACGCGTTCTTCGCGAGCGTCCTGGCCGGCGAGGGCGTCGAGGCGTACGCCGGGTCGGTGGCGCTGCTGGACTTCCTGGCCGAGCGCGGCACCCAGGTGGCCGTCGTCTCGTCCTCCCGCAACGCCTCGGCCGTGCTGGCGGCCGCCGGTCTGGCCGAGCGCTTCACGGTCGTGGTCGACGGCACGCTCGCCGAGGCCGAGCACCTGTCGGGCAAGCCGTCCGGCGCCACCTACGTCTACGCCGCGGACCAGCTGGGCGTCCCGGTCGAGCGGGCGGTCGTCTTCGAGGACGCGCTCTCGGGGGTGGCGGCCGGCCGCGACGGCGGCTTCGGCCTGGTCGTCGGGGTCGACCGGGGCGTCGGTGCCGACCGGCTGACCCAGGCCGGTGCCGACCTGGTGGTCGACGACCTCGCCGAGCTCGCCGTCTCCGGGTCGGGCCGGTGATCGGCTCCATGGGCGACGACCCGATCCGCAGCCGCGACCCGCTGGACCGGGGCCGGTTCCCGATCGATGAGTGGCGGCTGACCGAGTCCCTGTACAGCTCGGCCGACCTCGGCGTCACGGAGACCCTGTTCGCGGTCGGCAACGGCTACCTCGGGATGCGCGGCAACGTCGAGGAGGGTCGCGAGGCGCACGCCCACGGCACGTTCATCAACGGTTTCCACGAGACCTGGCCCATCCGGCACGCCGAGGAGGCGTTCGGCTTCGCCCGCGTCGGCCAGACGATCGTCAACGTCCCGGACAACAAGACCATGAAGCTCTACGTCGACGACGAGCCGATGTTGCTCTCGGTCGCCGACCTCGAGTCCTACGAACGATCGCTGGACTTCCGCGACGGCGTGCTGCACCGCGACATCGTCTGGCGTACGCCCGGCGGCAAGCGGGTGCGGGTCAGCTCGACCCGGATGGTCTCGTTCACCCAGCGGCACCTGGCGATCATGAGCATCGAGATCACCATGCTCGACGACGAGGCACCGGTCGTCGTCTCCAGCCAGACCCTCAACCGCCAGGACGGCCGCGACGAGTACCACGTCCGGGCCGCCGCGATGGGGACGGGCACGGACCCGCGCAAGGCGGAGGCCTTCGAGACGCGGGTGCTCGAGCCGGTCTGGCACTGGTGCGGCGACTCGCGGATCACACTCGGCTACCGAGCAGCCAACTCCGGCATGACGTTGGCCGTCGGGGTCGACCACGCCATCGAGACCGACCTCGCCTACACCGAGCACATCAGTACCGACGAGGACACCGGCAAGATGGTCTACCGGGTGGCGGCCAAGCCCGGCGTACCGCTGCGGATCGTCAAGACGGTCAGCTACCACACCTCGCGCGGGGTGCCCGTACGCGAGCTGGTGGACCGCACGCGGCGGACGCTCGACCGGGTGCTGAGCAACGGCATCGCCGTGGAGTACGAGGCGCAGCGGCGCTGGCTCGATGCCTACTGGGAGCGGACGGACGTCGTCGTCGAGGGCCAGCCGGCGCTGCAGCAGGGGATCCGCTGGAACCTGTTCCAGCTCGCCCAGGCGACGGCCCGGGCCGAGCAGTCGGGCGTCCCGGCCAAGGGGGTCACGGGTTCGGGCTACGGCGGCCACTACTTCTGGGACACCGAGATCTACGTGCTCCCGTTCCTCACCTACACCTCCCCGACGATGGCGCGCAGCGCACTGCGGTTCCGGTACAACATGCTCGACGCCGCCCGCCGACGGGCCCAGGACCTGGCCCAGAGCGGGGCGCTCTTCCCCTGGCGCACCGTCAACGGTGAGGAGGCGTCGGCCTACTACGCCGCAGGTACCGCGCAGTACCACATCGACGCCGACATCTCCTACGCCCTGTGCAAGTACGTCGTGGCCACGGGCGACGAGGACTTCATGTGGCGGGAGGGCATCGACATCCTGGTCGAGACCGCCCGGATGTGGGCCGACCTCGGCTTCTGGCGCGAGGACGGCGACGGCTTGCGCAGCTTCCACATCCACGGGGTCACCGGGCCGGACGAGTACACGACGGTGGTCAACGACAACCTGTTCACCAACGTGATGGCGCGGTTCAACCTCGAGAAGGCCGCGTGGACGGTCAACCACATGAAGACCGACATGCCCGAGGAGTACCGCCGGGTCGTCGCGCGGCTCGACATTCACGCCTCCGAGCTGCGGGAGTGGGTGCTGGCGGCCAAGTCGATGGCCATCCCGTACGACCCGGTGACCGGGATCAACCCGCAGGACGCGCAGTTCCTGGACCGGGAGGTCTGGGACCTCAAGCACACGCCCGAGGACAAGCGGCCGTTGATGCTGCACTACCACCCGCTGGTCATCTACCGCTTCCAGGTGCTCAAGCAGGCCGACGTGGTGCTGGCGCTGTTCCTGCAGGGCGACCACTTCTCGCTCGACCAGAAGCGCGCGGACTTCCAGTACTACGACCCGATCACCACCGGTGACTCGACGTTGTCGGGTGTGGTCCAGTCGATCATCGCGGCCGAGGTCGGCCACCGCGACCTGGCGCTGCGCTACTTCCACAGCTCACTGTTCGTCGACCTCGCCGACCTGCACGGCAACGCGACCGACGGGGTGCACGTCGCCTCGACCGGCGGGGTGTGGAACGCGCTCGTCTACGGCTTCGGTGGCATGCGCGACTACGACGGGGTGATCACCTTCGACCCGCGGCTGCCCGAGACGTGGTCGGCGCTGCGCTACCACCTGACGCTCAAGGGCACCCGCGTCCGGGTCGACCTGACCGCCGAGGAGATGACCTTCACCGTGCTGAAGGTCGGTCCCGAGGAACCGGTCGAGGTGTCGGTCCAGGGCCGACGGGTCCAGCTGGGGGAAGGTGATCCGATCGTGGTGATCCTGCACGGTCAGGGCCCGCTGATCGAGGGCCACCTCGCCCTGCAGACCGGCGAACGCCGCCCCGACGGCTCCCTGATCACCGCCTCCGTCCCCCAGGCCGCCACCCCGCGGAGGTTGCGCGCGGTCTGACGCGCGAGGGTCGATCAGGCCCGGCCCTGTCTGGACGACGAGGGAGCAGGACATGCTTTTCGTCCTGCGAGCGAGGAGGAAGACAGGGCCGGGCCTGATCGAGCCCGAGCGCAAATGCACACAGCTTGCGTCTGCTTGCAATTGCAAGCAGACTGGGCGCATGGCTCGACTGCGAACGGCGCACCTGGGAGATCAGCTCAACTCCCTCGGTGAGTTCATCGCGGCCCAGCGCCGCAGCGCGGAGCTCTCGCTGCGTCAGCTGGCCGAGCAGACGGGGATCTCGAACCCGTACCTGAGCCAGATCGAACGCGGGCTGCGCAAGCCCTCGGCCGAGGTGCTGCAGCAGCTGTCCAAGGCGCTGCGGGTCTCGGCGGAAACGCTGTACGTCCGGGCCGGCATCCTCGATCCCGAGGACCACCCCAGCACCACCGTCGAGATGGCGGTGCTGGCCGACGCCGGGATCAGCGAGCGGCAGAAGCGCGTGCTGATCGAGATCTACACCTCGTTCATCCGCGAGAACGAGCGGAACCTGGCTGACCAGGCGGCTGCCGCCCCCTCACCCTCGTCGCCGTCGAACCCGCCCGTACCCGACCCTCATCACTAGGACCACGCCCAGGAGGCATCATGTCCACCACATCCGACCCCACGCCGCTCGACGAGACCCTGCTGGACACCACGCCAACCGACCCCACCCCGGTCGAGCCCACCCTGGCCGGTGCCCCCGACGAGCCGCTGCTCGGTACGGTCCCCCCGGCCAAGCCCACGGTGGCTGAGATCGCCGCCGCTCGACGCGAGTCCGACCTCAAGGCGCTCTACGCCTTCGCCGGGATCACCGAGCTGGCCGTCGGCGCTGTCCGCAGCACCGTCACCGACACCTCCCGCTGGGCGAGCGCCCGGCTGGCCGAGCTGCGCTTCCGCCGGGAAGAGCTCGCCAAGCAGGCCGAAGAGGTCGCCCGGATCCAGGCCGAGCAGGTACGCAAGCTCGCCGAGGGCCTGCCGGAGGACGTCAAGGCCGTACCCGAGGTGGCCAAGGGCCGGGTCACCGAGCTGCAGGAGCAGGCCACCAGCACCTACAGCGACCTGGCCAACCGCGGCCAGCGTGCCCTGGACGGGGTCCGCAGCGACGTGGCCGGCCGGATCGACCCGGCGTTCGACAAGATCCAGGAGCGGATCGACGCAGCCCGTCGGGCCATCAAGGCCCGCGCTGCGGCCGTGGCGGCCGCCGCGTCCGTCCCCGAGGCGCCCGTGGCCGACGAGCCCGTGGTGCCGGAGCCCACGTTCGCCGACGCGTCTGAGCCGGTCGAGGCCGTGGTGGTCGAAGACGTCATCGTGGTCGAGGACGTCGTGCTGCCCGACGACGTCGACCTGCAGGAGCCGGACGTGGAGTACCCGCCCCGCGAGAGCTGAGTCCTACGCTGATCGATCCTGACGCGACTACGCGTCAGGATCGATCAGCGGAACAGCGAGTGGACCGAGATCAGGCGTTCTTGGCCCGCGAGCGGGTGCGGGACCGCTCGCCCGCTGACAGCACGACCTTGCGGATGCGGACGGCGGCCGGGGTGACCTCGATGCACTCGTCGCCGCGGCAGAACTCCAGCGCCTGCTCCATGCTCATCAGCCGTGCCGGGATCAGCCGCTCGAGCTCGTCGCCGGTGGCCGAACGGACGTTGGTGAGCTTCTTCTCGCGGGTGATGTTGACGTCCATGTCGTCGGAGCGGGCGTTCTCGCCGACGATCATGCCCTCGTAGACCTCGGTGGTCGGGGCGACGAAGAGCGTGCCCCGCTCCTGCAGGCTGAACGACGCGTACGCGGTGACCACACCGGAGCGGTCGGAGACCAGCGAGCCGTTGGGCCGGGTCCGCAGCTCACCGTGCCAGGGCTCGTAGGCCTCGAACACGTGGTGCATCATGCCCGTGCCGCGGGTCTCGGTGAGGAACTCGGTCCGGAAGCCGATCAGACCGCGGGCCGGGACCAGGTACTCCATCCGGACCCAGCCGGTGCCGTGGTTGATCATCTGCTCGAGCCGGCCGCGGCGCAGCCCCATCAGCTGGGTGACCACGCCGACGAAGTCCTCGGGCGCGTCGATGGTCAGCCGCTCGACCGGCTCGTGGACCTTGCCGTCGATCTCGCGGGTGACGACCTGCGGCTTGCCGACCGTGAGCTCGAAGCCCTCCCGGCGCATCATCTCCACCAGGATCGCCAGCTGCAGCTCACCGCGACCCTGGACCTCCCAGGTGTCGGGCCGCTCGGTGTTGGCGACCTTGATCGACACGTTGCCGATCAGCTCGGCGTCCAGCCGGTTCTTGACCAGGCGGGCCGTCAGCAGCTTGCCGGACTTGCCGGCGAGCGGTGAGGTGTTGATGCCGATGGTCATCGAGATCGACGGCTGGTCGACCGTGATCAGGGGCAGCGGCTTCGGGTTCGCGGGGTCCGACAGCGTCTCACCGATGGTGATGTCGGGGATGCCGGCGATCGCGATGATGTCGCCCGGCCGGGCGATGTCGGCCGGGACGCGGTCGAGCGCCTCGGTGATCAGCATCTCCGTGAGCTTGATGTTCTGGATGGTGCCGTCCTGCTTGCACCACGCGACGACCTGGTTGCGCTTCATCTCCCCGGCGAACACCCGGCAGAGCGCGAGCCGGCCGAGGTAGGGCGAGGCGTCGAGGTTGGTGACGTGGGCCTGCAGCACCGCGCCGTCCTCGTACTCGGGCGCGGGGACGCCGTCGAGGATGGTGGCGAAGAGCGGGCCGAGGTCGTCGTGGTCGGGCATCTCGCCGTTGGCGGGAGCGGTCAACGACGCGCGGCCGGCCTTGGCGGAGGCGTAGACGACGGGGAAGTTGAGGACGTCGGTGTCGCTGTCGTCCAGCAGGTCGAGGAAGAGCTCGTAGGTCTCCTCGACGACCTCCGCGATGCGGGCGTCGGGCCGGTCGACCTTGTTGACGACGACGATGATCGGCAGGTTCTTGGCCAGCGCCTTGCGCAGCACGAACCGGGTCTGGGGCAGCGGGCCTTCGGACGCGTCCACGAGCAGCACGACGCCGTCCACCATCTCCAGACCCCGCTCGACCTCGCCGCCGAAGTCAGCGTGGCCGGGGGTGTCGATGATGTTGATGATCACGTTCTGGCCGTCCGGGGCGTGGTGCAGCACCGCGGTGTTCTTGGCCAGGATGGTGATGCCCTTCTCACGCTCGAGGTCCATCGAGTCCATCACGCGGTTGTTGACGTCCTGGTTGGCGCGGAAGGCGCCGGACTGCCAGAGCATGGCGTCGACCAGGGTGGTCTTGCCGTGGTCGACGTGGGCGACGATGGCGACGTTGCGCAGATCAGAGCGAGTGGGCATGCGTGAGGACTTCCTGACAGGTAGATGAGGTCGCGGTCGCAGCAGCGACGCAGGCAACTCGGCCGAGTCTACCGACCGGGGGTGCTTGACCCCGAATCGTCGCTGCCGCGACCGTTCTGTCAGGCCGTCAGCCGGGCGCGGTTGACCAGCCGGAGTCCGACCAGGAACGTCGGGGCGTAGCAGACCAGTCCGCTCAGACCGCCGGCCACCAGGCCGAGCGCGTTGCCGCCGATGAGCTGATCGGACGCCCCGCCGACCAGGCCCATCACCAGGTACGGCACGACCATCGGCAACGCCGACAGCGGGACGAGCCACCACGAGATGACCCCAGCGCGAGCCAGACCGGCGTAGAGGAGCACCGGCAGCGCGATGGCCAGCTTGCCGCTCTGCCACCAGACCTGCGACGCCGCGTCCCCGTGGACCATCATGGCCTCGGCGACCCGGACCGCGTCGCCTAGGGCGAGGTTGTTCCCGAGCGCCGACAGGAAGTAGTCGTTCAGCATCAACGCCGACATCTGTACGGCGGTGAAGCCACCGGCCAGCCCACCGACCAGGGCCAGGACTCGACCCTTGCGTCCGCGGACGAGGGTCATGGCGACGACGAGGCCGAGAGCCGTGGTGACCCAGCCGTAGTGCAGCAGACTGGCGGAGACGCTGCTGAGGAAGGGGTCACGGGCCAACGACTCGATGTAGTCGCCCATGGCCCTGCTGGCCTGGGGCGGCGAGCTGAGCTCACCGGCGATGATCAGCAGCGGGGTCGCGAGCATCGCGGCGCCGCCGACCAGGCTGAGTGGTCTGCGGAGGCTCGCGGCGAAGAGACCGTGGTCCGCGGTCTCGCGTCCGTCGGCTTCGACAGGGGGGAGGGTGGTAGTCATCGGAGCTCCTAGGTCCTGACCTCGGTGGAGGTCGGTGGAAGGTGATGGCCGAAACGCTACGAATTCCCCGGCGGGGGCGGATCGGCTCGGCGGCCCGTCCTGGCTGCGTTCCAGGGTCTGGGGGACTGGTCGCGCCGTCCTTCGCCGAGAGGACCCGACGGCGGTCGAGATCCCCTGCGGAGACGATGCGCCCGTCGTCCCGGAGCTCTACCGTGCTGTCATGACCGCGTCACCGGCCCTCACCCAGCCCCGGTTCGTGTTCCCGACCACCCCACGCGGCTGGGTGACGGTCGTCTCGGTCGCCCTGCTGCTCGGGTCCTCCATGATCATCGAGAACGGCACGTTCCCGAGCGGCTCGACGCTGAGCCCGCTGGTCTGGCTGAGCGTGCTGTTGATCATGCTCTGCGCCTTGCTGGCCTACCCACTTCCTTTCGTGGGCTTGGTTGTCGCCGTGGCCCTGTGCACGGCCAACGTGCTGGTCCCCGGGATGCCGCACGGCGGCGGTACCGAGTTGATCATGATCTTGTTCATGATCGGCTTCTTCGCCTTCCGGCTGCCCGGGCGGTGGAGTCTCGCCGCCTGGTTGATCGCCGCCGCGAGCGTGGGGATCAGCACCGCCGTCCAGGGCGGTGAGGTGTTCGAGATCCTTTTCTACCTGCTGTTCACCGCTCCCGGCTGGTTCGTCGGATCCCTGCTGCAGCGGGAGAAGCTTCGTTCCGCCGAGCTGGCTCGGCTGGCGGCCGAGCTGGCCGCCGAACGGGAGCGCCGGACCCAGACCGCCGTCACGGCCGAGCGGACCCGGATCGCCCGGGAACTGCACGACGCCGTCGCCCACTCGGTCAGCGTGATGACGCTGCAGGTCGGGGTGGTGCGCCGCCGGCTGGACGCCCTGCCCACCGAGCAGGCCACCTTGCAGCAGGCAGAGCTGCTGGGTCGCCGCTCGGTCGAGGAGCTGCGCCGCATTGTCGGGCTGGTACGCCCGTCCGCGCCGGAGCTGGCGCCGCTGCCCTCGCTCGCCCAGCTCGAGGACCTGCTCGACCAGGTCAGGACCGCCGGCGCGGACGTGACCCTGGACCGGTCCGGGCCGCTGCCGTTGCTCGCTCCGCCGCTGGACATGTCGGCGTACCGGATCATCCAGGAGGCGCTGACCAACACCCTCAAGCACGCTCCGGGGGCCCACGTCCGGGTGGGCCTGGACGCCGCCGGCGACCGGCTAGAAATCCTCGTCGCCGACGACGGACCGCCCTTGACCGCCGCCGTCCAGCCGGGCAACGGACTGACGGGGATGGCCGAGCGGGTGGCGATGTTCGACGGGACGCTGGCCTACGGTTCGCATCCCGACGGCGGCTTCGCGGTCGCCGTCAGCCTGCCGGTCACGGCCGGGGACCGGATCCCCGAACCCACTGCAGCCCGGCTGACGGGGACCCGGCGGTGACCGGTGTGGCCACCCGGGTGGTGATCGTCGACGACGAGGCGATGGTGCGGGCCGGGCTGAAGCTGTTGATCTCCAGCGAGGACGACCTCGAGGTGGTGGGCGAGGCCGCCGACGGCCAGCAGGGTGTCGACGTGGTGTTCCGGCTGCGGCCGCAGGTGGTGCTGATGGACGTCCGGATGCCTCGGCTGAGCGGTCTGGACGCCGCGGCCGCGATCCTCGCCGAAGCGCCGGGGACCAAGGTGCTGATGCTCACCACCTTCGACGAGGACGCGGTGGTCGACGCCGCGCTGCGGCGCGGGGTGGCCGGCTTCCTGCTCAAGAGCTCACCGCCCGAGGATCTGGTGGACGCCATCCGGCATGCCCGTGCCGGTCAGGGAGCGCTCGACCCGACGATCGTGCCCGGCGTGATCGCCCGGCTCGCGGCCGCGCCGGTCGTGGCGCCTCCGGCCGCCGAGCTCGACCTGCTGACCGCCCGGGAGACCGACGTGCTGCGGCTGGTCGGTCTGGGCTACAGCAACGCCGAGATCGCCGCCGAGCTCTTCCTCGGCGAGACCACGGTCAAGACCCACCTCGGCCGGGTGCTGGACAAGCTCGGCCTGCGCGACCGACCGCGCGCCATCGCCTTCGCCTACAGCAGCGGCTTGGTTCAACCGGGGGAGAAGCGCCAACCGTCGGCGTGAGGGTCATAGGCTGGAGGCCGGACCAGCGGACGGAGACCCAGGTGGCAGGCGGTACGGACTGGTTCCGGGACTCGTTCCGCGAGCAGTGGGACGGCCAGAACGCGGCCATCGGGCGCTTCAACCTGGCGATCTTCGGCAAGACCGGGGTCGGCAAGTCGACCTTGATCAACGCGATCTTCGGCGAGGAGGTCGCCAAGACCGGTATCGGCGCGCCGGTGACCCGCGGCAGCCGCCTCTACGTGGACAAGGTCGGCCACCTCGGCATCGTCGACACCCAGGGCCTCGAGGTCGGTCGCGACAACAAGGAGATCCTCGCCGAGCTCAGCAAGGCGATGAAGGAGATGCGCAAGCTGCCGCTGTCGGACCAGCTGCACGTCGCCTGGTACTGCGTCCGCGGCCTGGACCGGCGCTTCGAAGAGGCCGAGGGCGACTTCATCCGCCGCCTGGACGAGATCGGCCTGCCGGTGGTGCTGGTCATCACGCAGGTTCCGGTACGCGACGGGCAGTACCACCCGGACGCCCTCGAGCTGGCCAAGGTCATCGCCGCGCAGCGGCTGCCGCTGGCCGGCGGTCGCCCGTTCATGGTCAACGCCGTCGCGGACCCCTTCACCGGCGCGCCGGTGCACGGGCTGAAGGACGTCCTCGATGCCACCTTTCAGGTGGCGCCCGAGGGCGTCGACGAAGCCCTCACCGCCGCCCAGCAGATCGACACGGATCGGAAGGCTCGGCAGGCGCAGGGCTACATAGCCACCGGCGCCGCGATGGCGGCCGGCGCGGCGTTCAGCCCGATCCCGCTCTCCGACGCGGCGATGCTGGTGCCGATCCAGCTGGGCATGATGGCCAAGATCGGCCAGCTGTACGACATCAGGTTCGACCGGGCGGCACTGATGGCGGTCGCCTCGACCACCGCGGCGACCTCGGCCGGCCGGGCCACGTTCGGCGGCCTGCTCAAGCTGGTTCCCGGGGTGGGCACGGTAGCCGGCGGGGCGATCAGCGCCGGGGTCGCGTCCTCGTTCACCTACGCCATGGGCCAGGCCTGGCTGGCCGTCTGCCAGCGGGTGGTCCGAGGCAAGCTCGGCGGGGTCGGCCAGGCGCTGGACAGCGACGTCGTCAAGGCGGCGTTCCTGGAGGAGCTCTCGAAGGTCAAGATCCGTCGGGACGACAAGCAGTCGGCCTAATCCGAAATGAACCCAGCCACGCACCTCGCGGGTTCTCCTCGTCGTGCTACGACCCGGTAGCCCTTCCTCGTCGGCCTTGCGATGCACGCACCTGGACGCCGCCAAACCACGAAGCTTTGGGGCGACAAACTACGACGCCTCCGACCGCCACGCCGGACCCCTGCGGCCACCCGCCCGGCCCAAGATCTACCCTCGGCGGGTGAGCACCCCGGATGTCGCACCGCTGCTCGAGGGCGAGCCGGTCCATGATCAGGTGGTCTTCGAGACGCGCCTGAAGCGCTACTGGCCCGATCTGCTCAGCGCCCTCGGCGGGGCCTACCCCGACCAGGCACCCGAGATGGCCCGCCGGCTGGTGGTGATCGCCGCCGAGAACTTCCGGCAGCGACCGGCCGACCTACGGTTGTTGGACCTGCGCCGGCACGCCGACCCGCAGTGGTTCTCCCGGCCGCAGATGGTGGGGTACGCCACGTACGCCGACCTCTTCGGCGGCACCCTGGCCGGGGTCGGGGAGAAGGTCGACTACCTCGTCGAGCTCGGCGTCACCTACCTGCACCTGCTGCCGCTGCTCAAGCCTCGGCCGGCCCCGAACGACGGCGGCTACGCGGTGGTGGACTACCGCGCCGTCCGCGACGACCTGGGCACGATCGACGACCTGCGCGCCCTCGCCACGGTGCTGCGCGGCAAGGGGATCTCCCTCACCCTCGACCTGGTGCTCAACCACGTGGCCGCCGAGCACGAGTGGGCGCGCGCGGCCCGGGCCGGCGACCCGTACTTTCGGGGCTTCTTCCACATGTTCGCCGACCGGGCGTTGCCCGACGCGTACGAGGCGACCCTGCCGCAGGTGTTCCCCGACTTCGCGCCCGGCAACTTCACCTACGACGAGGAGTCGCACTCCTGGGTCTGGACGACGTTCAACACCTGGCAGTGGGACCTCAACTGGCACAACCCCGACGTGGTCTACGAGTTCGCCGACCTGATCTGCTGGTTGGCCAACCTCGGGGTGGAGTGCCTGCGGCTGGACGCCATTGCCTTTCTCTTCAAGCGGATGGGCACCAACTGCCAGAACCAGCCCGAGGTGCACGCCATCACCCAGGCGCTGCGGACGGTGGCGCGCATCGCCGCGCCGGCACTGATCTTCAAGGCAGAGGCGATCGTCGGTCCCGCCGACCTCGCCCCGTACCTGGGCGTGGGCAAGCACGCGGGCAAGGTCAGCGACATGGCCTACCAGAACTCGCTGATGGTGCAGATCTGGTCGGCGCTGGCCGCCAAGGACACCCGGCTGTTCTGCGCGGCGCTGAACCGCTTCCCCGCCAAGCCGCCCACGACGGTCTGGGACACCTACCTGCGCTGCCACGACGACATCGGCTGGGCCATCGACGACGGCGACGCCGCCTCGGTCGGGCTGAACGGCTTCGAGCACCGGCACTTCCTGGCCGACTACTACGCCGGGCTGTACCCGATGAGCGACGCCCGCGGCCTGGTCTTCCAGGAGAATCTTGAGACCGGGGACCGGCGGATCAGCGGGTCGGCCGCCTCGCTGCTGGGAATCGAGGCCGCGCTGGCCAGCGGAGACGCCGACCACCTCGATCTCGCGATCCAGCGGCTGTTGCTCGCGCACCACATCGTGCTCGGGTTCGGCGGCCTGCCGTTGCTGTGGATGGGTGACGAGCTGGCGCTGCGCAACGACTACCACTTCCTCGACGTGCCTGACCACGCCGACGACAACCGCTGGGTGCACCGGCCGCGGATGCCGTGGGAGGCCGCCGCCCGACGGCACGAGCCGGACTCCCTGGAGCACCGGGTCTGGCACGGGCTGCGGCACGCGATCGCCGTGCGGGCCGCGCTGCCTGCCCTCGACGCAGCCGTCGAGACCGAGATCGCCGACCCGGTCAACCCGGCCGTGCTGGTCTTCGTGCGCCGCGCGCCGACCCAGACCATGGTCGAGGTCTACAACGTCACCGACGCACCCCAGTCCCTGCCCCGCTGGGTGGTCCCCGTGGGCAACTGGGCTGTCGACGCGCTGACCGAGCAGACCCCGCTCACCGACGGACCGCTCCTGGTGGCGCCCTACCAGACCTTCTGGTTCGTCCAGCCTGTGTAATTGACCTCGCTCCGCTCGGTCGCTCGGATCGCTCTGGCCCGCTGTCGACGTCGCGTCCGGTGAGACGAAAGACGTGTTTCACCGGACGCTCCTTTCGACAGCGGCGCGATCCTCGGCGTGGACTGGGTTCAGAGTTCGAGCCTGGCCAGAAACTGCTGCGTCCTGGCCTCGCGGGGAGCGCCGAAGAGCTGGGCCGGCGGGCCCTGCTCGAGGACGCGGCCGCCGTCCAGGAAGCAGACGGTGTCGGCCACCGAGCGGGCGAAGGCCATCTCGTGGGTGGCCAGCACCATGGTCATCCCGTCGGCGCGCAGGTCGCGCAGCAGGGACAGCACCTCATAGACCAGCTCGGGGTCGAGGGCGGAGGTCACCTCGTCCAGGAGCATCAGGACCGGTGAGTTGACCAGCGCTCGGGCGATCGCTGCCCGCTGCTGCTGGCCGCCGGACAGCTCGTCCGGCTTGGCCTGGGCCTTTCCGGACAGGCCGACCCGCTCCAGCATCTCCAGCGCCTGCTGCCTTGCCTCCGCCCGCGGTCGCCGGTGCACCCGGACCGGCGCGAGGGTCACGTTGTCCAGCACGCTGAGGTGCGGGAACAGGTTGAACGCCTGGAAGACGATGCCGACCTGGGCCCGGACCGCGTCCGCGTCGACCCGCGGGTCGCTGATGTCGCGGCCCTCGAGCAGGATCTGGCCGTCGTCGAGGGTCTCCAGCAGGTTGAGGCAGCGCAGCAGCGTCGACTTGCCCGAGCCCGACCCGCCGATCAGCACCACGCACTCACCGGCCTCGACGCTCAGGTCGAGACCGTCGAGCACCAGCTGGTCGCCGAACGCCTTCCGCAGCCCGCGCGCCTCGAGGAGGGTCATGTCGTGGCCCCCGCGACGCCGTACCAGCCCTGCCGGCGCGCGACCCAGTCGGTCAGCCGGGTCAGCGGGATGGTCAGCAGGACGAAGAGCACCCCGGCCACCACGTACGGGGTGAAGTTGAAGTCGGTCGCCGTCTCGATCTGCGCCGACCTGATGGCGTCGACGACGCCGAGGACGGCGATCAGCCCGGAGTCCTTCTGCAGGCTGACCAGGTCGTTCAGCAGCGGCGGCACCACCCGGCGGACGGCCTGCGGGAGGACGACGAAGCGCATCGACTGCCCGTACGTCAGACCGAGCGAGCGTGCGGCCGCCCGTTGCGAGGGGTGCACCGACTCGATCCCGGCCCGGAAGACCTCGGCCACGTACGCGGAGTAGGTCAGCACCAGTGCGGCGCCGCCCCAGATCAGCGGGTCGCTCGGGACCCCGCGCAGCCGCAGCGCCGGTACGCCGAAGCCCAGCAGGAACAGCACCAGCAGCAGCGGCAGCCCGCGGAACAGGTCGGTGTAGGCCGCGACGGCCACCCGGACGGGGAAGAAGACGGGGCCGCGCAGCGTCCGTAGCACCGCGAGAGTCAGCCCCACGACCACGATCAGCAGGCCGCAGACGATCATGATCCGGACGTTCAGCCAGAGCCCGGTCGCGACGCCAGGCAGCGCCGACCAGGCCCGCGCCGGGTCGAAGAAGGTCTCCTGCACCCTCGGCCAGCCGGGCGTCGACCCGATGCCGACGACCAGCGCCACCACGATGAGCACCGTGCTGACCAGCGCGATCGCCACCGAGCGGTTGGACCGCCGCCGTCGGTGGGCGATCCGCTGCTGCTGCAGGGCCGAGGGCTGCCAGCTCACTGCAGGAGGGGAGCGCCGCCGGCGTTGGACAGGTATTCGCCCTCGATCTTCTTCAGCGTGCCGTCGGCCTTGAGCGCGTCGACCGCGGCCGAGACGCAGCTGGTCAGACCGCTGCCCTTCGCGAGCACGAAGCCGAACGAGTCGGCCTGGCCCGAGCCCGGCGGCAGCTGGCCGACGATCTGGCCGTCGTCCAGCTGGGCGGCCGCCATGTAGAAGGCGGTGGGCAGGTCGACGACGATGCCGTCGATCTGGCCGTTCTTCAGCGCCTGCACGGCGAGGTTGTTGGTGTCGTAGGGCGCCGGCTTCTCACTCGGCTGGATCTGCTCGGTGATCGCGGTGTAGGAGGTGGTGCCCACCTGGGCGCCGAGCTTGGCGCTCTTCAGCGCCGCGAGCGTGGTCGCACCGGCGATCGGCGATCCCTTGGTGGTGACGACCGCCTGCGCCACGTCGTAGTAGCCGGAGGAGAAGTCGACGGCCTTGCGCCGCGGTTCGGTGATCGAGACCTGGTTGACGTCGATGTCGAACTTCTTCGCACCCGGCGCGTACGCGTTGGTGAAGGGGACGGTGATCCACTTGACGTCACTCTTCGCGAAGCCGAGCTGCTCGGCCACCGCGTACGTGACCGCCGACTCGTAGCCCTTGCCGTTGGTGGGGTCGTCGTCGGAGAACCAGGGCTCATACGCCGGCTTGTCGGTACCCACCGTGAAGGTGCCCGGGGTGATCAGGCTGAGCGTGTCCTTGCTGCAGCTGGCTGCACTCGCGCTGCCGCTGGTCGCGGGGGCCGCCGGCGTGGCGTCCTCCGGAGCGCAGCCGGTGACGGCCAGCAGCGCCAAAGCGGATGCGGCAAGGACCCGGAACCGGGCGCGGTGGACGATCGTGGGCAGCAACGGAGCTCCTGAGGCCTGCGGTCGGCCGCTGAGGGCCGTGGACTGCGGATGATCGGTAACCCTAATGCCGGGTCATGCACACGGGAATCTCCGTCGGCCGGGATGAGATGCCGTCCTGTGCGCGGCCTGCCGCTTGCGTCAGCCCGTTCGTGTCAGTCGACACCGTTAGGCTGAGGAAAGGTCGGCTGCACGGGAAGGAACCTGCTGTGATCGCAGACATGACGATCACGCTCGAGGGTGAGCGTGGTGGGATCAGCGCGCAGGCGCTCCAGACTGCCCTGGGCGCTTCGCTGCAGCTCGTGCAGGAGGCTGCAGCCACGCTGGGCGTCAGTACCGGGCAGTGGAACGTCGCCGAGCTGAGTCTGGGATCGGTCACGTTCGCGCTCGAGAACCCTGCGGCTCCCGGTGCCGCCACGCTCGTCAGGTCCGGGATGGAACTCTTGGCGAGGCGTACGGCCATTCCGCCGCAGTGGAACCAGGCCATGGTGCGCAAGGCCCGCGATCTTGCTCGGTTGAGCGGTTCGGGTGGCGTGCACGGCGTCTCTGTGACCACGCCGGGCGACCCGCTGCTGCGGCTTACCGCAGAGTTCGCCGCACATGCCGAACAGGCTATCCAGGCGCGGGAGGTGTCTCTGGGCAGTGTTCACGGCCTCGTAGACAAGTGGGAGGACCGCCGGACCCACCAGATCGGGCTGAGTTTGGACGACGGCACCACCATCACCGCCACGTACCCGCGCGACTTGGCCGCACGCATCCTGCGCGAGGCGCTCGGCCACGTGATCGAGGCGCGCGGGGAGATCCGCCGCAACGGTGAGGGCCAGCGCGTCAGTCTTGCTCTGCACGATTTCACCGTGCCGGCAGAGACCGTGGGCGTCAGCCTTGCTGCCATCGCCGGTCTCTATCACGAGCTCGGCGACGCCGGCCTGACGTCGACGGATGTGCTGGACCATCGCGAATGAGCCCACCGCGGCTTTACTGTGACACCTCGGTCTACGTCGAAGTTCTCCTGGGCTCGAGCGCACCTGGTTACGCGGAGAGCTTTGCCGCTCTGCAGGCCGCTGAGCACGGCGTGTACGAGGGCATGCTCTCGGCCCTCGTACCGGCTGAGGTCGTCGGTGCACCAGCCATCCGTGCGCCTCAAGGTCTGGCTGCGGTCGAGTCCGCCCGCCGGATGGACCAGGCGCTGAGGGTCTTGCAGAATCTCCCTTTCCGCTATCTCGAGATCGATAAGAGCGCCGGCCTGAGGGCGGCAGAGATCGCTCGCCAGTACGAGATGAAGGGCGCGGACGCTCTGCACGTTGCCGTGGCCCAACTGAACGGTTGCAGCCTCTTCTTCAGCCTCGACCACGACCAGCTCAAGGTGGCCGACCGTATCCCCGGTCTGGTCATCGGCCGGCCGCGGGGGCCAGCTCAGGGCGAGCTGGAGTTGGGCTGATGCTCGAACAGCCCTTGAGGACAGGGCGTTTGGGCACGCGCAGCCCCGTACTCGTCGCTGTCGGAACCTGAGCGGCGCTCCCGCGCGGTCGGATGGGTGCGCCTAGACCGCCACGAATCCCGCCTACCGAAGGAGGTTTGCCATGCCGCGCGCGACGCCCGTCGTGGGGCTGGTGACCAGCTGGCCCTGGACCAAGCGCGAGGTCGCCGCCGGGACGTTGACCCGCGAGCGCGCGGCCGAGCGGGTCGAGTCCTACGTCTACGGCAACGTGCTGGTTCTCGCCGTGGTCGCGGCCGCGGACAGCACCACGGTCCAGAACGGCCAGGCGGTCCTGCTGGTGGTCGGGACGGCCGTCTCCACCTTCGTCGCTCACCTGTTGGCCGTCTCGGTCGCGCACCGCCACGGCGGGCACGAGCTGCGCAGCTCGATCCGGGACTCCGTGCCCATCGCCACCTCGGGGTCGCTGCCGGCGCTGGTCCTGCTCGCGGGCTGGCTCGGCTGGCTCACTCCGACCGCAGCGATCCTGGTCGGGCTGGCCTCGATCGTCGTCCGGTTCGTCCTGCTCGGCTCGGTGGTCTCCCACCTGCAGGGGGAACGCAGCACCTGGAAGAACGTGCTGATCGGGGTCGGGCTCGCGGTCGCGGCGCTGCTCGTGGCGGGCGTCAAGCTGGTGCTGACGCACTGATGACCGACGCGGCGAACGTGGTGCGGGCGGTGCTGGCCGATCTGGGCCTGCCCTGGTCCGAGCGTGCGCCCGGCGTGTTCTCGGTCTCGCTGCCTGGTACCCGCAAGCTCGTCACCGAGTGTGCGCTGGAGGTGGGCCGCTACGGGCTGAGCGTCCGGGCCTTCGTCGTCCGCCGACCCGACGAGAACGAGGCGGCGTTCTACCGCTGGCTGCTCGAGCACAATCTCAAGCTGGGAGGAGTCTGCTTCAGCGTTGACGCGCTCGGCGACGTGTACCTGACCGGGACCCTGCCTGTCGACGCCGTCTCCGCCGCCGTGGTCGACCAGCTGCTCGGGACCGTCGCCGAGACTGCCGACCGCTCCTTCAACCCGCTGCTGGAGCTCGGGTTCGCCACCAGCATCGCCCGCGAGTGGGCCTGGCGGCGGTCGCGGGGGGAGTCGACCGCCAACCTCGCGGCCTTCGCCCACCTGGCTCCGCCCGCCGAGGACGTGGCGAGGCCGGCCGCCGGGACCGAAACAACCGGGGCGTGATCCCTAGAACTGTCGGTCCGGTCGGATAAGTTCCGCTGGAGACCGCGCACCCCCGGGCGCGGGCTTGACCCCGGAGAGAGGTTCGTCCATGTTGCGCGACCGCCCGTCCCGCCTGCGCCGAACGGTCGTGGGCATGCTCGTGCTCGCGCTGCTCAGCGCCGGCGTGGTGACCCTCCCCGCCGCGGCAAGTCTCACGGCGTACGACGTCACGAGCCCGCGCGAACGCCGCCGGGTCGACGCCATCCCCACCCCCGTACCGCGCTGGTACGACTGCGGAGGCGCCTTCCGCTGCGCCACCATCGCGGTGCCGCTGGACTACGACGAGCCGCGCGGCGCTCAGGTCGAGATCGCCCTGATGAAGCTGCCGGCTCGGCACCCGAAGCAGCGGATCGGCACGCTGTTCCTCAACCCGGGCGGGCCAGGCGGCTCGGGCGTCGATCTCGTCCAGGAGGCCCCGGCGTTCCTCAGCCGTACGCTGCTGGACCGATTCGACCTGGTGGGTTTCGACCCGCGCGGCGTCGGCTCCAGCGACGCCGTCCGCTGCTTTGCCGACCCCGCCGACCAAGCGCCGGTGCTGAACGCCTTGAGCGCCGTGCCGTTCCCGTACGGCGCCAAGGCCGAGAAGGCCTACGTCACGGCCGAACGCCGCCTCGGTCGCGGCTGCTCCACGACGGGTGCCCCGCTCTCGGTGTCGATGTCGACCGCCCAGGTGGCCCGCGACCTCGACGTCCTGCGCCGCGCGGTCGGCGACCGGCGGCTGAGCTATCTCGGTTTTTCCTACGGCAGCTATCTGGGTGAGGTGTACGCCAACCTCTTCCCCGACCGGGTCCGCGCGCTCGCGCTGGACGGCGTCCTCGACCCGGAGGGCTGGGCCGGGACGCCGGCGACCGCCAACCAGCCGATCGAGGCGCGGATCCACGCGGGTGAGGGGGCGGTGCTGGCGCTGCGGACCATCCTCGCCCGCTGCGACCGGGCTGGGCCCGACCTCTGCAGCTTTGCCGCCGGAAACCCGGCCAAGAACTTCGACCTCGTCGCCCGCCGGCTCAAGAAGCATCCGCTCGTGCTGACCGACCCCGACAGCGACGAACGGACCTCCTTCGGCTATCCCGACCTGGTGTCGACCGTGCTGAGCGCGCTCTACTTCACCGACGGGCCGGACCTCGTCACCAGCCTGATGAGCCAGCTGCTGGTGACCACGACCCCTCCGAAGAAAGCGGCCGTGTCCCCGCGCCAGGCGGCCCAGCGTCAAGCCGCTCGGCGCCGCGCCAGTGAACGGGCCGCGGCCGTGCTGGCGCAGATCGCCGAGCGGACTCAAGGTCGGCGACCAGGGCTCGACTTCGCCTACGACAACGGGTTCGAGGCGTCGGCGGCCGTCGCGTGCACCGACTCGCGCCATCCGGCTCGGCTCTCCTCCTACCCCAAGGCCGCAGCCGCGGCCGAGCGACGCGCGCGCTACTTCGGTCGGCTCTGGACCTGGAGCCTCGGTTCCTGCGCCAACGACTCGTACGCCGGCCGGGACGAAGACGCCTACCGTGGGGTGTTCACCCGCCGTACGTACGAGCCGCTGCTCATCGTCGGCAGCTACTGGGACCCGGCCACCAACTACACCGGCGCCCAGCGGGCCGCCGCGCTGACGCCGAGCTCGCGGCTGCTCACCTCCGACAGCTGGGGCCACACCTCGTACGGCACCTCCGACTGCGCGACCGGCGCGGTCGACGCCTATCTGTTGAAGCTGCGGCTGCCCAAGGTCGGGACGGTCTGCGTCGGCGACGACCAGCCGTTCGCCGACGAGTGAGCCCTGTGGTGACCCAGGACCGGGCGGCTCAGGACTGGCCCGGCACCAGCAGGCCCGACTCGTAGGCGATGATCACCAGCTGCGCCCGGTCGTGGGCGTACAGCTTGGTCATCACCCGGTTGACGTGGGTCTTCGCCGTCTGCGGCGAGATGACCAGCAGCGCGGCGATGTCGCTGTTCGACAGCCCCTGGCCGACGAGCAGCAGGATCTCCCGTTCGCGCTCGGTCAGCAGCTGCAGCTCTTTCGGCAGCGGCCGGTCGGTCGCCGGACCGGGCTGTAGATAGCGGTCGATCAGGCTGCGGGTGGCCCGTGGGGACAGCAGCGCGTCGCCCTGCTGCACCTCCCGGATGGCGTCCATCAGCGTGTCCGCCTCGGCGCCCTTGCCGAGGAAGCCGCTGGCCCCGGCCCGGAGCGCCTGCAGCACGTACTCGTCCTCCTCGAAGGTGGTGAGGATGATGACGCGGGTGCCCGCCAGGTCAGGGTCGGCGCAGATGATGCGGGTCGCCTCGATCCCGTCCATCACCGGCATCCGGATGTCCATCAGCACGATGTCGGGCTTGAGCCCGCGCACCAGGGCCACGGCCTCGCGGCCGTCGACCGCCTGGCCCACGACTGACAGGCCGGGCTCGTGCGAGACCAGATCGGCCACCGCGGTCCGGATCAGCGACTGGTCGTCGGCCAGCAGGACCGAGATCACCGGGCGCTCGCCACGCTGGACCGGGGCAGTCGGGCGGTCAGCCGGTGTACCGGGCCGGGCCCGAATCCCGTCTCGAGCTCACCGTGGACCGCGCTCACCCGCTCCTGCGCGCCGAGCAGTCCGTGACCAGACGGCCGGTCAGTGCTGCGCGGGGACCGGTCGATGCTGTTGATCACCACGATCTCCAGCTGGTCCTCGTCGTACTCCAGGTGCAGCAGGGCGGAGTCGTCGCTGCCGTGCTTGTGGGCGTTGGTGAGCGCCTCCTGGACGATCCGGTAGGCGGCGATGTCCACGGGCTCGGGCAGCGGGGTCGGTTCGCCGACGATCCGGAGGTCGACCCGCAGCCCGCTGCGGGCGAACTCCTCGATCAGCCGTTCGAGCTGGTCCAGCCCCGGGACGGGCCGCGAGCCGAGGCTCTGGGAGGGGGTGGTCAGGTCGGACTCCCGCAGCACCTGCAGCATGCTGCCGGTCTCGCCGAGGACCGTCCGGGCCGCCTCCCGGATGGTCAGCAGGGAACGTTCGGCGTCGTCCGGCCGGGTCCGCAGCGCCGACGTGGCCACGTTGGCGTGCATGTTGATCACGGCGATCTGGTGCGCCACCACGTCGTGCAGGTCGCGAGCGATCCGCAGCCGTTCCTCGGCGACCCGCCGGCGAGCCTCGGACTCCAGGCTCTCCTCGGCGCGCCGAGCCCGCTCGGTGATGGCCTCGATGTAGGCGTGCCGCGACCGCGAGGCGTCCCCCAACGCTCCGGCAAACCCCACCATGACGACGATCTGGAACAACGACCGCCACGCACCCCACTCCGCCGCCAGCATGAAGAACACCCCGGTGCCGACGGCGGCGGCCGCAACTGCCGCCAGCGCGACCGAGGTACGGCGGTCGGTGTGCCGCGCCATGGAGAAGATGACGATCAGCAATGCCGTTAAGGTGGCGACGAACGGCCCGTCGAGGAAGAGCGTGACCAGGCCCAGCGCGGTGACGACCAGCACGGCCGCGCGGGGCAGCCGTCGCCGTAGTCCGACGACCACCGCCGACAGCACGACGACGAGCACGCCACGGCCGCCGAGCGCAGCGGCCGCGCCGTGCATCGTGGGAGCGAACCCGGCCGGCAGCACCAGCAGCGCCGGCCCGAACAGTCGGAGCCAGCGGGCCAGCGGGTGCGGGGTCATCACGCTGCTCCTTCCATCGGTTCGGCCGGGCTGCCCAGTCTCGCAGGCTCCCGCCTTCGGCAGATCCCCTCGTCGCGGTAGCTCGACGTACCGCGGCCGCGGTACGCGTACCCCGGTCCCGTCGCCGCCGCGGTAGCCAGAGTTGCCACGGCTGCGGGACGTGCCGACGGGGCGTTTCCCGAACGATTGACCACGTCGGCACACCGCCGAACACCCGTCTTCCAGGAGTCCGAAATGCCTGTTCCGATCCTCGCCGCACGGTACGTGCACAAGACCTACGGTCGCGGCCCCACCCGGTTCGACGCCCTGCGCGGCGTCTCCCTCGACATCGCGGAAGGGGAGTCCGTCGCCATCGTCGGCAAGAGCGGTTCCGGTAAGTCGACGCTGATGCACCTGCTCGCCCTGCTCGACAACCCGAGCGAGGGCACCGTCGAGCTGAGCGGCCGCAACGCCGCTGACCTGCCCCGTTCGGTGCTGAACCAGACCCGCAACGACACGTTCGGCTTCGTCTTCCAGCAGTTCTTCCTGACGCCCAGCACGAGCGTGCTCGACAACGTGACCCTGCCGCTGCGGATCGCCGGTCGGCCGGCCGCGGAGCGTCGTCGTCGGGGGATGGAGGCGCTCGAGGAGCTGGAGCTGGCCGACAAGGCCGACAGCCTCGCCAACAACCTGTCGGGTGGTCAGAAGCAGCGCGTCGTGATCGCCCGCGCCCTGGTCAACCGGCCCAGCGTGATCTTCGCCGACGAGCCGACCGGCAACCTCGACAGCGCCACCGGGGGAGTGGTCGAAGACACCCTGGTCGACTTGAACGTCAACCGGGGCATGACTCTGGTGCTGGTCACCCACGACGACGACCTCGCCATGCGGATGCAGCGTCAGGTCTACTTGCGCGACGGCCGAGTGGTCGACCGCGCCGGCAACGACCTCGACCGGCCCCTCGCTCGCTCCCGCCGGCCGCTCGTCCGCTCGGGCGAACAGGCGGCAGGTTCCTTCCTCGACGGCGCGGACTCCACCGGTCGTGCGGCATGAGCGGCGGGGCGTTGGCCTGGACGGCGATCACGAACAGTGTGCGTAGTCTCAGCCGCACCTTGTTGACGGTCGTCGCGATCGTGATCGGGGCGTTCACGTTGACCCTGACCACCGGGGTGGGGAACGGGATCACGTCCTACATCGACAACACGACGGCGTCGATCGGTGGCAGCAGCACCCTGACGGTCACCAAGACCGCGGACGACAACGGTGACGAGCCGGACCGGTACACCGGCACGGTGGTGGCGTCGGCTGACCAGGGCCCGGGTGGTGGGACGGTGGAGGCGCTGACCAGCAGTGACCTGTCGAAGATCCGGGGCGTGGACGGGGTGGTGTCGGCGGAGCCGGTGCTCAGCATCAGCCCGGACTATGTGGTGTACGACGGGTCGCAGAAGTACCAGCTGAAAACCCAGGCCTACGTCGAGGGCACCACCCTCACGTTGGTGGCGGGGGAGCAGCCGGACCCGGACAGCAAGACCAAGCAGATCGCGCTGCCGGAAAGCTACCTGGACCCCTTGGACATCAACACGGCCGCGGACGCGATCGACGAGGTCGTGACGATCGGGATCACCGACGCAGACGACAAGACCACCACCATCAAGGCGACCGTCGTGGCTGTGGTCCAGTCGACGCTGGCGAACGCGGACACGGCGAGCGTCAACGACGCGCTGGCGACGGCCTTGTACGACCGGCAGAGCGTCGGGTTGAGCTCGGCGGACAAGAACCGCTACGCCTCGGCCACGGTCGAGCTCGACTCGGCGGCGACGGCGGCGGACGTGACCGCGCTGAAGGCGAGCCTGTCCGACGAGGGCTATACCGCTGAGACCGTCGATGACCAGATCGGGGACTTCAAGACCGTCATCGACGCGATCGTCCTGGTGCTGAACGCCTTCGCCGTGATCGCCCTGCTGGCCGCCGGGTTCGGGATCGTGAACACGCTGTTGATGTCGGTGAAGGAACGGACCCGCGAGATCGGTCTGATGAAGGCGATGGGTCTGGGTGGCGGCAGCATCTTCACCATGTTCAGCATGGAGGCGGTGTTCATCGGTTTCCTCGGCAGTGTGGTCGGGGTCGGCGCCGCGGTGGTGGTAGGCAGTGTCGTCAACGGCATCCTGGGCGGTGGCCTGCTGGCCAACCTGCCCGGACTGACCCTGGTGTCGTTCGCCCCGGCCACGATCATCGCGATCATGGCCTTGGTGATGGGGATCGCGTTCCTCGCCGGCACCATCCCCGCGCTGCGGGCGGCCCGTCAGGACCCGATCGAGTCCCTCCGCTACGAGTGAGCGACGAGCAGCCCCAGCTGACCGCTGAGCTCCCCGACCACCGCCCTCCCGGCGGGGTCGGGGGGCTCCGCCGTTCAGCCCCCCAGACGGGCGGCAACCTCGGCGGGAAAACCGCCGGCAGCCACCGGACCCCAGCGGGTGATCGTGACCCGGATCAACGACTTGTCCTGCAGCCGCATGGCCGCCCGGTACTCATCCCAGTCCGGGTGCTCACCGGCGATGCAGCGGAAGTAGTCGACCAGCGCATCCTCGGCCTCGGGCATGTGCAGCACCTCAGCCTCACCGTCCAGCTGCACCCACGGCCCGTCGAAGTCGTCGCTCAGCACGCAGACCGAGACGTGGGCGTTGCGCTCGGCGTTGCGGACCTTGGCCCGACCGGGATAGGTGGAGATGACGATCCGGCCCTCGCCGTCAACGCCGCCGGAGACGGGGGAGAGCTGGGGCCGGCCGTCCGTACGGGTGGTCGCGAGCAGCAGGTGATGCCGCGGTCGGACGAAGTCGAGCAGCTCCGCGAGCCCGACAGGCGTGGCGGTGGCGATGGTTCGGGCCATGCCCGCACGTTACGCCGCGCCGCCGGTGCTCCACCGCACCCTCTTCGTCAGCACTCAGCCGACCCGGTGCACCTTGTGCTGGGCGGCCTGGGCACGCGGCCGGATGGTCAGCCGGTCGATGTTGACGTGGTGCGGGCGGCCGGCCACCCAGGCGACGCAGTCGGCGACGTCTTCGGCGGTCAGGGGCGCGGCCACGCCCTCGTAGACCTTCGCGGCCCGCGCGGTGTCGCCGGCGAAGCGGTTCAGCGCGAACTCGTCGGTCCGGACCATCCCCGGACAGATCTCCGCGATCCGGACGTCGGTGTCGAAGAGCTCGAGCCGCATCGCCCCAGCGACCGCACGCTCGGCGGCCTTGGCGCCGCAGTAGCCGGCACCACCCTCGTACGGCGCGTCGGCCGCGGTCGAGGTGAGGAAGATGATCTGGCCGGTGGCCTCGACCAGCGCGGGCAGCACGGCCTGGGTGACCGCCGCGGTGCCGAGCACGTTGACGGCGTACATCGTCTGCCAGTTCTCGAGCCCGGACTCGGCCACCGGCTCCTGGCCCAGGGCGAGGCCCGCGTTGTTGACCAGGACGTCCAGCCGCGGACCGACCGCTGCGGCGAGGGCGGTCACCTGCTCGGCGTCGGTGACGTCGCAGACCACCGCCGTCCCGTCGATCTCGGCGGCGAGCGCCTCGATGCGGTCCGAGCGGCGAGCCGCGCAGACGACGCGGAAACCGTCGGCGGCCAGCCGGCGGGCGGTGGCGGCCCCGATGCCGCTGCTGGCTCCGGTCACGAGGGCGAGCGGGCGGTCGGTGGCGGGGTGGTCGGTCGCGGACATGGCGCCATTCTTCCCCGCTGGCTCGGACCGCCGTCACCCGGCGCCTCGGTGGGGCTGGCCCCGACGAACTTCCGGGACAACCACTAGTCTGAGTGGTCTCATACCAGCCGCCGGAGAGAGTCAACGCGAGGCGGCGCTGACGAGGGCGCAGACGCTCGACGGGCAGTGGCTCGACAGCGTTAACAGCCGGCCGCACCTGCTCGCCTGGCTGATGGCGGTGAAGTTCTGAAGCCCACTAGAGTTTTCGCCATGACCTCCACCCTGATCCTGCTGCGGCACGGCGAGAGCGCTTGGAACGCGCTCAACCTCTTCACGGGCTGGGTCGACGTCGACCTGAACGAGAAGGGGGAGCGCGAGGCGTACCGGGGCGGTGAGCTGATGGTGGAGGCCGGGCTGCTGCCCGACGTCGTGCACACCTCGCTGCTGCGTCGTGCGATCCGGACCGCCCAGATCGGGCTGAACGTGGCCGACCGGCACTGGGTGCCGACAAGACGGTCGTGGCGGCTGAACGAGCGGCACTACGGCGCCCTGCAGGGCAAGGACAAGGCGGCGACGCTCGCGGAGTACGGCGAGCAGCAGTTCATGACCTGGCGTCGCTCCTACGACGTGCCGCCGCCGCCGATCGACAACGACAACGAGTACGCGAACTTCCACGACGCGCGCTACGCCGGTCTGCCGCCGGAGGCCCGGCCGCAGACCGAGTGCCTCAAGGACGTGCTGCTGCGGGCGCTTCCGTACTGGTACGACCAGATCGTGCCCGACCTGATGGCCGGCCGGGTCACCCTGGTCGCCGCGCACGGCAACTCGCTCCGCGCCATCGTCAAGCACCTCGACCAGATCAGCGACGCCGACGTGGTGGGCCTCAACATCCCCACCGGCATCCCGCTGGTCTACGAGCTGGCCGACGACCTCACCCCCGTCACCCCCGGCGGCCACTACCTCGACCCCGAGGCCGCCGCCGCCTCGATCGAAGCCGTCAAGAACCAGGGCAAGAAGAAGTAGGCAGTGCTTGATGGGCTCGCTCCGCCTCGCTTGCGGAGATGGCTCTGATCCCCGATCCTCCCCGTCGTCGGGTGAGCTGAGAAGCCGGGAACCTACGAGGACCGCAGCACCCTTGGGCGACAAGGTAGCGGGGAAGGCTCATCGGCGACCAGCGTCAGTGATTCCACCAGTCAGAGGACAAAGGAAGCAATTATCTGGCCGAGGTGGCGAATGTCCACCCGACCCTTGAACTCCAGCCTTACCTTGCCGAGTCCGCTGAACCACAGGTCCAGCTCCGAGTCGAGGTCGAAGGTGCCAGCCGTTTCGATCGAGAAGGCCTGGATCTTGGAGTAGGGAAGCGAAGTGAAGTCGCGTTTCTTACCCGTCATTCCCTGGACGTTGACCGCAATCAGGCGCTTGTCGGTGAACACCACAAAGTCCCGCATGGCCTGGTAGGCCGAGACGATGTTCTCGCCCGCGATCAAGATCGGCGCGATGGCGGGGACGATTTCTGCGGGATTGGCCGGACTCAGCTTGAAGAGCGCGCCGTTAGCAAAGTCGATCATGCCGATCACCGTACCTGCGCGTGGCGCCACGTGTTGCCATGGCGACAAGCCGCAGCTATGAGATACATCTGAAGGCCGCACAGGCGGCCAACAATGGCCAAACTGTTACGGCTGGGGCCAGTACGCGTCTTCTGGGAACTCGCCGGTGACCACGTAGATGATCCGGCGGGCCATCGAGGCGGCGTGGTCGGCGATCCGCTCGTAGTAGCGGCCGAGCAGGGCGACGTCGACGGCCGCCTCCACGCCGGAGCTCCAGTCCTCGCTGAGCAGCAGCCGGAACTGCGTCCGGCGCAGCTCGTCCATCTCCTCGTCGCGGGCCCGCAGCTCCTGAGCGTTCTGGATGTTGCGGTCGTTGAGCGTCTGGCCGGCGGTGACGACCATCTTCTCGGCGACGTCGCCCATCCGGACGAAGTTGGCACGCAGCTCCGGCGGGACGGCGATCTCGGGATAGCGCAGCCGGGCGATCTTGGCCACGTGCGCGGCCAGGTCACCCATCCGCTCGAGCTCGGTCACCATCCGCAGGGTGGCGACCAGCGTCCGCAGCTCGCCGGCCACCGGGGACTGGCGGGCCAGCAGGCTGAAGGCTCGTGCCTCGACCTCACTCTGCTTGGCGTCGAGCTTCTCGTCGTCGGTGATCACCTGTTCGGCAAGGTGGATGTCGGCTTCGAGCAGGGCAGTCGTGCTGCTGCGTACTGCCGACGATACGACCTGCGACATGTGTACGAGGTCGGCGAGGATGTCGTCGATCTGCTCGCGATAGGAGTCCCGCATGGGTCGTTCCCCTCTGTTCTTTCGGTGGGCCCAACCCTATGCCTGACCCCTACACGGAGCCGCACAGCCGATGAACGGCAGGTGAACAGGCGCCGAACGGTGCACGGACCCCAGCCAGGCGGTCGGGTGAACGCTCTCACGTCACCGGTCGACGCCTCTACTATCTCCGTGTGAACACCACCTGGGCCGCCGTGCTGGCCCTGGTCGTCGGCGTGGTGCTCGGACTGCTGATCGCCCGGTGGACCGGCCGCGAACGCCCTGACTCGATGCAGCCCTTCGAGCAGCTCGAACCGGTCGTCCCCGAGGGGGTCGCGGACCTGCTGGCCATCCTGCCCTCCTCGGGAGTGGTGGTCGGTCCGCACGACGAGGTGCTCGAGGCGACCACCACCGCCCGTAACCTCGGACTCGCCCGCGGCAGCCGGGTCGCGTTGCCCGAGCTGCTCGACCTGGTCCGCGCGGTCCGTCGCGACCGGATGATCCGTACGGTCGACCTGGAGGTCTCGCGCGGACCGCGGGCCGCGTCCACGTTCCTGACGGCTCGGGTCGCCCCGCTGGAGGGAGGGCAGGTGCTGATCCTCGCCGACGACCAGACCAGCGCCCGCCGGATCGAGCAGACCCGACGCGACTTCGTGGCGAACGTCAGTCACGAGCTGAAGACCCCGATCGGCGCGATCTCGTTGCTGGCCGAGGCGGTGGAGGACGCCGCGGACGACCCGCCCGCCGTCCGCCGTTTCGCCGGCCGGATGGGCGTCGAGTCGGCGCGGCTGAACGACCTGGTGGCCCAGATCATCGACCTCTCCCGGCTGCAGGCCGACGACCCGCTGGCCGACCCGGAAGAGGTCGACGTCGACGAGGTGCTCATCGATGCGGTCGACCGCTGCCGGGTCGACGCCGAACGGCACGGGGTCTCGCTGGCCGTCGCCGGTACCCGCGGCACCCGTGTCCTCGGCAGCGCCCGCCAGCTCAGCGTCGCCGTCGGCAACCTGGTCGAGAACGCCGTCGTCTACTCCGACCCGGGCGCCCGGGTCGTCGTCGCGGCCCACGTCCAGGCGATGAGCGACGACGACTACATCGAGATCACGGTCTCCGACAACGGGATCGGGATCGCCCCGCACGAGCTGGACCGGATCTTCGAGCGCTTCTACCGCGTGGACTACGCCCGCAGCCGCGCCAACGGCGGCACCGGCCTGGGGCTGGCGATCGTCAAGCACATCGCCGCAACCCATGGCGGCGACGTCTCGGTCTGGAGCCAGCCCGGAGCGGGTTCGACCTTCACGATCAAGATCCCGGCCCACCTGGACCCGGCCCGTGCCGGGGTCCCCCACGACGACGACGAACGAGCTCCGGTGACGGCTCTGCCAACCGCCGGCCGCTCCCAACGACAGGAGGTCCGATGACGCGGGTGCTGGTCGTCGAGGACGAGGAGTCCTACCGCGAGACGCTCGGCTACATGCTGCGCAAGGAGGGCTTCGACGTCGTCGAGGCCCCCGACGGCGCTGCCGGCCTGGCCGAGTACGACCGGACGGGGGCCGACATCGTGCTGCTCGACCTGATGATGCCCGGCCTGCCGGGCACGGAGGTCTGTCGCCAGCTCCGGCTGCGCGGGTCGGTGCCGGTGATCATGGTCACCGCCCGCGACTCCGAGATCGACAAGGTGGTGGGTCTGGAGCTCGGGGCGGACGACTACGTCACCAAGCCGTTCAGCCACCGCGAGCTGGTCGCCCGGATCCGGGCGGTGCTACGGCGCGGCCAGGACGTCGAGCTGATGCCCGACGTCGTGGAGTCCTCCGGGGTCCGGATGGACGTGGAGCGGCACGAGGTCTCCGTCGACGGCCTGCGGGTCAAGCTGGCGCTCAAGGAGTTCGAGCTGCTCGAGATGCTGCTGCGCAACGCCGGCCGGGTGATGACCCGGGGTCAGCTGATCGACCGGATCTGGGGCGCCGACTACGTGGGCGACACCAAGACGCTCGACGTCCACGTGAAGCGGCTGCGGAGCAAGCTCGAGCCCGACCCGGCCAACCCGCGCTATCTGATCACGGTCAGGGGCTTGGGCTACAAGTTCGAGGGCTGACGGGTCGACCGACGGCACGCTCCGGCACCCCGTGGACGCCTCGGCAGCTGCTTCGCGGGCACTCGAGGAACAAGAGCGTCAGGAGGGTCCCCCTCCGCGGGATAAGGTGAGGCACGTGACCGGCGACATCACCGTTTTCTCGGGTTCGGCCCATCACGAGTTCGCTGCCGAGATGTGCTCGATCCTCGGGGTGGAGCTCTCCCACTCGCGGACCACACGGTTCAGCAACGACTGCCTGCAGGTGCAGCTGCGGGCCAACTGTCGGCAGCGCGACGTCTACATCGTGCAGCCGCTGGTACCGCCGGTGCAGGAGAACCTGATGGAGCTGCTGCTGATGATGGACGCGGCGCGGGGCGCCTCGGCCGCCCACATCACCGCCGTGATCCCGCACTTCGCGTACGCCCGCTCGGACAAGAAGGACGCGCCGCGGATCGCGATCGGAGCCCGACTGGTTGCCGACATGCTGGCCACCGCCGGGGCCACCCGGGTGCTGACCATGGCCCTGCACGCGCCCCAGGTGCACGGCTTCTTCTCCGTCCCGGTCGACCACCTGAGCGCGGTGCTCGAGCTGGCCGCCCACTTCCGGCGCCAGAACCTCACCAACACCGTGGTCGTCTCCCCTGACCTCGGCAACGCCAAGGTCGCCGCCGAGTTCGCACGCAACCTCGGGCTGCCCGTCGCCGCCGGCTCCAAGCAGCGCCAGTCCGACGACTCCGTGGTGATCGACCGGATCGTCGGTGACGTCAAGGGCCGGGACGTGATCGTGCTCGACGACGAGATCGCCACGGCCGGCTCGATCATCGAGCTGTTGCGGGTGCTACGGCACGAGGGCGCCCGGCAGATCTCCATCGCCTGCACCCACGGCCTGTTCACCGGTCCGGCCATCGAGCGGCTCAAGCAGGAGCCCGACATCGCCGAGATCGTGACCACCAACACGGTGCCGCTGCCGCCGGAGAAGCAGCTGCCGAACATCGTCACCCGATCCGTCGCCCCGCTGTTCGCCGAGGCCGTGCACCGCATCCACGCCGGTGAGTCGGTCAGCAGCCTGTTCAGCGACCGCGAGACCTACGGCTGACCCTTCGACCACGCTCCGAGCAGGGGGTCAGCTCGGGGTGGGCTCGGGGCTCGGGCTGGCGGAGACGCCCGGGGTGACGGTCGACCAGGGCGCGATCGTCCCGTCCACGACAGGGCTACGCAGGGTCACCGGTCCGGCGTTGGTGAAGTTCATCGTCACCGTCGCGGTGAGGCCGGCGAGCAGGTCGGGAGCCTGGACCGACAGGTTGGCCACGTTCGTGAGCACGGTGTACGAGCCGCCGCCGAGCTTGAGCGGCGTCACGGGCGTCGCCGTCACTGCGGTACCGGACGAGCCGTCCGTCTTGATCGGGGTGACCGACACCGAGTTCAGCTGGTCCTCGGCGTTGCCGACCAACGAGGCGGACACGACGCCCTCGCCCTTGGTCTTGCTGATGATCACGAGGTTGCGGATCTTCAACGTGCCGCCGTCGCCGATGTCGGCGTTGGTGCCGTCGGCCGGTGTGTACGGCTGGTTGGTCTGGACGTCGAAGCCGCAGCCGGTTAGGCCGAGCAGCCCGACCGACAGCACCAACGCTGCTGCCGCCCGCGGCGCACGGCGCCCTGACCGTCCTGCGCGACGCAAGTCTTGTGACACGAGGTCCGCTCCTGCCCTCACCCCGGTTACACCCTGTCTGGGGTAACACTGGATCGCAGCCTAGCGAGTCCGCGCGCTGGTTCCTGCGGGGCTCACCTTGACGTGGCCGACCCGGTGAGCCAACCCACAGGTCAGGCACATGAGCGGCAGGTTTGTCAAGCCTCTCTTGGCGGCGTACTGGCCTCTGACTAGCGCAGACGCTCCCTGGTCGATCCTGAGAGCGTGCTAAACTTGAGTCCGCGAAAGGGGTACCGAACAATATGACCTTCACAGTCGGTGAGACGGTGGTCTACCCAAATCATGGGGCTGCCGTGATCGAGGACATCGAAACCCGCCAGATCAAGGGCGAGGACAGGCTGTACCTGGTACTACGAATCGTCGGTCAGACCGACCTCGTGGTCCGTGTCCCAGCCTGCAACCTTGACCTCGTCGGCGTCCGGGACGTCGTGGACGCTGATGGCTTGGAGCGCGTCTTCGGCGTGCTGCGTGCCCCTCACACCGAGGAGCCGACCAACTGGTCGCGGCGTTACAAGGCCAACCTCGAGAAGCTTCACTCGGGCAACGTCATGAAGGTGGCTGAGGTCGTCCGCGACCTGTGGCGCCGGGAGCGCGAGCGTGGTCTGTCCGCAGGGGAGAAGCGGATGCTGGCGAAGGCGCGCCAGATTCTCGTCTCCGAGCTCGCTCTGGCTGAGCGGGTCGAGGAGGACAAGGCGGAGATCCTGCTCGACGAGGTGTTGGCCTCCTAGCTCGACCTTTCGACCAGACGTCGCCATGGAGTTCCGCACCGGCATCGGCGTCGACGTGCATCAACTCGTTCCCGGTCGCCCGATGAGGGTGGCCGGGATCGTGTTTTCGGAGGAAACCACGGGTCCCCACGGCCACTCCGACGGCGACGTCGTGGCTCACGCCCTCTGTGACGCGCTGCTGAGCGCCGCCGGGCTGGGCGATCTCGGCGGTAACTACGGCACCTCCGACCCCCGCTGGTCCGGCGCTCCCGGTCTGGACTTCTGCGTCGAGACCGCGGCCCGGGTCCGGGCGGCCGGCTTCGAGGTCGCCAACGTGGCGGTGCAGCTGATCGGGAACCGGCCGCGGCTCGGGCCTCGACGAGCCGAGGCCGAGCAGGCACTCAGCGCAGCCGTAGGCGCCCCGGTCTCCGTGGCTGGGACCACGACCGACGGGCTGGGCCTGACCGGGCGCGGCGAGGGCATCGCCGCCATCGCCACCGCCCTGCTGACCCGCTAGGAGGGTGGTGTCGAACGGCGGCCGTAGCGAGCAGGTGCCCGGGTGCCGCGCAGTAGGTCGGCGTTTGCCACCACCCTCCTAGGCCGGTAAAGGCGCCACCTCGAGAATGCGTCCTGAGCCTGTCGAAGGCCTTGAAGAGGTTGCGAGTTCTGTCAGCAATACTGAGCGCAACCCCTTCGGGGCCCTCGACAAGCTCGGGACGCGTTAGTCAGCGGACCGTGGAGGCCCTGGCGGTGAAGGTGTTGCACGCACTGACGGCGCTGGACCCGAGGCCCGTGTTGCCCCAGGCTTCTCGGTTACGGCCGAGGCCGTGGTTGCCCTCGATGTTGGACTTGCCGCTCAGCGTGTCGTCCCCGACGGCGTTGTAGACGTTCAAGATGCCGCGTACGTCCGACTGCTGGATGCCCAGCGACTGGGACGTCGAGTGCAAGAACATGCCCGAGAGGCAGTCGGCTTGGGTCTCGAGTCGGCGCGACAGGTCGAGCTGTTCGGACTCGTCGTCGGTCTGCTGGCTGAGCGCGGCCTCGGAGATCAGGATGCCTGTCCGGGCCTGCAGCGCGTGCCCGAACTCGTGCGCCATCACGACGTCGGCGGCCCACCTGTTCGTCGCCACGATCGGCACGGCGTCGTCGAGCTCGCTGCTGTAGTAGACCTGCTGGTCGGCCCCGCAGTAGAAGGCGTTGACCCCGCTCTTGCCGCACCTGGTGGTGATCTCGTCGCTGTAGATCGTCACGGTCGGCCGGACGATCTGGTCGCCGGCGGCGGTGACCGGTGGCTCCCAGACCCGCACCAGGCAGGCCATCAGGTCCTCGAAGTGCGTCTTCAGCTTGGCGTCGCTCGCGGTCTCGAGGTTGATGGCGTCCTGCTCGCAGCGGACCGGGATCGGCGCGTCCTCGCGGTAGAACGGGTTGGCCGTCAGCAGCGTCTCGGCCTCCGCGTACGTTTCCGGCTGCGGCAGCGCCGGCGGGTTCGCGTCCGGCGGCGGCACCTGGTAGTCGTCGTTCTGGTAGGCGCCGCCCGAGGAGGACGAGGTGGACGACGAGCTGGAGGAGGCCAGGTTGGAGACCACGGTGCCGGCCAGCAGCAGCAGCCCGAGCACGAAGGCCGCTCTCAACAGCGCGCCGAGCGGGCTGCGGCGGCGCCGGGGCGGACGGCCGTACGGGGTCATCCCGGGCGGCGGGGCACCGAAACCGGGGCCGTACGGCGACTGCTGGTAGCCGCGCGGAGCCGGCGGCGGACCCCAGCCGCTGAAGCCCGACTGGGCTGGCGTCCGGTACGGGTTGCCTTGCGGCGGCTGCGGCCACGAGGGGGCGTTCTGCGTCGGGTTGCCCCACGGCTGCTGGCTCACGCGGCAACGATAACGGCGAGACGAGGCGATCAGCGGCGGGGAAGGCGGCTCGTGGCTCCCGGAGATGGGAGGCTAACCCCGTGCGTCGCTTTCCCCCGGCCTCCGTGCCCCGTCGTCGGCTTGCCCGTGTGCTGCTTTCCTGCGCCGTCGCGGCCGGCCTGCTCGCCGGTCCGCTCGTCGGTTCGGCCTCGGCTGCCGGTGCCGCCTCCACCGTGGTCGCCGCGGGCAGCCTCGGCAAGGACGGCGTGCTCGCCGTGCAGGAGACCGTGACCTTCTCCGGTGCCGCGCCCGCCCAGCTGACCCAGCGCTTCGAGACCCGGCAGGACCTCGTCGGCGACCAGCAGCTCGTGCAGACGCTCTCGGCCGTCACCGCCACGGCCGGCGGCGCGGCCGTCACCCCCACCGTCAGCACCGACAGCCGTTTCACCACCGTCACGCTGCCGACCAACGGCGCCTCCGAGGTCGTCCTCGGCTATCGGGTGACCGGCGCCACGGTCACGCTCGACAGCGGCGAGACCGCCTTGCGCTGGGCGCTGCTGCAGGGCCTCGACGTCTCGGTCGAGAGCTTCAACGCGACCGTCCAGATCCCCGGCGGGATCAGCTACGTCCGCTGCACCGCCGGCAGCCCGAACTCACCCGTGCCCTGCCGCTCGGCCGCCGCGGCCAGCGAAGGTGCGCAGACCCCCGTCTTCACCGACGGCCCGCGCGGCCCGGGCGAGGTGGTGATCGTCGACATCGGCTTCCCCACCGGCACGGTCGCCGCGACCGAGGTCATCGACCGCCGCTGGACCCTCGGCCGCGCCTTCTCGGCGGCCCCGCTGCCGCTGGCCCTCGCACTTGCCCTGCTCGTGCTGGGCGGGATCGGTCTGCTGCTGCTGCACCGGCGTGGCGGCCAGGACGCCCGGGCCGGCGACGTCAGCCGGGTGGCCGAGTTCGCCCCGACGGGCCAGGGCCAGTCGGAGTTCCGGGTGGTCGACGACGTCCGGCCCGGCCACGTCGGCACGGTCGCCGACGAGCGGGTCGACCCGATCGACATCACCGCCACCCTCGTCGACCTGGCCGTCCGCGGCCACCTGCTGATCACCGAGCTGCCCCGGGCGAGCGACTTCACCCGCGCCGACTGGGAGCTCACCCGGCGTCCGGGCGGGGACACCCTGCGGCCGTTCGAGCAGGCGCTGCTGGACGGGATCGCGCCCGAGGGCGGCACCGTGGCGGTCTCCCAGCTGGGAAGCCGCGTGCGGGAGTCGATCGGGAACGTGCAGACCCTGCTCTACGACGACATGGTCGGCCTCGGCTGGTACGAACGCCGCCCCGACGCCATCCGCGGCCGTTTCACCCGGCTGGCCGTCGTCGGTCTGGTGCTGGCGGTCGTCGTCACGGTGCTGCTGGCCGCGTTCACCACCTTCGGTCTGGTCGGGCTGGCGCTGCTGGTGCTCGCGCTCGGCCTGGTCTTCGTGGCCCAGGAGATGCCGTCCCGGACGGCGAAGGGATCCGCGCTGCTCACCGGTCTCGGCGCCCTGCGGTCGGACCTGCTCAGCCACGCGACCAACGAGATGCCGCCCGGCCGTGAGCTGGACGAGATCTCCCAGCTCCTGCCGTACGCCATCGTGCTCGGCGGCAGCGAACGCTGGCTCGACGCCATCGTCGCGAGTGACACCGACGCCGACCCCGACTCCACCGACCTGTCCTGGTACCACGGGCCGGCCAGCTGGCACCTGCGCGACCTGCCCGACTCGCTACGCAACTTCATCACCAGCGTCTCCGGCACCCTCTTCTCCCGCTGACGGCCGACTTGTCAGAATCCAGTTGTCCCATAGGACAACTGGGTTCTGACAACTCGGGGATTCGGGGGGTGGGGAGCGGGTACGACATCCACATGCGCCGACGTTGGCTGTTCGGGGACCAGCTGGGTCCCGCCTTCCTGGACGTCCCGGACCAGCCGGTGCTGATGATCGAGTCCCACGACGTGCTGCGCCGCCGGCCCTTTCACCGGCAGAAGGCCCACCTGGTGCTGTCGGCGATGCGGCACCGGGCCGCCGAGCTCGGTGACCAGGTGACCTACCTCATCACCGACAGCTACCGCGAGGGGCTGGCTCAGGTCGACGAGCCGCTCAGCGTCTGCCAGCCCACGTCCTGGGCGGCCCTGCACTTCGTCGACCGGCTGGCCGCCGAGCGTGACCTCGAACGGCTGCCCGCCCGCGGCTACGCCACCCCGCGGGCAGACTTCACGACCTGGGCGGACGCGCGCGGCGGTAAGCGGCTGCTGATGGAGGACTTCTACCGCGACTCCCGACGCCGGCTGGACGTCATGATGGAGGGTGCCGAACCCTTGACCGGCCGCTGGAACTACGACGCCGAGAACCGGGAACGGCCGCCGCGGACCGCGACGCTCAGCCTGCCCGAGCCCTGGTGGCCGGTGGAGGACGAGATTGATGCCGAGGTCCGCGACGACCTCGACCGGCTCGAGCGAGAAGGCGTCCACTTCGTCGGTGAGGACGGGCCGCGGACGTTCGCCGCAAGCCGCGCCGAGTCGCTCGCCGCGCTGGCGGACTTCATCACCCACCGGCTGCCGACGTTCGGCCGCTACGAGGACGCCACCCTGCGCGAGGACCGCTGGATGGCCCACTCGCTCCTGTCGGCGCCGCTGAACCTGGGCCTGCTCGACCCCATGGAGGAGGTCGACGCCGCCGTCGAGGCGTACCGGGCCGGCGACGCACCGATCGCCTCGGTGGAGGGCTTCGTCCGCCAGGTGATCGGCTGGCGCGACTACATCTGGCACCTCTACTGGTACCTCGGCGAGGACTACCGCGACCGCAACGAGCTGGAGGCCGTCCGGGACCTGCCGGAGTGGTTCGTCGAGCTCGACCCCAGCGGTACCGACGCGGCCTGCCTCAGCTGGGCGCTGACGTCGGTCCGCGAATCCGGCTGGGCTCACCACATCCCGCGGCTGATGATCCTCGGCAACTATGCCCTGCAGCAGGGCTGGAACCCCCAGCAGCTGACCGACTGGTTCCACCGCTCGTTCGTCGACGGCTACGACTGGGTGATGGTGCCGAACGTCGTCGGCATGTCCCAGCACGCCGACGGGGGAGTGCTGGCCACCAAGCCGTACGCAGGCGGCGGGAACTACATCAACACCATGACCGACCTCTGCGGCACGTGCGTCTATGACCCCAAGCTGCGCCGGGGGGAGAAGGCCTGCCCCTTCACCGCCGGCTACTGGCTGTTCCTGAACCGGCACCGGGAACGCTTCGCCCAGAACTTCCGGATGGGCCAGATGGTCCGCGGCCTCGACCGGCTGTCCGACCTCGACGAGCTCGTCGCGGAGAACCCCGACCTCGCCTGACCCTACCCACCTGACCCGACCCACCTGACCCCGACCCACCTGACCCCCGGACGTGCCAGCGCCGGTGGCCGCCTGAGGCAGCCACCGGCGCTGGCCGGTCAGGACGGGAGATCAGCCGGGGGACTGGGTCAGCGTCTGGGTCTCGGCCTTGGTGCCGGTCCGACCGTGCAGGTGCAACACCAGAGCTTTCGCGCCCGCCCGAGCAGACGAGGAGACCTGGTAGGGGATGGCCACGCCGGAGGTGTCCGGGTAGAGCGGCCCGTCCACCGCGACCGCCGGGTTGGCGACGTCGAACGGGATCGCCGCGGTCGTGTCCTGGATGTTGCCGGTGGAGTCCGGCGCGTAGTAGTTGAAGGTCGATACCGTGTAGGTGATCGGGAAGGTGGTGTCCTCGTTGGTCATGCCCAGCGCTGCCGGGGTCACCGGCAGCAGCACGGCGTTGGTGTCGAACACGTTCGTCTCGACGTCACCGTCCAGGAAGTTGGCGGGCTGCAGGTCCACCAGGTCGCCCGTCGCGAGGTCCACCACGAAGGTGGTGAGCAGATCCGTACCCGCCTCCGGCTGCACGTAGGCCTCGAAGTCAGGCCGGCCGTCACCGGTGGTGTCGATGTCGACGACCGGGGTGTTGTAGGTCCCGATGTTCGACGAGTTGGCCCAGGTGCTGAGCCCGAACCACAGGAACCCGTTCGCGCGGTCCCCGTCGACGCCCGCCATCGCTCCGGCCCCGACGTAGTGCAGGTCGCCGGCGCGAGCCGAGGTGTTCCCGGTGCACCCCGGAGCGATCGTTCCAGGGCAGACGGGCTGCCGCGGGCTGACCGCACCGAGCGTCATCACCGAGAGCTTCGACTCGTACGCCGTCGAGCCGCTGCCCTGGGCAAAGCCCGCGCCCTTGACCAGCAGGGCCGGACCACCAGCAGCGGTGCCGTTGTCGACCCGCGTCTCCGAAACCGGCTTGGCCGCCCCGTAGACCGGCACCCGAAGGGCCGAGTGGCCGGCCGGGGTCACCAGCAGGTGACCGGAGGCGTCCGACAGGTACTGGCGGGCGCGCTGGACGGTGTTGCCGTCACCGTCGACCAGGAAGGCGTCGGTCTGCTGGGTGTCCATCGTCGGGTCGATGGTGTGCCGCAGCTTGGCCGAGGTGGCCGTCAGCCTGAGCTTGACGTCGACGTAGCTGCGCGCCTTCAGGGTGACCGAGGAACGGCTCACCTTGTAGGAGACGCCCGGCTGCTTGACCACCGCGTCGTACGCGATCTTGGCCGTGGTCTTGCGGTTGCTGGTGTTGCGGATCCGGATCGTCCGGGTCCGGGTCACCGTCTTCTTGTCGGCCGGCGCCTCGACGACGCCGAACGACGCGCTGACCGCGCCGCCCTTGCCCAACGCGTAGGCCAGCACGTTGGTCTTCACCGCGTAGTACGCGTCCACCCGACCGGCACCGACCCGAGCCGGGCCGTATCGGTCGCCCTTCCGGTCGGGCTCGGTGTAGAGGTCGTGACCGGCGGTGTTCATCACCGCGGCCTTGACCTGGGTGGCGGTCCAGGTGGGGTGCTGCTTGACCACCAGGGCCGCGGTCCCCGCGGTCACCGGAGCGGCCATCGAGGTGCCGGAGATGGTGAGTGACTCGTTACCGGTCCCGAAGCCGGCCGAGGTGACCGTGTCACCGGGGGCGGTGACGTCGGGCTTCACCACCCCGGAGGTGCCGTGCACGCCCCGCGAGCTGAAGGACGACAAGGTGTCGGTGATGGCGGGGGTGGTGCTCTTGATCGTGCCCCGCAGCGAGCCGTCGAAGGTCACGTTCAGGGTGCCCGCCGTCGCCGCCGGACGGAGCCGGTCGGTCTCGGCCTTGGGCAGCTGCACGACCGGGACGTCCTCGCTGCCGGTGATGGCGGCGTTGAACACGTCCAGACCGCTGGTGAAGATCGCCCCGATGGCGCCGGCGGCCGCGACGTTGTTCGAGCGGACCGCCGAGCCACAGCGGCGGGCCGCGTCGTCGTCGTCCCACTCGAGCCAGGCCACCTTGCCGGTGACCGTGGCCGCGTCGGCTCTGCCGAGCGGGTCACAGCCGTCCGCGTTCGCGCTGGACAGGGAGACGACGCTGCCGGTCACCGGCGGCTCGGTCGCCCATTCGTAGGCGACGGAGAACTGGGACGCGGCGATGCCGGCCAGGCCGGACGGCGCGTCCACCCGGATCCCGTCGCGCAGCTGGTACTCATCGATCGAGCTGGCCACCGTCAGCGCACGGACGGCGTTGCCGGGCGAGCCGCTGACGTCGGTGAGGTCACCGGCGTTGCCGGCGGAGATCACCGGCAGCACGCCGTGCTCGGCCACGGTGTTGACGACCGCGTTCTCGGGGTCGTCGGCCGGGGCGTAGTCACCGCCGAGGGAGAGGTTGACGATGTCGAGGTGGTCGGCGAAGTCGCCGTCACCGTTGGGGTCCAGGGCCCAGTCCAGCGCTGGGATGACGGCGTCGGTCGAGCCCGTGCAGCCAAAGACCTTGAGCGCGTAGAGCGAGGCCTGCGGGGCCATGCCCGGGCCGATGCGCAGGTCGTAGAGCGAGGACCGGTTGAGCCCGGCGTAGCTGCCGCGGAAGGTCGAGCCGTCCGCGTTCACGCCGTAGCCGGCCGCCGTACCGGCCACGTGGGTGCCGTGCTCGTTGCAGTCCAGCGGGTTCGGGTCGGGCTTGGGTAGCGGCTGGTAGGTGTCGGCCGTGGAGTCGGCGTCGTAGTCGTCGCCCACGAAGTCGGTACCGCCGACGACCTTGGCGTTCGGGGTGAAGGAGGTCTGGTCGGCCTTGGCCGCGTCGTAGGCCTCCACCGTGCCCGCGCCGCCGAAGTCGGCGTGGGTGTAGTCGATGCCGGTGTCGATGATGCCGATCGTGACCCCGCGGCCGGTGACGCCCGGGTTCTTCCAGGTGTTCACCGCACGGGTGAGCTGGGAGACGCTGGCGTTGTTCGCCTTCTTGGGCACCAGCGCGGCGATGGAGACCACGTCGCTGCGCTTGGCCAGGGCGGCGAGCGTCTTGTGGTTGGCGACCAGAGCCACGCCCGGGACGGCGTTGGAGACCGAGAAGAGCTTCGTGGTCGAGCTGTCGGACTTGCGGGCCGCGGCCAGCACCTTGTTCGCGGTCCGGGTGACGCTGGTCCGGCGAGCGAGGGCGGCGTTCCTGGCCGCCTTCTCGGTGCTGGCCTTCGTGCTGTCGCCCAGGACGGCCTGGGACACGGCCGCCGCGCCGCTGCCCTTCAGCTGGACGAACACCGCCTGCCGCTTGGCCGAGGGCTTGGCCAGCGTGCCCTTGAGCTTGTCGTTCTTCAGCTGGTACGACGGCTGCGGAACGGTGAGGGGCCTGGTGGCCTTGACCGGCGCCGCTACGGCGGACGGCAGGCCGCCCAGACTGAACGGGGCCAGCAGGAGGGCGGTCCCGGCGGCGATGAGGACCTTGGTGCGCGATCGGCGCAGTGGCATGGTGTTCCTGTCCCGAGGCCCGAGGAGTGCTCAGACACCGAGAGCCTCGACGGTGTCCGAAGCGGAGCCTATGGGTCGGATGTGCGTCGCGACTACCCCCCCTGAGAACGTAATGTGAATCCAGGCGGTGGAACCCCAGGAAATCTTGGTCCTGTCAGGCGTCGGTGCTGAGGTCGGCAGCCAAGAAGTGTCGTGGCCCTGACTGCGTGCGCCTGGAACCTGATCGCCCGCAAGGCCGTCCCTGTCCGGACCGACGACCAGGTCGAACACGCGTCATCGCGATGCGCCGGGCGATCGAGGACGACCTGGGCGCCTGCCGAGTCGAGGGATCTCGCGGGTCGTGCCCGCTCAGAGCTGCAGCCCGGGGTACAGCGGGAAGTCAGCCAGCAGCTCGGCGCAGGCCGCGCGGGTGTCATCAGCGACGCCGTCGGCCAGCGCGTACTTGGCCTTGCCCGGCTGTCCGTTCGAGGCCGTGACCGGTGTGGTCTGCTTCAGCACGCTCACCGCGAGCTCGGCGACCCGGTCGAACTCGTCGGCGCCGAAGCCACGGGTGGTCAGGGCGGGTGTGCCCAGCCGGACGCCCGAGGTGTACCAGGCGCCGTTCGGGTCACTCGGCACGGCGTTGCGGTTGGTGACGATCCCGGCGTCGAGCAGCGCCGACTCGGCCTGCCGACCGGTCAACCCGAACGCGGAGACGTCCAGCAGCACGAGGTGGTTGTCGGTGCCGCCGGTGACGAGCCGGGCGCCGCGGCGGAGGAAGCCGTCGGCGAGGGCCTTCGCGTTGTCGGCGACGGCTTGGGCGTAGGTCTGGAACTCAGGCGTCCGGGCCTCGGCGAGCGCGACCGCCTTGGCCGCCATCACGTGCCCCATCGGCCCGCCCAGCACCATCGGGCAGCCGCGGTCGACGGAGTCGGCGTACTCCTGGGTGGCGAGCACGAGACCGCCGCGCGGACCGCGCAGGGACTTGTGGGTGGTCGTGGTGACCAGGTCGGCGTAGGGGACCGGGTCTTCCTCGCCGGTGAACACCTTGCCGGCCACCAGGCCGGCGAAGTGCGCCATGTCGACCAGCAGGGTCGCGCCGACCTCGTCAGCGATCTCACGCATCCGCGCGAAGTTGACCCGCCGCGGGTAGGCGGAGTAGCCGGCGATCAGCACCAGCGGCTTGAACTCCTTCGCCGTGGCGCGCAGCAGGTCGTAGTCGAGCAGCTGGGTCGCGGGGTCGGTGCCGTAGGAGCGCTGGTGGAACATCTTGCCCGAGATGTTCGGCCGGAAGCCGTGCGTCAGGTGGCCGCCGGCGTCCAGCGACATCCCGAGCGCTCGCTGGTGGCCGAACTTGTGCCGCAGCGTCTCCCACTGCTCCTCGGTCAGGTCGTTGATCCCCTTGACCCCGAGCTCGGCCAGCTCGGGCAGCTCGACCCGGTGGGCCAGGATCGCCCAGAAGGCGACGAGGTTGGCGTCGATGCCGGAGTGCGGCTGGACGTAGGCGTACTCCGCACCGAACAGCTCCCGGGCGTGCTCGGCGGCGATGGCCTCGACGGTGTCGATGTTCTGGCAGGCGGCGTAGAAGCGGTGCCCGATGGTGCCTTCGGCGTACTTGTCGCTGAGCCAGGTGCCCATGGTCAACAGCACGGCCGGCGAGGCGTAGTTCTCCGACGCGATCAGCTTGAGCGAGCTGCGCTGGTCGGCCAGCTCCTGCCGCGTGGCGTCGGCGATCCGCGGCTCGACGGACTCGATCACGCTGAGCGCGGACCGGTAGGCCTGCGACGCCGTGGCGGCGTAGGCGAGGGCGGCCGGGTTCTCGGTAGTGAGGGTCACGGGCACAATCTACCGTCCGTACAGGCGGCACTCGCGACCCTCGGCCGGCCCGACCCTGGCGGGCTCTACCCTGATCGCGGAGGTGCCGATGTCCGATCACTTTGAGCCGTACCCCGCCGAACCGGGAGGCTCCTACCCGCCGGGTCCGGCTAGAGAGCCGGCGCCACCGACGGCCGGTCGGCCCTCGCTGCGCTGCCCGCTGTGTGCCTGCGAGGACTTCCAGCAGGAAGAGTCCCGCCAGGACTCACGCTGGGGTTTCAGCTCGCACACGATGACCTTGATGGTCTGCCGCCGGTGCCGCTACGTGCTGCACTTCTACGGAGCTCATTCCTTCTTCAACTTCGACTGAGCGCACCTCAGCCGGCCGGCTGGTCAGCCGCGGTGGCGAGAGATCTCGTACAGCGCGATCCCGGTGGCCACGCCGGCGTTCAGCGACTCGACGCTCTTGGCGATCGGGATCGAGGCCATCACGTCGCACGCCTCACGGACCAGCCGGGAGAGCCCGTCGCCCTCGCTGCCGACCACGAGCACGAGCGGTCCCGACGCCTGCGGCAGGTCGGCGATGTCGACGTCGGCTTCGCCGTCGAGCCCCACCAGGGTGAAGCCGGCGGCCTTGAACGCCCGCAGCGACCGGTTCAGGTTGGTGGCCCGGGCGATCGGCAGCCGAGCGGCGGCGCCGGCGGAGGTCTTCCAGGCGGCGGCGGTCATCCCGGCCGATCGACGTTCCGGGATCAGCACGCCGTTCGCACCGAACGCCGCCGCGGAGCGCACCACAGCACCGAGGTTGCGGGGGTCGGTGATCGAGTCCAGCGCCACGACCAGCGGTTCGCCGTCGGCCTCGATCGCGGCGGCGAGCAGGTCGTCGGGGTGGGCGTAGGTGAACTCGGGCAGCTGCAGCGCCACGCCCTGGTGGATCGCGCCGCCGGTCATCTTGTCCAGCTGGTCCCGCGTCACCTCCAGCAGCGGCGTCCGGGTGTCGGCGGCGAGCTTGAGGATGTCGCGCAGCCGGTCGTCACGCTCAGCACCCTCGGAGACGTACGCGGTCTTGATCGGGATGCCTGCCTGGATCGCCTCGAGCACGGGGTTGCGGCCCGCCACCCACTCAGGTCCGCTGCCCGGTCGTCCGGTCCGCGGCGCACCGGTACGCCCGGCGGACAACGGTCGGCTCTCGGCGCTGGCCGCCGAGCGGTAGGACTTGTGATAGGGCCGGTCCTCGGCCTTGGGTGTCGGGCCGCGACCCTCCAGGCCGCGACGGACGCGGCCGCCCGAGCCGGCGGTGTTGCCCTTGCCCTTGCGGCGGATGGCGCCCTTGCGTTGGCTGTTGCCGACCATCGTCTCAGGTTCCTTGTCTCGTCAGCGACCAACGAGCGCCGCGGGGGGTGTCTTCCAGGGTGATGCCGAGGCTCTTGACGGCGTCCCGGATGGCGTCGGAGGCGGCGTAGTCCTTGCGGGACCGGGCTTCGTCGCGCTGGGCGAGCAGCGCCGCCATCAGCCCGTCGACGACTGGGCGGTAGTCCTCGGTCGAGGTGTTGCCTCGCTGCCAGGCCGGGTCGTCGGCGGCCAGTCCGAGCACGCCGAGCATCGCCTGCACCCGGCCCAGGCGTACGGTCAGCGCCGTCCGGTCCTGGGCGTCGTAGGCGCTGTTGCCCTCGCGCACCTCGTCGTAGAGCACGGCCACGGCGGTCGGGGTCGAGAGGTCGTCGTCCATCGCAGCGGTGAACGCCTCCGGCAGCTCCAGCGGCCCTGCGGTGACCAGCTCGGCGGCCCGCTCGACAAAGCCGTCGATCCGGGCGAGCGCCGCGGTCGCCTCGGTCAGCGACACGTCGGAGTACTCGATCTTGGACCGGTAGTGCGGCTGCGCCAAGTAGAAGCGGACGGCCCGCGGCGGATAGATCTTCGTGACTTCGGAGACCAGCGCTCCGTTGCCGAGGGACTTGCTCATCTTTTCCCCGGCCGCGGTCACCCAGGCGTTGTGCATCCAGTAACGCGCGAAGCGCTGCCCGGCCGCCGTGGACTGGGCAAGCTCGTTCTCGTGGTGCGGAAAGCGTAGGTCGATGCCGCCGCCGTGGATGTCGAACTCGTCGCCGAGGTACTTTCCGGCCATCGCCGAGCACTCGAGATGCCACCCCGGCCGGCCCCAGCCCCACGGCGTCCACCACGAGGCCGTGTCGGGGTCGCCGGGCTTGCGGCCCTTCCACAGGGCGAAGTCGTGCGGGTCGCGCTTGCCGCGCGGGTCCGCGTCGTCTTGGACCTCCATGTCCTCGACCCGCTGGTGCGACAGCGACCCGTACGCGGGCCAGGACCGGACGTCGAAGTAGACGTCGCCGGACCCGTCCGCCGCCGGGTAGGCGTGGCCGCGTTCCACTAGGGTCTTGACCAGCTCGATCATCTCCGGCACGTGCCCGGTGGCCCGCGGCTCGTACGTCGGCGGCTCGCAGCCGAGCGCCGCGTACGCGGCGTGCAGCTCGCGCTCGAAGCGGTAGGCCAGGGCAAACCAGGGCTCGCCGTTCTCGGCGGCCTTGGCCAGGATCTTGTCGTCGATGTCGGTGACGTTCGCGACCACCGTGACGGCGTAGCCGCGGTACCGCAGCCAGCGACGCAAGACGTCGAAGACGACCTCCTTGCGGATGTGGCCGACGTGCGGCGCCGACTGCACGGTGAGCCCGCAGTGGTAGATGGACACCTGGCCGGGCACGACGGGCACGAAGTCGCGGACGCGGTGCGTCGCGGTGTCGTAGAGCCGGAGAGTCACCCGGGGAGTTTATCGGGCTCGGGCACCCGTCTGAGCCGCTCGGGCCGGGTCAGCCCTCCAGCGCCATCAGCCGCCGCATCGCCTCGACGCCCTCGCGCAGGGCCTTGAGGTCGCGCCGGGACAGCTGGGAGAGGTACGGCTCGACGCCGCTGCTCACCGAGTCCCGCAGCGAGATCAGCTCCTCGAGCCCGCGCGGCGTCAGGCCGATCATCCAGGCACGGGCGTCCCGAGGATCGGAACGGCGCTCGACGAAGCCGGCGGTCTCCAGCCGCTTCACGTGGTTGGTGATGGTCGGCTGGGAACAGCGTTCGGCCAGGGCGAGCTCGCTGATCCGGGTTGGCCCCGTGTCGTTCAGGCGAGCGAGCAGCCGCCCGGCGGCCAGGCTCAACGGGACCGGAGTGCTCAGAGGAGCCCACCGCACGATCCGGGCCGAGGTGGTGATCAGGGCCTCACCCAGGGCGTGCAGATCTTCTTCGTCCATGGGCCAAGCGTAGGGCGATCTTGATCTGCTGCCCGGTCGGCTCAGGGCTTGGCGGCCTTGGCGCGCAGCGCGCCGATGTCGAGGTAGATGCTCGCGGGCGCCGGGTCCTCGGCCACGGGCTCGTCGTCCTCCCAGGGGTCGTACGGGCGTTCGGCCTCGTCGTCGACGTATCCCTGCGAGGGGTCGTACGGGTTCTGCAGCGGCCCCATCGAGTCCAGCGACATGGAGATCTGCTCGTCCGGCAGGTCCTGCAGCACGGTGGACATGTAGCTCGTCGAGGCGTCCTCGATGGACACCTCGCGGCCGGCCTTCTCGCTCATGAACCAGCGGTGCTCGAGCACCTCGTGGTAGAGCTGGGCGGGCTCGAGCTTCTTACGCATCTCCCCCGGGACCGAGGTGACGACCGGCTCGAACCGGTCGGTCAGCCACTGGTGGGCCACGATCGACTCATCGGCCCCCTGCTGGTCGGTCCGGGCCCGGTAGTAGTCGAGGTCGTTGAGCAGCCGGCGCGCCTGGTTCTCCTCGGTGTCGAGCCCGGTGAGCCGGAGCAGCCGGCGCGAGTGGTGGCCGGCGTCGACGACCTTGGGCTGGATCCGGATCGTCGAGCCGGCGAAGTCGGTGGTGATGTCCAGCTCGGCCACGTCGAAGCCGAGAGCGTTCAGCCGCCGGACCCGGCTCTCGATCCGGTGCATCTGGCTGCCGTCGAACTCCTCGACCTCGGTCAGCTCGGCCCACAGCTCGCGATAGCGGTTCTCGATGGTCTCGACCAGGGTCAGCGGGTCCAGCGCGTCGTCGAGCAGGCCGCCGGCCTCGAGGTCGCAGAACTCACCGAACAGGTTCACCCGGGCGATCTCCAGGTCGTGCTCGCGCTGCCCGTTGGTCAGCTGGTCGTGCAGCTCGCCGGTCTCGGCGTCCACCAGGTAGGCGGCGAACGAGCCGGCGTCGCGGCGGAACAGGGTGTTGGAGAGCGACACGTCGCCCCACAGGAAGCCGATCAGGTGCAGCCGGGCCAGCAGCACGACCATGGCGTCGACCAGCCGGTTGACCGTGTCCTGCCGGACGCCACGGCTGAACAGCGAGCGGTAGGGCAGCGAGAACTGCAGGTGCTTGGTGATCAGGATGGGGTCGAGCGGCTCACCCTCGGGGTCGAGCCGGGTGGTGACGACGCCCACCGCCTCGACCGAGGGGGTGTCGAGCCGGGTCAGGTCACGCAGCAGCCGGTACTCGTGCTTGGCCAGGTGCTCGAGCACCTCCTTGGCCGCGTACACGTCGGAGCCGACCCGGACGAAGCGCACCACGTGCCGGGAGATACCGCGCGGCAGCGCGACCAGCAGCTCTTCTGGCCACTCCGCCAGCGGGGTCTCCCACGGCAACGTGATCAGGCGGGTGTCCGGGCGCGCCGACAGGAACCTGGGCATGGCGTCATTGTCGCAGCCGCTCCCTGATTTACGACCCCGAGACGACCCCAATTGCCCTGTCCGAGCCACAGATGAGCGTCTCGGGGTCGATTTCCAGGGCTGGCACTCGTACAGTTCCCGGCGTGGTGCCGGAGCAGGAGTGGCGGGCGCGGCAGGTCGCCCACGAGGAGCGGGTCGACGGCTGGCTCGTCGGGATCGTCGACCGACGCCGCCGCAGCGTCGCCCACCCGGTGGAGGACTTCCTCTTCGAGTACTACAGCTTTCGGCCCGCGCAGCTGCGCCGCTGGCACCCCGGTGCGGGCGTGGTGCTGGGCGGGCGGGCCGCCCGCGCGTTCCTCGAGCGCCGTGACTACGTCGAGGTCGCCGACGGGGTCACCCTCGACGCCGAGGCGGTGCGGGCGTCCCGGGCCTCGACGCTGACCTGGGTCCGTGAGCTGCTGAGCGCGACGGCCGCCCGGCCCGGTTACTTCGGCTGCTTCGGGCTGCACGAGTGGGCGATGGCCTACCGGGCGCCGGTCGCGGAGCTGCGGCACCCCGACTGGCCGCTCCGCCTCGGAGCCGACGGGACGGCGGCCGTGGTCGAGGAACGTGGGCTGCGCTGTGGCCACTTCGACGCCTTCCGCTTCTTCACCCCGGCGGCCCGACCGTTGAACGTCGTTCAGCCGACGCGGGCCGACCAGCCGGCGCTGGAGCAGCCCGGCTGCCTGCACACCAACATGGACCTCTACAAGTACGCGTACAAGCTGAGCCCGCTGGTGCCCTCCGAGCTGGTCGCCGACACCTTTGCCCTCGCTCGCGAGATCCGCGAGCTGGACATGCGGGCGAGCCCGTACGACTTGTCGGCTCTGGGCTACGAGCCGGTGCGGATCGAGACCGCCGAGGGTCGCGCGGCCTACGCCGCTGCTCAGCGGTCGTTCGCCGTCCGGGCCGCGCCGCTGCGGGCACGGCTGCTCGCCGGGCTCGGTGAGCTCGACGCGCTCACGGAGCCGGCCTTACCAGTCGGTACATCGTCCGGTGGAACCAGCTAGCGCCGCAGGTCATCTCGCCGCCGTCGGGCCCGAAACCCTGTCGGCGGTAGAAGCGGTCGGCGCGTGCGTTGCCGTGCAGGATCCAGAGGTACGTGTGCTCGGCGCCGACGGCGATCTCCAGCAGCTGCCGGCCGAGCCCGGTGCCGTGGGTGCGCTGACGGGTGTAGAGGTGGTGCAGCTGGAACGGTGCGGACGACGTCGGGGCGCCGAGCTCGCGCTCCCAGGACTGCTGGCCCCAGCCGGAGCGGACGACGCCGACCACCTCGCCGGTGGCGTCGCGGGCCAGCCAGGACGACGTCTGGTCTGTGCCGGCCTGCCAGGCCTGCCGGGTGCGGTCGACCAGGGCGGCGGCCTCGCGGCGGTGCAGCTCGGCGAAGGCCGGCGGCATGATCTCGACGTAGGTCTCGGCCAGGCAGTCGACGTGGCAGTCCACGTAGTCCTCGGCGTCGTCCGGGGTCGCGGGTCGGACGTCGTACTGCTCGGGCATCGATCTCCTCGTCCGCTCCAGGGGCGCGCCCAGGGTAGTAGTCCGCCGCCCGCATACGATCGGCCGGTGAACAGTGGCGACGGGTGGACGACCTGTGCCCTCGGCCATCGGCACTGGGGTCTGTTCGGGGCGGCGGGTCTGTTGCTGCGCACCCCGCCCACCCAGGACCGGGCGGTGGGCCTGCAGCTGCGCGCCGACCGCAGTCACCACGGCGGCACCTGGGGGATCCTGGGCGGTGCCCGGCACGAGGACGAGACCGCGGTCGAGGCGGCCCTCCGCGAGGCGGGGGAGGAGGCGACCGTCGACCTCGACCAGGTGCGGGTCGAGGCCAGCTACGTCGACGACCACGGCGGCTGGGCGTACACGACCATCGTCGCGTCGGCCTCGTCGACCATGCCGCTCGCACCCCGCAACTGGGAGAGCGACGCCGTGCGCTGGGTGCCGTTGCCCGAGGTCGACGGCCTCGCGTTGCACCCTGGCTTCGCCACCACCTGGCCGCTGTTGCGCGACGTCGGTCCGGCGCCCGTGCTGGTCGTCGACGCCGCGAACGTGATGGGCAGCCGGCCGGACGGCTGGTGGCGGGACCGCGCCGGTGCGGCCCGCCGGCTGCGTGACCAGCTCGCGGCCGTCCCCGAGGGCCTGCCCGCACGCGACCTGGCGACGGTGGCCCCGGACGGGGTGCGGTCGTTCCCGGCGGTCGTCCTGGTGGTGGAGGGACAGGCACACGGGACCGAGTCGGTCGACGGCGTCGAGGTGGTGTCGGCGACAGGGTCGGGTGACGACGCGATCGTCGAGGAGGTGAGCCGGCGCCGGACCGTCGACCGACCCGTACGGGTGGTCACGGCCGACCGCGAGCTGCGGGCCCGGGTCGAGGACCTCGGTGCGCAGGTCCTCGGCCCGCGGACGCTGCTCGACCTGCTCAGCCGCCCTGCCTGACCGCCGGCGGGTCTCGGTCGTGGTTGACGCAACGGTGCTCACCGGAAAGGGCGCGGACGAACACAACAGGCCCACGGCAAACGAGTGCCGGGGGCCTGCTGGTGGTTTCAGCCGCGTACGACCGCGACCGGTTGGGTCTCAGGAGAGACGGTCACCGCTCTTGGTCGAGAACACGTGGAAGTGCTCGGCGTCAGCCGTCAGCCGGACGCTCGAACCCCGAGCCGGCGGACGCCGGGACGAGATGCGGGCGACGATCTGCTGCGCGGTGAGACGAGCGTCCTCGTTCAGCCCCGACAGGGTGCCGTAGAGGAACGCGTCAGCGCCGAGCTCCTCGAGCACGGCGACGTCGATGCCGATGCCCTCGCCGGTCTCGGACAGCGACAGGTTCTCCGGACGGATGCCGAGGGTCAGCTTGTCCTCGCCGGCCGCCTTGGCCAGCCACTCCCGCGGAACGGGAACGGTGTAGTCGCCGACCTTGATGCCGCCGTCGACGACGGTGCCCTCGATCAGGTTCATGGCCGGGGAGCCGATGAAGCCCGCCACGAAGAGGTTCTTCGGGGTGTCGTAGAGCTTCAGCGGGCTGTCGACCTGCTGCAGGAGGCCGTCCTTCATGACCGCCACGCGGTCACCCATCGTCATGGCCTCGACCTGGTCGTGGGTCACGTAGACGGTGGTGACGCCGAGCCGGGTCTGGAGCGCGGCGATCTGGGTACGGGTCGAGACCCGCAGCTTGGCGTCCAGGTTGGACAGCGGCTCGTCCATCAGGAAGACCTGGGGGGAACGGACGATCGCGCGGCCCATGGCGACGCGCTGCCGCTGGCCACCGGAGAGGGCCTTCGGCTTGCGGTTGAGGAAGTCCTCGAGGCCGAGCAGCTTGGCGGCCTCGGAGACCCGCTGCTGACGCTCGGTCTTGGAGACACCGGCCATCTTCAGCGCGAAGCCCATGTTGTCGCCCACGGTCATGTGGGGGTACAGCGCGTAGTTCTGGAACACCATCGCGATGTCCCGGTCCTTCGGCGGCAGGTCGGTGACGTCCCGGTCACCGATGTGGATGGCGCCGGCGTTCACCTCCTCCAGGCCTGCGAGCATCCGCAGCGAGGTGGACTTGCCGCACCCGGACGGGCCGACGAGCACCATGAACTCGCCGTCACCGATCTGGAGGTTGAGCTTGTCGACGGACGGGTGGTCCGCTCCGGGATAGACCCGGGTTGCTTCATCGAACGAGACTGTGGCCACGCCACACTTCCTTTCCACGGGCAGGTACGTGCCCGACGATCCGTAGTGGAAATAACCTCCGCAGTGTTGCACGTCACAGCAACCCAGCCAACACGACCCTCCCGTCAGGGACCCGAGTTCTAGACGGTCGGCGGCCCGACGGCGGCGCAGTCGCGGCAAGTACCGAAGATCTCGAGGTGGTGCTGCACGTCGGTGAAGCCGTTCTCGTGGGCCACCTGGGAGGTCCAGCTCTCGATCGCCGGCCCCTCGACCTCGACGGTACGACCGCAGGAGCGACAGACGAGGTGGTGGTGGTGGCCGACCGAACACCGACGGTAGGCGGTCTCGCCCTCGTCGGTCCGGATCGAGTCGAGCTCGTCGCTGCCCGCCATCATCTGCAACGTGCGGTAGACCGTGGTCAGGCCGATGTTCTCACCGGAGTGCTTCAGGTCGTCGTGGATCTGGGCGGCGGTCCGGAACTGGTCGGTCCGTTCGAGGATGGCTCCGACCGCAGCGCGTTGACGCGTCTTCCGCTGCGGAACGGTCACCATCGAGCACCGGCCAGGGCTCGCACAGGCCTGATCATCTGGCCAGAGTAGTGACCCGTGCTGGCGCCTCCAACCAACGCAGCCGCTCCGATCACGTCGTCGCCCCCAGCAGCTCGGGCCGCCGCGACCGCTGCCGTCGGTTCTGGAACCAGCCGAGCAGCCGGCAGATCAGGTAGATCAGGAACGACAGGGTGGTGACGTACGGGCTGATCGGCACCGATCCGCCGAGCGCCAGCATGATCCCGCCGACGGTGGACACCACGGCGAACAGGGTCGACAGCAGCGGCACGACCACCGGCGAGGCGGACACCCGGAGCGCGGCGGCGGCGGGGGTGACCAGGATGGAGAGGACGAGCAGCGAGCCGACGATCTGGACCGACACGGCCACGGCGAGGCCGAGCAGCACCATGAAGAGGATGGACACGGCCAGGCGCGGGACGCCGCGGGCTTCGGCCACCTGCGGGTCGATGCTGATGAACATCAGCGGCCGCCAGACCAGCAGCAGCCCGACGATGACGATGCTGCAGATGATGAGCAGGGCCGTCAGGCGGGGGTTGTCGACGGCGACGATCTGCCCGGTGAGCAGGCCGAACTTGTTCGCGGCGCGGCCGGAGTAGAGGGCGAGGCACAAGATGCCCAGGCCGAGCCCGAACGGCATCAGGACGGCGATGATGGAGTTGCGGTCGCGGGCGCGCGAGCCGAGCAGCCCGATCAGCAGCGCGGCGGCCAGCGAGCCGACCAGGGACCCCTCGACGACGCCGACCCCGAAGAGCAGGCCGGCGGCCGCTCCGGCGAAGGACAGCTCACTGATGGCGTGCACGGCGAACGCCATGTCGCGGGCCATCACGAAGACGCCGATCAGCCCGCCGGTGAGGCCGAGGACGGCGCCGGCGATGATCGAGTTGCGGACGAGGACGAGCAGCTCGGCGTAGTTGTCGAAGCGGAACAGCTCGCCCCAGATGTCGTGGGTCATCCGGCGTCCCCGCTGGGCCGGGCCTCGTGGCCCTCGTGCGCACCGTCGGGCAGCCCGACCACGATGACCCGACCGCGGGCGCGGATCACGTCCACCCGGGTCTGGTAGAGGTCGGAGAGCACCTCGGTGGTCAGCACCTCCTCCACCGACCCGGTCCGTACCTGGCCGGCGGCCACGTAGACCACCGTGTCGACCATGTCCAGGACCGGGTTGACGTCGTGGGTGATCATCAGCACCGCCCGGTCGGCGTCGCGCCGGCTGGTGTCGATGAGGGAGCTGACCGCGCGCTGTTGGTAGAGGTCGAGGGAGATCAGCGGCTCGTCGCAGAGCAGCAGCCGGGAGCTCCCGATCAGGGCCTGGCCGATGCGGAGCCGCTGCTGCTCACCGCCGGACAGGTTGCCGATCCTCATCGTCGCGAGCTGGCTCGCGTTCACCGTCTCCAGCATCGCGTCCACGGTGCGACGGCGGACCCGGCTCGGCAGCGGAACGCCGAACCGGTGCCCGTTCAGTCCGAGACCGACGAAGTCGCGGGCCCGGAGCGGGGTGCCGTGGTCGGCCAGGTGCTGCTGCGGGACGTAGCCGACGAGCGGGTGGCCGCGGCGGACCGGCTGGCCGAGGATCTCGATCGAGCCGGACGTCAGCGGCTGGGTGCCGAGCACGCAGCGCAGCAGGCTGGTCTTGCCGGCGCCGTTCGGACCGAGGACGGCGACGAACTCACCCGCCCGGACGCTCAGGTTGAGGTGCGACCACAGCGTCCGGTCGCCGAACGCGAGGGTCGCGTCGCGGATCGCCAGGATCGCGTCCGGCGCGTGTGTCTCGACCACCTCAGCCACCGAGGCTGGCGGCGACGGCGTCGACGTTCTTGGTCATCCAGGTCAGGTAGGTGTCGCCTGCGGGGATGGTTTCGGTGACGGTGACGGTGATCGCCCCTGGTGATCCACCGTCGGCCGCCGGGGTGCCGCTCGCGCCGGAGGAGCAGGCGGTCGCGGTCACCGCCACGCCGGCGAGCAGCAGGGCGCAGGGGCGGTTCATCGGGTCCTCGAGAGGTTCAGGGGGCCGAGCACGGTGTCGTGACGACGGTAGCCAGAATGATAATGAGTGTCAAAGCCGCTAGAGGTGCTCGGGTCACGAGCGCTCCGCCGCTGGCCTCCGTCCACGGGCGGCTCGCGATCAGACCAGCTGCAGCAGCTGGCTTCCGTCGTCGTAGGGGAAGTCGTCGACCGTGGCCGTGACCTCGAGGGCGCTCAGCTGGACACCGCCGCCGAGGTTGGTGAGGAAGGCGGTGTCGGCGGCGTCGCGGCCCGTGGCCACACGGAGCAGGCTCTGCCGCGGAGCGAGGTGGGTGGCGTCGACGACGTACCAGACGCCGTTCACGTACGCCTCGCAGACGGCGTGGTACTCCATCGGGCTGAGCCCGGGCGCGAACACCGCGGCCATCCGAGCGGGTACGTTCAGCGCCCGGAGCAGCGCGATCGACAGGTGCGCGAAGTCGCGACAGACACCCTGGCGGCCGAGCAGGGTCCGGACGGCGCCGTCGGTGGGCAGGCTCGAGCCGGCCGCGTAGTCCAGCTTGTCCGAGACCCAGTTCCCCACCGCGGCCAGCAGCGGCTCGTCCTGCAGGCCAGCGAACTCACTCGCCGCGGTCGGCCCGAGGCTGTCGGACTCGCAGTAACGGCTCGGGCGCAGGTAGGTGATCAGGTCGAGCTCGTCGACGGCCGGGATCGCGAACTGCCCGTCCACCACCGCCCGGTAGTCCAGGCTGACCAGCTGCGCTGACGTCTCGACGACGTGCAGCCGGGTGCCGTTCGCGTCCACCAGCTCTTTCGGCTCCACCGGCTTGCCGTCCGCCACGACCGACAACAGCTCGGTCTCGAACGGTGCTCCGGCCGCCACCGCGACGCTGTAGACCAGCTTTGTCGGCCCGGAGAGGGTGAGATCGAGGTGGGACGTGACCGTACGCTTCATGTCAGCAACTTTTCCACGCCCAGGTTCCGGCCCGGTGACGACGCCCGGCCCCCGCCCCGGTCCCCGTCCCGCGGCGGAGCCTCGAGGGTCACTTCACACACTCAAGGCCGACTTCACACCCCCGCCAGCGTGTGTGAGGTCGCCCTACGGCGTGTGAAGTGACCCTCCAGGGGGAGGTCAGGGGCGCGGGCTTGCCGGCGGCGCGGGCTCGCAGGCGGCAGTGGCGCGCAGGCGGTCCGGCTCAGCGGCAGTCAGCACTCCACGATGTTGACGGCCAGCCCGCCGCGGGAGGTCTCCTTGTACTTGACCTTCATGTCAGCGCCGGTCTCCATCATCGTCTTGATCACCTTGTCCAGGCTGACGGTGTGCCGGCCGTCGCCGCGGATGGCCAGCCGGGCGGCGGTGATGGCCTTGACCGAGCCGACGGCGTTGCGTTCGATGCAGGGGATCTGGACGAGCCCGCCGACCGGGTCGCAGGTGAGGCCGAGGTGGTGCTCCATCCCGATCTCGGCGGCGTTCTCGACCTGTTCGACCGTGCCGCCGAGGATCTCGGTCAGCGCGGCGGCGGCCATCGAGCAGGCGGTACCCACCTCGCCCTGGCAGCCGACCTCGGCGCCGGAGATGGAGGCGGTCTGCTGGTAGATCGCGCCGATCGCCCCTGCGACGAGCAGGAACCGGACGATCCCGTCGTCGTCGGTGCCGGGTACGAACCGGACGGCGTAGTGCAGCACGGCCGGGATGATGCCGGCGGCCCCGTTGGTCGGCGCGGTGACCACGCGACCACCAGAGGCATTCTCCTCGTTGACCGCCAGCGCCCACAGGCTGACCCAGTCCAGCGCGCTGAGCGGGTCGACCGGCCCCGGCACCTCCAGCGGGTCGCGGGCCGCGAGACCGTCGGCCTCGCTGACCAGCCGGTCGTACATCTCGGCTGCGCGCCGGCGTACCCGCAGCCCTCCGGGCAGCACGCCGTGCGCCTGGCTGCCGGCCCGCACCGAGCCGGCCATCACGCCCCAGATCTCCAGCAGGCCGGCCCGGACGTCGGCCTCGGGCCGGCGAGCGCACTCGTTCGCCAGCATCAGCTCGCTCACGCTCATCCTCTGCTCGCGGCACAGGCCGACCAGCTCGGCCGCGGTCCGGAAGGCGTACGGCACCGGCGTCGGGTCCGGCAGCAAGGTCGGGGTGCCGGATCCGTCGTCGTCCAGCACGAAGCCGCCGCCGATGGAGTAGTAGGTGCGTTCGCTGAGCACGTGGTCGCCGACGTAGGCGGTGCAGGTCATCCCGTTGGGGTGGAAGGGCAGCGCGCGCCGCCGGTGCAGCACCAGGTCGGCGTCTGGGTCGAAGTCGATCTCGTGCCGGCCGTTCAGCCGTAGCCGGCCGGTCCGCCGGATCTCCGCGGCCCGTACCGGTCCGGTCGCGGTGTCCACCGTCTCGGGATCCTCACCCTCGAGCCCCCAGAGCACCGCGTCGTAGCTGCCGTGACCGTGCCCGGTGGCGCCGAGTGAGCCGAAGAGCTGCGCGCGGACCCGCGTCGTACGCTCCAGCAGCCCCTCGTCGGCCAGCGCGGTGGCAAAGCGACCGGCCGCCCGCATCGGGCCGACGGTGTGCGAGCTGGACGGACCGATGCCGATGCTGAACAGGTCGAACACGCTCACGGTCACGGGCCTCAGTGTCCTCCTCCGGCCTGGCGCGGTGGAAGGCGCGGGTAGGCGCCAACGTCGGGGTAGCGATCAGCCAGGACGCCGGCACCAACGCCGAGGTGTGGCTGAACGTCTCGGCCGCCCGTGGACGATCGCGTCCTGAGGGATCGGTCCTGACCTGACTCAGCCGAGGACGGGCAGCTCGCCGTCGGCAGTGGCGAGCAGCCGGTCGACCCGCAGGGCGGGGATCGGTCGCGACCACAGGAAACCCTGGCCGTAGTGGCAGCCGAGCTCCCGAGCGATCACAGCCTGCTCGGCGGTCTCCACCCCTTCCATCGTCACGCGGAGACCCAGCTCGTTGGCCGTACGCGCCATCGCCCGCACGATCGTGTCGTCGGTGGGTCGCCCGAGCTCGGCCGCGAACGACCGGTCGATCTTGATCCCGTCGAGCGGGAAGGTGAGCAGCTCCTGCAGCGCGGCCCAGCCGGACCCGAAGTCGTCGAACCAGACCTCGAACCCCGCCGCCCGCGCCTCGACGATCCGGTCGGTGTTCAGGCCCGGTCCGGCCGGCCGGGTGGTCTCGGTGAGCTCGAGCGTCACCGCCGACGGCTCGAGACCGGCCCGCACCACCTGACGTTCCACGATCGCGACCCAGTCCTCGGAGTCGAGGTGTCGACCGGACAGGTTGACGCTCAGCCGCAGGGTCGGGTGCTGGACGCGCCACCGGCCCAGGTCCTGTAGCGACTGCCCGATCACCACCCGGTCGAGGTCGGTGATCAGGTGTGACCGCTCGGCCAACGGGACGAACTGGGCGGGGTCGTCGAGCGTGCCGGACGGGTGCTCCCAACGCGCGAGGGCTTCCACGGCGATCATCCGGCCGGTCTCCAGGTCGACGATCGGCTGGTACCAGGGGACGATCTCGCCGTGCCCGATGGCCCGGACCAACGCGGCGGCCCCGCGCTCGCTCGGAGCCTCGAGCTCGTTCGCCCGACGCGTCAGGTCGAGCTGGTCGGCCGCGACCGCTGCGAAGTCGGTGAGCAGCTCCACGTCCGTGGTGGAGAACGTCCGGGCGCTGGGGTGGGTGAGGTAGAGGACACCGACGACCGCCGCTGAGGGGCCGACCAGCGGCACACCGAGGAACGCGCCGGTACCGCCCTCGTGGTCGGCCGAGCTCGGGTCTTCGACGACCACCGGTTCGCCGCGGGTGGCGACCAGCTCGCTCAGCCGTTCCGCCTCCGGATTGGCGTCGATATCGGTACGGGTCGTGGCCAGCACCCCTTGCAGGTGGCCGTCGACCAGGACGAACGTGGCGTCGGCCACGCCGATCGAGCGCGCCGCCAGAGCCGCCACCCGGTAGGCCGGGCCGGCGGTCGCCTTGCGCTGTTGTGCGGCGGGGGGACCGTTCACGGGCCCAGTGTCGCACCCTCACCGCTCTCGGGTCGATGTTGCGGCGGATCGGCGCCCGGCCGATAGGTCAGCGGGCGTGCGGCGCGAGGTTTGCTGCTTCGTCGTTCAGCCCGAACCGGAGGACGAACGCCTCGACCGCGGCGCCGGGCTGGGGACGGGCGCGACCTGAGCAGCATGGTGACGGTGCCGAACGCGGGGTTCTGCTCCCCGCCGGAGCCGCGGCTCCGCCAGCCCGCACGCCTCTGCACAACACTGGGGTGATGCCGTCGCTGCCGCTGATCCTGGTTCGCCCGCCTTCGCCCCGGCTCGCTGAGGGCGAGCTCACCCACCTGGACCGCGTCCCGGTCGATCCGGGGCTGGCTCGCCAGCAGTGGGAGGGCTACGTGGCCGCCTTCGCCGACCGCGGCTGGGACGTCGTCGAGCTCGAGGCCGCACCCGAGCACCCGGACGGGGTGTTCGTGGAGGACGCGCTCATCGTGGTCGACCGGCTGGCCGTGTTGACTTCCCCCGGGGCACCGTCGCGCCGGGGCGAGCTCACCAGCACCGCCGCGGGTCTGGACCGGCTGGTCGACGCCGGCGTTGCCCTGGACGTGGCCGCCATCAGCGGAGCCGGGCGCCTCGACGGCGGAGACGTGCTCGAGGTCGCCGACGTGCTGTACGTCGGCCGCAGCACCCGCACCAACGACCAGGGCATCGCCCAGCTGGCGGCGCTGGTGAAGCCTTACGGTCGGCGTGTCGTCGCCGTACCCGTCTCGAAGGTGCTGCACCTCAAGTCCGCGGTGACCGCCCTGCCCGACGGGACGGTGGTCGGTCACCCGCCCCTGGTCGACGATCCGGGTACGTTCGGCTCGTTCCTCGCCGTCCCGGAGGAGCACGGCACCGCGGTCGTCGACCTCGGCGACGGGGCAGTCCTGATGTCGGCCGACGCGCCGCAGACCGCGAAGCTGTACGCCTCCCGCGGTCTGGAGGTGGTGACCGTCCCGATCACGGAGTTCGAGCGGCTGGAGGGCTGCGTGACCTGCCTGTCGGTACGGGTCCGCGGCTGAGCGCCGCTCAGCCGCCGGTCGGCAGGACGATCACCGGCACCGGTGCGTGCCGGATCAGCTTCGTGGCGCGCGAGCCCAGGAACACCCGCGCCAGCGGTCCCATCGACGACGACCCCAGGGCCAGCACCTCGCCCGGTTCCCACGGGATCGAGGCCATCGTGTCGCTCCAGGTCGCGCCGGTGGCGATCACCCGTTCGGTGTCGGCACCGATCACGCCGTCGGCGACCAGCGCCTGCTGCGCAGCCTCGGCCTGGTCGGCCCAGGAGTCCAGGACGGAGTCCTCCGCGGTGATGCCGGAGACGGGCGGGTACATCGTCGCCCCGCGGACGCCGAAGCTGGCCACCCGCAGCCGGACCCCGAACTGCTCGGTCAACGTCCGGACCCGGCCGACCACGGCCGCTGAGCTGTCGGAGTCGGAGAACGCGGCGGTCACCTTGGTCACCCCGTCGGAGGCGGTCGAGCGGAACTCCCGCGGGCTGATGGCCAGCGGCACCGGGGCCGCGTGCAGCAGTTTGTCCGCCGTGGATCCGACGACGACCCGCCCGACCTGGCCGTCGGTGGACGAGCCCAGCACCAGGACAGTCGCGCCCAGCTCGCCGACCGCGTCGACCAGCGCACTGGCGGTCGAGCGGCCGGTGACCGACCGGTAGCTGATGTCGACCTTGACGGTGGTGTCGGTGAGGTAGGCGCGGGCCTGCCGTTCGGCCTCCTGGCCCACCTGGACCGCGTAGTCGGCGTACTCGGCGTCGACCCGGGCCATTGACGGGGTGGACCACTGGCGCGGGACGACCGTGACCACGACCATGGGTTCGTCCAGCGCGTGCGCCAGCTGCAGGCCCAGGTCGAGCGACCCGCGTCCGCCCTTGTGCGGCAGATAGCCGACGACGACGCTCACGCGTGACCGTCCTCGACGGGGACCTCGGTCGGGGCGATCTCCCCACGCTGCAGCTTGCCGACGACCGAGTGCTTCCGGCCGTAGAGCAGGTAGAAGGCCAGGAAGACCAGCACCCAGCAGGCGAACACCACCCAGGTGACCCACTGCAGGCTCGACAGGATGTAGACGCAGGCGATAATCGCCAGGACGGGGGTGACCGGATAGCCCGGCACCTTGAACCCGCGGGGCAGGTCGGGCTCGCGCACCCGCAGAATGATCACGCCGACGGAGACCACGCAGAAGGCGGTCAGGGTGCCGATCGAGACGACGTCGATGAGGTAGTCCAGCGGGACGAACGCGGCCAGGATCGCCACCACGACCGCCACGATGATCGTGTTGTTCACCGGGGTCTGGCTGCGGGCGCTGACCCGAGAGAAGATCGGCGGCAGCATGCCGTCGCGACCCATGGCGAACAGGATGCGGGTCTGTCCGTAGAGCGTGACCAGGGTGACGGAGAAGATCGAGATCACTGCGCCGAGGGTGAGGATCGTCGCCCAGATGCTGACCCCGGTCACGTCCTCGAGGATCTTGGCGAGGCCGGCCTCCTGCTGACCTTCGAACGCCGTCCAGGGCTGGGTGCCGAGCGCGGAGAACGCCACCAGGACGTAGAAGACGATCACGATGATCAGCGCGGCGATGAGTGCTCGCGGCATGGTCCGCTGCGGGTCCTTGACCTCGTCGCCCGCCGTCGAGACCGCGTCCAAACCGATGAAGGAGAAGAAGATCGTGCCCGCCGCGGTCCCGATGGCCGCCTTGCCCATCGGGGTGAAGTCGGTGAAGTTGTCCCCGTTGAACGCGGTAAAGGAGATGACGACGAACATCAGCAGCACGGTCAGCTTGATCACGACCATGATGGCGTTCAGCTTGGCCGACTCGCTGGCCCCGCGGATGAGCAGCAGCATGCACAGCCCGACCAGGATCACCGCCGGCAGGTTGATGATGCCGGTGGCCCCGTCGCCCTTGGCGAACGGGGCGGCCAGCAGGTCCGCCGGGAGCGAGAACCCGAAGATGTTCGTCACGGCCTCGTTGAGGTAGCCCGACCAACCGACCGCGACCGCGGCGGTCGAGACGCCGTACTCCAGCAGCAGGCAAGCCGCCACGCCCATGGCCACGACCTCGCCGAGGGTGGCGTAGGCGTAGGAGTAGGTGCTGCCCGAGACCGGCACCGAGGAGGCAAGCTCGGCGTAGCAGAGGGCCGCGAGCCCGGCGGCGATGCCGGCCAGCACGAAGGAGATGATCACCGCCGGGCCGGCCTCGGGCACGGCCTGTCCCAGCACGAAGAAGATGCCCGTGCCGATCGTGGCGCCCACGCCGAACATCGTCAGCTGGAACGTGCCGATCGTGCGCTCCAGCCGCGGTCCGTGAGGGTTCGCGCTCTCACCGATGGGCTTGCGGCGCCACAGCTCGCCCCTCAGTCCCGGTCGCGCGGTAGAGGTGCTCATGACGCTCCGATCACAGGTTGCCCCGGCGGGAGGCTCCGCCGGCGGCTGGCCCGTAGTCTCTCGGTCCGCCGGCCCCCGTGGCCAGCCCCCGCGGGGCCTGTCACGCAACCGTTTCTTGGGCGCGGAGTCCGAAGGGGCCGATGGACGCTCGTGCGCCCCGCGGCGCGCGGCGTGGGTGACCGCTGATCGACTTGCCGTGGACTCGGGACTCCCGACCCGCCTGAGGCACACGTGGATTGGATCCTCTAGTTTGATGGTCCGAACTCCTCAAATCTGACGATCTCAAGTCCTCAAATCTGACACTGCAGGGTCCTCAAATCTGACGGTGGGGCTAGGATGTGTCCATGTCGGCCCCCCTCGTGCAGGTCGTTCCGCGACGGCTGGAACCCATCCTCGATCAACTGGTGGGCGAAGAACCGGTCATTGCTCTGCACGGGCCGCGTTCGGTGGGCAAGTCGACGCTGCTCCGCGCGCTAGCCAAGGCGCGAGGCGTCGCGGTCGTGGACTTGGATGAGCCGTCGGTGAGAGAGGCCGCTACGGCCAATCCACGTCTGGCCGTCGGTGGTCCTGGCCTGGCCTGCATCGACGAGTACCAGCACGTGCCCCTGCTGTTGGACGCGCTGAAGGCGCGACTCAACGTCAACGGCTCTGCGCCCGGCACTGCCGTCCTGACGGGATCCACCCGCCAGGACGCCATCCCGAGAACTGCCCAGGCGCTCACGGGTCGGTTGCATCTGATGACGATCTGGCCGCTCTCTCAAGGGGAGATCGGCGGTGTCCGGGAGGATATGGTCGAGGCGTTGCGGGACGACCCGGCGGCCTTGGTCGGTCGCCATCCGCGTTCAGACACGAGGCGTAGCGACTACGTGGCGCGCATTTGCGCCGGCGGGATGCCTTTGGCGTTACAACGACCGGGGCCGTCCCGCGACCGCTGGTTCGACGGCTACGTAACCCAGTCCGTCGAACGCGACGCAGCTGAACTTGGTCAGATCCACCAGCGGCAACTGCTTCGCTCGCTGCTCGGCTGGCTGGCCGGGCGAACCGGCCAGCTCGCGATGATCAGCAAGGTCGCAGACGTTCTGGGAGGCAACCGTACGACGTTGGAGAGCTACACCCGCCTGCTGGAAGACCTTTTCCTCGTCGAACGCCTACCGGCGTGGGGCAAGACCCTGCGAGCGCGGACGGTAGCAACCCCCAAGGTGCACGTCATTGACTCTGGCGTCGCCGCCCGACTGCTGAGGCTCACGCCGGCGAAGCTCTCCACTCTGGACGCAACCGCTCGCTCGGAGTTCGGCAGCCTGCTTGAGACCTTTGTCGTCGGCGAGCTGCGCAAGCAGATCTCGTGGCTCGACGAGCAGGTGACCGTAGGACACTGGCGGACGCACGACGGCGACGAGGTCGACTTCGTGATCGAGTTCGACGACGGTCGCGTCCTCGGCTTCGAGGTCAAGAGCGCTGAGCGCGTCAGCGGTGACGACTTTCGCGGGCTGCGCAAGATGCGCGACGCCCTGGGGGAGCGCTTCATCGCGGGGGTAACGCTCAACCTCGGATTGTGGTCCTACCCGTACGAGGATCGTCTGCACGTCATGCCAGTCGACCGGCTCTGGTCCCCATCGAGCTGACGGTCGGACTCGAACCGACAACCGCCTGTTTACAAGGTCGACGCCAGTAGTCCACCGGTGTCTGTCGTCCCTAGTCAGAGCGATCTAGCGGTTGCGCGGGTATCGCCTCGGGGGACACCGTTGCTGTCAACGCTGCTGTCAAGGGCGCCGCCTTCAAACCTCAAGCCGACGGCGCCGCTAGCCTGCGCCAGGGTGCGACGAGAGCCCGAGGAAAGTCATGCGTCTTGGCGGTGCGCCGTGGCGCCCCACCCACCGCTGGTGCGATTGCCGCTCATGTCCCGTGTGTGAACCAGCGAGTGTTAGGTACGCCGTCGCCAGCTGCTATAGCGGATACCCCACAGGTCGGGTGAGCGGCTGACATACTCAGGGGAACACTTCTACGTTCCACGGATTGATCGGACGGTTGAAATGCTGAGGATGTCCGAGTACGAAAGCGCCTTCCTGACCTTCCTCTGGGAGTGCGTCGATCCGTTGATGAAGGCAATCGATCCCGTCTACGCGCAGATCCCACATAGGCGTAGTGATGTTCTTAGGGTCGATCCCATCCGTACCGACGATGGCCGTGAGATCCCAGTCGCGGAGCCTCTGGCGGTATCCACCGATCTAATCATGAGCTACGAGAGGGCGATTGCCGGCGACTTCACGGAGATAAGCGAGATCGTCGAACGCGCGGCTCACGCCACGCTCAGTCAAGTGATGCCGGGTTTTTACGAACTCATCGATCGAACTACTATGGCAACCGGAAATGTTGTCGATGCCGGCGGTGTTCTAACCTACGACGCCTTACTAGACGCACTTGAGAAAGTGCACATATCGGAGTTCGACGAAGCCGGACAGCCCGTGGGAATGTCCTTACTCATGAACCCAGCTACCGCACAAAATCTTCAGGCGTTGGGGTCACCTACAGCTGAGCAAGATGCCCGCTACAAAGCGATCATGCAGCGAAAAAGGGAGGAAGCGGATGCTGGACGACGTCATCGACGCGTACCTAGAGACCGTAACGGAACGGGAGTTTGACCTGGTCTTGCTGTCTCTCCTGCATCGCCGTGGATTCACGGAAGTTCATTTTACGCATGGCGGATTCGAGTTCGGTAAGGACTTCGTCGCTCAAAGAGTATTCGAGGGAGTTCGTTATCAGTACTGCATTCAGTCTAAAGCTGGCGACATGGGGCAGGGTGAATGGCGAGCAGTATACCCACAATTGGATGAAGCACGGCTGAATACTCTGTCGCACCCATCCTTTGATGAGTCACTCAGGCGAGTCGGCGTATTGCTGACGACAGGGCGGCTAAAGGGCGGAGCCACGCTTGCAGCCCAAAATTATGCGCAGCAAGCGATTCAGCGAGGTGAGCCTACGCTCGAGGTCTGGGACCGAGACGAGATGAGACGCTGGCTATTGGATGACCCCGATGCTGGCCTGCGAGGGACGGATCAAGCGGGACGGATCCTGCGGCTAGTGGCGGCTATCGAGGATGGCAAGATGGACCAGATGCAACTTCAGCAGGAATGTCGATCACTTTTTACTGGTGATATCCAGGTAGCCAGCATTTGCACCGCAGTCCTGGCGAACTCCTGCCGTCGGTCGTCGCGTCCCGACCTTGCATCAGTACTGGCGCTTTCTCTTTTGAGGGAGGCTCTCTCACAGTCGAATGAAGGGGCTGCTCGCCTTGCGCGTCGGCTCTTCATCGCGGAAGTCGCGCCACTCCTGGAGTGGCTCGAGTCTCGAACGCACGACTCAGTTCAACTCGCTCGCGATCTCGGGGGAGTTCCCTATGTAACATACCCCACGGCCTGCCTTAAAGCGGCTGAATTGTGTGCACTCTACCTTCTTCTTCAAGAACCGGAAGCTGCGTCATCGGCCGGAATTGGAGCGAAGGTGTTGACCAATTTGCTTACCTTGCAGCCCGGAACCGCACATCTGTTATCCGACGTGTGGGCATCCAGTTTGCTGCCAATTGTGGTAGCGATGAGTAGGATCGATAAAACTGTTACGACTGAGTACCTGCATCGAGTTGTCGACTGGATTGCAGATGCTTATGACGAAGGATTCGGGCTTGCTAGCGGGGCGGATGGGCCTCGGGCTGAAATCGATCAACTGTTCGGCGCGCCGTTCGAGCATGTGGCACTCGAGAAGAGGCGCGCGTCTTACGCTGCTGCCGTCGTGATGGACCTGGCAACGGCACTTCGATTGTCCGAGTTGTACGAGTATGCGAATAACGAGTTCCTCGCAGTCGGCGCTGATGCGACTGTGGTCATCGGGGAGTCGGACGCCGGGTGGTGGGGCATGAAAGAATCAGAAGCACGAATGGCACCTCGGGTCGTATACCGGGAGGCCTGGTCCCCAACTGAGCCGGCTGGCCCACATCACCAGGCGGCGCCCCCAACTGCATCTGCTTGGGACGCATTGGCTATCTTCACCTTGGTAAGGGACCGTCACTGCTACCAGACGCTTGCGGTATTGTTGGAAGATCACTAAGCGGTGGCGCGCCTCGCACAGCATCAGCAAGCTGCTTCATCGGCTCTGGCCACTTGGCTGGAGCGGTGGTCGCCACGAGGTGCACGAAACGAATGTCTAAGCTCGTCTTCGACGTCAGTCTGAACGAAGGGGCCCTGGGGCGCGCGAGCGCTTGTCCTCCGCGCCGCCGGCTCTGATCCCATGCACCGCCGCGTCGGCCGCCAGGATCTGCGACCGGCGGTTGGTTCGTAGAGTGCCAGGTGGACACTGTTCGGACCGGACCCCGTGCCGCACTTGCGAGGAGCACTCATGACCGACGACGACCCACGGCTGGTCTCGCCGCTTGATGCCACCATCCGGGCCGCACATCGGTCGCTATCGGCCCTGACCCCACCCGGAACTCTCGCCGCCGAGAACAGTGAGTCGCTTCCGGTCCTCGTTGAGGATCTCGAAAATTTAGTCCCCCTTGCCCGCGATGGCGTTGCCGGTGAACTTGGCCCGGTCCTTCGATGGGTGGGACCTTACCGGGAGGAAGACGAGTGGGCGCCTGTCTTTGTGGAAATTGATCTTGACGAGTACTCTGAGGGTGATCCTCCCGGCGCCTTCTATATCGATCAGTGGGAGGGTTCCCCTCTTGCCCAGGCGGCTCGCGCTTACAGACGAGACTGCGGATGGGATTTCACCCCTGATGAAGCTGGTGTATGGCTGCTTTTCGTTGCGCCCTACTCAGCCATGGGTTCCGGGGACCAAACACCTTGCGCCGGAAATCTCGTCGGATTTGCGATCCTCCATGACCGAGATGAGGATGGCGTCTACGAGTCACTCGCGCATCTTTGGACCGCACGTGCATGGCGATGCCGCGGTGTTGGTGCTGACCTTGTTCGGGAAGCCCGAGTAAGGTTTCCGGTGACTCAAGTAGAGGGCCCATTCACGTATGCTGGCCATTCACTGTTTGTCGAAGTTGCACCAGATCTGGTCACATGAGCTCTAGAAGTGTCGGAATCGGGTGTTCAGCTGACTTGCTATGACAGGCGACTGCGACCGCAGACCGGGCTGAGCATGAGGAAGCGGTTCGGCGATTCGTCATTGTCCCGCGGCCTCTGCGAGTGCTGCTAGGCAATCTCGCCACTCGGAAAACGTTTCAACGCCCGACCGGTAGCGCCGCAAATGGTCCGATAAGGTCGTGAATGAGTGTGAGTAGGATTGCACGTCGCGAAGAGTGGGCGGGGCCTTGTGCGCGACGTAGTTTCGGCATTTGCGGATCTCTTCGAGTGGGCTAGCTACAGAAATTGCACCTAAGATCACGCTGCTGGAAGTGATGGCGTTGGTGATGACTGCACCGTTCCCGAGACCGAGGAAACTCACTATGCTTGTCAGACGGACTGGATCATTCCACTTCGGCTCGCCTTGAATGATGCCGAAGTTGTTTCCACGAGTGTTAGCAGCTAGATCGGATAGAACTTGGGCCTCTGTTCTAACTTGGACAGGCGTGTAGGAGGCACCACTTAGACCGATTATTGGGCCAGACGTAGAACTCATAACCAGAGCTCTCAGGAATCGAGTCCAAGCGTCCCACAGCGACACCAGGCACCCGTCCTCGCTTGGCACATAGGTATAGCCGTGGCCAGCTACAGACCGATTACCCTTGCAGACTGAGAAGATTGATTCCAACTCATCTAGCTCTGCCACGAAAGCGTCGACAGGAGTCGCCAAAGCTGCACTCATGTGATTAGGACTCGTCCGGGAGTACAGAGTTACAAACTTGAGAATTGACCGGCGAGCGCTTTTGCCAAGTACTCGAATCGGACCTGGCGACTACGCATCCGGGCGGTCGAAGCCCGAGCCTCACGGAAGTCCGTGAACCTGGCTCCCTCCTGGTCGGTTGAGAGGGCGAGATTAAGTACCGCGAGAGATTCCAGTATCCGATCCCTCTCGACCATCAACTGATCTGGCGGCGGCACCTCGGATAGAATGAGCTTCCCCGTCGGCAGCACTCCTCGGGCATACATCAATGCGGCAAGTAACATGAGCAGGTGTGGCCTCTGCACGATCGGTTCGTTCGCGAGTTCACCCAAGAGGTCAACTGCTTCGCCAACTAGAGAGATGAGCAAGTCTTGCGACGGCAGGGCTTCGCGCGAAGCAGTCCTAACGCTGGTGTAGTACCGCGTGATATCGGGTTCTGCTCCGTCTGCCACGCCTCGCGCTAGAAAGGCATAAAGTTCCGCGACAACTGACTGGTCTACCATTCTCACGCGGTCACGCTCAGATATCACTCCCAGATGCCAGAGCGGTGCAACGGCAAGTACTGTCTCCTTAACCAAGTCGCTGAAGTCATTATCGAAGCGTGCATTCCGAAGTTCGGGTTCGATCACAGGCACAGCATAGGAATTGATCCGAACAAAAACCTCGAGTACGTCGTCGTCGTTCGCGTTGATAAGTTGTTCACAAGTGAGTTTGTAACTTAAGAACGAGTCCTTTTGTTCGTTACTGAGGTCCGCGTACCGGTACCCCTTAAATTCCTTGGCTTTGGCGCCGAGGATGAGTCGCCCGGAGTTGAAGTCAATAATCGTGCGGAGACGCTGCTGTCCGTCGACGACGTCTCGGATCGTTCGGCGATTATCTCGATCTACCGAGGTCCGGATCAACAACTTCGGAATAGGGTAGCCGCGGAGAATCGAGTCGATCAGGTAGGTACGTGCCTGAGGGGACCACACGGAGCCGCGCTGAAACTTCGGGTTCAGGACCAGTTCTTGATCGTCATACCACTTGAGGCAGTCGGCGATGGTGTAGGTCTGCGGCGTACTGCCCTGCATATTTCTCCTTCGAAGCGACGGTGGCGCCACACTAGTGCCGGCGCGCAGCTGCGGGAGGGGGAGGGCCTGACGGTCACTGTGCGGCGCGGCCCGCAGCGCAGCGAGGACACGCGCCGCGTCCGAGCGCAGCGAGCCTTGATTGAGTAGAGGCAGATTCGGCAGTGCACTGATGGCTGGCATGGTGACGATCGGCGCTCCGCCGGTCAGTATGGGTGCATGGTCTCGGTGACACCGGACGAGCTGCGTGGGTGGCTCGACGTGCTTGAGCCGGACCGACGTGCTCACTCCCTGGAGGTGGGTCGCAAGGTTCAGTCGGTACAGACGCTGGTGGGCCAGGGGCTCCGAGAGGATCTGGTCACGGCAGGAACCCTGCACGACATCGGCTACGGGTATCCGGACACAGGCTTCCACCCGCTCGACGGGGCTCGTTTGCTAGCTCGGGAGGGCTTCTCGCCGGTGGTTTGCAGCCTGGTCCTACGTCACTCGGCGAGCATGATCGAGGCGGAAGAGCGAGGCATCGACCTAGCCGTCTACGGGGACTTCGCCGTCAATGATGATCTTGCCGCCGCTCACCAGCTGGTGTGGTGGGCTGACATGACCACGGGCCCCACAGGGGAGACCGTGACGGTTGAGGATCGGCTCGACGAGATCGCTACACGCTATGGGCCGGAAGATCTGGTGACGCGGTTCATTAGGCGGGCCAGGCCGATCTTGATGGCGTCATGTCAGGCGCCAGGCGGGTCGATCCAAGTATCAGCGTGAGTGAGGCCCCACTCGATGCGCATCCGCTGGCTCCGGTCCATCTTGAGTTCGGCGAGGCGCTCGACGGGCACCCACTCGACCTGAGTGGTTTCGTCGCTAGTCGTCGGTTCGCCTGACAGGTAGTGGGCCCGGTACACGATTGTGAACTCCTGGCGAACCTCGTCGTCGCTGGTGTAGTGCACGACGTGCTTGGGGTCGGTGTAGATGCCAGCTACGCCGGTCGGTCGGATGTAGATGCCGGACTCTTCGAGGGTCTCGCGGATCGCGGTCTGGGTGAGGGACTCTCCTGGGTCTTGGGCGCCGCCGGGCATCGACCAGTTGCCGTTGTCGCTGCGCTGGGTGAGCAGGATGGCGCCGTCCCAAACCACGAGGGCGGCTGCGCTGGGCTTGATGCTGTTGGCCGGCGGAGCGTCCGGGTCGTCGTAGTAGTCGATCCGCTCACCCATGTCGCTCAGGCTAGCGTCTGTGCGGTCTCCCAGACGCGGTCGAAGGCGGCGGCATAGTAGGCGAACAGTTGCCCACCTGGCACCTTGCGAAGGTGCATGATCGGTGACTTAGCCGCAAAGGCGCCATAGGTGTGGTTATTGATCAGCATGGCGTCGTCGAAGCGGAATTGGCTGGCGTAGAGCACCGTCTGGTGGATGCGGATATCAACCCCGGGAAGCGTGCGGACATCGCTGAGGTACTCCAGTGTCGACTGACACCGCTGCGGCAGGGTCGGTAACCCTTCCTCGATCCCGCGTTGCCGGACCGTCTCAGATCGGCTGTCGCCAACAAGGAGGCGGAAATTAGTGCCGGCGGCGGACTTGTTGCGTATGACCTCGACCAAGTCGTAGGCCTCTACCAGGAACCCGCCGGAGTAGACCAGCACATCGATCTGCTCGGCCGCCTGCTGGAAGAGGGATCGCCACACTTCTCCAGGCACGGTGTTGCGGGTCGGCCACATCTGCACGAGCTCGGCTTGGCTGGCGTTTCGGCTCTGCTCGGTGCTGAGGAGCTGCGGCCAGAAGTAGGTCTCGTCCTGGCCCAGGAGGCGAGCGACCCTCACCCGGGTGCTGCTGTGCGGCATCCGGTCGCGAGTGATCCAGCGTTCGACACTCTTCGCGTCGACGCTGACACGCTCGGCGAGCTGCGCCTGAGTGAGTTCGGCCGCGCTGAGCGCGTTGCGTAACCGCTGGTTGACCACGGACGCCAACGTACACCGGACTGTCCCCAAACGTCCCTCAAGTGCGGTGTAGACGTCTTCACCGTCCCACCAGGATCAGACCTGTCCGCTGGAAAGGCCAGCAGGGCAGTCCAGGTGAGGAGCAAGTCATGGCGGTTCAAGGTCCGTTCCGGGTGGAGTGCGGTGAGGTGTTTCCCCTCGGTGTGGGGGTGGTGGGTGCGGTAGCGCCGTTGGTGGATTTCGACCGGTCGACTCGGGAGAACCGGGTGCAGCAGCTGGACCGGGACTCCGGGCTGCCGGTGTGGGTGGTCGACGTGATGGATTTCGACCCGGAGGCGCGGGAGCGGACGTTCAAGGTGAAGATCACCGCACCGGTGCAGCCGGTCCCACCGTCGGCGATGGAGGGAACCCCCGTCCGGCCGGTGATGCTGGAGGGGCTGCTGGTCACCCCGTACATGAAGGAGGTCGGGAACGGCCGGTCGAAGATCGCCTACTCGCTGCGTGCGACCGGCATGGCGGCCCCGGGCCGGGCTGCTCGTCCGCAGTCCTCCGCGGCGTAGGGGTCTCGGAGATGAGTGTGGTGGGGGCGGCGGTCGTGCTCGGTGTGGTGATCGTGATGCTGCTCCGGCTGCGGGTGTTGCGGCCGTCCGGGGCGCTGGTGTGTGTGCTGTTCGGGCTGGTGTTGGCGGCGACCCCGATCGGTGGGGCGTTGACTCACGGGCTGCAGCAGGTCGGGGACGCGTTGTGGCGGGAGGTGACCCGGCTGTGAACCTCGGCGGACACAAGGTCGAAGAGTCCCCGATCCGGGTGCGGTGGGAGCCGGTCCGGATCTCCCTGACCGCGCTGGTGGTCGGCTGGCTGGCCCGGCGGCTGGCCCGGCTGGTGCTGGCGGTGGTCACGTCCCCGACCGCTCTCGCCGGTCTCACTGCCGTCGTCGTGCTGGCCTTGGTCTGGCGGCACCTCGGGTCGGCGTTCGTGCTGTCGGCGGCGTTGGTGCTGGCAACCGGGCTGGTGGCGTTCCGGTGGCGGCGTCCGGTGCTGTTCGAGTGGTGGGTCGGGCTGCGGCTCCGGTCGGGGTGGCGCCAGTTCTGGGTGTACCGCCGGTTGTGGCAGGCCTCGGTCGACACCGCCGGCCTGAACGTGCACCGCGGCGGGGCCGAGCACCTGCCCGTGCTGGTGCGGGTGACCTCGACGAGGGCGGTGGACCGGGTGCGGGTGCGGATGCTGCCCGGGCAGACGCTGGAGGACTGGGCGAAGGTGGCGGACCGGCTGTGCCAGACGTTCGGCGCCCAGGACTGCCGGGTCCGCACTGTGCCGGAACGGCCGCACCTGCTCGAGCTCTGGTTCCTGACCCGCGACCCGCTCACACAACCCGTCCAGCCGCTGCCGTCGGGCGAGGTGTCGTTGGCGGGTCTGGCGGGTCTAGCAGGTTTGGCGGTGGGGTTGCGGGAGGACGGGGAGGTCTACCGGCTGCGGCTGCTCGGCACTCACGTCCTGGTGGTGGGGGCCACAGGTGCGGGCAAGGGGTCGGTGTTGTGGTCGGTGATCACCCAGCTCGCCCCGGCCGTCCGGGTAGGACTGGTGCGGGTGTGGGCGTTGGACCCGAAAGGCGGGATGGAGCTGGCTGCCGGCCGGCCGTTGTTCGACCGGTTCGTCCATGGCAGCACCGATACCGGCAAAGGGTTCGAGCAGGAGTTCGCCCTGGTGCTGGAGGACGCGGTCGAGGTGATGCGCCGCCGCCAGGACAGCCTTCGCGGGGTGACCAGGCTGCACGAACCCTCGGTGGCGGAACCGTTCCTGGTCCTGGTGGTGGACGAGCTGGCCGCGTTGACCGCCTATGTATCGGATCGGGAGCTGAAGCGGCGGATCGGGAACGCGCTCGGGCTGCTGCTGTCGCAGGGCCGGGCGGTCGGGGTGACGGTGGTGGCGGCGGTGCAGGACCCGCGGAAGGAGACCATCCCGGCCCGGGACCTGTCCCCGACCCGGATCGCGTTGCGGCTCAACGAGGCCGAACAGGTCCACCTCGTTCTCGGCCCCGGCGCCCGGGACCGCGGCGCCCGCTGCGACCTCATCCCCGACACCCAGCCCGGGATCGGCTACGTCACCGTCGACGGTATCGCCGAACCCGTCCGGGTCCGGTTCAGCCACCTCACCGACGACCACATCACCGACCTCGTCCAACCGCCCGCACTCCAGCCGCCCGCACTCCAGCCGGCGGCGGTTCAGCTGGAGCCGACCAACGACGAACTGCTCGCCCTCCCCGCCTCGCCGTCCTGGTCGCCGGGGGAGGCGGCATGACCGAAACGACCATGCTGCGGCTACCGGCGTCGGTGGTGCGGGAGCTGGCGATGGTCGAGAAGGTGTGCATCCGGCCATTGCTGCGGCGGGTCATCGACCGCGAGACCGACACCGAGACCCGGGTCGCGATCCCGTGCGGGTCCACCCGGGAGAGCGTCTGCCCACCGTGCGCCCACAAGGCCCGGGTGCTACGGATGCAACAGTGCGCCGAGGGCTGGCACCGCACCGAAGAACCACCGCCACCCGTTCGCGATAATGCCGACCACGAGTCCCAAGACGATCAGGGCGGGCAGGAGGCCGACCCAGCTGGTGATGGTGGGGATCGTCGGGTGCGGTCGACCCGTCGGCGGGACGACGCCACCGATCTGCCCAAGGTGGCGGTCGAGGACCGGACGGTCGGTCGGGTGTTCACCGCGCCGGACGGGCGGGAGTACCGGCCGTCGATGTTCCTCACTCTCACCCTGTCCAGCTACGGACCCGTCCGACCCGGCAGCAGCGTCCCGGTCGTGCCGTCGAAATATGACTACCGACGGGCGGCGTTGGACGCGCTGCACTTCCCGAAGCTGGTCGACCGGTTCTGGCAGAACCTGCGCCGCTGCGCCGGCTACAAAGTCCAGTACTTCGCCGCCCTCGAACCCCAAAAACGATTAGCCCCCCACCTGCACGCCGCCATCCGAGGCGCGATCCCGCGGGAGCTGCTCCGCCAGGTCGTCAAAGCCACCTACGTACAGGTGTGGTGGCCGCCGCACGACCACGCCGTCTACGTCGACCGGCTTCCGGTCTGGGATGGCACCGACTACGCCGACCCCGACACCGGGGAACTCCTGCCCAGCTGGCAGCAGGCGGTGGACCGGCTGAGCATCGACCCCGCCGCACGGTCGGTCCATGTGATGCGGTTCGGGACCCAGACCGACTGCGCGGCATCGTTGCACCGTCCCCGGACGCGGACCGGGCCGTCCGCTACCTGACGAAGTACCTGACCAAGTCCGTCGCCGACACCTACGCCGACGACCAGGACGGCGCCGACCTGGACCGGGAACGCCACGTCGACCGGCTCCACGCCGAGCTCCGGTTTCTGCCCTGCTCACCGGGCTGCGCTAACTGGCTGCGGTACGGCATCCAACCCGACCACGCCGGCCCCGGCCTGCAGCCCGGACGGTGCCCCTCAAAGGCGCACGACCGGGAGAACCTCGGCCTCGGCGGCCGACGCGTCCTCGTCTCCCGGCAGTGGTCCGGTAAATCGCTGGCCCGCCACAAGGCCGACCGTGCCGACGTCGTCCGGCAAGCCCTCCTCGCCGCAGGCATCCTCGCCCCCGAGATCGAACGGCTCGCCGCCGACACGTTGGCCGCGGACGGGAAGCCCCGGTTCTTCTGGACCGACACCAAACCCGACCCGCACACCTACGCCCGCGTCCTCCTCGCCTCCATCGCTGAACGGCACCGCTGGCGCGCCCAGTACCAGGCCGCGAAACAGGCTGTGGACAGCCGTTCGGCAACCGAGCAGCCGCCCTGAGAGCCGCAGCCGACCACTCACCTCGGCCTCCCCGACCACCAGCCAAGTCTTGGTCTCCGGCCTGGCCGTCCAGGGAGAGCGCAGCGAATCCGCAAGACACGAATTGCCCTTGACGGCCAGGGCGGAGACCACACCATCCCCAGTCGGGGAGGCCGAGACCCCAACCCACACAGAACGGAAGACGATCATGGAGAAGTTGCTGTTGACGCCTGCTGAGGCGGCGGAAGCGTTAGGTGTCAGCCGATCCCAGCTGTATGAGCTGATGCGCCGCCACGAGGTCGTGAGTATCCTGATCGGCCGGTCACGTCGAGTCCCTGCTGGACCCTTGCGGGATTACGTGCAGCGGCTGGCCGAGGAGGCCTGGGTGGCATGAGCCGCCGCACGAACGGCGAGGGCTCGGTCTACCGGCGTGCCGACGGTCGCTGGACGGGCGCGCACTGTGTGTTGCGTCCTGACGGTGGCCGGGTTCGGCGGGCGGTCTACGCGAGGACGCAGCGGGAGGCGGTGGCGAAGCTGGCGGTGCTGGTGGCGAAGACGTCGGCGGGGGTGCCGCTGGCGGTGGAGTCGTGGACGGTGGAGTCCTACGCCTCGCACTGGATGGGCCATGTGGTCGCGCCACGGCTGCGGCCGTCATCGGTGTCGTCGTACCGGTCGACGTTGCGCCTGCACATCGTGCCGGGTCTGGGCCGTTACCCGCTGCGTCGCCTCACACCCGCGCACGTCCGGGCGTTGCTGGCGGCGAAGCTGGAGTCCGGGTTGTCGGTGCGGTCGGTGCAGATCGTCCACGCGACTCTGCGGAACATGCTGGCGGAGGCGATGCGGGACGAGTTGATCGAGCGGAACGTCGCCGCGCTTGTGCGGGCCCCTCGAGCGGAGCAGGAGGAGGTCCAGCCCTGGTCGCCGGAGGAGGCGGGGACGTTCCTACGGTCGGCCCAGGGGGACCGCCTCTACGCGCTGTTCGCGGTGGGCGTCGGCCTAGGGATGCGCCGGGGCGAGCTCCTGGGACTGCGGTGGTCCGACGTCGACCTGCATAGGCGGGTGGTGCACGTGCGGCACACGGCGCAGCGGGTGTACGGGCACGGGATGGTGTTCGGGCCGCCGAAGTCCGCGCGGTCGCGACGGGACATCCCGCTGCCGGCGGTGACCGTCGCCGTGTTGCAGGAGCACCGGAGGCGCCAGGAGGAGGAGCGTGCGGCATTGGAGCCGTACTGGCAGGAGACCGGGTTGGTGTTCACGACGACGATCGGGACGGTCATCGAGCCGCGGAACCTGGCTCGCGTGCTGGACGCGCTGATCGTCGAGGCCGGGGTGCGGCGGATCCGCCTCCACGACATGCGGCACACCTGTGCGTCGCTGCTGCTGGCGCAGGGGGTGCCGGCGAGGGTGGTGATGGAGGTCCTGGGGCACTCGCAGCTGGGCATCACGATGAACCTCTACTCGCACGTGATGCCGTCGGCGCTGCGCGAGGCGGCCGACGCGATCGACCGCGTCCTGGGGGGCCAAGAAGGGGCTCACGAGTGACTGCTCGAGCCATTCAACCACCCCCGGAACCGCATGGTCAGCATGAGCCGGAACTGCAAAGGGATGTGGGTGATGTCGGGTGGTGCTCCTCGACGGACGACGGTGCGGCACGTCACTTGTCCCCACTCGATCCCTCGCCAAAGCGGACGCCTAAAGGAGCTTCCAGGTCATGGCCGCAGGCCAATCCTGGTCTGACAGCATCAGTGGCTTGGGGGAGTATGAACGACGTCATATACAAGGGGAGCCGTGGATACAAACGTCCGTACACCGTTGGACATCTTCACCCTGCCGCAGCACCTGGTGGTCCCGCTGTTCCAGCGGCCCTACGTGTGGGACGAGACCGAGCAATGGCTTCCGCTGTGGCAGGACGTGCGGCGGCTGGCCGAGCTCCGCCTCAACGACCCATACTCCTCAGCTACACACTTTCTCGGTGCGGTGGTAGTGCAGGCGCAGGACAACCAGACCGGCAACCTGCCGGCGCGCAACGTCATCGACGGCCAGCAGCGGATGACCACCCTGCAGCTCCTGATGGACGCCACGGGCGCAGTGCTCGAGGAGGCAGGGCGGGACACGCTCTCGGGCCAGCTGGAGTTGCTCACACACAACCTGGAGCTGTACGTCACTGGTGGCGCCACCCGCTTGAAGCTGCGCCACACCAACCGCGACCAGGCGGCCTTCGACGAGGTCATGAACACCGAGCCGCCGGTCAATCACGACGGCCTGAAGCACGCGGGGTCCCTACTGGCCCGAGCCCACCGATTCTTCGTCGCCGCTGTTGCAGAGTGGCTTGGCGAGGCGCCCAGGGACGCGGCACTCGGCGACCGGGCCGAGGTGCTGGTGCAGGTACTCACCAGGGGCCTGCAGTTGGTGGTGATTGATCTCCAGGCCCAGGAGAACTCCCAGGAGATTTTCGAGACCCTCAACGCTCGCGGTACGCCGCTCACCGCCGCCGACCTGGTGAAGAACTTCGTCTTCCAACGACTGGAGGCTGAACGGGTCGACACACGTCTGGCGTACGCCCAGGACTGGCCGTTCGAGGCGACGTTCTGGGAAACCGAAATTTCCGTGGGGCGGTACAACATCTCGCGCAGCTCACTGTTCCTCAACCAGTGGCTGGGGTCCCGGGTGGGTGAAGAGGTCAGCCCGAAGTCGACCTTCACCCGGTTCAAGCACTACGTGGACTACCAGTCGGGCCAGAAGATGGGCGATCTGCTGGTGCTGATCAAGCAGCAGGCTGATCTATACCAGGCGTGGGCGGTGGCAGCTGCCGACCCCGACCGCGCGCTCACCCCGACGGAGATGGCTGTCTACCGGATGGGTGCCACTGGGGTTGAGCTGCTCAGACCCGTGCTGTTGTGGCTGCACGACCCGGAGCTGTCCATCCCAGCGGACGTGGCGAACGGCGTCATCAGGGCCACCGAGAGCTGGATGATCCGTCGCCAACTGCTCCGGCTGACTTCAGCTGACCTCGGCCGCATCGTTGCTGAGCTCATCCGGACTCACCGCACGGCTCCATCAGCTGAATTGGTGGAGCGGGTGCGCAACCACCTGGCCCGGCTGTCCTCGGCTAGCAGCTACTGGCCAGGAGATGATGAGATTCGGGTCGTCCTGCTCACCGAGAACGCCTACCGTCGCTTCCCGCGGGGCCGGCTACGGATGCTTCTCGAAGCAGTGGAAGACCGCCTTCGGTCGGCCTACAAGTACCCACCAGTTCCGCGGCGCGGGTATCCCATCGAACACGTGCTGCCGCAGAAGTGGGAGACACACTGGCCGGTCGAGGGGCTGCAGGCCCAACTCAACCGGGGCGCTCACGTGCATCGGTTGGGCAATCTCACCCTGCTGACTGAGGGGCTGAACTCCGCGGTCTCGAACAGCGCTTGGAGCACCAAGCGCGCAAAGCTTGCCAAGCACGACGTGTTCCTTATGAACCGCCACTTCAGCGACCCAGGCATCGAGGTCTGGGACGAAGGCCTGATCGACGCGCGGTCACAAGTCATGATTCAAGCGTTGCTGGCCACCTGGCCGGTGCCCGAAGGCCACACGGGGCAGGTTCTTCACACAGCCCCTACGGATCAGGGCTGGGTGGAGGTGAAGCATCTCGTCGCCGCCGGGCTACTGGCCCCTGGCACCCGGTTGCTCCCGCGACCCGGAAGGTGGGGCGCACTGGAGGCCGTCATAATGCCCGACGGCAATCTCGAGCTTGACGGGAAGATTTTTCAGACCCCCTCGGGCGCTGGCAGCCACCTTAGAGGCGGCGCAACTAACGGCTGGGCCTTCTGGCGCCTCGAGGACGGCCGAAAGCTCGCCGACGTGCGTGCTGCGTATCGAGGCGAAAAGCCGGCGCAGGGGTCGTCCGAGCCAGCGTTCGACTGGTCACGGCTGCACGCCATCCTCGAAGCTCTGCCGCAGGGGAGGTGGACCGCCTACAGCGAGTTGGCCGACGCAGTAGGCACCGCACCGCAACCTTTGGGGAACCACATCACCAGCTGTCAGCAGTGCGTCAACGGGTATCGCATATTGACCCACGACGGCCGGGTCGCGGAGGCATTCCGCTGGTCCGATCCTCAGGACCACCGTGACCCGGCGCTGGTGCTGCAGGCTGAGGGCATCTTCTTACTCGGCGGCAGGGCAGACCCATCTCGGCGACTGTCGAGCGACGACCTGACGGACTTGGTCGAGGCCGACCATTGAGACAGAACGGTCGTGGGCACGGCACACCAGGCGCGCTGGCTGCTATCGCGCGGCTGGAGGGGCGCTCGGACGGCGTCCTGGCCGGGCCCCTAGTTCGGCTCATGAGTGCCGTTGCTGTCAGCACTGCTGTCAGGCGGTCCTTCGACGGGCTCGAGGACCGAAAGAAAAGCGGATTGACAAGGTGAAAGAGTGGAGCTGACGGTCGGACTCGAACCGACAACCGCCTGTTTACAAGACAGGTGCGCTACCAATTGCGCCACGCCAGCGAGTGCCGAGCCAGCGTACCGGCCCTTCGACAGGCTCAGGGAGCGGTGGACAGGCTCAGGGAGCTGTTCCCGCTGCCGTTCAGCTGTCGACGCCCGGCCCGGCGACGAAGACCGTGCCACGCCCGCTGACCATCAGCTGTTCCCCGGCGCGGGCGAAGGCGGCCTGGCCGCGACCCAGCGGGAGGTCCGACTCGCCGCCCTCGACGACCACGGACCCGTCGGTGACCAGCAGTGCTCGACCGGAGTCGACGGCAGGGACCGACACCACGGACTCCCGCGGCTCCAGCCGCCACAGCGCGAACTCGGGCGCCGGCGTGGGGTAGCGCCAACAGCCCGGGGTCTCCTCGACCGGTTCGATGAAGCCAGGGAATCCGGGGCTGAAATCCAGGATGGCGAGCAGGCCGTCCACGTCGACGTGCTTGGGCGTCAGCCCACCGCGCATCACGTTGTCGGAGTTGGCCATGATCTCCACCCCGCCGCCGCGAAGGTAGGCGTGCAGGTTGCCGGCCGGCAGGAAGACGGCCTGGTTGGGCTTCACCGCGATCCGGTTCATCAGCAGCGCGGCGAGGACGCCCGAGTCGTCCGGGTAGTGCTCACCGAGCTCCCGGGCCGTTCGCGCGAACAAGCCGAGGGCGCCCTCGACCTCCAGGCCTTGGGCGGCAGCGACCACCTCCGACACGGCGGCGGTTCCTTCCTCGCCCCGGAGCAGTGACTCGAAGACCGACGCCAGCCGTTGGTCGGCCGGCACCGCCACGTCCGCCAGCGGCCCGACCAGCTCGGTGGCCGAGGCCACCCCCAGCTGGCCGAACAGGTCGTAGGTCTCCAGCGGGTCCCGGAAGCCGCACAGCGCCTCGCTGTCCACCAGCGCACACACCATCTCGGGCTTGGGCCAGTCGTCCTTGTACAGCCGGTCCTTCGCGTCCAGCGCGATCCCCGCCGCGTTCTCACGCGCATATCCCGACTCCGCCTGCTCTCGTGAGGGGTGCGCTTGCAGCGACAGCGGCTTCGCGATCCCCAGCACCTTCAGCAGGAACGGCAGCTTGGCCCCGAACTCCTCGACCGCGGCCGCCCCGACCACCCCGGTCGGGTCGTCGGCGATGACCTCGTCGAGCCGGCGGCCGTCGACCATGGCCGACGCGGAGGCGTGCGCCCCGAGCCAGAGCTCAGCCTGCGGCTCGTCGGTCGGCTGCTGCCCGAGCAGCTCCGGGATGAACGTGAGGGATCCCCAGGCGTAGGGCTGGATGGCGCCCGTCATCAGCTGGACCATGTCAGGCGATCGTGCCGACGGGCTGGTCGACGGCGGCTTCCCACCGGGCCAGCGTGCGGGCCACCTCGAGCGTGCTCGACCACGGCACCAGCGGCGACTCGATCTCACCCGCCCGCAGGCAGCGCATCACCTCTTGCGCCTCGAAGGTGTAGCCGCCACCCGGCCACTGGGTGACCAGCACCTCCGGCTCGGCGTCCGCCCGATGCACGGTCACGGTCTCCGGCCGGATGAAGAAGTCGTCGACCATCACCCGGCCGCGGGTGCAGTAGACGGCGAGCCGGGTCGGCAGCTGCGCGTTCAGGGTGCACAGGATGGCCGCGGTTGCCGCTCCGCGGGCGTCGGTCGGCGGATAGGTGAGCAGCGCCGCGGCGTGGTCGTCGACCCCGGTCGAGGCGTGCGTGCCGTAGGCCAGCACGTCGGTCGGCTCACCCAGGAAGAGGTTGACCGCGTGCGTGGGGTAGACGCCGGCGTCCAGGATGGCGCCACCGGCCTGGTCGGGGTCGAGCAGCCGGTGGGTCGTCGGCCCGTCGAACGCGAAGCCGAACTGGGCGTCGACGTGTCGGACCTCGCCCAGCTCACCGGAGGCGATGAGCTCGGCGGCCCGGCGGATCAGCGGCTGGGTACGCGTCCACATCGCCTCCATCAGCAGCAGCCCGCGGTCCCGGGCCAGGGCGACGAGCTCCTCGCTCTGGTCGGGACTGACGGTCAGCGGCTTCTCGACCAGCACCGCCTTGCCGGCCTCGAGGCAGAGCTTGGCCGAGGCGTAGTGGTCGTTGTGTGGCGAGGCGATGTAGACCACGTCGACGTCGGGATCGGCAGCCAGCTCACGGTAGGAGCCGTAGCCGCGCCGGAACCCGTACTCGGCCGCGAACGCCTCCGCCTTGGCGAGGGACCGCGAGCCGACGGCCACCAGCGCGGCCTCCTCGGGCAGCAGGGCCAGGTCGCGGGCCAGCACCGAGGCGATGTGGCCGGTGCTGAGGATGCCCCAGCCGATGCGCGGATCTTCTGCGTTCGTCACGGGAACATGCTGACCTATCCGCGCCTGAAGGCGTACGCCGGTTGGGACCGCGCTGAATGACACCGGTGTGATTAGGCCCTACGATGGCGCCATGGTCAGTGTCTCGAACAGCCACCTCGAGAGCCCCGAGCCGCACGGCGAGCTCAGCGTGCGCGACGCCGAGATCCTCGCCTTCGAACGGCAGTGGTGGAAGTTCGCCGGCGCCAAGGAGCAGGCGATCCGCGATCAGTTCCAGATGTCGGCCACCCGTTACTACCAGGTGCTCAACGCCCTGATCGACCAGCCCGCCGCCCTCGTCCAGGACCCGCTGCTGGTCAAGCGACTGCGCCGGCTGCGCGCCACCCGGCAGCGCAACCGCTCGGCCAAGCGGCTGGGCATCGACCTCACGATCGACTCCTGAGGCCTCGGCTCCGGAGCGTGCCCAACCCCGCCCGGACCGCTGGCCCCAACGGCCTGAGCGGCACCTCGCGGTAGCCGCCGATGGCCAGCCCGGCTCGCCGTTCGAAGACGTTCGCCGCCGCGCGGTCGCCGGTCCGCAGCACCGACCAGCCCATGGCCACCACGTACGCGGGCAGGAACGGCAGCCCCAGGCTGAACCACTGCCAGCTGTGCTGCTCCTCGTGCTGCAGCAGCGTCGGCCGTTCGTCGATCAGCGCCGACCACCGGCCCGAGGTGATCAGCACGTTGCCGACCGTGAAGGCGCTCGCCAGCGGGAAGGCGAGGCGATAACCGTCGGCCAGCAGCAGTCCGCGGGGGCCGGGTCGAACGGTGGCACGACCGGCCCCGGCGACAAGCAGCCCGAGCGGCGTGCTGAGGTTGAGCCAGTTGCCGAGCCGGCGGGCTCGATGTCGGCGGTCGAGGGGCAGAGGCGCCATTCCGTCACGTTATCGCGCTCAGCGTCCCGGATTCCGGACAAGAGTCCCACCATCTGACACCCGGATGCGTAGCCGTGGGACCGCCGACGTTAGGCTGGCGTCGTCATCCAGAGGGGATGAGGGAACGGCCCTTTGACTCCCCGGCAACCGCCTGACCGATCAGGAACGGTGCCAACTCCGCCTTGGCCGAACGACGGCCAGGACAGATGAAGTAAGGACAGCCATGACCGCGCTCGCCACCCCGACCCTCACCTCGACGACCGTCCCGCTCCCGGCCGGCGTCCGGACCGGAGCCTTCGGCAACGCCACCCACCTGGTCTGTCGGGCCTGCGGTGAGCAGAGCCCGCTCGGCCCGTTCTACGCGTGTCTGGAGTGCTTCGGCCCGCTCGAGGTGGGCTATGAGTTCCCGACGATCACCCGGGCCCAGATCGAGGCCGGTCCCAAGAGCATCTGGCGCTACGCCCCGCTGCTCCCCGTACCGACCGACATCGCGACCTTCCGCTCCACCGACCCGGGTTACACCCGGCTGCTCGACGCCGGCAACCTTGCCGCCGACCTCGGCCTGCGCCAGCTCTGGGTGAAGGACGACTCGGGCAACCCGACCCACTCCTTCAAGGACCGGGTCGTGGCCGTGGCCCTGTCGGCCGCCCGCGAGCTCGGCCTGAAGGTGCTCGCCTGCCCGTCGACCGGCAACTTGGCCAACGCGGTCGCCGCGGCCGCGGCCCGGGCCGGGATCGAGTCGGTCGTCTTCGTCCCGCAGAACCTCGAGCAGCAGAAGATCATCGCCTCCGCCGTCTACGACACCACCCTCGTGGCCGTGCAGGGCACCTACGACGACGTCAACAAGCTCGCCAGCGAGATCGCCGCCGAGGAGGAGGGTTGGGCGTTCGTCAACGTGAACGTCCGTCCCTACTACTCCGAGGGCTCGAAGACGCTGGCCTACGAGATCGCCGAGCAGCTCGGCTGGCGGCTGCCCGACCAGGTGGTCATCCCCGTCGCCTCGGGCTCCCAGCTGACCAAGATCGACAAGGGCTTCATCGAGCTGATCAAGCTCGGACTGGTGGAGGACAAGCCCTACAAGATCTACGGCGCCCAGGCCACCGGCTGCTCGCCGATCGCCCAGGCCTACCGAAATGATCTTGACTTCGTCCCGCCGGTCAAGCCGGACACGATCGCCAAGTCGCTCGCCATCGGCAACCCGGCCGACGGACCGTACGTGCTGGACGTGGTCCGGCGTACCGGTGGACTGATCGCCGACGTCGACGACGAGACCGTGGTGCAGAACATCCGCCGGCTGGCCCGGACCGAGGGCGTCTTCGGGGAGACCGCCGGCGGCGTCACCGTGGGCGTCACGGCGAAGCTGATCTCCGACGGCGTGCTCGACCCCGACGCCGAGACCGTGGTGATCAACTCCGGTGACGGACTCAAGACCCTGGACGCCGTGAGCGGCCACGTCGGACCGAAGACCACCATCCCGCCTCGCTACGAGGCGTTCACCGACTTCTGGAAGGAGTACCGCGGATGAGCGCCAAGGTACGCATCCCCACGATCCTGCGCACCTACACCGCCGGTGCCGGTGAGGTCACCGCCGACGGCGGCACGCTGGCCGAGCTGCTCGAGTCGCTGGAGGCCAACCACAAGGGCATCCGGGGTCGCATCCTCGACGACGCGGGCCAGCTGCGCCGTTTCGTGAACGTCTACGTCGGGGATGAGGACGTGCGCTTCTCCGGTGGGCTCGAGGCACCCGTGCCCGAGGGCGCCAAGGTCTCGATCATCCCGGCCGTCGCCGGCGGCTGAGCGTCGGCGTAGCGCTCGCAGAGCTCGGGGTCGACCTCGAGCAGGCTCCGCCGGAGCGCTGCGCGCCCGGTCTCTTCCGCACTCGCGATCGCCCTCGAGAGCGGCGACGGGCTGGATGGACCGGCAAGGTGCAGAGGGTCCTGACACTATGGACGTCGTCGTCGTAGCAGGTGTCGAAGGACGACAGCAGCCGGCAGAGCAGCCAGCGCCGCTCATCGGCGGGAACGTACGGACGCACCGCTACACGGGGACATCACTCTCCGGGGAACGCTCGAATGCGCGCAAGGGCGCGGAAGGCGAGGTCACACCGGCGAGATGGTCACCTCGAAGAGCTAACCGATGACCCCGCCCCTCAGGCGGCACAGCTCAGTGCTCGAGAAGCAGGCGGTGCTCCTCGTCGAGCCGGGCGCAGGCCCGCCGGATGAGGTCCTCCTGATGCAGCTCTGCGGTTCGTCGCTCGAGGTCGTCGGCCATGGCGTGTGTCGTGACCGCCACCCAGCCGAAGACCACGGCCGACATCAGCAAGACACCCGCCACCATCCAAAGAGCCAGAAGCTCCATGTCGATCTGCACCTTTCCTACGACCGGTGAGCCGCACTCTCGCCGTGTGTAACACGATCGTAACTCGCGGCGCCAAGAGGCCGTAGCCGTTCCGCCGACCAGGTTGTCCACAGGCAGCCGAGTGTCAAGCGGCTATCCACAGCTCGCCTCCAGCGTTCGTCCACGTCAGATCCGGCGGGCAGGATAGGGGCATGACTTCGGTGGCGCGTGACACAGCTCGCAACGTCCTGGCCACGACCATCGCCATGATGGCCGGCCCGGACGCCCGGCCGCGCGCCGAGCAGATCACCGCGGTCGAGGAGCTGGTCGACCGGCACCGGCACGTCCTGGTGGTGCAGGCGACCGGCTGGGGCAAGTCGGCGGTCTACTGGGCGGCCACGGCAGCGCTGCGCCAACAGGGCGCCGGCCCCACCCTGGTGGTCTCGCCGCTGCTCGCGCTGATGCGCGACCAGATCTCGGCGGCCGAAAAAGCAGGCCTTCGGGCGGCGACGGTGAACTCGACCAACATCGACCAGTGGGCGCAGGTGCTCGGCGACGTCCGGACCGGCCAGCTCGACGTGCTGCTGATCTCGCCCGAGCGGCTGTCCAACCCGGCGTTCGCCGCTGGACTGCCTGATCTGCTGGCGTCGGTGGGGATGCTCGTCATCGACGAGGCCCACTGCGTCTCGGACTGGGGTTTCGACTTCCGGCCGGACTACCAGCGGCTGACCCGGACCCTGCTGGCGCTCGCGCCAGGGACACCCGTGCTGGCCACCACCGCCACGGCCAACGAGCGGGTGACCGCCGACGTGGCCGCGCAGCTCGGCGAGGACACCGTGACGTTGCGGGGCTCGTTGGCGCGCGCGTCGCTGAGGCTGGCCGTGGTGCCGCAGCTCAGTGTGCTCGAGCGCTACGCCTGGGTGGCCGACGCGCTCCGTACCTTGCCTGGTTCCGGCATCATCTACGTGCTCACGGTGGCCGAGACCGAGCGCGTGGCGGCGTTCCTGACCGAGCAGGGGTTCGACGTCGCCGCGTACTCGGGCCAGACGACCAACCGTGAAGAGCTGGAGGACCGGCTGCGCGCCAACCAGGTGAAGGCTTTGGTCGCGACCTCGGCCCTCGGCATGGGCTACGACAAGCCCGACCTCGCCTTCTGCGTCCACCTCGGCTCGCCGGGGTCGCCTGTGGCCTACTACCAGCAGGTCGGCCGTGCCGGCCGGGCGTTGGACGACGCGCTCGCCGTCCTCGTACCCGCGGAGTCCGACGAGCGGATCTGGCAGTACTTCGCCACCGCCGGCATCCCCGACGAGCACCAGGTGGAGCAGATCCTCGACGCCCTCGGCGACGCACCCCAGTCGCTGCCGGCCCTGGAGAGCGCCACCGGTATCCGCCGCGGCCGGCTCGAGAGCACGCTCAAGATCCTGGCCGTCGACGACGCCGTCAAGCGCCAGTCCGGCGGCTGGGTGGCAACCGGGACGGCCTGGTACTTCGACGAGGCCAAGTGGGCGGCGCTCCGCCGCGTCCGGGCGGCCGAAGCCGACCTGATGCGCTCCTACGCCCACGGCGAGGGCTGCCTGATGCAGTTCCTGCAGCAGGCGCTCGACGATCCCGACCCGCAGCCGTGCGGCCGCTGCTCGGTCTGCACCGGCCAGCTGCCCGAGCCGGGCGAGCGACCGGGCGCGGACGTGGTGGCCGCCGCGCAGCGTTTCTTCCGCGGCCAGGACGTGGTGGTCGAGCCGCGCAAGCTGTGGCCGTCCGGACTGCCGGGGCGCAAGGGCCGGATCGGCTTCCTCGCCGAGGGGCGGGCGCTCGCCTTCGCCGACGACCCGGCGTGGGCCGAGGAGCTGGCCCGGATGTGGCAGCGCGACGGCGCGGCCCCGCCGCACGTCCTGGACGGCATGGTCGAGGTGCTCAAGCGCTGGTCCAAGACCTGGCAGCGCCCGGTGGCGGTCGTGGCGATGCCGTCGCGCAGCTATCCCACGCTCGTGGGCTCGGTCGCCGAGCACCTGTCCCGGATCGGCCGGCTGCCGCTCGTGGAGGCGTTGGCGGTGAGCGGTCCACGACCGGCCGAAGACTCCTCGTCCTCGGTCCGTGCTGGGGACCTGCTGCGGACGACCACGCTGATGCCCGGGATGAGCTTCGATGGTCCAGTCCTGCTCGTCGACGACCGGATCCGCAGCCGGTGGACGATCACCGTGGCTGGGTCCCTGCTCGCGGAGGCCGGTGCGACCTCGGTACTGCCGCTCGCGCTGCACCAGCTGCCCTGAGCGGTCGAGGCCGCTCCCGGGCTCAGGCGTCGGTGGTCGGTTCTGCGGTGCCGGGGCGCTGTCCGAGTCCCAAGACCTCCTGGTGCAGGGACTCCATCGTCGTGTCGAGGGTGTACGCGGCTCCGGCCGCCTCGGTCAGCTGGTCGAGCAGTCGCTGGGGGACGTCGTCGCGGTACTTGTAGTAGATCTTGTGCTCGAGGCTGGCCCAGAAGTCCATCGCGATCGTCCGGATCTGCAGCTCGACGACGACCGGCCGAGGGCCGTCGGACAGGAACACCGGGACTTCCACGATGGCGTGCAGGCTCTGGTAGCCGTTCGGCTTCGGATCGCGGATGTAGTCCTTGACCTGCAGCAGCGTCACGTCGGACTGGCTGACCAGCATGTCGAAGATCAAGTACGTGTCGGAGATGAAGCTGCAGACCACCCGGACGCCCGCGATGTCGGTGATCGCCTCGCGGATGTGCTCGAAGGTGTGCGGGCACTCCTTGCGGGCGATCTTGTCCATCAGCCGTTCCGGCGTCTTGAGCCGCGAGGTGACGTGCTCGATCGGGTTGTAGGCGTGGGTCTGCACGAACTCCTCGCGCAGGATCGAGATCTTGGTCATGATCTCGTCGATGCCGAACTTGTACTGCATGATGAACGGCGCAAAGCGGTCCTGAGCCGCCTGCAGCTGCGCCAGGACGCCGGCGTCAGGCAGGTCCGCCGATCCAGGCAACAGCACTGCGGCCTGGATGGGACTACTGGGCTCGTCGACGATGGCTCCCTCGAGAGTGCGGACCCCTATTCTGACCGAGGTCCGCCCCACCCTCATAGTGACGACGTCGAGGACCGCCCGAACCTCAGCCGCCGAGCAGCCAGCCGACGTCGTCGGTCAGGGCCGTGGCGGCGGCCGGGCCCCAGGTGCCGTCGTCGTAGAGCTCCACCTTCGGACGGTGCTCGCCGAGCATCGGGGCGAAAGCCTCGAAGGCGGCGGCCAGCCCGGCCGAGCTGGTGAACAGCGACCGGTCGCCGGCGAACACGTCGTAGATCAGGGACGTGTAGGCCGTCATCGACCCGGTGGCCACGTTCTCCAGGTGCAGCGTGCTGCAGCTCTCGGCCGGCAGCGGCTCGGGTCCCGGCTTCTTCACCGTCATCTGGATCTCGATCGCCCCGTTGCCCTTGAGGTCGAAGATCAAGGCGTTGGTGTTGCTGCCGATCGAGTGCACCGGGCCATCGGAGGGCTTGAAGATCAGGCTGACCCGCTGGGCGCTCTTCTTCATCATCTTGCCGGTGCGCAGCAGGAAGGGGACGCCCTGCCAGCGGTCGGTGTCGATCCACAGCCGGGCGGCGACGAACGTGTCCGTGTCGGAGTCGTCGGGGATGCCGTCGGTCTCGCGGTAGCTGCGGTACTGGCCGAGCACCACCTCGTCGGGGTCCAACGGCCGGAACGCAGCGATCACCGACTCCCGCGCCGACTGCAGGTCCGCCGCCGCCATGCTCTGCGGCGGCTCCATGGCGACCTCCGCCGCGACCTGGAACATGTGGGTGACCAGCATGTCGAGCGCGGCGCCGGTCTCGTCGTAGAAGCCGGCGCGGTCGGCGATGTCGAGCGTCTCCGGCACGTCGATCTGCACCTGGGCCAGGTGTTCCTTGCTCCAGGTGTCATTGAAGAGCCGGTTGCTGAAGCGCACCAGGTGCAGGTTCTGGGTCGCCTCCTTGCCCAGGAAGTGGTCGATCCGGTAGACCTGCCCCTCGTCGAACACCGAGTGCACCAGGTCGTCCAGCTCGTGGAAGCTCTTCAGGGACGTGCCGAACGGCTTCTCGTAGACCGCCTTGGAGCCCGGCGCGAGGCCGTGGGCCTTGATCGCGCGCGTCGTCGGCTCGAAGGCCGACGGGGGAATCGCCAGGTAGTGGATGATCGTCCGGTCCTCGCCCAGCTCGGCCTCGGCGTGGGCGATCACGTCGAGCAGGCTGCCGGGGTTGCTGTCGCGAAAGCCGCCGCCAGCGAACAGCACGTTGGCCGCGAACCCCTTCCACAGCTCAGGGTCGGGAGTGCTCGCGAACTCGACCAGGCAGTCGTAGATGTGCGCGGCGAAGTCCTCGTGCGACACGTCGCCGCGGCCGTTGCCCACCAGCTTCCAGCGCTTGGGCAGCAGGTCGCGGGTGTAGAGCTCCCAGAAGGCCGGCAGCACCAGCCGCTTGGCCAGGTCACCGGTACCGCCGTAGAGGATGATCACGGTCGGCTTCTCGGTGGCAGTCGCTTGCTCGGGAGTCACGGTCTCAGACACGTCTGCAGTATGCCGTCCGGGCGAGGACTACTCCGACCGTGGTCCGGTGCTGAAACCTGCTGTTCACACGGGACCGGGTGCGCGCCGTTCAGCGCCCAGCTCGGCCAGCCCACGCCGCAGCCGCGCGGTCACGATCTGGTCCAGCACTGCGAACGCCTCGGTCGTAGCCTCGAGGTCGGCCGGCCCGTTGCCGACCGCTGCCGCAGAGCGTCCGCGGAGACGATCTCCACCGCCCGGAACCGGCTCGCCGCCCACGTGCCGGCGCCCGCCGCCCCACCAGCACGACCAGCGCCGGCCGGCTCAGGACCTGCTCGATCATGCCGGGAGTCTGGCACCCGTCAGCGGGGGAAGTCCTCGACCCGCAGCGTCTTCAGCCGGCCGGCCTCGTCGCGGTAGCGGACGGTCAGGCCATCGCTGCCCGCGCCTTCGGTCGGCAGCTCCACGCTCGGCGTCGGGGTGGGCGTCGGACTCGGGGACGGCTCGGCCGCCGTACCGCAGCCCATCACGCCCAAGCCTGCGGCCAGCACCACGGCGGCCGTCCGGAGGAGTCTCATCACCTCTGGGGTAGGAACATCGGTCACCCTGGGGTTGGACGGACCCGTCAGCCGCTGTCAGCCTGGAGCCATGACCGAGACCAAGCCCGTCGCCTGCTGGCTGACCGACATGGACGGGGTGCTGGTGCACGAGGAGCAGGCGCTGCCGGGTGGAGCGGACTTCATCGCCGCCCTGCAGCAGCACCGCCGGCCCTTCCTGGTGCTGACCAACAACTCGATCTTCACCGCACGCGACCTGCGGGCCCGGCTGCTCGGCAGCGGCATCGACGTCCCGGAGGCGGCGATCTGGACGTCGGCGCTGGCCACGGCGCAGTTCCTCGCCGAGCAGAGCACCGGGGGATCGGCGTACGTGATCGGGGAAGCCGGCGTCACCTCCGCCCTGCACGACATCGGCTTCGTGCTGACCGACCGCGACCCCGACTACGTGGTGCTGGGGGAGACCCGGACCTACTCGTTCGAGGCCATCACGAGGGCGATCCGGCTGATCGAACGCGGCGCCCGCTTCATCGCCACCAACCCCGACGCCACCGGACCCTCGGCCGAAGGGTCGCTGCCCGCGACCGGTTCGGTGGCCGCGCTGATCACCCGGGCGACGGGGATCTTGCCCTACTTCGTCGGCAAGCCGAACCCGCTGATGATGCGGTCGGCGCTGAACACGATCGAAGCGCACTCCGAGACCACGGCCATGGTGGGCGACCGGATGGACACCGACGTGATCGCTGGCATCGAGGCCGGACTGCGCACCATCCTGGTGTTGTCGGGCTCGACCAAGGCGCACGAGATCAGCCGGTTTCCGTACCGGCCGACCCGCGTCCTGGACTCGATCGCCGACGTGGTCCCGCTGGTCGCCGAGTTCGCCCCGCCGGCCACGGCAGACTGACCCCTGCTGGCTGGCCGACCCGGACGCACGGGTGCCGACACAGACCGGCCACCTGTTCCGGATCGCCTCGCACGCCAAGACCTTCACCTCGACCCTGGTGAGTGCCGACTCCAACCGGGCGGCCAGCGGCTTTCTGTACGACGACGTCCCCAGCGGGCTGAGCTCGAGAGTCTCGCGGGCGGGAGGACTCCTGACCGAAGGTGTGGCGACGGTCGAGCTGCGCTGAGGCCACCCGACCGCTCAGTCGGAGGTCGCCGACGCGGCTTCGGTGTCGCGCGCGGCGCCCCGTTCGGGCATCAGCACGACCGCGACCAGCATCAGCACGGCGACGGCCCCGGTGCCGAGGAACACCTGGTGCAGGGCCGGGTCGAGCACCCGGGCCGGGATCGCGCTCGCGGTGGTGGACACCTTGCCGCCGCTGGAGGCGGCGAGGGCGGCGTTGGCGATAGCGCCGAAGACGGCGATCCCGACGGCGCTGCCGATGGAGCGGGCGAACATGTTGGTGCCGGTCACCACGCCGCGGACGTTCCACTCCACCGCCGACTGGGCGGCGATCAGCGTCGGGCTGGCGACCAGGCCCATGCCCAGGCCGATCACGAAGCAGGTGACGGCCACCTGGGCGACCGAGCTGTCGGGGGACAGCAGGATCAGCAGTCCCATCCCGACCAGCACGATCGCGGTGCCGATCAGCCCCGTCCGGCGGAAGCCGATCCGGAGATAGATCCGGCCCGCCTGCGAGGCCGAGATCGGCCAGCCGAGGGTCAACGCGGCCAACGCGAAGCCGGCGACCAACGCGTTGGTGCCGAGCACGCCCTGGACGTAGAGCGGGATGTAGGAGGTGAGCCCGATCAGCACCACCCCGACCGCCAGGCTGGCCACGTTCGTGCTGTTCAGCAGCCGGCTGTGCAGCACCCACGGCGGGATCATCGGCTCGCTGGCCCGGCGTTCGACGAACACGAAGGCGACCAGGCTCGCGACGCCCGCGGCGAGCACGCCGACCCCGGGCACGGACAGCCACGGCCAGACCACGCCGCCTTCGAGCAGCCCGAGGACGACCAGCGACGTGCCGGCGGCGAGCAGCGCCGCACCGGCGTAGTCGATCGAGTGCCGCGAACGGTGCACGTCCTCGGAGAACCGGCGGGCCAGCACCCAGGCCGCGACCGCGCCGAGCGGCACGTTGACGAAGAAGATGAAGCGCCAGTCCGCGAAGTCGACGAAGACCCCGCCCAGCGTGGGACCGACGACCGACGAGATCGCCCAGACGCTGGCCACGTAGCCCTGCACCTTGGCGCGCTCGGCGACGGAGTAGATGTCGCCGATGATCGTCATCGCGGTCGGCTGCACCGCCCCGGCGCCCAGTCCCTGCACGGCGCGGAACGCGATCAGCGCCGGCATCGACCAGGCAAAGCCCGACAGCACCGAACCGAGCACGAACAGCCCGATCCCCAGCAGCATCACCGGCTTGCGGCCGACGAGGTCGGTGAACTTGGCGAAGATCGGCACCGAGACGGCCTGGGCGAGCAGATAGATCGAGAACAGCCACGGGAACTGAGCGAAGCCACCGAGGTCGTTGACGATCGCGGGGACGGCCGTGGCCAGGATGGTCGAGTCGATGGCCACCAGGCCGACGCTCAGCATCACCGCCAGCAGGATGGGGCCGCGCGCCGAGCGCAGTCCGACATCGGACCGGCTGATGGTCGGGGCTGCGGACTCGGTCACGAATTCGCCAACCGCCCCGGGCGTCCCGGCATTCCCGCGGCCGGTGAGCCTCCGGCAGGATGGCGACACCATCCCTGAAGGAGCGCCGATGCCCCAGCTCACGTCCCCACCTCACCCGCCAGCCGACGTCCCGTACCGCGACCCGCAGCTGACGGTCGAACGGCGGGTCGAGGACCTGCTGGGCCGGTTGACGCTGGAGGAAAAGGCCGGGCTGATGTTCCACGACATGCAGATGACCGAGCCCGGTGGTGGGCTGATGCGGTCGGGCAACATGATCGGCCGGCCGGAGGCGGCTGCGTCGGTGCAGGACCTGAGGATGAACCACTTCAACGTGCTCGGGGCGCCGGAGAGCGTCCGCGACCTCGTCGGCTGGCACCACCGGCTGCAGGAGCTGGCCGCCGACACCCCGCTCGGCATCCCCGTCAGCGTGTCCACCGACCCGCGGCATGCCTTCAGCAGCAACCTGGGCACCGCGGCGCCGGCGGGAGCGTTCTCGCTGTGGCCGGAGTCGCTGGGCTTCGCCGCCCTGCGCGACCCCGCCGTGGTGGAGCGGTTCGCTGACGTCGCTCGGCAGGAGTACCTCGCCGGCGGCCTGCGCGTGGCGCTGCACCCGCAGATCGACCTCGCCACCGAACCGCGCTGGTCGAGGATCGGGATGACCTTCGGCGAGGACGCCGACCTGACCGCCGAGCTGGTGCAGGCGTACGTCCGGGGCTTCCAGGGCGAGCGGCTGGGCCCGGAGTCGGTGGCCACCATGACCAAGCACTTCCCCGGCGGTGGGCCGCAGCTCGACGGCGAGGACCCGCACTTCGACTACGGCCGCGAGCAGGTCTATCCCGGCGGTCGGCAGGAGTACCACCTGCGGCCGTTCCGGGCGGCGCTGGCGGCCGGGACGTCGCAGATCATGCCCTACTACGGGATGCCGATCGGGACGGACTGGGAAGAGGTGGGCTTTGCCTTCAGCCGCGGGGTCATCACCGACCTGCTGCGTACCGAGCTCGGCTTCGACGGCATCGTCTGCACCGACTGGGGACTGATCACCGACAAGACCTTCGCGGGCGAGCCGATGCCGGCGCGGGCCTGGGGGATCGAGGAGCTCACCCCGGCGATGCGGGTGCTGAAGGCGATCGAGGCGGGCGTCGATCAGTTCGGCGGCGAGAGCTGCCCCGAGCTGGTGGTCGACCTCGTCCGGGCCGGCCGGGTCGACGAGCAGCGGTTGGACGTCTCGGTCCGCCGGCTGTTGCGCGAGAAGTTCGTGCTGGGCCTGTTCGACGCTGCGCCGCTGGACCTCGAGCACGCCCTGGCCACCATCGGTCGCGCCGACTTCGTGGCGGACGGGGCGGCGGCTCAGCGGGCGGCGATCACCCGGCTGACCGCGGCCGCCGCCGGGCCGGCGTCCCTGCCGCTGACCGCAGGTGCGTCGGTCTACGTCGAGGGGCTGGGCCGGGACGCGGCGGAGCGGCTGGGCCGGGTGGTCGACGACCCGGCCGAGGCCGATCTGGCCGTGCTGCGGCTGGCTGCCCCGTACGAAGCCCGGCCGGGAAGGTTCGAGTCCCGCTTCCACGCCGGCTCGTTGGAGTTCCCCGCCGCCGAGCGGGACCGGGTCCTGGCGGTCTGCGCCGCCGTACCGACGGTGGTCGACGTCTACCTCGACCGACCGGCCGTGCTCACCGAGGTCGCCGGCGCGGCGGCCGCGCTGCTGGTGAACTTCGGCGCCAACGACGAGGCCCTGGTCGACGTGCTCCTCGGGACGGCCCAGGCGCGCGGTCGGCTGCCCTTCGACCTGCCCTCGTCGACGGCCGCCGTCGAGGCCAGTCGGAGCGACGTGCCGTTCGACACCGTCGACCCGTTGTTCCGCTTCGGCGACGGCCTGGTCGACTGACCGACCTGTCAGCGCCCATGGTCGCCCCGGCGACCACTGCCGCTGACAAGTCGGGGAGCGGGCCGGTGTTTGCACTCGCATGGTCCGAGTGCTAAACATTAGTTAGCACTCTCCTAGCGTGAGTGCCACCTCACACACGTGTGAGACCCCGTCAGGGGTCGTCCGTCGCGGGCACCGTCGTGGGGCAGACAACCAGCCAATCTAGCCGGCGGTCCGCCGCCGGCGCGCGGGAGGACTCGCGGAGAACATGCCCAAACTCATTCAGTTCAACACCGAGGCGCGTCGCGGGCTCGAGCGTGGGATGAACATCCTCGCCGACGCCGTGAAGGTCACCCTCGGCCCCAAGGGTCGCAACGTCGTGCTCGAGAAGAAGTGGGGTGCGCCCACCATCACCAACGACGGTGTGAGCATCGCCAAGGAGATCGAGCTCGAGGACCCGTACGAGAAGATCGGTGCCGAGCTCGTCAAGGAGGTCGCCAAGAAGACCGACGACGTCGCGGGCGACGGCACCACCACCGCCACCGTGCTCGCGCAGGCTCTGGTCCGCGAGGGCCTGAAGAACGTCACCGCCGGCGCCAACCCGATGAGCCTCAAGAAGGGCATCGAGAAGGCCGTCGCAGCCATCGTCGAGCAGCTGGCCGCTACGGCCACCGACGTGGAGACCAAGGAGCAGATCGCGGCCACCGCCTCGATCTCCGCCGGGGACGCCACCGTCGGCGACATCATCGCCGAGGCGATGGACAAGGTCGGCAAGGAAGGCGTCATCACCGTCGACGAGTCGAACACCTTCGGCCTCGAGCTCGAGCTCACCGAGGGCATGCGTTTCGACAAGGGCTACATCTCGCCCTACTTCGTCACCGACACCGAGCGGATGGAGACGGTCCTCGACGACCCTTACATCCTCATCGTCAACTCGAAGGTCTCGAGCCTCAAGGACGTCCTGCCGCTGCTGGAGAAGGTCATCCAGGCCGGCAAGCCGCTCGTCGTCATCGCCGAGGACACCGACGGCGAGGCCCTGGCCGCGCTGATCGTCAACAAGATCCGTGGCACCTTCAAGTCCGTCGCCGTCAAGGCCCCGGGCTTCGGTGACCGCCGCAAGGCCATGCTGCAGGACATCGCGATCCTGACCGGTGGCCAGGTCATCTCCGAGGACGTCGGGCTCAAGCTCGACTCGGTCGACGTGTCCCTGCTGGGCACCGCCCGCAAGGTCGTCGTCACCAAGGACGAGACCACGATCGTCGACGGTTCCGGCGATGCCGAGCAGATCGCCGGCCGCGTTTCGCAGATCCGGGCCGAGATCGAGAAGTCCGATTCGGACTACGACCGCGAGAAGCTGCAGGAGCGGCTGGCCAAGCTGGCCGGCGGCGTTGCCGTGATCAAGGTCGGCGCGGCCACCGAGGTCGAGCTCAAGGAGCGCAAGCACCGCA
>NZ_CAXTHG010000002.1:0-230706 GCF_964244005.1 uncultured Friedmanniella sp. | reverse complement strand
GCCGCCACCACCACCCCACCCCGTTCGACACCAGTCACCTAGGACGTGTCTCCCTATCCCTGGCCGGCTGCGCGACGACCACGAAGCGACTGGCTCCGTTGGCGTCGTCGTCGGCAGAACACCGCTACGACCTCCGTCGCCGCCTGGCCAGTCACTCCGTGGACGCCGCTCGCCATCGGCCACGGACAGGGAGACACGTGCTGGTCACTCCCGCGACGAACGCGGCCAGACGGTCAACCTCTTCGTCCTGATGATCCTGGGCGCGCTGTTCCTGGTCGCGGGCCTGGTGATCGACGGCGGTCAGAAGGTGACGGCCGCCAGTGTGGCCGAGTCGGCCGCGGCGGGGGCCAGCCGGGCCGCCGGCAACGCGGCTGCCACCCAGCAGCTCGGCGGGACCGACCCGGCCGCGGCCGCGGTCTTGGCGGCCCGGGCCTACCTCGCCGGGCAGCCGTCGGTCCGCGGGTCGGTCAGCGTCCGCGACGGCGTCGTGACGGTCAGCACGGCGTCGTCGGCCGACACCATCTTCCTCAGCGTCCTCGGGATCGACACGGTCACCGGGACCGGGTCCGCGCAGTCCGACATCGTCCCGACCGGAGGTGGGTGATGAGTCTCGACACCCGTCCCCGGACGCCGCGGCCCGGCCGGAGCCGACCCGCCGCACCGCCTCTGGCGAGCGGTGCGGTCGAGCCGCCGGCCAGTCCAGGGCTGCCTCAGCTGCCCGGTCGGCGCAACCCGCGGTGGATAGCGCTGGGGGTGGTGGCGCTCTGCCTCGGCGCCCTGCTGTCCTACGTCGTCTACACCCGGGTGGCCTCCGAGGCGACCGTGGTCGCCGTGGCGGAGACCGTCTACCGGGGTGAGGTGATCGAGGCGGGCGACCTGACCACGGTGCGGCTGCAGGGCGGCGTCCTGCCCGACGCCGTACCGGCGGCCGACCGCGACCGGCTGATCGGCCGGCGCGCGGTGTTCGACCTGCCGGCCGGCAGCGTCGTCGCGAGTGGGTCCGTCGCCGACACCGCTGTCCCGGCGGAGGGTCGCTCGGTGGTGGGTCTGCTGCTGCCTGCGGGCAACGCGCCGGCCGACCTGCTGCTGCCGGGGGCGCCGGTCCGGCTGGTCGCGCTGCCTCCGTCGGCGGCGACCGGAGCGCAGGAGAGGTTCGTCGGCACCAACTACCTGGCGCGCGTGGTCGACCAGTCGCCGGGCGCAGACGGTGTCTCGACGATGCTCGACGTCGACGTCCAGGCGGCGCAGGCTCCGGCCATCGCGCTGCTCGCCGCCCAGCAGCGGGTGGCGGTCGTCCGGGACGCGGGGCGGTGAGCGATGGCGATCATGTGCCTCACCTCCTGCAACGGCGCCCCCGGGGGCACGACGCTGGCTGTCGGGCTGGCCCTGAGCTGGCCGCGACCGGTTCTGCTGGTCGACGCTGACCCTGGCGCTCACCAGTCGGTCTTGGCGGGCTACCTGACGGGCCGCTCGGCCGGCGGCAAGGGCCTGCTCCGGGTGGCCGAGGCCCACCGTGACCGGCGGCCACTGCGCGAGGTGGTGGTCGACCAGTGCCTGTCCCTGGTGGCGGCCGACGGCGCCGGTCCCGAAGGCGGCGGAACGACCGGCGACCGTCGGCTCTTTCTGCCCGGCTTCACCAAGCCGACCAGCGCTGCCCACTTCGCCGGGGTCTGGGAGGAGCTCGCCGACACCTTCGAGCGGCTGGGCGACGTGGACGTCGACGTCATCGTCGACCTCGGCCGGATCGGTCCGCTCGGTCTGCCCGCACCACTGCTCGAGCGCAGCGCGCTGACCGCCGTGGTGCTGCGCTCCGACCTGCGGTCGGTGATGTCGGCCCGTGTCCACCTGCCGACCGTCGTCGACCCCCGGGTCTCGACCGGACCGCGCGGCCGGACGGGTCTGGTGCTCGTCGACCCGGGACGGCCCTACCCGGCGAGCGAGATCGGCAAGGCGCTCGGGCTACCCGTGCTCGCGCAGGTCGCGCACGACCCGGTCGCCGCGGCCCACTTCTCCGACGGCGCGACGCAGCACCGTCGGTTCGAGGCGTCACCGCTGCTGCGGAGCATCCGTAACGCCGCGTCCACCTTCGCCGACGCGTTGCAGCGATCGACCGCGCTGGTGAGGAGCTGAGGTGGACGACACTGCAGTCGCGCCGGCCGGCCTCGACCAGATCCCGGTGCTCGCCGACTACGACCGCGCGGGCTCGTCGAGCGACGCCGCACCGAGCCTCACCGTCACTGCCGTTCCCGCCAGCGCCGCCGCACGATGGCGGGCCCGGCGACCCGGCGCCGGGTTGGACTGGGGACAGGTGGCCGAGCTGCGCCGCCGGGCTTCGGAGCTGATCACCGAGGAGAGCGCGGTCGCCCAGCAGAGGACCGGTCGGCCGATGAGTGGCGACGACCGGGTCCTGATGGGGCGGTCGATGATCCGCCGGGTGGTCAGCGACCACATCCGGGCGCTGCACCGCGACGGCGCCGAGCTGTGGTCGCCCGAGGCGGAGCAGACCTATGTCGCCGCCGTCGAGGACTCGGTGTTCGGGTACGGACGGCTGCAACCGCTGCTGGAGATGCCGGCGGTGGAGAACATCGAGATCCACGGCTGGGACTCGGTCTACGTGCAGTACGGCGACGGTCGCCGCGAGCAGATGCCGCCGGTCGCGGACAGCGACGACGAGCTCGTCGAGGCCATCCGGTTCCTGGGCCAGAACAGCCAGCCGGCCCGGCCGTTCGACGACACCCACCCCTCGATGACGCTGGCGCTGGGAGAGCGGTTCCGGCTGCACGCGATCGGCTTCGGGCTGTCCTACCGGCCCAGCGTGGTCATCCGCCAGCACACCCTGACCGACGTCTCGCTCGCCGACCTCGCCGCCGGCGGCCTGATGCCGGTCGAGGTGGCTGAGTTCCTGGACGCCGCGGTCCTGGCGCGGCGGTCGATGGTGATCTCCGGCGACCAGGGCGCCGGCAAGACCACGCTGCTGCGGGCGCTCATCCAGGCGATCCCGGCCGCGGAGCGCTTCGGCACCCTGGAGACCGACTACGAGCTGATGACCCACCTGCAGCCCGGCCGAGAGAACATCCTGGCCCTGCAGGCTCGGACGGGCCACGGCGAGACCTCCGGCGGCACCCGGGTCGGTGAGGTCACCATCGCCGACCTGATGCCGGAGGCGTTGCGGCAGAACCTCTCGCGGCTGGTCGTGGGCGAGGTGCGGGGCGGGGAGGCCGCCGCCATGTTCGAGGCGATGCAGGCGGGCACGGGCACCCTGTCCACCACCCACTCGCACTCGGCCGAGTCCACCATCGACCGGTTGGCGTCCCGGGTGGCGCAGGGTGGCGTGCTGACCATCGACGAGGCGTACCGTCAGATCGCCCACAACATCCACCTGCTCGTCTACGTCCGTCTCCTCGACGAGACGTGGAAGGGCGGCGTCCGGCGCCGCTTCGTCTCCGAGATCCGCCAGGTCCTCCGGGCCACGGAGAACGGCCGCCCGGTCACGCACCTGACCTACTCGGCCACCGGGACCGCCACCCAGCCGGCCGGCTTCTACCCCGACGCGACGTTCGCCCGCGAGCTCGAGCCGTTCTCCCGGCCCCTGCCGACGACGGCCTCCCGGCCCGGGTCCGTACGCAGGGGGCACCCGTGAGCACGCTGGCCGTAGCGGCGGGGCTGCTGTTCGTGGCGGGGGTCTGGGCGGTGGTGGCCGGGCTGCAACGCCGAGAGCCGCCGCAGCGGGCCCGGCCGCCGGTCGCCCCCTTCGCGGAGCGGTGGGCTCGGCTCACCCGCCGACCGGCCGGACGGCGGGGACGACGCCGCGACCTGCTCCTCGGGGGCAGCGTCCTGGCCGGGCTGGCCGTCGCTGCTGCCAGCGGTTGGGTGGTCGCCATCGGCGTGGTGCCGGCGCTCGTGCTCGGGCTGCCGTACCTGTTGAGTGCTCAGCAGCCACGCGACATCGCCCTGCTCGAAGCGTTGGACCGCTGGGTTCGCGGGTTGAGCGCCACCCTGGCCACGGGCCGCTCGGTGACCGACGCACTCCGGGTCTCCCGCCGTACGGTGCCGCCGCTGCTCGCGGACGAGGTGGGATTGCTCGTCGCCCGGCTGGACAACCGCTGGGAGACCCGCGAGGCGTTGCTGCGGATGGCCGACGAGCTCGACTCCCCGGACGCCGATGCCGTCCTGGCCGCCCTGATGCTCGCGGCGAGCCGCGGCGCCAACGGGGCCTCGGTCACCATGGAAGCCCTGGCCGACTCGATCCAGGCTTCGCTGCGTGGACGACGGGCCATCGAGGTCGAGCGCTCGAAGCCGTACGTGGTGGTCCGTCAGGTCACCGTCATCTCGCTGCTGACGCTCGCCGCCGCGTTCGCGGTGTCCCCGCGGTTCTTCTCGCCCTACCGCACACCGACGGGCCAGCTGGTGCTGTCGGTCCTGGTGGCGGCGTACGTCGGCTCGCTGCTGCTGATGCGCCGCAAGGCTCAGCAGCGCGAACGGCCCCGGCTGCTGATCGGCTCGTCCCGGTGACGTTCGCCTTGGTCCTCGCCGCCGGCACGTTCATGGCGGCCGGGATGGTCGCCCTGCTGGTGGCCCTCCTCCCGGCGGCCCCGGACCTTCAGGCGGCCCTCGCCCGGGCGAGCGGCGGCGACACGCTCGACCAACGCCGCCGCGACGTCGGACCGCTGACCAGCCGGTCGGAGCGGCTCGGCGCCGAGCTCTACACCCGCAGCCCGTTCCCGCTGTCAGAGCAGCAACGTCGGGCACTGCAGCTCCAGGACAAACCGATCGCGGAGTTCTACGCCGACAAGGCGGTGATGGCGATCATCGGCGCTTTGCTGCCGGCCGTCCTGGGCGCCGCGCTCGGGCTGCTCACCGGCTCGGTCAGCGCCCTGCCCGCAGTGTTCGCCCTGCTGGGTGCGGTGCTCGGCTTTTTCGTCCCCGACCTGCTGCTGCGCCGCGGCGCAGCGGTGGCCCGGGCTGGGGCTGCGGAGGCGCTGCTGCTCTATCTCGAGCTCGTCACCCTGGAACGGTTGAGCAACGCCTCGGCGCCACAGGCGCTGGCCAACGCCGCCGCGCTGAGCGAGACCCCACTGTTCGTGCAGATCCGCTCCGCCCTCGAACGGGCCCGGCTCGAGCAGCAGGCCCCGTACGCCGAGCTGCGGCGGTTGGCCGTGTCGCTGAACCTGCCCGAGCTGAGCGACGTCGCGGACGTGATGCAGCTGGACGAGTCCGGCGCTGCGCTGTCGGGAACGCTGCGGGCCCGGGTCCGCGAGCTCCGCGACGCGCACCTGACCGCAGAGCAGATCAAGGCGACGGCCGAGGCCGAGGGGATGACCATCTACATGACGCTGCCCGCCCTCATCTTCGGTCTGATCTTCCTCGTCGCCGCCCTGCTGAAGATCTTCCTCCCCTCATGACGACCTCGACAGCGACGGACAACACCTCCTCCAGACGGACAACACCTAGCCGTTCCCTTCGGCGGTCCCAGTCGGCCAGGCTGGGACGAACGCCCGGTCCTGGGCGCTGTCTGGTCGCGACCGAGTCGCGGGCCCGGCCCCGCGGGGTCGCTGAGTGAGCAGGGGGAGGCCCGTGTCGCGGTGGTGGCGCAGTCTCGGCGCTCTGATGGTCCTGGGGACGGCACTCGTTGGTGTGCCGGCGGCCCTGGTCCGGCTCGGCGGGCCGCTGCTGCCGGCCGACCTGCGCTGGAGCTCGGTGCTGCGTGCGCTGACCATCCCCGACGACGGGTCGATCGTGCTCGGCCTGATCACCCTCGTCGGTTGGCTCGGCTGGGCCGTCTTCACCCTGTCGGTCCTGACCGAGCTGGTCGCCGTCCTGTCCAGGTCCCGGATCCGCATCCGGCTGCCCGGTCTCGGCGGTCCGCAGCGGGTTGCGGCCGGCCTGATCTTCGCCGTGCTCGCGCTCTCGGCGGCCCCGGCTGTCCCCGCCGTCGTGCCGCTGACCGTGGCTGCCCAGGCGGCGCCTGTCGAGGCCGGCCGACCGTCCCCCGTCGCCGTCCCTGGCCAGCCGGCCGCCCGGCACGAGGCGGTCGCGACGTCGACCTCGTCCACCGCCGACCCGGGGCCGACCCGGACCCACGTCGTGACCGCAGGTGACGACCTCTGGAGCCTGGCCGAGCGGTACTACGACGACGGCCGCGAGTGGCGGGCCATCGCGCGGGCCAACCCCAACCTGCTGACGGGCGGACCCGACCGGCTGACGGTGGGCTGGCGGCTCGCCATCCCCGGCGGTCAGCCGGACGCGGAGGCGACCGGCAGCCGCACCGTGACGGTCCGGCGCGGTGAGACCCTCTCCGACCTCGCCGACCGCGAGCTCGGCTCCCCGGCCCGCTGGCCTGAGATCTTCCACGCCAACCGCGCCCAGCTGGACGACCCCGACGAGCTCGAGGTGGGGATGCAGCTCGTCCTCCCTGCGGCCGCCGCCCGGGCGGCCGACCCGACATCGAGCGCGCCGCCGGCCCGCGCAGACCCGCTGCCCACCCGACCGGACCGCGCCCCGGCGAACTCGTCGGCGAAAGTCCCGGCCGAGGCGTCGGGACCGAGCCGGCCTCCCACCCCGAGCCCAGCCGCCACTCCGGAGCCGAGCGCGTCCTCGGCCGCGACGAGCGAACCGGCCCCCGCCCGGTCGACCGAGGTCGAGACCGCGGTCGACGACCGCACCACCATCGCCGACGCCGCCTTGCCCCTCGCCGCGGTGGGCGGTCTGCTGGCGGCCGGGCTGGTCGCCGGGCTGGTCCGCCGTCGACAGCTGCAGCTGCAGCTGCGGCCGGTCGGCCGACGGATCGTGCATCCGCCGCCAGCGACCCGTCCGGTCGAGCTGGCGCTGGGCCGGCGGCAGCGTCCGCTCAGCCTACGGACCCTCGACCAGGCGCTGCGGGCCGTCGGTGCCCACTGTCGGGCGGCGGGGTCGTCGCTGCCGGCACTGGACGTCGTGCTGGTGGGGGAGGACCAGATCGAGCTGGTCCTGGCCGAGGTTGCCGGGCCGGCACCGCTACCCTTCCGCGTCGAAGGTCGGTCCTGGGTGCTCGACGCCGCCGACGCCGACTACCTCCGCTCGGTCCCCGGCGCCGACGAGGCGCTGCGCCCGTGGCCCGCGCTGGTGACCCTCGGTCGCGACGAGCGGAACCGACAGGTGCTCGTCGACCTCGAGGCCTTTGGCCTCCTCGGCCTCGAGGGTGGCGACGAGGTGACCGGAGGAGTGCTCGCCGCCCTGGCCGTCGAGCTGTCGTTCTCGCCCTGGGCCGAGGAGCTGGCGCTGACCCTGGTGGGGGTGGTGGACCGACTGCCGGACGCGCTCGGCACCCACACCGTGCGCCACGAGCCCGACGTCGAAGGACTCCTCGCCCGGCTGCAGCGCCGCGCGGCCGAACAGCGTCGGCACCAGCCGTACCCGGTCCTCGGTCAGCACCGGCTCGACCCGGATCTCGCCGACCCGTGGGCGCCCGAGATCGTCCTGGTCGGTGTCGAGCTGACGCCGGACCAGCAGCAACGGCTGCACGCGGTCGTCGGTGCCGAGCCGCGGGTGCCGGTGGCGGCCGTCGTCGCCGGCTCCGGTACTGCCGGCTCCGGGACTGCAGCGTCCTGGTCGCTGCGCTGGGACGCCGCCGGAGCGGCCGTGCTCGAGCCGGTTGGCCTGGCGCTGGTGCCGTCGCGGCTGGCGGCGCAGGAGCAGCAGGCCGTGCTGCAGCTCGTGGAGGAGACGGGCCGGACCGACACCACCCCGGCGCCATGGTGGGCGGGTGAGGTGGTCGAGCCCGAGCCGCCACCCGACAACGTGACGTACCTGGGCAGGAGGTTCGGCGGGTGGGCGACAGACGGCGAGGAGGGGGGCGAGGTGGCGACAGCGACAGCGGGACCGGTCGGCGTTGCCGGTACCGCCGACCACCCCACCTTGCTGCTACTCGGTCCGGTCGAGCTGCTGGGGGCGCGAGGCGTCCTGCCGGCCCGGGCGGGCCGGCAGTGCCTGGAGTACTGCGCCTGGCTGTTGGAGCACCCGGGCCGTAGCGCGCAGTCGATGGCGGCAGCCCTCGCGGTCGCCGAGGGCACTCGGCGCTCGAACATGAGCCGGCTCCGCAGCTGGCTGGGCGAGAGCGAGGACGCCCAGGCGTACCTGCCGGACGCCTACACGGGCCGGATCGCCCTTCATCCCGCGGTCAGCTCGGACTGGCAGCGGCTGCAGATCCTCACTGCTACGGGGGTCAACCGCTCCAGCCCCCAGGCGCTGCGGGCGGCGCTGCAGCTGGTCCGGGGAGCGCCGCTGGCCGACGCCGCCCCGGGGCAGTGGTTCTGGGCCGAGGAGCTGCGGACCGACATGATCTCCTGCGTCCGTGACGTCGGGGTGGAGCTGACCCGGCGGGCGCTCGAGGACGGCGACCTCGACCTCGCGCGTTGGGCCGCAGCCCGGGCGCTGGTCGCCGCTCCCGGCGACGAGCAGCTGCTGGCGGCCCGGATCCGGACCGAGCACCGGGCCGGCAACCCGGCCGAGACCGAGCGGCTGACCCTGCAGCTGGCGGCCCAGGCCCGCCGGCTCGGCGTTGACCTGGACGAGCAGACCGTCGTCCTGCTCCAGCAGGTGATGGAGGGCCGGGTCCGCGCCCGGATGGCCTGAGCGGAGACAGAGTGGGCCGGCGCTGCGCCCCCGCGACGGGCGTCCCGAACTAGCGTCTGGTCAGGCGTTCCGGTCCTGCTCCTGGCCCGGGTGGTTGTCCACAGCCAGTGTTCACAACTGTGGACATAGCGGCCCTCACCCGGCCTGTCAAGCGATGGCCAACCGGACCGCATCGGCCGAAAAAAGTCGGATACTAGTTTTCTCCACCGAACCGACCGAACGTTCGCCCTGGTCAGAGGCCTGTTGTTGGCCTCCGGTCGGATCTGTCCCCAGCTCGTACCCACGATCTGCACAGGCTGGGCGCGTGTCCCCCACAGATACTCCTCGGTTGTGCACAACCCCTGTGGATGACGCGCTGGGCGCGCCTCGCTGAGCGGCGTACGGTGACGGAGGATCTCGCCGGGGGGCCGGTTCCGCACCGAAGTGTCAGTGGTGCAACTTAACGTTCGAGACGTGGCGCAGGGGATGCCTACGTCAGGTTCGGGCGACCCCCGGTGGGCGCCGGGGCGGGGTCGTCCCAGGGGAGAAGGGGAAACGCGTGAGCCTTGCTGAGGTCATGACGCCGTACCGTGACGAGGCGCCGCGGGGGTCCGCTCCGGCGGTCGACCGGGTGCCGCCGCAGGACATGGACGCCGAGCAGTGCGTCCTGGGCGCGATGCTGATGAGCAAGGACGCCATCGCCGACGTCGTCGAGGTGCTGCGCGGCCACGACTTCTATCGGCCTGCGCACGAGCAGGTGTACGACGCGGTCCTCGACCTGTACGGCCGCGGTGAGCCCGCGGACGCGATCACCGTCGCCGCCGAGCTGGGCAAGCGCGGCGAGCTGGTGCGGCTCGGCGGCGCGCCCTACCTGCACACCCTGCTGTCGGCCGTCCCCGTCGCGGCGAACGCCGGCTACTACGCCGAGATCGTCCGGGAGAAGGCGATCCTGCGCCGGCTGGTCGACGCCTCCATCCGGATCGGGCAGCTCTCCTACGCCGGTGAGGGCGACGTCGACGTGATCGTCGACCGCGCCCAGGCTGAGGTGTACGCCGTCACCGACCGCAACGCGACCCAGGACTACAAGCCGCTGTCGGAGCTGATGCAGCCGACCCTCGACGAGATGGAAGCCATCTCCTCCCGCGGCGGCAACCTCGGCGGCGTCCCGACGGGCTTCGCCGAGCTCGACGACCTGACCAACGGTTTACACCCCGGCCAGATGGTGATCATTGCCGCCAGACCTGGAATGGGGAAGTCCACGATGGCTTTGGACCTAGCCCGGTCGGCGTCGATCAAGCACGGCCTGACCTCGGTCATCTTCAGTCTCGAGATGAGCCAGATCGAGATCACCATGCGGCTGCTGAGCGCGGAGGCGTCCATCCCGCTGTCCCACATCCGGGGCGGCCGGATGAGCGACGACGACTGGAGCCGGGTGGCCACCAAGATGGGCCAGGTCTCCGAGGCGCCGATGTTCATCGACGACAGTCCCAACCTGACCATGGTGGAGATCCGGGCGAAGGCGCGTCGGCTCAAGCAGCGGCACGACCTCAAGCTGGTGGTCATCGACTACATCCAGCTGATGACCTCCGGCAAGAAGGTCGAGTCCCGCCAGCTCGAGGTGAGTGAGTTCTCCCGGCAGCTCAAGCTGCTGGCCAAGGAGCTCGAGGTGCCCGTCGTCGCCCTCTCCCAGCTCAACCGTGGCCCCGAGCAGCGCACCGACAAGAAGCCGATGCTCTCCGACCTCCGCGAGTCGGGCTCGCTGGAGCAGGACGCCGACATGGTGGTGCTGCTGAACCGGCCCGACATCCACGACAAGGAGTCCGACCGCGCCGGCGAGGCTGACATCGACGTGGCCAAGCACCGCAACGGGCCGACCAAGACGATCGTGGTCGCCTTCCAGGGCCACTACTCCCGCTTCACCGACATGCAGCACTGACCCGTGGCCTCCGACGGAGGCGCGGGGTGGGCCGTGCTGCGACCGTGGCGGGCGGACGACGCGGCAGATCTGCGAGCCGCGTTCGTCGGGGCTGACGACCTGGTCCGGCAGTTCGGCGGCCTTGACCTCGCTGACCCCGCGGTCTGCAACCAGTTCATCGCCGAGCAGCTGCTGGGGCGCGACGTCTCGGCCCGGCAGTTCGCCATCGCCGTCGAGGACAAGGCGGTGGGGAACGTCGCGGTCACCAACATCGAGCACCGGCACGCCACCGCCTGGGTGTCCTACTGGTTGGCCGTCGACGCCCGCGGTCACGGCTGGGCAGCTCGGGCGGTCGCGACCGCCGCGGCGTGGGCCTACGCCGACCGGCAGCTCGTCCGGCTGGAGCTCGGTCACCGCACGGACAACCCGGCATCTTGCGCGGTCGCCCGGCGCGCCGGCTTCGCCGCCGAGGGGATCGAGCGCTCCAAGCTGGCCTACGGGGACCTGCGCTTCGACGTCGAGACCCACGCCCGGCTCCGTGACGATCCTGACCCGGAGCTGGAGCTGCTTCCGGTCCTCTCCAGCTGATCCTTGCAAGATCGTGAAGACTTTCGCCGGGTAGTCGCGGCTCAAGTCTGCTCAATCAGCTCGGGGTCCGCGTCACGAGGAGCGGCGGACCAGCCGGGTCAGCAGCCGAACGTGTCCGACCGGCGCGGCTCGGGCGAGCAGGTCCAGCACCATGGCGGTGCGGCACCAGGTGCATGTCCTGGCCGAGGTCGGCCCGCCGCATCCCGATCAGGTCGCGCAGGTAGTTCTGTGGCATCAGCCACGGCCCGGCCGACCCCTGTACCGGCAGGTGGGGCAGCGCCCGTCGGACGTAGCCGGAGCTGAGCGGCATCAGCGGCTGCTCGACCAGGTCGGGCGGCCGGACCGGATAGCCGTAGCCAAGGCCGTGGCGCGTGAGGTGCCGCAGGAAGCGGCAGACGTAGCGGCTGGCGATGTCGGCCCGCAGCGACCAGGACGCGTTGATGTAGCCGATGGCCACGGCGAAGTTCGGCACCCCGTCCAGCATCAGCCCGCGGTAGAGCGCGTGCTCGGCCAGCACCACCGGCTTGCCGTCCACGTCGAGCGCCATCCCGCCGAGCAGCCGCATCCGCAGGCCGGTGGCGGTCACGATCACGTCGGCCGGCAGCACCCGGCCGGAGGTGAGCCGGACACCCTCGGGCACGAACCGCTCGATCGTGTCCGTCACCACCGAGGCGTCGCCGCGGGTGATGGCGCGCATCAGGTCGCCGTCGGGGATGACGCAGAGCCGCTGGTCCCACGGGTCGTAGGAGGGCGTGAAGTGCTCGGCGGTGAACTGCTCGCCCATCCGGCCGGCGATCCGGCCGCGCAGGAACGAGCGGGCCAGCGCCGGTCGGCGGCGGCTGAGAGCATAGAAGGCCTGGCTGACCGCCAGGTTGCGGGTGCGGATCAGGTGGTGGGCCAGTCCGGCGGGTAGCCGACGGCGTAGCCGGTTGGCGAACGGGTCGGAGCGACTCTGGGCGGTGACCCAGGTGGGCGAGCGCTGCAGCATGGTGACGCGGGCGGCGGTGCCGGCCAGCGCGGGTACCAGCGTCACCGCCGTGGCGCCGGAGCCGATCACCACGACCCGTTGCCCGGTGACGTCGAGGTCGGCCGGCCAGGACTGCGGGTGCACGACCGGACCGCCGAAGTCCTGCTGGCCCGGGAAGGAAGGGGTGTGGCCGCCGGCGTGGTCGTAGTAGCCGGCGCACGCGTACAGGAATGCGCAGCTCCACGTCTGGACCCCGGCGGCCGACGCGGTCCGGACCGTCCACCGCGCCTCGGCCGACGACCACGAAGCCGAGACGACGCGGGTGCCGAAGTGGATCCGCCGGTCGATCCCGTTCTCGGCCGCCACCTGCTCGACGTAGCGCCGGATGTCCTCGCCGTCGGCGAGGGACTGGTCGCCGTCCCAGGGCCGGAAGGGGTAGCAGAAGGTGAAGATGTCGGAGTCGGACCGGACGCCCGGAAAGCGGAACAAGTCCCAGGTGCCGCCGATCGCGTCCCGGGCTTCGACCACGGCGTACGTGTGGTCGGGACACTCGGTCTGCAGCCGGAACGCCGCCCCGATGCCCGAGACGCCTGCCCCGACCACCAGGACGTCGACGACGTGGTCAGCCATGAGCCCAGTCTGCTCCGCCGGTCCGACGCTGGACCCAGGTCAGTCGGCGGCCGCGCTGGGGGCGGGAGAACGCGTGGAGGTCGCGGGACTCCTCAGAAGATTTTCGGGTGGTGCTCCTGCTCCTCGCGTGCGTCGACGACAACCTCGGGATCCCCCCGGTTCTTCCCCGACAAGTGCAGCGGTGAGCCCCGAGCAGCCACGCTCGCGAGGCATGACCGGCTAGATTCGTGGCTCACACGGGCGCACCGGCGGCTGTGCGAAGGAGGACGACATGGGTTTGGTTCGAGGGCTCGTCAAGGGCGCCGTGGTGGCGAAGGTGATCCAGGTGGCGCAGCGCGAGCTGTCCAAGCCGGAGAACCAGCGCAAGATCAAGGACGGGCTGTCCAAGCTGGCCGGCTCCCGCAAGAAGCACTGACCCCTCAGCGCAGGCTGAGCACGTTCAACCGTCGAGGCCGGGCTCGGGCGGGACCTCGCGTGGTCCCCCCGACGCGGCCTCGGTCGCGTCCCGCCGGTCGCACGGCCTGGAGCTCTCGCACCAGGGTCCTCGACGTCCTGACTGCGGTGGGCCTGGCCGCGATGGCGATGGCCGCCGTGAACCGCATGGCGGGGTGGGAGCGGCATCCCTGGCTGATCGGCGCCCAGGGGGTCAGCCGCCTGCTGCTGCTACCGGCCCACCCGCTGCTCGTCCTCAATCTGCGCCGCCACCGTCCCCGCGCTGCCGGCGCGGCTGCGCTGCTCGCCGTGGCGCAGCTGGTGCTGGCGGGCAGTGGCCGGTCCCGGCGCCGGGCCGATCCGGTACCGCCGGGTGCCACCGACGTGCGCGTGGTGACGGCCAACCTGTGGCTGCACAACCCCGACATCACCGCTGCCGGCGCTGAGCTGCTCGCCGACGCGCCGGATCTCGTCGTCCTCCAGGAGCTCACCCCGCAACTTCTCGAGGGACTGCGGCGCAGCGGCCTGCTCGCGGCGCTGCCCCACCACGTGCTCGACCCGCTGCCGGACCACCAGGGTTCCGCGGTCCTCTCCCGGTGGCCGCTCACCGACACCGTGGTGCTGGACGTCGACGGCAGTCCGATGGCCGCGGCAACGGTACAGACACCAGCCGGCCCGCTGCTGGTGGTCGCGGTCCATCTGCTCAACCCTGCGGCTCCCGACGCCAGGCGCCGCTGGCAGCGGCAGCACCGCTCGCTTCGGCTGCTCGTGGCGGATGCCGCGCTCCCGGTGGTGCTGGCCGGAGACTTCAACGCGAGCGCCGACCACGTCAGCTTTCGCCGGCTCCTGTCCGGGGACGTTCGGGACGCCATGACGGTCGCTGCCCGAGGCGCCGGTGCGACCTGGCCCGTCTGGTCCGGTCCGGTGCCCCCGCTGATGCGGCTCGACCATGTCCTGGTCCCGGCCGCGGTGGGGGTGCGGGCTGCCCGCTCCGAGGTGACGACGGGCAGTGACCACCGCCGGCTGGTCGTCGATCTCGCGCTCGCGCCAGGGGGTCATGGTCGGGCTACCACTACCGATCCGACGGAGCGGCCGCCACGGGCTCGGCGGTCCGGACGGTGAGGTCGACAGGGGTACGTCCGGCATCGCGGTGCTCAGGGCTGTTCCCCACCCCGGAGTTGTCGGCGGCCGTGGCGCGGCGCCGGTCCTCGTGGGCGAAGCTGGCCACCGCCAGGGCCAGCCCCAGGACGCCCAGCCCGACGCCGACCCAGCTGGGCGCCAGGTAGCCGTAGCCCGCCGCGATCACCGCACCGCCGAGGGCAGCGCCGAGACTGTTGGCCACGTTCAGCGCGGAGTGCACGAGTGCGGCTCCGAGCAGCTGGGCCTCGCCGGAGACCACGATCAGCCGGGCCTGGACGCCGGGGATGAGCACCATGTTGCCCGTCCCGACCGCGAACGTGCAGGCGAAGACCCCGACCGGGGAGCCGCCGAACAGGGCCATGGCGACCATCGCGGCCAAGAAGACCGGGTAGCCGAGCAGGATCGTCCGGCGCAGGTTGCGGTCCGCAGCCCAACCGCCGAGCAGGTTGCCGCCCACCATGCCGAGCCCGAAGACCGCCAGCACCCAGGGCACGGCGGAAACCGGCAGCCGGGCCTCGACCACGACCACCTGGGCGATGTAGGTGTAGACGGCGAAGAAGCCGCCGAAGCCGATCGCGCCGACGCCCATCATCAGCCACAGCTGCGGCAGCCGGAAGACCCGCAGCTCGCCCCGGATGGAGGCCCCGGCCGGCGCAGGCTGGCGCGGTACGGCCAACGTGATCGCGACCAGCGTCAGCACGAACAGTCCCGCCACCACCAGGTAGGCCGCCCGCCAGCCGGCCAGCTGACCGATCCGGGTGATCACCGGGACACCGACGACGTTGGCCAGGGTCAGCCCGCTGAGCACGAAGGCGATTCCCTTGCCCTGGTGACCGGGACCCATCAGCCGGCCGGCGACCAGGGCGGCCGTACCGAAGTAGGCACCGTGCGGAAGGGCGGCGACGAAGCGCGCCAGCAGCACCAGGCCGAAGCTCGGCAGCACGGCCGAGGCGACTGTCCCCCCGGCCAGGACGGCCATCAACAGCAGCAGCAACGTCTTGCGCGGCAGTCGTACCGACAGCACGGCGAACACCGGCGCCCCGACCACCACCCCGAGCGCGTACGCGCTGATCAGCCAGCCGGCGTGGGCCACTGCCCCGGCTGGGTCGCGTTCGGACAGCCCGGGTAGCAGGTCGCGCGCGAGGTCGGGCAGCAGACCCATGGCCACGAACTCGGTTGCGCCGATACCGAAGCCACCGAGCGCGAGGGCCAGCAGGGCGAGCCGGCGGCGGGCAGGGGAGAGAGCAGTCATGGTGACCTTCGGATCAGGCGGAAACGGCCTTGGCAGTACCGACGAACAGGTCAGCGGTGACGTACCAAGGTTAGTGGTTCGGCGGCGGTCCGCGATGCACGCCCGGGTCACCGCTACCCTGAGGTGACCGAGGCTGTCGGACCACCGGCGGCGTACCTCAGAGGGGCCGGCCATGGCTGTCCGACCGACGACGTCCTACGCCGCGACCGCGGCGCTGATCACCGTGCTGTTGACGGCCGGCTGCGCGTTGCCGGTGGCGAGCGGTCAGGACCCGCTGCCCTCCGCCGCCGCCACGTCGGTCCCGGCACCCAGCAGCTCCACGTCGACGACCACCGCCACACCGACCACCGCCACACCGACGCCCAGCACGCCGAAGGCGACGCCGAAACCGAAGTCGACCCCCGCGGAGCCGGCCGCCCTGCTGTCCAAGGGTGACTCCGGCCCCAAGGTGCGCGAGCTGCAGCACCGGCTGCGCCAGCTCGAGTGGTTCGCGGGCAGCATCACCGGCCGTTACCGGACCAGCACGGTCAAGGCGGTCAAGGGTTTCCAGGACAAGCGCGAGCTCGACACCACCGGCGCGGTCGACAAGGCCACGTGGGCGTCGCTGGTCTCGCGGACCCGCAAGCCGACCGACGACGAGCTGCACAACCGGCTGACGCCGGGCCGGGCGCTGATGCGTCAGGGCACCACGGGCAACCGGGTCCGCGAGCTGCAGGCCCGGCTGAAGCAGATCGGGTGGTTCTCGGGGTCGGTGACCGGCACGTACGGGTCGGTCACGGTCGCCGGGGTCCGCGGCTTCCAAGGCAAGCGCGCCATTCCCGTCACCGGCGAGGTCGACCAGCGCACCTGGGACCGGCTCACCGCGATGACCCGGGAGCCCACCTCCGACGCGCTGCACAACCGGACGCCCAAGCCCTCAGCCAGCGGCCTGGACTCCCGCTGCCTCACCGGCCGGGCGCTGTGCGTCAGCAAGAGCTCGAACACCCTGACCTGGGTCATCGACGGGCAGCCGCAGCTGCGGACCGACGTCCGCTTCGGCTCCGCCGAGCTGCCCACCCGTGAGGGGGCGTTCGCGGTGGGCTGGAAGTCCCGGGACCACGTGTCGACGATCTACCACACCCCGATGCCGTACGCGATGTTCTTCAGCGGCGGCCAGGCGGTGCACTACTCGCCCGACTTCGCTGCCCGCGGCTACAACGGCGCCTCCCATGGCTGTGTCAACGTCCGCAGCATGTCCGCGATCCAGACCTTGTTCGCCCAGGTCCGGGTCGGCGACAAGGTGATCGTCTACCGCTGAGCAGGGCCCGGGGTCGGGCTTGGCAAAAGTGTCAGACCTCTCTGGCACTCTTTCGAGGGTGAGCAGGAACAACCAACAGCGCCGGGCCGCGAAGGCCAAGGACCGTCGTCGCCGCGCCCGTACCGCCCCCGGCAGCGGGGCCGAGCACGGACCTGCGTTCCCCGGGGAGCCGTCGTTCACGGAGCAGGCCGCGGAGCAGCGGCATCGAGACGCCGCGATCGAGCTGCTGGGGCTGATGGAGAACGTGGTCCGCACCGTGTCCGCGGCCGCCGTTCCCCGGGTCCTGGCGTTACGCCTGGCCGCGGTCGAGCCCGAGGTGCTAGCCGAGGCCGATTGGCTCCTCACCGGTCAGCTGGTGTCCCGGCTCGCCGTCGCCTGGGAGCAGGGGTGGCGGCCGCACGACCTGCGCCACGCCGCCTCGCGCAAGGGCACCCGGATGGAGGCGTTGGCGGCATCGCTGATCGTCGCGCAGGCCGCGATGATCGATGCTGACCACCGGGCGCCGCAGGTCTGGCGTCAGCAGCTGGCGTTGGTGGCGGAACGGGCCCTGCCGGCGGCCGCCGGGGCGGACTGGCGGGCGGTCGAGGTGTTGCGGGCCCACGGGGCGGCGACCGCTGACGCCTGGGCGGAGGCGCTGGGCCTGCGCACGCTGATGGCGGAGCTGCCGCCGCTCGCGTCGCTGCTGCCGCCGCCCTCGGCGTGGGGTCAGGCCGCCCGCACCGAGACCCGGGCCAACGGCTCCGACCGCGACCGGTTGCTGACCCGGATCAGGGCGCTGTTGGCCAAGGCAGAGGCCACCGACCATCCGGCCGAGGCGGAGACCTTCACTGCGAAAGCGCAGGAGCTGATGACCCGGCATGCGGTGGACGAAGCGTTGCTGCACGCCCACTCTGAGGACCAGATCCCGGTGAGCAGCTTGCGGGTGCACCTGCAGAGTCCGTACGCCGCGACCAAGGCGATGTTGCTCAGCGCCGTCGCCCACGCCAACCGGTCCCGGGCGATCTATCTCGAACGCTACGACATCGCGTCGGTGGTGGGCACCCCCACCGACCTCGAGCAGATCGAGATGCTGTTCACCTCGCTGCTCATCCAGGCCACGCGGGCGATGGCCGCCGCCGGGCGGGACCGCGCGGGATCGTTCGACCGCTCGACGGTCTTCCGCCGGTCGTTCCTCAGCGCGTACGCCCACCGGATCGGCCAACGGCTCACCGAGGCCGACCAGGCCGCCGCCGCCAGCTATGGCGCCACCCTGGTCCCGGTCCTGCAACGCCAAGCCACCGCGGTCGAGTCGGAGTTCGAGCGTCAGTTTCCGCACACCCGGTCCCTCCAGACCGGCCGGCTCGACGCTCGGGGCTGGCAGGCGGGCCTCGAGGCGGCCGAGCAGGCGGTGTTCGTCTCGGGCCGACTGCCGGGCTGATGCCAGCAACGCTCACACCCAGATGGCGGCGGCGATGCCGTCCGGCATCAGCTCGGGCGGGTCGGGCAGCGGGTGGGCCGCCCCGACAGCCCAGCGGCGCATCGTCCAGGCGGCCGCTGCGGCGTCGAGCACGTCGTCGACCCCCGCGCGGCCGGGGTCGGGACCGAGGTCGCCGTCCAGCACGATCCCCTCCGAGGCCAGCCGGCGTCGCCGCTCGACAGCACCGGCCCAGGTCTTCTTGCCGTGCTGCAGCGGGCCGCCCGGGGTGGAGGCAAAGCTGAGCTCGGGATGCACCTCGAGCACCGGCAGTCCGGCGGTCCGCACCCAGCCGTCGACCTCCCGGATCTTGGCGGCCAGGCCGTACGCCTGCCGGGACAAGCCCTGGCCCGTCCCGGCCCGGTGCGCCTGCTGGGCGGCGGCGTAGTCGTCGGCCTCGACCGCCGCTCGGACCGGCGTCAGGAAGATCGACGAACGCCGGGCGCCCAGCGCGACGCGCGCGGCGAGGTCGGCCGCCCGGGGACCGCGGTCGGCCAACCCGATCGGGATGTCCACCCCGACCGTGGCCACCGACCCGTCCGCGGCGACCCGGTCGAGCAGCCCGGCCAGCGTCCGTGCCGTGTAGACGCGTGTCCGGTCCGCGTCCGGGACCACGCCCACCCAGCCGTTCGGGCAGCCGTCGACGCCGAGAACCCTGCCCGACCCGGCGGTCACGGGGTCAGCGGGCGGTCAGGACGAGCGGACCGTCGGGAGTGATGGCGATGGTGTGCTCGGAGTGCGCGCCGCGGGAACCGTCGCGGCTGCGCAGCGTCCAGCCGTCGGGGTCGGTATAGATCTTGTCGGTCGACTCGCAGAACCAGGGTTCGATGGCGATGACCAGCCCGGGACGCAGCGGCAGCCCGCGACCCCGGCGGCCGTCGTTGGGGACGTGCGGGTCGCCGTGCATCGTCCGGCCGACGCCATGACCGCCGAAGTCGGTGTTGATCTTGTACCCGGCCTTGCTGGCCACCCGGGCGATCGCGTACGAGATGTCGCCGATCTTGTTGCCCGCCTGGGCTGCCTCGATACCCGCGACCAGCGCCTGCTCGGTGGTGGTGATCAGCTCGAGGTCCTCACTCCGGGGCGTCCCCACCGCCACGGTGAGCGCGGAGTCGGAGACCCAGCCGTCGACCGAGGCCGCGAAGTCCACGCTCAGCACGTCGCCGTCGACCAGGGTGTAGTCGTGCGGCAGCCCGTGCAGCACGGCGTCGTTGACCGAGGTGCAGAGAACCTTGCCGAAGGGGCTGGCGCCGAACGAGGGGTGGTAGTCGATGTAGCAGGACACCGCCCCGCGGTCGCGGATCATCTGGTGGGCCAGGGCGTCGAGCTCGAGCAGGTTGACCCCGACCGCCGCCGCGTCCTGCAACGCGTCCAACACGTCAGCGACGAAGCGGCCGGCCGGTCGCATCTGGTCGATCTCGGCAGGGGTGCGGTACTCGATCACGCCGACCAGTCTGCCGCACGGCCGAAGCCGGTTCCCGCACGGCGACCGCTCAGTCCGGGAGGGTGCAGTCCACCAGGACGGGAGCGTGGTCGGAGGGCAGCTTGCCCTTCCGCGCGTCACGGTCGACCCAGGCGTCCTCGACCAGCACCGACGAGCTGGCCAGCACGTAGTCGATCCGCATCCCCTGGTCCTGGTGGAACCGACCCGCCCGGTAGTCCCAGTAGGTGTACGGCCGGTCGTTCTTCCCCGGCCGTGCGACCACGTCCGTCAGGCCCCACCCGACCAGCTCCTCCATCGCCGAGCGCTCCGCCGGGGTGACGTGCGTGGAGCCCGAGAACAGCGCCGGGTCCCAGACGTCGGCGTCGGTCCGGGCGACGTTGAAGTCGCCCATCACCACCTGCGGCGCCGTCGCCGGCAGCGCGTCGAGGGAGTCCCGCAGGGCGGCGAACCACTCCAGCTTGTACGGGTACTGCGGGTCGTCGACCGCGCGACCGTTAGGCACGTAGACGCTCCTCACCCGCAGCCCGGCGCAGTCCGCGGCGGCGTAGCGGGGCTCGCTCATCCCCGGCAGGCCCGTCGCCACCGGCGTGAGCCCGACCTTGGACAGGATGGCGACGCCGTTCCACCGGCCGTCACCGACGTGCATCGCCTCGTACCCGGCGGCCTCGATCTCGGCCCACGGGAAGGTGGCGTCGGAGCACTTCGTCTCCTGCAGCGCCGCCACGTCCGGCGCTCGGGTCGCCAACCAGTCCAGCAGCCGGGGCAGCCGCGCCCCGATCGAGTTGACGTTCCAGGTCGCGATCCGCATCGGGCCATCCTTCCAGCCCGGCGGACGAACGCTGCTCAGGCCACCGTGAGGTCGAGCTCGGCGGCTGGCCGCGGCCGCGCGTACAGGTAGCCCTGGGCGTGGGTGGCGCCGAGCCGGCGGAGCACGGTCGCCTGCGCCTCGCGCTCGACGCCTTCAACGATCACTTGGAGGTCGAGGTCGTGGCCCATGGTGACCAGTGCCCGTAGGAAGCGTTGCGTCCGGGGGTTGGTGTCGACGTCGGAGGTGAAGCCGCGGTCGATCTTGACCGAGTCGAGCGGGATGGAGCGCAGGTGCAGCAGCGAGGAGTAGCCGGTGCCGAAGTCGTCGAGGGACAGGCTGAAGCCCAGGTCGTGCAGCTCGTCGGCGACCGCGCGGGCGGTGCCGAGGTCGTGCAGCAGCGCGTCCTCGGTGATCTCCAGCGTCAGCTGGCGCGGATGCAGGCCGGCCCGCTGGACCTGGCCGGCGATCCGGGCGGGAAAGGTCGGGTCGGTCAGCAGCCCGGGCGGCACGTTGACCGCGACCCGCAGCCGCTGGTGGCCGGGCAACCCGCTCCAGCGCCGCAGGTCGGTGCAGGCCCGGTCGACCATCAGGTCGGTCAGCCCGGTCAGCAGCCGGCTGCGGGCGGCGAGCGGGATGAACGTGTCGGGGCTGATCGGGACGCCCTCGTGGGTCCAGCGGGCGAGGCACTCCAGGTCGACCACCGTACCGGTGTCGAGTGCGACGATGGGCTGGTAGACAGACGTGATGAGGCCGCCGGCGATGGCCGCCCGCAGCGGCTCGCGCAGCTCGAGGTCGCGGGCCTCCGGCAGCTGCATGGCCGGCTCGTACACCGTCGCCCGCGCCTTGCCCTCCCGTTTGGCGGTGTAGAGCGCTACGTCGGCGTGGGTCAGCAGGGCTGAGGCCGTGGGAGAGCCGGCGTCGGCGTCGACGTCGGCGATCCCGACACTGACCCCGACGGAGACGGTCCGACCACCGATCGAGAACGGGTCGACCAGGGCACCGAGCACCCGCTCGGCCACCGTCGCCGCCGCGCTCGCGTGGTCATCACCTCCTGTGTTCTCGAGCAGGATCGCGAACTCGTCGCCGCCGAGCCGGGCGAGGGTGTCCCCGGCCCGGACGGCGCCGCGGAGGCGCTCGGCGAGCCGGACCAGCAGCTCGTCCCCGCCCGGGTGGCCGAAGGCGTCGTTGATGGCCTTGAAGTCGTCGACGTCGAGGGTGAGCACCGCGAGCGGCCGCAGGTCGCGGCGGTGCAGGGTGAGGGCGTGGCTCAGCCGGTCGTTGAACAGCGCCCGGTTCGGCAGCCCGGTCAGCTCGTCGTGGAACGCCCGCCAGCGCAGCGTCGCCTCCCGCTCCTCCGCCTCAGCCTGCAGCCGCTCACCGGCCAGGATCTGGCCCAGCAGGCTGGCGAGCAGCTGCAGCAGCGGCGCGTGCTGGTCGAGCGACCCCGCCGGTTGGGCCTGCGGGTCGGTCCCGCAGAGGGTGCCGAACACCCGGCCGTCGCTGGCTCGGATCGGGACGCCGACGTAGCTGCCGATGTCGAGGTGGTCGGCCGCCCGGATCGCCGCGTACTGGGGGACGGCCGCGACGTCCGCCGCGATCTGCGGGGCCACGCCGGAGACCATGTGCTGGCAGAACGAGTGCGACCAGGCGCTGAAGTCCCCGACGCTGACCCGTCCGGTCACGTCGCGGACGTGCAGGTACACCTGGCGGTCCTGCTCGGCGTCGTACTGGCTGACGGTCCAGAAGTTGAACGGCAGGATCGTCCGCAGGTGGTCGAGCACGTGCTGGGCCGCCTCGTCGAAGGACATCAGCGGACTGACGGCCGGTGGGTCGGCCGTCAGCGGCGCCGAGCTCACGACCCGAGCTCGGCGGCGGGCATCGGCCGGCCGGAGAGGTAGCCCGGTCCGTGGGTGACGCCGGCGCTCGCGTGCTGCGGGACGGCCATCGCGTCCGGCGCGATCTGGGGGCCGTCCTCGACCACCATGAACCGGCAGAACGAGGCCGACCAGGCGTGGGAGTCGCCCTGTTCCCGCCCGTACACCTCGTCGCGCAGATGGGCGTAGACCTGGCGGTCACGCTCGACGTGGGAGCAGGCCACCGACCAGAAGCCGAGGGTGATGAGCGCCCGGCGGGGCTCCAGCACCCGTTCCGAGGCTTCCACGAAGGACATCGACGGCGTCAGCGGTGGCAGGACAGCCATCGGCTGAGCACTCATGGGGCTCCGTTCGTCGACGGACCCGGACCTCCCGGGAACGTGCTCGACCACGTGACCGCTCGGCGAGCCCTGTCACCCCCCGGGGGTGTGCTCGGTCAGGATAGACCGATCGGTTCGATCAGGGGAGAGAGCAGAGCGACCAGCTGCTGGGGATAGACCGACTCGTCGGTCTGAGCGAGCTCGGTGAGAGACCACCAGCGGTAGCCGGACACCGATCGGCGTTCCAGGTCGGTCCAGCCGGTGGTCACCACGACGTCGGAGTCGACGAGCGCGAGGTAGAAGTCCTCGGTCTGGACGCAGTGCACGCCCTCGAAGTCGAACTCGGCGGTCCGGTGCAGCACCACCGGGCCGAGGTCGCCGGCCAGCGCGAACCCGGTCTCCTCGTACGCCTCCCGGCGGGCCGCCTCGGCGGTGGACTCACCGCTCTCGCAGCCGCCCCCGACGGTGAACCACCAGCTGCCGTCCTGCGGTCGGTGCGGATCGGAGCCGTGCAGCAGCAGCACGCGGCCGCGGTGCACCAGCAGCACCCGGCCGGCCCGGCGGTACTGGACGTCCGTGTTGTCGGTTGGCATCGGGCCATCCTGGCGTGCCGGGCGGCGCTCAGGCGACCGAGACCGTCACCGAGTGGTAGCCGGTGGAGCCGTCAGGGGCGGGCGGGGCCTCGGCGGAGACCTGCAGGTTGCCGTCGGTGTCGTACGCGCGGACCGTCAACCGGTGGTCACCGCTGGCGGCGGTCCACCGATAGCGCCACTGCCGCCAGGTGTCGGTGCTGGTGACCTCGGCCAGCTCGGCTTCGCGCCACTCGCCGTCCACGCTCACCTCGACCTTGCTGATCCCGGTGTGCTGGGCCCAGGCGACGCCGGCGACCATGACCTGGCCGGTCTCGACCTTGCGGCGCGGGACGTCGATCCGGGACGCGAGCTTGATCGGCCCCTTGGCCGACCAGCCGAGCGGGGTCCAGTAGCCCTGGTCGGCGGCGAAGGTGGTCACCTTGAGCTGGGTCACCCACTTGGTCGCGGACACGTAGCCGTACAGCCCAGGGACGACCATCCGGACCGGGAAGCCGTGCTCGAGCGGCAGCGGGTCGCCGTTCATGCCGATGGCCAGCAGCGCCTCGCGGTCCGGGTCGGTGAGGGCGGTCAGCGGCGTGCCGGCGGTGAAGCCGTCCTGGCTGGTCGACAGCACCATGTCGGCGCCCGCGGCCGGCTTGGCCTTGGCCAGCAGGTCGCGGATGGGGTAGCCGAGCCAGCGGGCGTTGCCGATCAGGTCCCCGCCCACCTCGTTGGACACGCACGTCAAGGTGGCGACGTGCTCGACCAGCGGCATCGCGGCCAGCTCGGCGTAGCTGATGGTGATCGGCGTCTCGACCATCCCGGTGATCGACAGGCTCCAGTCGTCGGGGTCGATGACGGGTACCTGGAGGGCGGTGTCGATCCGGTAGAAGGAGTCGTTGGGGGTCAGGTACGGGCTCAGGCCGGCGATGCCGAAGTCGGCTCCGGCCGGTACGGGGGCCGCGGCCCTCGCCGCCGCGGGCAGTCGTAGCGCCTCGCGGGCCGCGCTCACCCGGTTGGCCGCGCCGACCAGGACCTGCCCGGCCACCGCACCGACGGCGGCCAGGCCGCCGGCCACGACCGTCCAGCGCAGGAAGCTCCGTCGGGCGGCCGAGGTCACGGCCGGCCGGGCGACGCCGTTGGCGTCCGGCTTCGTCTGGTGCCAGGCGTGCAGCCGGTCGACCAGCGAGCGCAGCAGCAGATAGCCGAAGACCAGCCCGATCGCGGTCGGCAGCAAGGCGATCGGCTGGCCGTTCGCCCGGTCCCACACGGCGACCAGCCCGACCACGGCGACGAGGCCGAAGACCACCCCGCCGGCCCAGCTGCGGCGGTACTCCGCCTGACCCGCCAGGGCGCAGAGCACCAGCACGCCGACGGTGATGATGCCCACCAGGATGGGCTTGTCGGCCGTCCCCAGGGTGTCCTTGCCGAAGTTGATCAGGGGTGCGGGGAGCAGCGAGATGATCAGCTCACCGACCGCCGAGACGGGTGCGCCCGCCGGGCCGGTCAGCCAGGCGGCGAGATTGGCCAGCGCGAGCCCGGCGACCCCGCCGACGAGGCCCACCAACCAGCTCCAGGCGCGGACCGTCCGGAGGCCCGGCGTCGTGCCGGGGGCGCGTTGGTGCATGAGTCAATAGTGCGCCTCGCCGGGAAACGGGAGGCCGAACGGCGGTCCGGGCCGACCGCGGTCCAGCGGGATCGGCGCCCGGGATCAGCTCAGCTGCAGCTGGATCGAGCTGTTGACCTCCTCCTTGGACGTCAGCTCGAGCACCGCCGGGCCAGGTCGGGCCGCTGCCGGCAGCTCGACCTCGAGCTTGAGGGTCAGGTCGAGACGGGGACCGTCGGCCTGGGCGAGGGTCCAGCGGTGGCCGTCCTGGCGCAGGACCAGGTCGAGATTCGAGAGCGGCCGAACCGGGTCGAGCGGCGTCGGGGTGCCGGGGCCGCAGCCCGTCCGGGTCGTGGCGTCGGTGTCGTGGCACCCGTCGGCCAGGTTGCTCGCGAGGAACGTCACCGGCTCGTCGGAGGTGATCGCGTAGACCACGGTGTCTTCCTCGGTCTTTCGCGCTTCCAGCGCTGGAGTGCCCTTCTGTTGCACGCTGAGCTGCGGACCAGCGCAGCTGGCCTCCGCGGCGGGCACACCGACCGCTCCGAGACCGACGGCGGCGAGACCGAGGGTGAACGTCGCGACGAGGATCCGCCGTGGCTGCATGTCCTCAGCCTGCCCTGGCTGTCAACAGGTGAGATTCTTCGGCGTCGCCGTTAACATCGGGCCCCGTTTTCGGGCCTTCCCTCGGTATGAGAGCTAACCAGGACGACATCAACCAGATCGTGACCGCGGACGGCGTGATCGTGCGCCGGCGGCACCCGGAGCTGGCGGGGGCACTGGCGTGGGCGCGGCGCCAAGGCCAGCTTCGGTCGGTGCTGCCCGGCGTCTACGCCCCGCCCGAGAGCGCAGGTGACCTGCGGGTGCGTATCCAGGCGCTGATGCTGTCCGAGCCCGACGCGGTCCTGACCGGGGTCACCGCCGCCCAGGTGTCGTTCTGGCCCGACCTCGCCGGCGATGTCGTGGAGTGCGCCATCCGCCGGCACCTGCCTCACCCTGGGTTCGAGTTCCACCACAGGAAGGTCCCGCCCGAGCTGGTCGCCGAACGAGCGGGGCTGCGCTTCACGGTCCCGGCTCTGACCGCGCTGGACCTCGCGGACTCTGTCGGTGGTAACGGCATCGACCAGGCACTACGGACGCGCACCGCAACCCTGGACGGGCTCTGGGAGGCGCTGCGTCTGACGGCCCAGCGCAAGGGCAACACCAGCCGTCGCGAGCTGCTCATCGACTCCCGTGACGAGCCGTGGTCAGAAGCTGAGCGGCTGGCCCACCGGCTGCTGAGGGCGGCGCAGATCAAGGGTTGGAAGTCCAACCACCCGGTGGTCCTCGACGGTCTCCTCTACTACCTCGACGTCGCGTTCCCGGGCATCCGGCTCGTCCTGGAGATCGACGGCCGGCTGCACGAGGACGACCCGGACATCTTCGAGAACGACCGGCTGCGGCAGAACCACCTGGTGCTCGAGGGCTGGATAGTCCTGCGCTTCACCTGGCGGATGCTCGAGGAGGACCCCGACGGCTTTGTCGCGACCGTGCTGGCCGGGATCCTTCTGGCGACTACTCGGTGACTCCCCTCAAAAGTTGCTCCGACCTGGCTCGCCGGGCTGCTCGTCACGCCTCAAACCTCAATGCCGCCCTGCCGGTAGGAGCAAGTCTTGAGGGGACTGTTCGTCGCCCTCGTCGGTCGGAGCGGTGAACTGGGAGTTGTAGAGGTCGAAGTAGGCGCCACGGGCCTCGAGCAGGGCCGCGTGGTTGCCCTGCTCGACGATCTGGCCGTCCTGCATCACCAGGATCAGGTCGGCGTCGCGGATGGTGGAGAGCCGGTGGGCGATCACGAAGCTCGTCCGGTCGGTCCGTAGTGCGGCCATCGCCTGTTGCACGAGCACCTCGGTCCGGGTGTCGACCGAGCTGGTCGCCTCGTCCAGGATCAGCAGCGCCGGGTTGGCGAGGAAGGCGCGGGCGATGGTGATCAGCTGCTTCTCCCCGGCGCTGACGTTGCTGCCCTCCTCGTCGATGACGGTCTCGTAGCCCTCAGGCAGCGCGTGCACGAACCGGTCCACGTACGTCGCCTCGGCCGCGGCCAGGATCTCGGCCTCGGTCGCGTCCGGCCGGCCGTAGGCGATGTTGTCCCGGATCGTGCCGTGGAACAGCCAGGTGTCCTGCAGCACCATCCCGATCTTGGACCGCAGCTCCGCCCGCGGCAAGGTCGCGGTGTCCACGCCGTCGAGGGTGATCCGGCCGCCCTGCAGCTCGTAGAAGCGCATGATCAGGTTCACCAGCGTGGTCTTGCCCGCGCCGGTCGGGCCGACGATGGCCACCGTGCTGCCGGGTTCGGCGACCAGGGAAAGGTCAGTGATCAGGGGGCGTTGCGGCTGGTGCGGGGGTTCAAGGGGGTCGCACCCCTTGGAGGGGGGAGCCTCGTAGGAGAAGGCGATGTGCTCGAACTCCACCCGGCCGCGGGTTGGTCCGGCGCTGCCGACCGAGACGGCCGGCTCGGCCGACTGCTCCGTCGCGTCCAGCACCTCGAAGACCCGCTCGGCCGACGCGATCCCCGACTGCAGCAGGTTGGCCATCGAGGCGACCTGGGTCAGCGGCTGGGTGAACTGACGGCTGTACTGGATGAAGGCCTGGACGTCGCCGAGGTTCAGGGTGCCGCTGGCCACCCGTAGCCCACCGAGCACGGCGATCACCACGTAGTTCAGGTTTCCGACGAACATCATCGACGGCATGATCAGGCCCGAGACGAACTGGGCGCCGAAGCTGGCCCCGAACAGCCGCGAGTTGCGCTCGGCGAAGACCGCCGCCACCTCGTGCTGGCGGCCGAAGACCTTGACCAGCGCGTGCCCGGTGAAGGCCTCCTCGATGTCGGAGTTCAGCTCACCGGTCGACTTCCACTGCTCGGTGAACAGCTTCTGTGACCGCTTGCCGATCATCGACGTGATCAGCACCGACACCGGGATGGTGATCAACGCGACCAGGGCCAGCATCGGCGAGACGACGAACATCATCACCGCCACCCCGATCACGGTCAGCAGCGAGGTGAGCAGCTGGCTCAGCGTCTGCTGCAGCGACTGGGCGACGTTGTCGATGTCGTTGGTCACCCGGCTCAGCAGCTCACCGCGCGTCTGCCGGTCGAAGTAGCCGAGCGGCAGCCGGTTGATCTTGGTCTCCACCTCGTTGCGCAGGGTGTAGATCGACCGCTGGACGGCCCCGTTCAGCAGGTACCCCTGCAGCCACAGGAAGGCTGAGGACACCAGGTACAGCCCGAGGGCCAGCAGCAGCCAGCGGCCGAGGAGGGTGAAGTTGATGCCCTGGCCGGGGACGACGTCGAGCCGCTGCACCAGGTCGGCGTACGTGGAGCTGCCCTGGGCGCGCAGCGCCTCGACGGCCTGTTCCTTGGTCGCCCCGGGGGTGAGGTTCTTGCCGACCAGCCCGGTGAAGATCACGTCGGTGGCGAAGCCGAGGATGCGGGGCCCGTAGACGCTCATCACGATGCCCACCACGGCCAGGCCGATGACGACGAGCAGGATCGTCCGTTCGGGCGCCAGGTGGCCGAGCAGCCGGCGGAGCGAGGGCCAGAAGTTGGCTGACTTCTCCACCGGGGCCGGTCCGCCGAACGGACCGCCGCTACGCCGGGTCGGGGCGTACTTCGGGCGCTCGGGCGCCTTGGTGACGGTGTTGTCGCGGGTCACGGGAGTGGACGTGCTCATGCGGCGACCTCCGCTGCGCTCAGCTGGGAGTAGACGATCTCGGCGTAGGTGGGGCAGTCCACGAGCAGCTCCTCGTGGGTGCCCGTGCCCACGACCTCGCCGTGCTCGAGGACGATGATCTGGTCGGCGTCGGCGATCGTGGCGACCCGCTGGCCGACGATGATCACCGCCGCACCGACGGTCTCGCGTTTCAGCGCCGCCCGCAGCCGGGCGTCCGTCGTCACGTCGAGGGCCGAGAACGAGTCGTCGAAGACGTAGATCTCGGGGCGTTTCACCAGTGCCCGCGCGATCGAGAGCCGCTGCCGCTGGCCGCCGGAGACGTTCGTCCCGCCCTGGCTGATCTCGGCCCCGAGCTGGCCGGGCATCTCGCGGACGAAGTCCTCGGCCTGGGCCACCCGCAGCGCGTGCCAGAGCTCGTCGTCGGTCGCGTCCGGCTTGCCGTAGCGCAGGTTACTGGCGACGGTGCCCGAGAACAGGAACGGCTTCTGCGGCACCAGGCCGATCCGGCTCCACAGCAGGTCGGGGTCGAGCTCGCGTACCTCGGCCCCGTCCACCGCCACCGACCCGGCCGTCACGTCGATCAGCCGGGGGATCAGCGAGACCAGCGTCGACTTGCCGGCCCCGGTCGAGCCGATGATCGCGGTCGTCTCTCCCGGCCGGGCCACGAGGTTGATCCCGCGCAGCACCGGGGACTCGGCGCCGGGGTAGGTGAACTCCGCTCCGGTGAACTGCACGGTGGCACGGGTGCTCAGCGCGGTGATCGGGCGCTCGGGCAGCACGACGGAGGAGTCGGTGTCGAGAACCTCGCTGATCCGCTCGGCGCAGACCATGGCCCGCGGCGCGATCATCAGCAAGAAGGTGGCCATCATCACCGACATCAGGATCTGCACCAGGTAGGTGAGGAAGGCCGTCAGCGAGCCGATCTGCATCTCGCCCGACTCGATCCGCCGGGCCCCGAACCACAGCACGGCGACGCTCGAGACGTTCAGGATGAACATCACGATCGGAAAGATGGTGGCCTGCAGCCGGCCGACCGAGGTGGCGGTCTGGGTCAGGTCACGGTTGGCACCGGCAAACCGGGCCGTCTCGTACGGCTCGCGGACGAAGGCGCGCACCACCCGGATGCCGGTGATCTGCTCGCGCAGCACCCGGTTGAGGGTGTCGATCCGGGTCTGCATCACCCGGAACAGCGGCCCCATCTTCCGGATGACCGCATAGATCGAGCCGACCAGCAGCGGGACGGCCACCCCGACCAGCCAGGACAGCCCGACGTCCTGCCGCATCGCCATCACGATCCCGCCGATCATCGTGATCGGGGCGGCCACGAACATCGTGGCCGACAGCAGCACGAGCATCTGCACCTGCTGCACGTCGTTGGTGTTGCGGGTGATCAGCGAGGGCGCCCCGAAGGCGTTGAGCTCGCGTGAGGAGAAGGCCAGTACCCGGTCGAAGATCGCTCCGCGGACGTCCCGGCCAAAGCTCATCGCCGTCCGCGCGCCCAGGTAGGTCGCGGCGATCGCGCAGACGATCTGGACTCCGCTGACCGCGAGCATCACCCCGCCGGTCCGCCAGATGAAGCCGGTGTCCCCGGTGGCGACGCCGCGGTCGATGATCGAGGCGTTCAGGCTGGGCAGGTAGAGCGCAGCCATCGTGCCGACCAGCTGCAGCGCGAACACCGCGACCAGCAGCCGACGGTAGGGCGCCAGAAACCGGCGCAGCAGGGAGATCAGCACAGCAGCTCCGGAGGTGTGGTGGGGACGCGGCGGTGGACGCCGTGCAGGACGAGGTCGGCGATCTGCTCGGGGGTGCTGATGTCGCCCTCGCTCAGCATCGGATGGCTGAGGGCGAAGGTGATGGTCCGCAGGGCCGCCGCCGCCTCGGCGGGGGACTGGCGCAGCTGGTCGCGGTACGGCGTCAGGACCGCGACCAGGGCGAGGGTCAGGTGTTGGGTCTGCTCGGACTGGCGCGCCCGGAAGTCGTCGATCTGCTCCGCCGAGGGCGGGGTGAGCCGGCGCGCGTGGAAGAGGGCGATGACCCGGCGCATCCGTCGCTGCAGGACGGTGACCGCGGCGAGCACGGTCGAGCTCACGTCGCGCCAGGGCTCGATCGCCGCCAGCTGGTCGCAGGTGTCGCGGACGTCGAAGGACTCCTCCAGGCAGGCGTCGATCAGCGCGTCCTTGCTGGCGAAGACCCGGAAGATCGTTCCCTCGGCCACGCCGGCGGCCTCGGCGATCTGTCGGGTGGAGACGTCGCGGCCGTGCCGCTCGAGCAGCGGCTCGGTGGCCGCCAGCAGGGCAGCGCGGCGCTCGTCGGCGGGGAGTGGAGTAGCGCGGGGCACGTACGGCAGCATAGTGAGTGAGTACTCACTCAACAAGGGATCTGGCGCCTGGATTGGGTCACGGCCGGTGACTCGGTGAGAATGACGCCGCACGTACGACGACGGGAGCACTGTGGTGGGGTTGGGTCGGCTGACCGACGAGGTCTTCGAGGCTGTCCTCTTCGACATGGACGGGACGCTGATCGACTCGACGCCAGCGGTCCTCCGCGCGTGGACGACGTGGATGGAGGAGTTCGGGCTGAGCCGCGACCAGCTGGGCCGCCACCACGGGAGGCCGTCGGCGGAGGTGGTGCGGGCGTTGCTTCCCCCGGACCAGCACGTCACGGCGACCGCCCGGATCAACTCACTCGAGCTCGACGACGTGCACGACATCGTGGTGCTGCCGGGCGCGGTCGACGCGCTGGCCGACCTGCGGGACGCCCGGAGCGCCATCGCCACCTCGTGCAACGGACCGCTGGCTCAGGCCCGGATCGCGGCCGCCGGGCTGGTGCCGCCGTCGGTGCTGATCACGGTGGACGACGTGGCCCGCGGCAAGCCGGCGCCCGACCCGTTCCTCGAGGCCGCCCGTCGCCTCGGCGTCGACCCGCAGCGCTGTCTCGTCGTCGAGGACGCTCCGAAGGGGCTCGAGGCCGCGCACGCGGCCGGCTGCTTCACCCTCGCCGTCGTCACCACGACCGCGCGTACGGACCTGGACGCCGACGCGGTGGTCGGTGACCTCTCCGAGGTCGCCTTCGTGCCCGTCGAGGACGGGATCCGGGTCCGGCTGCGCGCCTGACCTGACGAGCGGGGCGCAGAGCGGGTGAGCGCGTTGGACAGGCTCAGCGAACGGGCCGGCGGCCCCGAGCGGGTCGTCCCACCGAGATCTGCTGCGGATGCGGGACCTCGGCCGGCGGGCAGCCGCAGGACTCGCGGATCCGGAACACCGGGGGCAGCCGCTCGGTGAGGTAGGGCCGTTCGGGGTGCTTCAGGCGGTCCACCAGCATCGTGACCGCGCGCCGGCCCATGGCGTCGATCTGCTGGCGCATCGCGGTCGGTCCCGGCGTGACCAGGTCGGCCCAGTCGAAGTCGTCGTAGCAGACCAGGGCGACGTCGTGCGGTGCGGAGAGGCCGAGCTCCCGCAGCGCGCGCAGCACACCGAAGGTCATCGCGTTGTTCGCACTGACCAGTGCGGTCGGCGGGTTGTCGAGGGCGAACAGGGCGTGCACGGCCTGGCGCGCGGGCTCGGCCTGGGAGTCGCCGTGCACGATCAGGGCCGGATCGGGGTCGAGGTCGTGCTCGGCCACCGTCCGCCGGAACCCGGCGATCCGCTCCGCGGTCGTGTTCCAGCCCGCCATGCCGGCCACCAGGGCCACTCGCCGGTGGCCGTGACCGGCGAGGTGGGCGGTCAGGGTGGCCGTGGCCTCGACGTTCTCCGGCCCGACCTGGTCGTGCGGCTCGTCGCGCAACCGGTCGACCAGCACCGTGGTCACCGCAGGACCGACCGCGGCCGCGGGTGACCCGCTCGAGGCCCAGATCATGCCGTCGATCCGCTGGGACAGGAACTGGGTCAGCACGAGCTTCTCGGTGTCGGCCTCGTCGTGGGTGTCGGCGTAGGTCAGGGTGTAGCCCGCCCGCCGGGCGCTGGTCTCGACCGCGTGCGCGAACTCGGCGAAGTAGCTGTCGCGGCCCAGCATCGACATGGCCAGCCCGATGGTGCGGCTGCTCGAGGTGGCGAGCGACCGAGCCACGTGGTTGGGCTGGTAACCCGTCAGCCGGACGGCGTCCTCGACCCGGGCCCGCGTCCGCGGGTCCACCGCCCGGGTGCGGTTGAGCACGTGGGAGACGGTCGACGTGGACACCCCGGCCAGAGCGGCGACGTCGGCCATCGTCGCCATGGTTGTCACCTCTTCGCTTCGGCGCAAACGCTTGCGGAGAGTGTAACGGCCTGTTACGTTCACGAGAAAGCGGTTGCGCAAGCGGTTGCGTCTTCCGAGGGGAGCGAGTAAGGGCGACGAGGCCCTGACCTCGCCTGTCCCGTCCGGCAGCTTCGGCTCACCGGAAGTCCCCTCCCGTCGTCACCTCCTGCCGGCCCTGTACCGGGTCCTCGGCGTCACGTCCTCGGCCGTCATCATTCAAGGGAGAATCATGCGTAGAAGAGAGTTCCTGCTGGCCACCGCCGGGCTCGGCGCCACGGCCGGCCTGGCTGCGTGCGGCAAGGGCGGCAGCGGCGCGACGCCGAGCAGCCCCGCCAGCGGTTCGGCGGCCGCGATCACCGGTGAGGTCAAGGTGACCTACCAGCAGTTCGGCAACTCCAAGATCCAGGCCAACTTCCTCGGCGACATCGCCAAGCAGTTCAGTGCGGCCAACCCTGGAGCCACCGTCAAGCTGCAGCCGATCACCGCCTCGGAGAACGACTACTACACCAAGCTCCAGCTCGCCATGCGCTCCCCGCGCACCGCGCCGGACCTGGCGTACGAGGACACGTTCCTGATCAACTCCGACATCGCGGCCGGCTACCTCAGCCCGCTGGACGACCACATCAGCAGCTGGGCGGACTGGAGCCAGTTCAAGGACACGGCCAAGACCGCCGCCCAGGGCCTGGACGGCAAGACCTACGGCATCCCCGACGGCACCGACGTCCGCGCGATCTGGTTCAACAAGACCATCCTGACCAAGGCGGGCCTGTCCGAGGACTGGGCTCCCAAGACGTGGCAGGACATCCTCGACGCCGCGCAGGCGGTCAAGGACAAGGTGCCCGGCGTCATCCCGCTGAACGTCTACGCGGGCACGGGCACCGGTGAGGGCGCCACGATGCAGGGCTTCGAGATGCTGCTCTACGGCACCGACGGCGGCACGCTCTTCGACAAGGCCAGCCAGAAGTGGGTGGTGGGGTCGCAGAACTTCGTCGACTCACTGACCTTCCTGCAGAAGATCTACTCCTCCGGCCTCGCGCCCACCCCGCAGCAGGCGCTCAACCCCACCTGGGCCAACACCGTCGGCCAGGACCTGCTGCCCAAGGGCGGACTGGCGATCGCGGTCGACGGCAGCTGGCTGTCGGGCAACTGGGCCTCCACCGGGGCGGCCCCCTGGCCCGAGTGGAACACCGTGATGGGCAATGTCGCGATGCCGACCCAGAACGGTCAGGGCAGCGGCAAGGTGACGCTGTCCGGCGGCTGGACCTGGGCCATCCCCAAGAACGCCCAGAACCCGGCCACCGCCTGGGAGCTGATCAAGCTGCTCACCGCCAAGCAGGGTGAGCTGGACTGGGCGATCAAGAACGTCCAGATCCCGGTCCGCACCGATGTGGCCAAGGACCCGACCTACACCAAGGCCAACCCGACCAACGCCTTCTTCTCCGAGCTGGTGGAGAGCACGATCTACCGCCCGGCCTACGCCGAGTACGCCAAGATCAGCCTGCTGATCCAGCAGGCCGGGGAAAAGGTGATCACCGGCAGCGCCGATCCCGCCGCCGCAGCGCAGTTCTACACCGACGGGGTCACCAAGATCGTCGGTGCGGACAAGGTCCTGACGAAGTGAGTGTGTCGGCGGCTGCGCGGCTGCCGACTGCACCGCCCCCAAGCCGGCACCCGGGCCGCACCCTCGTACGGGGGGTGCCGCTGGGGCCCGCTGTCCTGCTGCTGGTGGTCTTCCTGGCCGGCCCGATCGCCTACTGCGTCTACGCGTCCTTCACCAACATGGCCCTGACCGGTCAGGTGGGGACGCAGTTCGTCGGCGTCGCCAACTTCACCCGAGCCCTCAGCGATCCGGCGTTCCGGTCCTCGCTGGGCCTGACGTTGGTCTTCACGTTCCTCTCCGCGATCGTCGGTCAGAACATCCTCGGGATGATCTTGGCCCTGCTCAACCGCTCCAGCTTTCTGGTGGTCCGCGCCTTCTGCTCGGCGGTGGTGATCGGGGCCTGGGTGCTGCCCGAGGTGGTGGTGGCGTACCTGTGGCAGGCCGTGCTCGGCGACGGCGGCTCGTGGAACTCCATCGTGGGCTTCCTGCACCTGCCCACCCAGGAGTGGCTCTACGACAACCCGATCCTCGCGGTCTCGATCGCGAACATCTGGCGCGGGACGGCGTTCTCGATGCTGGTCTACTCCGCCGCCCTGTCGGAGGTGCCGCGCGACATCGAGGAGTCCGCGTTGGTCGACGGCGCCGGCCCGTTCCGGATGCTGACCGCGATCACCATCCCGATGGTGCGCCGCAGCATCGGCACCAACCTGATGTTGATCACGCTGCAGACGCTGTCGGTGTTCGGGCTGATCTACACCATGACCAAGGGCGGCCCGAGCGACAAGAGCATGACGCTGCCTCTGTTCGCCTACAACCAGGCGTTCATCGCTTCCGACCTCGGCTACGGCACGGCGATCGCCCTGCTGCTGCTGGTGATCGGCGCCATCTTCTCCCTGATCTACCTACGCACCCTCAACCGGTCGGAGACGCTGTGACCGCCGCCCTCGCCGAACAGGCCACCTCAGCTGTGGTGGCCACGCCGCCCGCGCACCGCCGACGGCGGCTCTCGGGCCGGATGATCGGCAGCCTCGGCTTGTTGATCATCGCCGCGGCGTTCATCGTGCCCTTGCTGTGGGTGCTCTTCGCCGCCTTCAACGGCAATCCCTCCCAAGGCGTCAGCATCACCTGGCCGAAGCCGTTCACCCTGGACAACTTCCGCGCGGTGATGAACGAGGAGACCACCTACCGACCGCTGCTCAACGGGGCGATCTCTGCATGGGCGGCACCGTGATCACGATGGTCTGCGCCACCTTGGCGGCGTACCCGCTGTCGCGCTACCGATCCCGGTTGAAGCGGCCGTTCCTGCTGACGATCCTCTTCGCCACCGGCCTGCCGATCACCGCGATCATGGTCCCGGTCTACGGGCTCTTCGTGCAGCTGGCGTTGGACGACTCGATGGTCGCGACCATGGTCTTCATGGCCACGACGGCGCTGCCGATCTCGATCTGGCTGACCAAGAACTTCATGGACGGGGTGCCGATCGAGCTGGAGGAGGCGGCCTGGACCGACGGGGCCACCCCGCTGCAGGGGCTGCGCCGGATCATCATGCCGCTGATGGCGCCCGGGCTCTCGGTGGTGGCGATCTACACCTTCATCGGCCTGTGGGGCAACTTCTTCGTCCCCTTCATCCTGCTGCTCAGCCCCGAGAAGCAGCCGATGTCGGTCACCATCTACACCTTCTTCGGCCAGTACGGGCAGATCGTCTACGGTCAGCTGGCCGCGTACGCCCTGCTCTACTCCCTACCCTCGGTCCTGCTCTACCTGGTGCTCAGCCGGCGCCTCGGCGGGGCCTTCGCCTTCGGTGGCGGCGTCAAGGGCTGATCCACCCTCTCTCCCTTCCCCGAACCACCCCGTTCCCGTTGCCTGAGCCTGTCGAAGGCCCTTCGACAGGCTCAGGGAACAAGTCCCCATCCTCAGGAGCTCCGCCATGCACGACCAGAAGACCCTGCTCGAGAACCGGCTGACCCGGTTCGTCGCCGAGTACCTCGAGCCGGCGCTGTACCGGGCCACCGCGCCGCTGGACCTGAGCTGGTGGCAGGCCCCGGGCGAACCGGTGCCCGCGGCGGAAGCGTTCGGCCAGGACTACGTGCCCGTCCAGGAAGGGATGGCCTGGGGCCGGCCGTGGAGCACGACCTGGATCCACGTCACCGGCTCGGTGCCGCCGGAGTGGGGAGACGTGGCCGGGACCAGCGTCGAGCTGGTCGTCGACCTCGGCTTCGAGGGCCACCAGGCCGGCTTCCAGGCCGAGGGCCTGGCCTGGACCCCTCAGGGCACCACGATCAAGGCGATCTCGCCGCTCAACCACTTCGTGCCGCTGGACGCGAGCACGCCGGTCGACCTCTACCTCGAGGCGGCGGCGAACCCGAACGTCGCCCACACCCGGCACCTCGACGGCCTCGACCTGCAGCAACCGACTCCCTACGGCGACCCGGCCACGGCCGGGGAGGAGGAGCTGTACGAGCTGCGGCAGTGTCGGCTCGGGCTGCTCGACCGCGAGGTCTGGGAGCTGCTGGGTGAGGTGTGGAGCCTCAACGGGCTGATGCGTGAGCTGCCGGAGACGCTGCCCAGGCGGGCGGAGATCCTGCAGGCGCTGCAGCGGATGCTCGACACCTTGGACCCCGACGACATCGCCGGGACCGCGGCCGCCGCCCGCGCCGAGCTGGGCGAGGTGCTGAGCCGACCGGCGTACGCCAGCGCCCACCGGCTGACCGCCGTCGGCCACGCGCACATCGACTCGGCCTGGCTGTGGCCGGTGCGCGAGACGATCCGGAAGTGCGCGCGGACGTTCTCGAACGTGGTCGCGCTTGCCGACGCCGACCCGGACTTCGTCTTCGCCTGCTCCTCAGCCCAGCAGTACGCCTGGATGAAGGAGTTCTACCCGGAGCTGTTCGAGCGGATCCGTGACTGCGTCCAGCGCGGCCAGTTCGTCCCGGTGGGCGGGATGTGGGTGGAGGCGGACACCAACATGCCGGGCGGTGAGGCGATGGCCCGGCAGTTCGTCGCTGGCAAGCGCTTCTTCCTGGAGAACTTCGGCGTCGAGACCGAGGAGGCGTGGCTGCCGGACTCCTTCGGCTACTCCGCCGCCATGCCGGGCATCGTCCGGGCGTCCGGGTCGAAGTACTTCCTGACCCAGAAGATGTCGTGGAACCAGACCAACAAGATGCCGCACCACACCTTCTGGTGGGAGGGCATCGACGGCTCCCGGGTGCTGACCCACTTCCCCCCGGTGGACACCTACAACTCCGACCTCTCCGCCAGCGACCTCGCCCGAGCCGAGCGGCAGTACCGCGAGAAGGGCGTGGCCACGATGTCGCTGGTGCCGTACGGGTACGGCGACGGCGGCGGCGGACCGACCCGCGAGATGGTCGCCACGGCCCACCGGCTGGCCTCGCTCGAGGGGTCGCCGACGGTGACCATGGGCAGCCCGCGCGCCTTCTTCGACGCGGCCGCGGCCGAGTACGAGCACCCGCCGGTGTGGACCGGGGAGATGTACCTCGAGCTGCACAGCGGCACTTACACCACCCAGGCGCGGACCAAGCGCGGCAACCGGCGCAGCGAGCACCTGCTGCGCGAGGCCGAGCTGTGGGCGACCACTGCCGCTGTCCGGCTGGGGGCGGAGTACCCGTACGCCGAGCTGGAGGAGCTGTGGCACCTGGTGCTGCTGCAGCAGTTCCACGACATCCTGCCCGGCAGCGGCATCGCCTGGGTGGCCCACGACGCTGAGCGCAACTACGCGGCGATCGAGCGCCGGGCCGAGGCCGTGATCGCGACCGCGACCGGCGCGCTGGCCGGGGTCGGCGAGCGTCCGCTGGTCTTCAACGCGGCGCCGCACGGCCGGCGGGGGGTACCGGCCCTGGGGGCGGGTCAGACCGTGGCGGCGCCGCCGGTGACCCTGACCCAGGACGGCGGCCGCGTCGTGCTCGACAACGGGATCGTCCGGGTGGTGGTCGACGAGCGTGGCCAGATCAGCTCCCTGGTGGACGCGGCCAGTGGTCGGGAGGCGATCGCCCCGGACGAGAGCGCGCTACGGCTGCAGCTGCACCGCGACCTGCCGAACAACTGGGACGCCTGGGACGTCGACGTCCACTACCGGCGCAGCCTGACCGAGATCGACGGGGTGGACGCGATCGAGACCGAGGAGACGCCGGAGGCGGTCGCCGTGGTGGTCCGGCGCAGCTTCGGCTCCTCGACGGTGTCGCAGCGGATCGTGCTCGCCGCCGGTGCGCCGTCGGTCGAGGTGGTCACCGAGCTCGACTGGCACGAGAAGCACAAGCTGCTCAAGCTCGGCTTCCCGCTCGACGTGCACGCCGCCGCGGCGAGCGCGGAGACTCAGTTTGGGCACGTGCAGCGGCCGACGCACGCCAACACCTCGTGGGAGTACGCGCGGTACGAGACCTGCGCGCAGCGCTGGCTGCACGTCGAAGAGCCGGGCTACGGGGTCGTGGTCAGCAACGACTGCGTGTACGGCCACGACGTGAACCGGACCGCCCGGCCGGACGGCGGCAGCACCACGACCGTGCGGCTGTCGCTGGTCCGCGGGCCGGAGTTCCCCGACCCGGAAGCCGACCAAGGCCGCCACCTCAGCCGGATCACCATCCGGCCCGCCGCCGCCATCGCCGACGCGGTGGAGGAGGGCTACCGGACGAACCTGCCCGAACGGGTGGTCAACGGCGCCGCCGACGTGGCCCCGCTGCTCACGGTCTCCCACCCGGCCATCGTGGTCGAGGCGGTGAAGCTGGCCGAGGACGCCAGCGGGGACGTGGTCGTCCGGCTGTACGAGTCCCGCGGCGGCCGGGCGGCGGGTGAGCTGGTGGCGGGCTTCGACGTCAGCTCGGTGGAGTTCACCGACCTGCTCGAACGCCCGATCGGCCACCCCCGCTGCCGGGCCACCGACACCGGCGCCAGCCTGGCGCTGCGCCCGTTCGAGATCCTGACGGTCCGGATCGCCCGGGGGTAGCCAAGGGCAGGAGGCGCAACCTCTTCGAGGGGCCAGGAGGCGCAACCTCTTCGAGGCCTTCGACAAGCTCAGGGCGCGTACTGGGTTGCGCTGAGCCTGGCTCAGGGCAGCGCGTCCCGAGCTTGTCGAGGGCCCCGAAGGGGTGGCGCTGAGCCAGCCCGCTCAGCCCGTCTTGCGACGGAAGGTGCGCTTGGTCTCGATCCGACCGTGGGCGTGGCCCTGGGACTGGCCGCCGTCGACGTGGTCCTCGCCCTGACGGCCCTTCTTGGCGGCGAGGGCCTCGCGGAACTTGCGCTTGGTCTCCTCCGCCGAGCTCTGGGGCTGGGGCTCGGGGGTCGTCTCCGGCTGGTCGGCGCTCATGAGGGCCATTGTGTCCCCCCGGACCGCCCGGGCCAAGCGGGTATCAGGCCGACGGGTTCGAGGGCTCGCCGGCGCCGGCCAGCTTGACCGCGGTGCCGTACGCGGCGACCTCGCTGAGCGACTGGGTGATCTCGCTGCAGTCGTAGCGCAGGCCGACCACCGCGTGCGCGCCGGCGGCGACGGCCATCTCGACCAGCCGGGTCACCGCGTCCTGCCGGGACTCGGTCAGCATCGTGACGTAGCCGTCCATCGGGTTGCCCTGGCGCAGGTCCGGCCGCAGCTCGCGGGTGCGGACGACCACGCCGACCACGTCGCCGAGCACCTCGGTGATCTCGTGGCCGACCAGCTGGTCCAGGGTGACCACCGGCAGCGCGTGCTGCACCAGCGCGGGCTTGCGCGCCAGCGGCGGCTGCGGGGTCCACTGGCCCTGCTGCCCGTACGGCTGGCCGGGTGCGGTCTGGCCGTAGCCCTGTGGAGGCTGGCGGTAGGGCTGCTGGCCCTGGTAGGGCTGCTGACCCGGTCGCCCGCCCTGCGGCGCGTACGGCTGCTGGTAAGGGTTCGGCGGCCCGTAGTTGCTCATGGGGCACACGATAATCCCGACGCCGCGGGAGCGCGGGGGATCAGCCCAGCTCGGTCAGCGCCACCGTGACGAACATCGAGGACGAGCCGCCGGAGTAGGTACCGCGCAACGGCGCGACGTCGCCGTAGTCGCGACCGTGCCCGACCCGGACGTAGGAGTCGGTGAGCCGTGCGCCGAGGGTGGGGTCGTAGGCGACCCAAGTGCCGCACCACCACTCAATCCAGGAGTGGCTCTCACCGTTCACCGCCGTGTTGGGTTCGCGGGGGCCGGGGTGCAGGTAACCGGACACGTACCGCGCCGGCAGGCCGATCGAACGCAGCGCACCCAGAGCGACGTGGCTGAAGTCCTGGCAGACGCCCTGCCCGAGCCGCCAGACGTCCTCGGCGGCGCTGGTCACCTCGGTTGAACCGCGCTGGTAGTCCAGCTGACGGCCGACGATCGCGCACACGTCGAGCCCGGCCAGCCGCGGCGGCTGGGACGCGACGTCGGCGGCCAGTGCGGCCAGCTCGGGTGGCGGTGCCGTCCGCCGGTTGACGGTCAGGAACTCCGCCATCTTGTCGATCACGCCCCGGTCGTGCAGCGCGGGCCAGCCCAGGTCGCTGGGCGCGACCCGGCGGTCGGTGTCCCAGGAGAGCTCGTCGCCGCGCGTGTCGACCACGGCCTGGGCGTGCACGGTCAGCCGTTCGTGCGGCTCGTGCAGCTCGAAGGTCGTGACCCGGGTGCCCCAGTAGTCGGTGTAGCTGAAGCTCCAGGCGGCGGGCTCGATGCTCACCCGGCTGCTCCAGATGGTCTGGTGCTCGGTCGCCGCCGGCGTCATCCGGGCCTCGTTGTAGGAGGACTTGACCGGGGAGTTGTACCGGAAGCCGGTCTGGTGGTCGATGCTCAGGCGCACGTCAGCGGGTCCCCTCGGTGATCCAGGCGGTCGGGTCCTCGGCGGCGAAGTAGTTGTTCGCCACCGCCGCCGTCACCTGCGCGGCGACGTCCTGCACCCAGGTCATCTCCGAGTCCAGGTCCTCCAGCAGCTCACCGATGTCGGCGTACTCGAGCCGGGCCCGCAGCTGACCGAGCGCACGGGCGGGGAACTCCGACTGCAGCGCCGTCTGGCCGCTGGTCGTGGTCAGCCGGCGCAGGCAGTCCGACGCGGCGGCGAGCCCGTGCATCACCGAGCGCGGGAAGCGGGAGTCCAGGATCAGGAACTGCGCGGCCTCGCGGTCGGTGTGCAGGCCCCGGTACGTCCGCAGGAAGGCGTCGTGGCCGCCGCAGCCGCGCAGCACCGACGGCCAGTTCGTGCTGCCGGTCCGCAGCGAGGCCGAAGCGACGAGGCGCGAGGTCATGTCGACCTGCTCGAGCGAGCGGCCGAGCATCATGAACTCCCAGCCGTCGTCGCGGACCATCGTGCCGCGGGCGATGCCGTTGAACAGGGCGCTGCGCTCCCGCGCCCAGTCGAGGAAGGTGTGCGCGCGCGCCGTCCGGAACCGCCCGGACGGCAGCTGGTGCCAGGTGGTGTTGATGCACTCCCACAGGTCGAGCGGGATCACCTCACGGGCGCGGCGAGCGTTGTCCCGCGCGGCCGCCCAGCAGGCGAAGATCGAGGTCGACTCCTTGGCGTCGTAGCCGAGGACGCGTAGCAGGTCCTCGTGGCCGGGGTGCTCGACGTGGCTGACACTCATCAGGGCCAGCAGGTTGCGGCAGGACTCGGTCTCGGACGAGGTGTCCTCGACCAGCAGCCGCAGGTGGGTCTGCAGCAGCCGGGAGGTGTCCTCGGCCCGTTCGACGTAGCGGCCGATCCAGAACATCGACTCTGCGATCCGGCTCAGCACGACTCCCCGCTCCCCGAGCTCAGCCGGTCGGGAGCCTGTCGAATCATCGGCGGACCTCCCGACTGCTGTTGCTGCTCTTCTTGGTGCTGCACCTGCGCCTGCTTGGGCGCGCCCTGCTTCATCTGCTTGGGGCCCATCAGCGCCGTCGGCATCCGGCCGTTCCGGTGCGGCGTCGGCGGCCGCACGCGTTCCTCCTCGACCGGCTTCCCGTCCAGTCCCACCCGGTCAGACTCCAGGTCGTCGATGTCTTGGCCGTCGTCGTCGGGGGGCGGCCGGTGGGTCGGTGCGCTCAGCACCCAGGTGTCCTTGCTGCCGCCACCTTGGCTGGAGTTGACCACCAGCTCGCCCTCGGGCAGCGCGACCCGGGTCAGACCGCCAGGCAGCACCCAGACCTCGTCGCCGCTGTTGACGGCGAACGGCCGCAGGTCCACGTGCCGGGGCTTCAGCTGGTCGTCGATCAGGGTCGGCACGGTCGACAGCTGGACGACGGGCTGGGCGATCCAGCCGCGCGGGTCGGCGATCACCCGGGCCCGGAGCGCGTCCAGCTCGGCCTTGGTCGCGCGTGGACCGATCACGATCCCCTTGCCGCCGGAGCCGTCGACCGGCTTGACCACGAGCTCGTCCAGCCGGTCCAGCACCTCCTCGCGGGCCTCGTCCTCCTCGAGCCGCCAGGTGTCGACGTTGGCGATGACCGGCGCCTCGGCGAGGTAGTAGCGGATCAGGTCGGGCACGTAGGTGTAGATCAGCTTGTCGTCGGCCACCCCGTTGCCGATCGCGTTGGCCAGCACCACCCCGCCGGTGCGGACCGCGTTCACCAGGCCGGGGACGCCGAGCATCGAGTCGCTGCGGAAGTGGACCGGGTCGATGAAGTCGTCGTCGATCCGGCGGTAGATCACGTCCACCCGCTGCAGCCCGGCGGTGGTGCGCATGAACACCTTGCCGCGTCGGCACTCCAGGTCGCGGCCCTCGACCAGCTCGACGCCCATCGTCCGGGCCAACAGGGTGTGCTCGAAGTAGGCGGAGTTGTAGACGCCGGGGGTGAGGACGACGACGTTGGGGTTGTCGGTGGTGGCGGACGCGGCCTTGCGCAGCGCCTGCAGCAGCCGCTGGGGATAGCCGGCGACCGAACGGATCCGCTGGTTGGAGAAGGCGTCGGGCAGCGCGGTGATCATGGCGCTGCGGTTGGTCATCACGTACGAGACCCCGCTGGGCACCCGGACGTTGTCCTCCAGCACCCGGACGTCACCGGCCGGCGTCCGGATCAGGTCGACGCCGGACACGTGGATGCGTACCCCGTTGCCGGGCTGCACCCCCCAGACCGCGCGGTGGTACTGGTTGGAGGAGGTGACCAGCTGGCTCGGGATCACCCCGTCCGCGATCACCCGCGCGTCGGAGTAGACGTCGGCGAGGAAAGCCTCCAGCGCGCGGACCCGCTGCGCGACGCCGGCCTCGATCGTCTCCCACTCGGGCGAGGCGATCACCCGGGGCACGAGGTCGAGGGGGAACGGCCGCTCGACGCCCCCGATGTCGAAGGTGACGCCGGCCTGGACGTAGTTGCTGGCCAGGGACTCCGCGATCTGCTTCAGCTCGGCCGGGCTGGAGCGGTCGAGGGTGGCGTGGATGGCCTTGTACGAGGGCCGGACGTTGCCCTCGTTGTCCATCATCTCGTCGAACGCCGCACCAGCCCGGTAGTTGGAGAGCACGTCCGCCATGTCCGGAACCCTACTCAAGTCCGTGTTACGCGCTCGCGATGGCTGCCCGGGCTGGACGTCAGCGGTCGAGGACGGCGCCGACGACCGCCAGCACCACGAGCAGCAGGACCAGGCCCATGATGGCCCAGAACGCCGCCATCCCGGCCCGCGGCTGCACCTGGGGCCCGATCCGGCCCCCGATGAAGGTGATCAACGGGCCGCTGTAGTGGACGACGCTGGACTGACCGGGAAAGACGTCCACGTCGGTCTCGGCACCGCCGAACCGCCACAGGTAGTTGGTCGCCACCTGGACGTGCCGCCGGCCGGCCGGGGCGGGGTAGGCGTTGCGGCCCCAGACCGCCGGCGCCGGGTAGCCGTCGATGGTGATCTGCGGGCTCATCATCAGCCCGCCGCCGCCGAAGGGCCGACGAGCCTCGATGACGAGTTCCCCTCCGGAGATCGACGGGTAGGCGGGCGGCTGCTGGGGGAAGGCGGTCACGCCACGCATCCTCCCAGGTGGGGGCGCCTCTCGCGGCCGTTCGGCCCGGCGATCGTGGATAGGCTGACGCGGTGCCTGACCAGACCGCTGGGTCCGACCCAGCCCGTGAGCCCGACGAGCCCGAGCAGATCCGCGTCCGCAAGGACAAGCGGGAGCGGCTGCTGGCCGAGGGCCGCGAGGCGTACCCGGTGTCGGTGCCACGGACGCACGCGCTGCGCGAGGTCCGCGCCGGCTGGGCGCACCTGGAGACCGGCGAGGAGACCGACGACGTGGTCGCCGTCGCCGGCCGGGTGGTCTTCGTCCGCAACACCGGCAAGCTCTGCTTCGCCACCCTGCAGGAGGGGCTGTCCCCAGCCGACTCGGGCGTCCGGCTGCAGGTGATGCTGTCGCTGGCCGAGGTGGGCGCCGAGGCGCTGGGCGGCTGGAAGGCCGACGTCGACCTGGGCGACTTCGTCTGGGTCCGGGGCCGGGTCATCTCCTCCCGCCGGGGCGAGCTCTCCGTCCTCGCGACCGAGTGGGGGATGGCGGCGAAGGCGCTGCGGCCGATGCCGAGCGGTCTGCACGATCGGAACAAGGAGCTCTCCGACGAGACCCGGGTGCGGCAGCGCTACGCCGACCTGACCGTCCGCGAAGCCGCCCGGGACATGGTCCGGACGCGCGCGGCGGTCACCCGCAGCATCCGCGAGACGCTGCACCGCGAGGGCTACCTCGAGATCGAGACCCCGGTGCTGCAGCTGGTGCACGGCGGCGCCAACGCCCGCCCGTTCGGCACCCACCTGAACGCCTTCGACACCGATATGACGCTGCGGATCGCGCTGGAGCTGTTCCTCAAGCGGGCGGTCGTGGGCGGCGTCGACCGGGTGTACGAGATGGGCCGGATCTTCCGCAACGAGGGCATCGACTCGACCCACTCGGCGGAGTTCACGATGCTGGAGTTCTACGAGGCCTGGGGCGACCAGCAGACGGTCGCGGCGCTGCTGCAGCGGATCATCCTCGACGCCGCCGACCTGCTCGGCTCGCGGCAGATCTCGACGCCCGCCGGCGTGATCGACCTGGACGGGGAGTGGCCGTGGCTCGGGGTCTATCCGGGGCTGTCGGCGGTGCTCGGCGTCGAGGTGACGCCGGCGACCGGCGCGGACGAGCTCAGGGCCTTCGCGACCCAGCGCAGCGTGGAGGTCGAGCCGGGCTGGGACGCGGAGAAGCTGGTGATCGAGCTGTTCGGCGAGCTGGTGGAGCCGACCTTGCAGCGGCCGACCTTTGTCTGCGACTACCCGCCGAGCGCCCAGCCGCTCGCCCGTCCGCACCGCAGCGACCCGCACCTGATCGAGGCCTGGGACCTGGTCATCGGCGGGGTGGAACGCGGCACTGGCTTTTCCGAGCTGGTCGACCCGGTGATCCAGCGGGAGCGGCTGACCGCCCAGTCGCTGGCCGCCGCCGACGGCGACGCCGAGGCGATGCAGCTGGACGAGGACTTCCTCGCCGCCCTCGAGTTCGGCGCCCCGCCGATGGGCGGCGTAGGCCTGGGCATCGACCGGCTCGTGATGCTCTTCACCGGCGCCGGGATCCGGGAGACCATCCTGTTCCCGCTGCTCAAGCCCGGCCCGACCGACGCCGGTTGAAGATCGCGTAGAGAACGGCCGCATAGTCGCGGTCGTTGTCTACTCGATCATCTAACCGAGGAGCTCGAGCGGCACCGAGAGGCAGTTTGGGCACCGGTGCGGCAGGCCACCCCAACCCCGGCGGACCAGTACTTCGCCCAGCTGGAAGGCGATCGGACACGGTTCGCCGTACACGTCGACCGACCCGTAGCGGAGCGGGACCTCCCCACTCAGTGCGGCCATGTTGTCCCGGCGCATGTCCCGGAAGCGGCCCATGCCCTCGTGCCCGAGGCGGCCGTCCAGCTCCACCACGGTCGCGTAAGCGTCGTAGTAGACGTCGCGAATGTCGGGGGAGCGGCGCGAGACCGCCTGACGGTTGGCGCGCGGAAGCCCGTGTGCCCGCTCGACGTCGCGGAGGAAGGCCACCTCGATGGGCGTCTCTGCACCCTGGGCGACGTCTACCAGGAGCTCGGTCAGCAGCTGCCGATGCCCCAGCCTGTTCCGCCGTCGCAGCGCCAGCCGAAGCCGGGGAACGGTGGTGCGGCGGCTCTGAACCGCCATGGTCACCCAGCCGATCGCCTCCCGAGCTCCTCCTTCCTCGGTGAGGTCGAGCACGGTGTCCTCGACGGTCGTGCTGGGCGGCGAGCCGGGGGAGCGCGCTTCGCGGACGCCCGGACGCTCGCGCCGGAAGTCCCACGGGGGCCGCTTGCTGGCCGGAGCCGCGTCGGGCACCAGGACCGGGATGGGCCAGGGCTCGTCCTCGCTGAGGCCGTGCACTCGCGCCGCGGCCAGGCTGGCCAACCGCGCGTCCGACCCGCCCAGGAGCACCCCCGCCCAGGCCCAGCCGAGCCAGGCCGGTTCTCCGGGTCCGGTGAAGTAGATCGAGCGGGTCATCCGGTCCCAGCGCCCGGAGCTGGCGAGCCGGGCGATCGAGTGCCGGCCCACCCCGAGCTGCTCGGCTTGCTCGCGGCTGAGCACGCCCGCCTGAGCGACGGCAAGGTCGAGCAGCCGCTTGTCGGGGTCCTGACGGGGATACATTCCACCAACTCTGGGGCAAGTCCGGCCCCCCGAGCCGCGTCGAACCTGATCTGTGGATAACGCCCAGGATCGAGTAGAGATCGGCCGCGTAGTCGCGGCCGTTGTCTACTCGATCAGGTCGGGAGGGCCAGGTCGACGACCGTGAGGCCGGCCGTGGCCCCCGAGGGGCTGTCCATCGCGGCCAGAGCGGCGGGGACCTCGTCCAGCGCGATCACCCGGCCGACCAGGCGGTCGAGCCGGATCGAGCCGGACGCCACCAGGGCCAGCATCGCGGGGTAGTCGGCCGCCGCCAGCCCGTGGGACCCGTACAGCTCGAGCTCGCGGCCGATCACCACGTCCATCGGCATCGCGGTGCCGGCCGGGTCGAGCAGCAGCCCGACCTGGACGTGCCGGCCGCGGCGGCGCAGGCTACGGACCGAGGCGGCGGCGGTGGCCGGAGACCCGTACGCGTCCAGCGAGGCGTGCGCTCCGCCGCCGGTGATCCTCCCGACCTCCTCGACCGGGTCGGCCGACCGTACCGTGGCCTCCGCACCCAGCTCGTGGGCCACGTCGAGCGCGGCGGCCGACAGGTCCACGGCGACCACCCGGGCACCGAGGGCTACCCCGAGCGCTACCGCGGACAGGCCGACGCCGCCGCAGCCGTGGACAGCCACCCACTGGCCGGGCTGCAGCCGCGCGTGCACGGTCAGGGCCCGGTACGCGGTGGCGAAGCGACAGCCGAGGGCGGCGGCCTCGACGAAGCCGACCTCGGCGGGCAACCGGACCAGGTTGAGGTCAGCGGCGTGCAGGGCGACCAGGTCGGCGAACGAGCCCGGCCCGGTGAAGCCGGGCTGGGTCTGGTCCGGGCAGATCTGCGGGTCACCCGCGGCGCAGACCGCGCAGCGGCCGCAGCCGTTCACGAACGGGGTGGTCACCCGGTCGCCGACCGCAAAACGGGCCACCTCCGGACCGACGGCGGCCACCGTGCCCGCGAGCTCGTGCCCGCCGACGTGCGGCAGTGAGACCGCGTCGTGGCCCCGCCAGGCGTGCCAGTCGGAACGGCAGACTCCCGTCGCCGCGACCGCGACCAGGACGCCGTCGGCCGGGCAGAGGGGGGCGGGCACGTCCTGCAGCCGCGGCGGGGCGCCGACGGCGTCGTAGACCAGTGCGCGCATCGCCGTCACGACGGACGGCGACCGGTCGGAGTGGTCCCCTGCTGGCCCGTCTCCTGCTGGCCCGTCCCCTTCTCTTGGGGCTCGCGCAGGTCGGCGAAGCCGAAGTCGTCCTCGTCCTTCGGGCGCCGCCGGAGCCGCCGGGTCTGGGTCACCGCGGTCGCGGGTCCGTCGAGGGCTTTCTCGTCCTCGGTCGGCTTCTCGGTCCGCTCGCCCAGCGCGGGCTCGAGGTCCTCGAACTCGTCCTCGTCGACCGGCTCGGGACGGGCCCGGCCGCGGCCACCGGCGTTGCTGGCCCGGACCACCGCAACCCCGATGGCGGTGGTGAGCGGGACGGCCAGCACCAGCCCGATCGAGCCGACGAGGGTCCGGACGATCTCGCCGGCGAACTGCTCGGTCTGCAGCACCTGCAGCAGCGGCCGGTCGTAGACCGCGATCAGCAGCAGGACCGAGAGCGAGGCGCCGGCCGTGGCGAAGGCGATGGTGTAGACGGTGGAGGCGATGTGGTCGCGGCCGATCCGCATCGCCCGCGTGAACAGCCGCCGGCTGGCGTGCGGCCCGGAGCGGTCGCCGCCGTCGGCGAGCTCCCAGACCGCGGACGCCTGGGTGATGGTGACGTCGTTCAGCACGCCGAGACCGGCCACGATGATGCCGCACATCACCACCGACGTGAGCCTGAGGTTGGGCGCGGCCGCGGCCAGCACGTAGTCGTCCTCGGCGGCGACCCCGGTCAGGTGCGCCCAGCGGGTCGCCCCCCAGCCCAGCAGCGCGATCAGGATCAGCCCGAACAGGGTCCCCACCAGCGCGGTCGTGGTGCGGGCGCTGAAGCCGTGGGCGGCGTAGAGCACCACGAACATGATCGCCGACGAGCCGAACAGCCCGACCAGGATCGGGTTGGCCCCGGCCACCAGCGCCGGGAACATGAACTTGACCAGGATGAAGCCGGCGAACCCCAGCCCGACCAGCGAGGCGAAGCCGCGCCAGCGGGCGACCGCGACCACGACCGCGGCGAAGATCAGGGTGAGCAGCAGCAGCGGGGTGCTGCGGGAGAAGTCGGAGAACTGGTACTGGGCGGGTTGGCCGTCGGCCGGCGGCACCCGGATCAGCTTGACGTCCTGACCGACCTTGGTGCCCGAGCTGAAGACCGCGTCCGTCAGCGGCACGCTCACCGACAGGCCCTTGTCGTCGCCTTCGGTGAGGGTGGCGGTGATGGTGGCGCAGCGGTTGTCGGTGACCCCCGGCGTCGAGCCGGAGAGCCCGTCGCAGGACATCTCGGCGATGCCGGTGATCGTGGCCGTCGGATAGGTCACGCCCGGCACGCTGTAGCCCGCGACGTCGGGGTTGACCGAGGAGGAGATGTCGCCCGGCCACATGGCGATCAGCCCGACCACCGTCCAGATGGCCAGCGGGATCAGCACCCACACCAGCTTCTGCAACGCCCGCCGGTGGCGGCGCAGCTCATCAGCCGTCACGACCGGCAGCGCAGAAGCACCGCCCGGACGCGCCGGTCCAGAATGGGAGTGGGCCACGGTCTCCGCCTAGTCTTGATCGTTGTGACTGCTCCTCCGCCGGCCGCGCCCGACGACGGCCGTGCGCGCCGCGTCCGGGCCCGCCAGGGAGTTCTCGCGTCGCTCGCGCGGAGGGCGCGCGGGGATGCGAACGGCTCACAATCTAGCCGAGAACGCTGGCTCCGCCTCCTGCTGCCGGCGCTGGCGGTCGGCGCCCTCGTCGTGGCCCTGGTCGGGCTGGGCCTGCGGCTGGCTCCCGACGCCGGTGGTGCGGCCGTCCTTCCCGGGTCGCCCACGGTGGCCAGCCTGAGGACCACCGTGCCCTCACCGACCGCCCGTCGGCCCGTGGCCGCGACCCCACCGCCGCCGCCACCGAGCCGGACCGATCGCCAACGCGCGACGGGGCTGCGGGCCGACGGTACGGCCTCTCGGGTGCCAGCCCGCGGCTCGGGGCGGTTCACCAGCGCCCAGGTCAGCCGGCCGACCTCGGCGACCCGGGGCCGGCTGGTCCGCTTCGACGTGGCGGTCGAGCGTGGACTGAAGGTCGACCCCGATGAGGCGGCGCTGCTGATCGCCCGGGTGCTCGATGACGACCGCAGCTGGCGCGGCCTCGGCGCCGGACGTTTCACCCTGGTCCCGGCCGCCAGCAGAGCGGACGTGCACGCCTTTCTGGCTACGCCCGCGACAACCGACGCCCTCTGCGCGCCGCTGCTCACCCGCGGCAGGGTCTCCTGCCAGAACGGTCCGCGGGTCGTGCTCAACGCCGAACGCTGGGTGAACGGAGCCGAGGCGTACGGCGACGACACGGCCAGCTACCGGCGCTACCTGGTCAACCACGAGTTCGGGCACGCGCTGGGCCGTCAGCACGTGGCCTGCCCGGGCCGCGGCCGGCCAGCGCCGGTGATGATGCAGCAGACCAAGGGCCGGCAGGGCTGCCGTGCCAACCCGTGGCCGACGAAGACCCGCGGATGAGCGTCCCGGTCACGCGTCGGACGGGCGAGGTGACGCTGCGGCCGTGGCCCTTGGACGTGGCCCGCGCGCTGCTGGCCGGGCGGCCGCTCGACGGGGCCGAGACCGCCCGCTGGCACCCGGGCTATCCGATGACGGGCACCACGATGGCGCTCGCCGTCGCCCTCGGGGCGTACGAGGTGGACGGCCCGCTGACCGCCGCTCCGGCGTGGTGGCTGCTGCAGATCGAGCGGGACGGCGAGGTGGTCGGCGACGTCGGCTTCCACGGACCACCGGCCGGCGACGGTCCGGCCGAGGTCGAGATCGGCTACGGCGTGGTGCCGGCACTGCGCGGCCAGGGCATCGCCACCCGGGCCTGCGCCCTGGCGCTGGAGCTGGCCTGGCGCCAGGGCGCCGACACCGTGGTGGCGGGCACGGTCCCGGACAACCTCGCCTCGCGTACGGTGCTGACCCGCTGCGGCTTCTCGCTCCGGCTCGACGGGGACTTCGCGATCCGGCGACCCCGGTGAACGGGATCACCCGCCAGCTGCGGCTGGACCGGCCGGCGCTGCTGGCGCCGCTCTTCGCGCTGCACCGCCGCGGGGCGGGCGACCCGACCCACCGTCGGATCGGGGACCTGCACCTGCGGACCACCCGGACCCCGGCCGGGCCGGCGCTGCTGAAGGTCGTCGCGGTCGGCGACGAGGTCTCGGCCCGCGCGTGGGGCGAGGGGGCGGAGTGGGCGCTGGACCAGCTGCCGCGGCTGCTCGGCGAGGCCGACGACGCCGCGGGCTTCGCGCCGCGGCCCGAGCACGGGCTGCTCGTCGAGGCTTGCCGCCGGTACGGCCACTACCGCGTCGGCCGGACCGAGGCCGTCTACGAGGCCCTCGCCCCGGCCTGTATCGAACAGGTCGTCACCGGGCAGGAGGCGTTCCGAGCCTGGCGGATGCTGGTCACCGAGTTCGGCGAGCCGGCGCCGGGTCCGACGGACGACCCGGCGTCGGCGGCGTACGGGATGCGGCTGCCGCCGACCGCCGAAGCATGGGTGCGGGTGCCGAGCTGGACGTTCCTGGCCGCCGGCGTGGAGGAACGGCGCAGCCGGACGCTGGTGACCACGGCCAAGCGGGCAACCGCCCTGGAGCGGACGCTCGCCGGCCCGTTCGCCGAGGCTGACCGCGCCCTGCGCAGCCTGCCCGGCGTCGGGCCCTGGACCTCCGCCGAGGTACGGCAGCGGGCGCACGGCGACCCCGACGCGTGGAGCGTCGGGGACTACCACGTGGGCAAGAACATCAGCTTTGCCCTGACCGGGGAGGTGCTCGACGACGACGCCTGCACCGAGCTGCTCGAGCCGTACCGCGGGCACCGGTTCCGGGTGCAGGCGCTGCTCGCGCTGATGGGCGGCCCCGCCCGCCGACCTCGCCGCGGCCCCCGGATGACCCTGCCCACCCACACCCCGTACGCCACCGGCGGCCACAGCTGAGGCCGACTTGTCAGAACTCAGTTGTCCTAGAGGGCAACTGGTTTCTGACAACTCGGCTTCAGGCGAGCAGCAGGACGATCAGGACGACGTTCAGGGCGACGATCGCGGCGGCGACGACCCAGGCGACGGCGATCGTCGCGGGCCGGGTCGGAGCCAGGGCCATCAGCCGGCGGTCGCGGGCGATCCGGACGAGCGGGACCAGGGCGAACGGGATGCCAAAGCTCAGCACCACCTGGGACAGGATCAGCAGCTGGGTGGGGTCGAGCCCGACACTCAGCAGGATCAGCGCGGGGATGGTGGTGGCCAGCCGGCGCCAGATCAGCGGCACCCGGCGGTGCAGCAGACCGGCCATGATAACCGCCCCGGCGTAGCCGCCGACCGAGGTCGAGGCCAGCCCGGAGGCGAGCAGGGCGAGCGCGAAGCAGGTGGCGACGGCGCGGCCGAGCTGGTCGCCGAGGGCGGCGTGCACGGCGGGCAGGCCGTCCAGGTCCAGTCCGAAGAGGGCGCTGCCGGAGAGCAGCAGCATCCCGATGTTGACGCTGCCGGCAACCAGCATCGCCAGGATCACGTCGGCCTTCACCGAGGTCAGCACCCGGCGGGCATTGCCCGGCTGGGCGCGACCGTGCCGGTCCCGGACCAGCGCGGAGTGCAGGTAGACGGCGTGCGGCATCACGGTCGCGCCGAGCATCCCGACCGCGAGCAGCGCACTGTCGGTGCCGGCGAGCCGGGGCACCAGTCCGGCCGCTGCGGCGCCGGGGTCGGGCGGGGAGACGACCAGGCCGGCCAGGAAGCCGACGGTGACCACGGCGAGCAGCCCGACGATGACCCGTTCGAAGCTCACCTGGCCGTAGCGCTGGACGTAGAGCAGGGCGGTCGAGACGGCGGCGGTGACGACGGCACCGAGCACCAGCGGCAGCCCGACGAGCAGCTGCAGCGCCAGCGCGCCGCCGACGATCTCGGCGATGTCGGTGGCCACCGCCACCAGCTCGGCCTGGACCCAGTACGCGAGTCGGGTCCCTCGGCCGGTCCGCTGGCCGACCAGCGCCGGCAGCGACTCACCGGTGAGCCAGCCGACCTTGGCCGACAGGTACTGGACCAGGCCGGCCATCAGGGTCGCGCCGACGAGCACCCAGAGCAACAGGTAGCGGTACGAGGCGCCGGCGGTCGTGTTGGTCGCCACGTTGCCGGGGTCGACGTAGGCGACGGCGGCGACGAAGGCGGGGCCGAGCAGGCGGGTGCGCTGCAGCAGCGCGGCCGGCCGACCGGGCGCGGTCAGCAGGGCCATCCGGTCCTCGTCGCGGTCATCTCGTCCCTCTCGTGGTCCGCCGTCATCCTGTCACCGCCGAGGCGCGGCTGAGGAAAACGGAACGGCCGGGAGGCTGCAGCCCCCCGGCCGGACCGGTCATGCGATGGTGCGCCTGCTCAGTCGTGCGGTCCGGCGATCAGGCCGTGCCGGCGCTGGTGTTCACCTCGCCGTTGACGCCGGCCGGGAAGAACCCGCCCTTGGTCACCGACTTGGGGTTGAGGTAGACGATGTTCAGCACCGCACCGGGGGTCCGGCTGTAGACGATGCTGTTCTTGTCCGCGGGGACGAGGTTGCCCCGCTTCCTGTTGCCGACACCGCGGTCGTCGTCGGACTTGCCGTCGAGGCTGTCCCGTGCGTTCGAGAGCTTCTGCACCTGCGCGTAGAGGCCCTTGGCGTAGAGCGAGGTCCGGACGATGCCGGCGTGGTACGCCTCCACCGCGAGGATCCCGGCCGCAGCCTCCAGGTAGTCCGGGTTGTCGATCAGCGGAGCGGCACCCTTGTAGGCCGTGACGCCGACGTCCTCGAAGAGGAAGGCCGCGAGCAGGAAGTTGTTCTCGTTGGCGAACGGGTCGAAGGTCTGGTGGGAGTTGATCAGACCAGCCGCCCGGGCCGCCGCGGTAAAGCTCGCCTTGAGGTCGATCTTCGGACGGGAGACCGCCGCCGAGCCGAGCGCCGTGCGCAGGAACTCGACGTGGTTGAGCTCGTCCTCGGCGATCTCACGGGCGTACTGCGCGACCGACTTGCTCTTGAACGGCACCTTGTGACCACCGGTGACGCCACCCCGCGCGCCCTTTCCGCTGGTGGAGGCAGACGGAACGCCCCACCCGTAGTAGGCGTGCAGGTAGAACTCCGCCTCGAGGTACTCCAGGTTGAGCGCGAAGTTCAGGATCGCGCTGTCGCTGGGGCCACCGGCGCGGGGGGCCGCTGCGGCTTTCTGGCTGCCGGCGCCGCTGAGGGCGGTCGCGCCGACGACACCGAGACCGGCCAGGCCGGCCTGACGCAGGAAGACCCGACGGTCCGCCTCGTTCTCCGCGCTGCGGTTGATCATGTCAACCACGACTTTCTTTCCGAACATGCTGCTCCTCGTGCTGAGGGTGGTGCTCCGAGGACCCGCCACCGGCGGCGCCCGGAGGATGCGGAGCGCATCAGCAGGGCAGGAGAGCTCGCCGGACGGCCACAGGAACGTCGTCGTCCGGAAAGAACCGCAGGTCACGTGAAGCAGGCCGGATGGGCAGGCTGGGACTTGACGGCCCCCGAATCCGTTCGCTCTACGTCCGGTTCGGAACAGCTGTACCGATGGATGGCCCGATCTGAGAGAAAGGTCGAGCAGTACTCAGTCTCGTCCGACGTCACGCCGTCCTCAGGCGGGCAGGGACGGCTCGAGGTCGCGCGCGGGCTCGGGGGGGCTGAGTCGGGCGAGGCCCTCCAGCGTGGTCGCGCCGGGCAGCTGGATGGTGAACTCAGCGCCTCCCTGGGCGGACCGGCTCGCCCGCACCCAGCCGCCGTGCCGGGTGACCGCCTGCGCGACGATCGACAGCCCCAGGCCGGTGCCGGGGGTGTTGCGCGCGGTCTCCGCGCGGAAGAAGCGGTCGAACACGTACGGCAGGTCGGCCTCGGCGATGCCGGGGCCCTGGTCGGCCACCCGCAGCCGACCACCCTCCAGCTGGACCCGGACGGTGCCGCCCGGCGGGCTCCACTTGACGGCGTTGTCGAGCAGGTTGGTGACGGCGCGCTCGAGGTTGTCGGCCTCGCCGACCACCCAGAACGGGTTCAGCTCGACGTCGAAGGAGATGCCCGGTCCGCGGCGGCGCACCCGTTGCAGGGCGGAGGTGATCACGGTCCGGAAGTCGATCGGCTCCGGCGACGGGGCGACCGCGTCCTCGCGCGCGAGCTGCACCAGGTCCCCCACCAGCGAACCGAACTCGGCCAGCTGGGCGTTGACGTCGGCCAGGATCTCGATCCGGTCGGCTTGGGAGAGCATGCCGGTGCTGGCGTCGGCCGAGAGCAGCTCGAGGTTGGTCCGCATGCTCGTCAGCGGCGTCCGCAGCTCGTGCCCGGCGTCAGCGATCAGCTGTCGTTGGCGCTCGCGGGAGGTACGCAGCGAGCTGAGCATCCGGTTGAACGCGTCGGCCAGCAGCGCCAGGTCGCCGGTGGCACTGATCGCGATGGGGTGCAGGTCGTCGGTCTCGGTAACGTGCTCGACGGCGGCCGACAGGGCCCGGACGGGGCGCAGGCTCGAGCGGGCGATGGTCGCGCCGGCGATGGCGGCCAGCAGGATGCCCGAACCGCCGAAGATGACCAGCGTCAGCCCGACCGAGGCGAGGGTGGCGTTGGTCGGGGCCAGCGGACGGCCGAGGACCAGCGCGTAGTTGCCCAGCTGGGTCATCGGCACCGAGACGATCCGGTACTGCTGACCGTCGGTGGAGACCCCGTTGCGGGCGGAGGCGCCCCGCTGGACCTTGGCCACGGCCAGCTCGTGCGACCCCAGCACGAGGTGGTCCTGCTCGTCGGGCACGTAGAAGATCGTCCCGTCCGCACGGACGGCGGCGACGCTGACGTCACCCGCGCGCAGCGCGCGCTCGGTCAGCCCGCCCAGGTTGCGGATGTCGTTGGCCACCGGCACGGCCAGCGTGCTGGTGACGCCGATCAGCTCGTCGTCCAACGCGCGGTACAGCGACACCCGCAACGTGACGTACGCGGCCACGCCGGTGGCGGCGACCGCGAGCGCGACCGCCACGGTCGTCAGCAGAAACACCCGGCGCTGCAGCGGAAAGCTCCGCAACCACGCCCTCAGTGCCGCCGGCACCTACGCCTCCTGAGCCTGTCGAACGGCGAGCAGCTCGATCACGGCGGGGTCTCGCGCAGCACGTACCCGACGCCGCGCACGGTGTGGATCAGCCGCGGCTCGTCCCCGACCTCGGTCTTGCGGCGCAGGTAGCCGATGTAGACCTCGAGGGAGTTGGCGGTGGTGGGGAAGTCGAAGCCCCACACCTCGTTCAACAGCCAGCTGCGCTCCAGCACCCGACGGGGGTGCTGCAGGAAGGCCTCCAGCAGGGCGAACTCGGTCCGGGTGAGACTGATCGCCCGGGAGCCGCGCAGCACCTCCCGGGTCGAGGTGTTGAGCACCAGGTCGGCAAAGGACAGGTTGGACGTCGACGGGTCGCTCGACTCGGCGACGGTGCCGGCCCGCCGTACGAGCGCCCGTAGCCGGGCCAACAGCTCGTCCAGCGCAAAGGGCTTGACCATGTAGTCGTCGCTGCCGGCGTCGAGCCCGTCGACCCGGTCGCCCACGGCGTCGCGGGCGGTGAGCACCAGGATCGGGACGTCGTTACCGGCTGAGCGCAGCATCCGCGTCGTCTCCAGCCCGTCGAGCCGCGGCATCATCACGTCCATGATCACCGCGTCCGGTCGGACGGCCGCCAGCCGGGCCAGCGCCTGCACCCCGTCCTCGGCCACGCTCACCTCGTAGCCGTTGTACTCCAGCGACCGCTTGAGGGAGTCCCGGACGGCTTGGTCGTCGTCGACGACAAGGATGTGCATGCGGCCAGCGTAACGGCGTCGAGTGAGTCTCGGCCCTCGTCGGAGCGCGTCCGGCGCGACGCGTGAGCGTCAGGAAGACGTGGTGCCGCCCGGCGGACGCCTCTCGGCGAGTGGCCGCTCGTAGCGGCGAAGGGGTGAGGCCCGGGGGTACGCGCCGGACGGCACGAGACACAACGGCCGCGGCCGTCGCTTATTCCCTTTCGTTGCCTCTCAGCAGAAGAACGCCGCTGCGGCTCGATCTGCTGAGCTGGCGGCCGATGACCGCTCAGCCGCGGGCCGCGGGCGGCCCGGCGGTCACCCGGGTGATCGCCAGCACCAGCCGTTCCAGGGTGGGGGCGGCGGCGTCACCGAGAAAGAGCGACGAGATCTGCGCGTGCTGGTGGGCGGCGCTCAACATGTCGATGGCTTCGTCCAGGGGCACCACGAACTCGAGGCCGACCGCGGCGAGAGCGCCGCTGATCAACCCGGTGAGCTGGGAGTTGCAGGCCTCGACGAAGGCCGCGTACGGGGCGCGGAGGCCGGGCACCCGGGCGGCGTGCAGCATCAGCTCCTGCTCCACCAGGATGGCGTCACGGCTGTCCCGGCCGGGCCCGGCGTTCCGACTGCGGTCCGCGAAGCGGGTCAGCGCCAGCGACAACCGCTCCTCCGGCGTCGCCTCGGCGGGGATCGCGGCCAGGTCGGCGATCGACTGCTCGGCCGCCGCGTACTGGGCGGCGATCGCAGCCTCGATCAGCGCGAGGACCAGGGCGTCCTTGTCGGCGAAGTTGGAGTAGAAGGCCCCGCGGGTAAAGCCGGCCGCCTCACAGATCTCCTCGACGCTGGAGCCGATGATGCCCCGCTCGGCGAAGACGGCCGTCGCGGCCACCATCAGCCGGTCGCGGGTCTGCGCCCGCCGAGCGCTCACCGGGGGCGCCTCAGGATTGAGGACCGAGGTCTGGTCGGGGGTCAACGCTGGCCTCCAGGATCGACACGTCGAGCGCATCCGGGTTTGGATACGTAAATGTATTGGATACAGTACTGTATCCGGCGGGGATGGTCCCCGCACGACTGCTGAGGAGATCCGTGTCCTCGTTCCTGTACGGCCTCGGCCGCGCGGCCTTCCGGCACCGGCTGCGCGCGCTCCTGCTCTGGCTGGGGGCGCTGGTGGTGCTGAGCGGCATGACGCTGGCCGTCCACGGGGACTTCGACGAGAAGTTCAGCGTGCCGGGCACGGAGTCGCAGACGGCCCTGGACTCTCTGGGACGGACGTTCCCCCAGGCCGGTGGCACCACCGCCCAGGTCGTGGTGGTGACCCCGGAGGGCAGCAGCGTCCGCGACGCCGCCGCCCGGAAGGCCATCACCGCCAGCGTCAAGCGCTTCGACGACGTGGCCCAGATCGACGACGCGACCTCACCGTTCGACAAGTACGCCAAGGGCGTGATCGCCCCCGACAACCGGGCCGCGATCATCTCGATCCGCTTCGACGTCAGCCTGCCTGACATCAAGCCGAGCACGTTCGACGCGCTGAACGCGGAAACGGCCGCCCTGCAGGCGTCGATTCCGGGCTCGCAGGCCTCGATCGGCGGCGACGCCTACTCCAGCACCACGGCCGGGGTCAGCCTGGTCGAGGGTCTCGGCGTGGTGATCGCGCTGATCGTGCTGTTCTTCACCCTCGGTTCGCTCCGGGCCGCCGGCATGCCGCTGATCACCGCCCTGCTCGGGGTCGCGCTCACCATGGTGCTGATCTTCGGGGCCACCGGTGTCGCCACGGTCTCCTCGACCACGCCGCTGCTGGCCCTGATGCTCGGCCTCGCCGTCGGGATCGACTACGCCCTCTTCATCACCTCCCGGCACCGCGACCAGCTGCGCGACGGGATGGAGCCGGAGGAGTCGGTAGCCCGCGCGGTCGCGACCTCCGGGTCGGCGGTGGTCTTCGCCGGGATGACGGTGATGATCGCCCTGTGCGGCCTCGCCGTGGCGCGGATCCCGTTCCTGACCACCATGGGTGTGGCCGCCGCCGTCGGGGTGGCGATCGCGGTGCTGATCGCCCTCACGCTGCTGCCGGCGCTGCTCGGCTTTGCAGGCGAGCGACTGCGGCCCAAACCGCGGAAGGTGCTCACCGTCAAGGCCGCCGCCCGGGCGGCGAACCGGCCGCCCCGGCTGGGCCTGGCCCGTCGTTGGGTGCGGCTGGTCACCAAGGTGCCGATCATCACCGTGGTCCTCGTGGTCGTGGGGCTCGGCGCGATGACCTGGCCGGCTCAGGACCTGCGGATCGCCCTGCCCACCAACGGCACCGCTGACCCGGGTACGCCGGGCCGGGTGACGTACGACCTGATCAGCGACCACTTCGGTCTCGGCTACAACGGCCCGCTGATCGTCTCGGCGACCATCGTCGGCTCGAACGACCCGCTCGGGGTGATGGACGGGATCGCCGACGAGCTGCGCGAGCTGCCCGGGGTGGCCAGCGTGCCGTTGGCGACGCCGAACGAGGACGCCGACACCGGGATCATCCAGGTCATCCCCACCACCGGTCCGGACACGACCGAGACCAAGGACCTGGTGCGCCGGATCCGTGCGCTCGAGCCGCACTTCGCCGCGGAGTACGACGTGCCGACCTACGTGACCGGCTTCACCGCGGTGGCGATCGACGTCTCCGACCGGCTGGGCGCCGCACTGCTGCCGTTCGGCATCTTGGTGGTCGGGCTCTCGCTGGTCCTGCTCGCCATGGTGTTCCGCTCGGTCGCGGTGCCGCTGAAGGCGACGATCGGCTACCTGCTCAGCGTGGGGGCGGCGTTCGGCGCCACCGCCGCGGTCTTCGAGTGGGGGTGGTTCGGCTCGCTGCTGAACGTCCAGCAGACCGCCCCGGTGATCAGCTTTCTGCCCATCTTGTTGATGGGCATCCTGTTCGGCCTGGCCATGGACTACGAGGTGTTCCTGGTCTCGCGGATCCGCGAGGAGTTCGTCCACTCCCAACGCACATCGGCCTCCGGTCGGGGTGACGCGCCACGGGCGATCGAGGAAGGGTTCGTGGCCTCGTCCCGGGTCGTCGTCGCCGCCGCGATCATCATGTTCGGGGTCTTCGCCGCCTTCGTGCCCGACGGCGAGGGGCCGATCAAGACCATCGGCTTCGGCCTGGCGGTCGGGGTGTTCGTCGACGCGTTCATCGTCCGGATGACCCTGGTGCCCGCTGTGCTCGCGCTGCTGGGCCGCTCGGCGTGGTGGCTGCCGCGCTGGATCGACCGGCGGCTGCCCTCGTTCGACGTCGAGGGCGAGGGGCTCACCCACCAGACCTCGCTCGCCGCCTGGCCCAGCGCCGACGACCCGCACGTGCTGGCCGCGGAAGGTCTCGACCTCGGGACCGGTCCCGCGGTGGCCCTCACCGCGCTGCCCGGCGAGGTGGTCGTCGTCGACGGCGCCGCGCACAGCGGCAAGACCGCGCTGCTGCTGAGCCTGAGCGGTCGGATGCGGCTACGGGCGACCGCCGACACCCGGGTCAAGATCGCGGGCCTGGTGCTGCCGGAACAGGCGGTGGCCGTCCGCCGTAGCGCCGGCTACCTCGACTGCCGCCAGCCCGACCTGCGCCGCGAGCTCGCGGCCGTGCTGCGGGCCAAGCCGGCGGTGATCTTCGTCGACCATGCCGACCTGCTCACCGACCACGACGACCGGGCGGCGCTGGCCAGCCTGCTGGACGACCTCCTGGTCGGCACCAGCTCGGCGGCCGTCGTGCTCGGCGTCCGGGACCGTGAGCTGGTCGCCGACCTGCTCCCGCCCCGCTACTCCGTCCTCACCCTCGACGCGCCCCCCGCAGCAAACCCCACGGCGCTCGCCCCCACGGCGGCGCAGCCGCACCCGCTCCCCCAGTCCCGCTGACTCCAGCCAGGAAGATCGTCATGTACTCCCTCGAACGCGCCTCCAGCACCTCACGGGTGGGCCTGTGGTCGGTGCTCGGCCTCGTCCTGGTCCCGCTCCTGGTGGCTGCCGGCTTCCTCTGGGCCACCTGGGACTCCAGCACCCGGCTCGACCGGGTGCAGGCCGCGGTGGTCAACCTCGACGACCCGGTCAAGCTGCAGGGCCAGACCGTTCCGCTCGGCCGCCAGCTGGCGGGCGGGCTGGTCGCCGGCAACGTCGACCAGAACTTCGACTGGGTGCTGACCGACGAGGCCGACGCGAGCGCCGGGCTGAGTTCGGGTGCGTACGCCGCCGTGGTCACGATCCCCAAGACCTTCTCGGCGCGGGCCACCTCGTTCTCGCGTAGCGACCCGGCCGACATGCGCGCCGCCACCATCGGCGTGCAGACCTCGGACGTCGCCGGCATCTCCGACCCCGTCGTCGGCCAGGCCATCACCGCCGCCGCGACCAAGGTGCTCAACACCTCACTGACACGTGAGTACCTGCAGAACATCTACCTGGGCTTCAACAGCCTCAGCAAGCAGTTCGGGACGGTCGCCGACGCTTCCGGCAAGCTCACCGACGGCACCGACAAGCTGGCTGAGGGCCTCGACGGGGTCAGCTCCGGTACGGGGGACCTCGCCGACGGGCTCGACCAGCTCGGCACCGGCGCCGGTCAGCTCGCCACCGGCACCCAGGGCCTCGCCACCGGCACCACCCGGCTCGCCGACGGCCTGGACAAGCTCGCCGACGGCGCCGCCAAGGTCCCGCCGGGTGCGCGGAAGCTCGCGAAGGGCAGCCAGCAGGCGGCCGACGGCGCTGACCAGCTGGCCGACGGGATGAAGGGGATCGCCGGCGGCCTGGCGACGTACCAGAAGGCGCTGCGGACCCAAGCCGCGCAGCAGGCGAAGGTGCCGCCGCCCGCGACCGGTGGTCAGCTGCCGTGCCCGACCACCGAGCCGGCCCTCACGGCAGCGCAGTGCCAGGTCGTGCTGCAGACCATCGGGGCCGTGGCGCAGCAGGCGGGCAAGTCCGCCGGGGCGTACGCCGGTGCGCAGGGTGCGGCCAAGGCGCTAGAGGGCGCCGCCGCCGGACTGAGCACCAAGGACCCGAAGACCGGCCAGAGCCTGATCGGCGGCGCGAACGCGCTGGCCGACGGCCAGGCCAAGGCGGCGAAGGGGCTGCAGCAGCTGGCGGACGGGACCGACTCGCTGGCGGACGGGCTGAAGCCGCTGGCCAAGGGCATCCGCTCCAGCGCGGACGGGACGGCCACGCTGGCGTCCGGCGCGGAGGACCTGAGCACGGCCACGACCCAGCTCGCGACGGGCACCAAGCAGTCCGCGACCGGCGCGGCCAAGCTCGCGGACGGCACCGACCAGCTGGCCGACGGGGCGCACAAGCTCGCCGACGGTTCGCAGAAGCTGTCCGACGGCCTGGCCAAGGGCGCAAAGGCGGTACCGACGTACGACAAGACGACGCGCCAGAAGCTGTCCTCGGTCGTCACCACCCCCGTCTCGTCCAAGGCGCCCACGTCAGCGTTCTCCAACGTCACCACCACGACCTTCCTGGCGGTGCTGGCGCTCTGGCTCGGCGCCCTGGCCAGCTATCTGGTGTTGCGGGCGGTCTCGGCCCGGGTGGTCTCCTCGATGAAGCCGTCCTGGCGGCTGTCGGCCGAGGGTCTGCTGCCCGGTGCGGTGATCGGCGCTGTGCAGGCCATCGCGCTGGCGGTGGTGCTGCAGCTGCTGCTGCACCTGTCCGCCGGCCGGGCCGTCGAGCTGGGGTCGTTCGCGGTGCTGACGGCGCTCGCCTTCGTCGCGCTGAACCACGCGCTGGTCGCCTGGTTCGGTGGCGTCGGCCGCTTCGTCTCGGTGGCGCTGGTGGTGGTCGGAGCCGCAGGGGCGGTCACCTCGGCGGTACCGGAGAGCTTTGACGCGCTGCGTCCGTTCCTGCCCCTGACCCCAGCGCTGGACGGCTTCCGGGCCATCGCCAGCGGCGGTGCGGGGGCTGGCGCCGCGGCCGCCCTGCTCGGCGCCTGGCTGGTCCTCGGTCTGGTCGCCGGGGTCGTCGCCGTCGCCCGCCGCCGGGTCGTCGCCCCGCTGGTGGCGCCCCTGCCCGCCTGACGCAGAGCCGACTTGTCAGAACTCAGTTGTCCTATGGGACAACTCAGTTCTGACAGGTCGGGGTTATCAGTGCAGCGCGCGAACGCGGTCGAGGACGCCTGGCATGGCGGCCTCGACGGTGGCGAGGGTGTCCTCGAAGCCGGCGGCCGAGCCGTACCAGGGGTCGGGAACGCCGGAACCGGGCTCGGCGTCCGGGTCGTGGTCGGTGAGCAGGCTCAGGTTGGTCGCGCCGGGCGCCATCGCCAGCACCTTGCGGACGTGGATGTCCTCCATCGCGATCACCAGGTCGGCGGCCTCGATCTCGTCCGCATCGATCTGGTGGGCGCGGTGGTCGCCGCTGCGATAGCCGTGGTCGCGCAGCACGGCGGCGGCCCGGCGGTCCATCGGCCGACCGAGCTCCTCGGTGCTGGTGGCCGCGCTGGTGAACACGACGTCGGTCAGCCCCGCCTCGGCCGCCTGCCGTTCGGCGACCCGTTCGGCGATCGGGGAGCGGCAGATGTTGCCCCAGCAGACGAACACGACCCGGACGGGCACGGCACGGGCCTCAGGCACGACGGCGGTCGCTTCGGCGGTCAGGCACGAACGCGTTCAGGAAAAAGCTGACGACCGAGACGATCAGCGCGCCGAAGACGGCCGTCCCGAAGCCGTCGACGAACCAGCCGAGGTCGACCCGGGTCGAGATCCACGAGGTGAGCAGCAGCATCAGCGCGTTGATGACGATCAGGAACAGCCCGAGGGTGAGCAGCACCAGGGGCACCGTCACCAGGGTGAAGATCGGCTTGACCACAGCATTGACCACGCCGAAGATCAGCGCGACGACCAGCAGGGTCACGACCTTGCCCGAAGTCGTCGGCTCGGTCAGCCGGATGCCGGTGAGCAGGAAGGTGGCCACGGCCAACGCGGCAGCGTTGGCGAGGAGCCGGAGGATCAGTCGCATGCACCAAGGGTTCCACGGCCGGCTGTACGACCGGACTACGCCGTGGGGGTGACCTCCGCCGGCGTACCGGCCTCGTTGGCTCTCGCGGCGGCGGCCTCGGCGGCCGCGCTCCGCGCCTCACCGAGCTTGCGTTGCTTGTTGCCGTAAGAGATGGTCCAGAAGATCAGGCCGGCCAGCACCACCCAGGGCAGGACCTGGTTGACCGCGTACGCCGCGCCGTACGGCAGCAGGAAGGCGCCGGCGACCTTGAGCCCCGCCTCGACCACGTACGCGATGCCCCAGGTGTTGTTGATCAGGTACTGGGTGTGCCGGAAGGTCGGGTAGCGCTCCCACATGTCGTACCACTGCTGGACGCCCTCGCGGCTGCCGTCGGTGCCGAACTTGAGCCCGTAGGCGAACATCAGCGGCTTGCGGAAAAACGGCAACGACGTGGCCAGGGTGACCAGGCCGAAGCCACCGGTCAGGATCGCGTCCTTGAGCAGCAGGATCCGCAGGTCCTGGCTGCCGATGAGGGTGACCAGTGCCGAGATCAGCAGCGTGACCAAGACGATGATCGAGACCCCGCCGAGCTTGCGGGTCCGGACCCAGTTGACCACCATGCCGAGCACCGGGGCCACGCCCGCGACGAGGTACGCGATGCCCGTCGCGACGCCGCGGCCGGTCAGCACCTCGAAGATCACGATCGAGAGTCCGATGTCGATCACCAGCGTCAGCAGCAGGCTGACGGCGAGCGAGCTGACGGCGAAGCGCCGGGTGTCGGGTGCGGAAGGGGAAGCCATGACTAGTACGATTACAGATCTACACGTTTCGCGGAAGGACTGTCACTCATTCGTCCAGCACGTGAGCCGTCCGTCGTCCGGTCGTCCACCAGCGGGACGGTCGGCTATCTCTTCGGCCTCCTCGAGGCGGCGGCGGTCCCGGGCACGGTGCTGGTCCCCTTGCTGACCGACCTCGGCGTGTCGCGGCCAGCGGTTCGGACGATGCTGTCCCGGATGGTCGCCGCCGGAAACCTGACGAGCCAACGGGTCGGGCGGATCGCGGTCTACCGGCTCGCAGGTCCGTACGCCGAGCGGTTCCACCGGTTCCGCAACGGCGACATCAGCGCTCCGGTCTGGGAGGGCCGGTTCCAGCTGGTGCTCTACACGATCCCCGAAGCCCGACGGCAGCACCGCGACGACCTGCGCGACATGGCGTTCCGGTCCGGCTTCGGCGCCGCCCGCCCCGGGGTGCTGATCGGTCTGCGCGACCCGCGCCACTGGTGTGGACCCTGGCTGGCCGCCGAGGACTTCTCCGTCGAGCTCGGCGAGCTCGCCTGTAGCCTGCCGACCGCACGACGGCTGGCCGAACGGGCCTGGCACCTGTCGGCGACCCAGCTGACGCTGACGGCGTTCCTCGACGAGCTCGTCGACCTCGCGGCCCGGCTCGGCGACGGGTCGTCCAGCGGACGCACCGACCGTGACGCCTTCCGGCAGCAGGCCGAGCTCTGGGAGCGTTGGGCGGTGATCGTGGTCCGGCTGCCCGTACTGCCCGCCGTGCTGGCGCCGCAGCCTTGGCCGGTACTCGAGCTGACGCAGGCTTTGGTGGCCGTCACCCGACTGCTGGAGCCTGGCGCGAGCAGCCATGCGCAGACCGTCATCGGCCGCGCCGAGGGTGCCGACCTGCTGGAACCGCTGCCCGACCGTCGCTCCGGGAGCGTCGAAGCACATTAGGCGGCGAGCGCCGCCTCGATGTCGTCGGCGATCTTGTCCGGGGTGGTCGTCGGCGCGTAGCGCTTGAGCACGGTGCCGTCCCGGCCGACCAGGAACTTGGTGAAGTTCCACTTGATCGCGTCGCCGAGGATGCCACCCTTCTCCTCGCGCAGCCACTGGTACAGCGGGTGCGCCCCCTCGCCGTTGACCTCGATCTTGGCGAACATCGGGAAGGTGACGCCAAAGTTGAGCTCGCAGAACTCGCTGATCGCCGTCTCGTCGCCCGGCTCCTGGTGGCCGAACTGGTCGCACGGGAAGCCGAGCACCACCAAGCCCTGCTCGCGGTAGCCGGCGTACAGCTGCTCGAGCCCCTGGTACTGCGGGGTCAGCCCGCACTGGGACGCGGTGTTGACCACGAGCACCACCTGTCCGGCGTACGCGGAGAGGTCGCGCTCCTCGCCGGTGATGGCGCGGGCGGAAAAGTCGGAGAGTGTCGGCACGCCCGAAGTCTACGGAGGCCGTTGCCTCAGCCCCGCAGGATGCCCTCCCGCTCGTCGGCGAGCGTGGTGTCGTCGCCGTGGCCCGTCTTGACGATCGTGGTGGGCGGCAGGGCCAGCAGCGCGTCGGTGATGGAACGCAGCAGCAGGTTGCGGTCGCTGAAGCTGCGGCCGGTGGCGCCCGGCCCGCCCGCGAAGAGGGTGTCGCCGGTGAAGACCACGCCCAGCTCGGGGGCGTAGAAGCAGACGGCGCCCGGCGCGTGCCCGGGGGTGTGCAACACCTGCAGCGTGGTGCCGCCCACCTCGATCTCCTGGCCGTCGGCCAGGTCCCCGTCCGGAGGCAGGTCGGCGTGGGTGAGCCGCCAGAGCGGCAGGTCGGCCGGGTGCAGCAGGACCGGAGCGCCGACGGACTCGGCCAGGGCCGGCGCCACCCGGACGTGGTCGTCGTGCGCGTGGGTGCAGAGGACGGCGATGACCCGGCGGCCGGCGACCAGCGCGATGATCGGCTCGATGTCGTGCGGCGCGTCGATCACCACGCACTCCTCGTCGTCGCCGACGAGCCAGACGTTGTTGTCGACGTCGAAGGTCTCGCCGTCGAGGCTGAAGGTGCCCGAGACGACGGCGTGGTCGATCCGGGCGGTCACGCCGACGCCGCCGGGCTCGCCGAGACGGCGTCGGGGAACACGACGACCGAGCGGAGCACCTGGCCGCCGTGCATCTTCTCGAAGGCCGCCTCGATGTCGCCGATCCCGACCTCCTCGCTGACGAAGGCGTCCAGCGGCAGCCGGCCCTGCAGGTAGAGGTCGATCAGCATCGGGAAGTCGCGCTCGGGCAGACAGTCGCCGTACCAGCTCGACTTGAGCGAGCCACCGCGTCCGAAGACGTCCAGCAGCGGCAGCTCCAGCCGCATCTCCGGGGTCGGTACGCCGACCAGCACCACGGTGCCGGCCAGGTCGCGGCCGTAGAACGCCTGGGCGTACGTCTCTGGACGGCCCACCGCGTCGATCACCACGTCGGCGCCGAAGCCGCCGGTCAGGGCCTGGATCGCCTCGACCGCGTCGGTGGTGCGCGAGTTGACCGTATCGGTCGCGCCCAGCTGGGAGGCGGTGGCGAGCTTGCGGTCGTCGACGTCCACGGCGATGATCTTCGCCGCCCCGGCCAGCCGCGAACCGGCGACCGCCGCCGCGCCGACCCCGCCGCAGCCGATCACGGCCACGGAGTCGCCGCGGCCCACGTGCCCGGTGTTGATCGCCGCGCCGAGCCCGGCCATCACGCCGCAGCCCAGCAGACCGGCCGCCGCGGGCCGCGCCGCCGGGTCGACCTTGGTGCACTGGCCGGCCGCGACCAGCGTCTTGTCGGCGAACGCGCCGATGCCCAGGGCGGGGGACAGCTCGGTGCCGTCGGTGAGGGTCATCTTCTGGGTCGCGTTGGCGGTGTTGAAGCAGTACCAGGGGCGGCCGCGCTTGCAGGCCCGGCACTCCCCGCAGACGGCGCGCCAGTTGAGGATGACGTAGTCGCCCGGGGCCACGTCGGTGACGCCCTCGCCGACGGCCTCGACGATCCCGGCCGCCTCGTGGCCCAACAGGTACGGGTAGTCGTCGCCGATGCCGCCCTCGCGGTAGTGCAGGTCGGTATGGCACACGCCGCAGGCCTGGACGGCGACGACCGCCTCGCCCGGCCCCGGGTCGGGCACCACCACGCTCACCAGCTCGACCGGAGCACCCTTGCTCCGCGCGATGATCCCCTGCACCTCTTGCGGCATGCCTGCTCCTCGTTGCTGTGGTGGTTGAGCTCCCGGCTCCGCATCCTAGAAGAGGGGGCTGACAGTCGATGACGGATGGCCTCGACCGGTCTTGGAGTCGCATAGTAGAACTGTGTTCTTGAACGGTTCAGCACTCTGACCTCACCGAACGTGAGGAGCAGTCGGCGCACAGCTGCTCGCCGCCTGAGCCGTTTTTGTCAGCCCGTCGCCGTAGGGTCGACGGCGTCCGGTCGCGGCGAGGCGACCGGCCCACTCATCTAGCCCGAGGACAACTCGTGTCAGACCTCTTTCTGCGGCCACTGTGACGTCCGTAGCGATCGGACCGCCGGCTGCCCCGCGTACGGGTCGGGACGGCAGCCCGCGGCCCCGGCAGGCGAGCGCGAACCTGTGGCGGCTGCGCTACTACATGCTGCCGTTCCGGAGCCGGTTCATCGGGTCCGCCGTCTTTGCCGCCGTGGGAACCGGGGCGACGATCGTCGTCCCGCTGGTGACCAAGGCGGTGATCGACGGGCCGATCGCCAGGTCCGACCGGGTCGGCCTCTACGCCCTCGGTCTGCTCGCCCTCACCCTGGGCATCGTCGAGGGTGCGCTGACCTTCCTCCGCCGCTGGGTCGTCTCCCGCGCGACGAACGGCGTCGAGTTCGGCATCCGCACCGACCTGTACGCCAAGCTGCAGACCCTGCCGATGAGCTTCCACGACCGCTGGCAGTCGGGTCAGCTGCTGTCGCGGATCATGAGCGACCTGGCGACCATCCGCCGCTTCCTTGGCTTCGGCCTGCTGTTCATCCTCACCAGCGTCGCCCAGATCGGCGTGGTGACGGCGATCCTGCTGCACTTGTACGCGCCGCTGGGCCTGGTCGTGCTGGCCTCGACGGTGCCGATCATCGCGCTCTGCCTGCGCAACGAGCGCGCGTACACCCGGCTGTCGCGCCGGGTGCAGGACCAGGCCGGCGACGTCGCGTCCACGGTCGAGGAGGGGGCGTACGGGCTGCGCACGATCAAGGCGTTCGGCCGCGGCCGGCACCTGTCCCGCACCTTCGACGCCCGCAGCGCCGCGCTCTACGAGACCTCGGTCGAGCGGGTTCAGCTGAGCGCAAGGTTCTGGACGATGCTGGCGGTCATCCCCAACGTCACCCTGATCCTGGTGCTCGGTCTGGGTGCGGTCGCGGCCGGTCAGGGCCGGCTCACCCTCGGCACCCTGGTCGCTTTCATCACCCTGCTGCTGTCGCTGGTCTGGCCGGTCTCGGCGCTCGGCTTCCTGCTGGCGCAGGCGCAGGAGTCGATGACCGCCGCCGACCGGGTCGCGGAGATCTTCGACTCCGAGAACGAGATCGCCGACGGCGAGCTGACGCTGGACCACGTCGAAGGCCGGCTGACGTTCGACGGCGCGGGTTTCCGCTTCGCCGACGCCGACACCGACGTGCTGCACGACCTGCACCTGGAGATCGCGCCCGGGGAGACGGTGGCCCTGGTCGGGGCGACCGGCTCGGGCAAGAGCGTGCTGACCGCGCTGGTACCCCGCCTCTACGACGTGACCGCGGGCGCGATCCGGATCGACGGGGTCGACATCCGCGACCTGCAGCTGCGTCAGCTGCGGCAGGTGGTGGCGATCGCCTTCGAGGACCCGACCCTGTTCTCGATGTCGGCGCGGGAGAACCTGACGCTCGGCCGTCCGGACGCGAGCGACGCCGACGTGGCCGAGGCGATCGACGTGGCGCAGGCGCACTTCGTCTACGACCTGCCGTGGGGGATGGCGACCCGGATCGGTGAGCAGGGGATGAGCCTGTCCGGCGGCCAGCGGCAACGGCTGGCGCTTGCGCGCGCGGTGCTCGCCCGCCCGGCCGTGCTGGTCCTCGACGACACCCTGTCGGCGCTGGACATCCACACCGAGGCCCTGGTGGAGGAGGCCCTGCAGCGCGTGCTCGCCGGGGTGACGGGGATCGTGGTGGCGCACCGGGCGTCCACCGTGCTGCTCGCGGACCGGGTGGCGATGCTGAGTGGCGGCACGATCGCCCACGTCGGCACGCACGCCGAGCTGTTGGCGACGGTGCCCGAGTACCGGGCCCTGCTGTCCGCGGAGTACGAGCTGGAGGACGAGGTCACGAGTCGGACCGTCGAGCTCGAGGAGGCGCGATGAGCCGGACGACGGCGAAGGTCGAGCCGACGCCGGTGTCCGCCGACCCGGCGATCGCGCAGTGGCGTGGCGTCGCCGCCGAGGGCGACGACGGCATCAGCGACCGCGGCACGGTGTTCCTGCGCCAGCGCAGCCGGGCCCTGCTCGGGGACCTGCTGCGCCCGTACCAGCGCTGGATCTGGGTGCTGATCTCGGCGGTCGTGCTCGAGAACCTGGCCCGGCTGAGCATCCCGTGGCTGGTCCGCCGGGGCATCGACCTCGGCGTGCCGCCGCTGCTGGCCGGGGGCAGCGGCCGGCTGCTGTACGAGACGGTCGGGCTGATGCTCGCGGCGGTCGTGCTGCAGGGGGTGAGCCGCACCTTCTTCCTACGCAACTCCGGCACCGTCGGCCAGAAGGTGCTGCTCGAGCTGCGCCGACGACTGTTCCGGCACTTCCAGGAGCTCGACGTCCGCTTCCACGACCGCTACACCACCGGCCGGGTCGTGTCCCGGATGACCAGCGACATCGACGCGATCATGGAGCTGCTGGCCAACGGCTTCGACAGCCTGATCACCGCGGTGCTGACCATGGTCGGTGTCGGCGTGCTGCTGCTGGTGCTCGACCTCAAGCTGGGCGCGGTCTGCCTGCTGTGCTTCCCGATCCTGATGCTGCTCGTGCGCTGGTTCTCGCGGGCGTCCTCGCGGACCTACCGCCGGGTCCGCGAGACCTCGGCGCTGACCATCGTGCAGTTCATCGAGACGATGACCGGGATCAAGGCCGTGCAGGCGTACCGGCGCGAGCACCGCAACGCCGGGATCTTCGACGACGTCGCCGACCGCTACCAGAACGCCAACATCGACTCGTTCAAGCTCGTCGCCGTCTTCATGCCCGGCATCAAGCTGATCGGCAACCTGACCATCGGGGTCGTACTGCTCTACGGCGGGTACCGGGTCATCGAGGGTCAGATGACGGTTGGCGTGCTGGCCGCGTTCCTGCTCTACCTGCGGATGTTCTTCGAGCCGATGCAGGACATCAGCCAGTTCTACAACACGTTCCAGTCCGCCTCGTCGGCGCTGGAGAAGCTGTCCGGCGTGCTCGAGGAACAGCCGACGGTCGTGCAGCCGGCCCGCCCGACACCGCTGCCCACTGCGCGCGGCGAGGTGCACCTGGAGCACGTGCACTTCGCCTACACCGCCGAGCGGCCCGTGCTGCCCGACCTCGAGCTGCGCATCCCCGAGGGGCAGACCGTCGCGCTGGTCGGCACCACCGGCGCGGGCAAGACGACGATCGCCAAGCTGATGGCCCGCTTCTACGACCCGGGCAGCGCTGATGCGTCGCTCCAGAGTCCCGACGCGGGAAGGGTGACCCTGGACGGGATCGACCTGCGCGACCTGGCGGACGAGGACCTCCGGCGCGCCGTGGTGATGGTGACCCAGGAGAACTTCATGTTCGACGGGACCATCGCCGAGAACATCGCCTTCGGCAAGCCCAGCGCCAGCCGCGCCGAGATCGAGCACGCCGCCCAGGCCGTCGGGGTGCACGACTTCGTCGCGAGCCTGCCGCACGGCTACGACACCGACGTGGCCAAGCGGGGCTCCCGGCTGTCGGCCGGCCAGCGTCAGCTGATCACCTTCGCCCGGGCGTTCCTCGCCGACCCGGCCGTACTGATCCTGGACGAGGCCACCTCGAGCCTGGACGTGCCGAGCGAGCGGCAGGTCCAGCGTGCGCTGCAGACCATCCTGGCTTCGCGGACGGCGGTGATCATCGCCCACCGGCTGAGCACGGTCGAGATCGCCGACCGGGTGCTCGTGCTCGAGCATGGCCGGATCATCGAGGACGGCACCCCGGCCGAGCTGATGGCCGAGGGCTCCGGCCGCTACGCCGCTCTGCACCAGGCGTGGGAGTCCTCCCTGGCTTAGGTTCGTGCCGACCTGTCAGCCGCGGTGGTCGCCAGGGCGACCACCGCGGCTGACAAGTCGGTGTGCGGCGGCGGCGGTGGGGACGAGGGGAACGCCCGACGGCGGCGGTGGGCGTGCGATCACCACCACCGGCAGCCCGAGGTCGGCGGCGGCGTCCAGCTTGGCGGCGGTCAGCGGTCCGCCGGAGTCCTTGGTCAGCAGACCGTCCACGCGGTAGGCGACCATCAGGTCGCGTTCCGCGGCCCGAACGTAGGGCCCCCGGGCCAGCAGCACGGTCCAGCGTGCCGGCAGGGTCATCTCGGGTGGGTCGACCACCCGGGCCAGTACGTCCCGGTCGGTCCAAGCCAGGAAGTCCGGCAGCGACTGCCGGCCCGTGGTCAAGAAGGGCCGCCGGCTCCCGTCGGCCGCCTGTCGCGCGGCAGCGGCGTCGGCCACCCAGGTCCACCGGTCGGCGTCGGGGTGGGTACGCCAGCCCGGCCGCTGCAGCCGGACCAGCGGCACCCCGGTCGCCCGGGCCGCCGCCGCCGCGGAGGCCGAGATCCGAGCCGCGAACGGGTGCGTGGCGTCGACCACGAAGGTGATTCGGGCGGTCTGCAGGTACGCAGCCAAGCCTTCGGGCCCACCGAAGCCACCCACTCGCACCTCACCGACCGGCAGGGCCGGTCGCGACACCCGGCCGGCCAGCGAGCTGATCACGCGGACGCCGTCCCCATCCAGCCGCCCGGCCAGCTCCCGCGCCTCTCCGGTCCCGCCGAGGACGAGGACGGTCACCGGCGGTCCGCCCTGAGAATCGACCCCCAGATGGGCCAAAAGGCCCTCGACGGCCTCAGAAGGGCCTTCTCGGGGTCGATTTTCAGGGCCGTCACGACAGCAACGACGGCCGAGCCCGCACTCACCAGCAGGCTCAACCGGGCGGCCGGGGCAATGTCGGCGGGGGTGACCGGGCGCGAGCCGCCCAGGGTGCCGCGATCCTCGGCTACGCCGTCATAGACGTTGGTGCCGCCGAGCTGGACGCCGAGGACGCCCGCGCACGTCGCCTCGACCACGCCGGCGTTCGGGCTCGGGTGCCGGCCGGCGTCCCGACGCCAGGCGCGCCACCCCGCGGCCGCCGAACCGCCGACCAGCGGGGCGACCACGAGCGTCAACAGCCCGCAGAGCCGGGCGGGCAGCCAGTTCGCGACGTCGTCCAGCCGGGCGGCGGCCCAGCCGAACCGGAGATAGCGGGGCGACCGGTGACCGACCATCGCGTCCAGCGTGTTGACTGCCCGGTACGCCAGCAGTCCCGGGATCCCGGCGACCGCCCCCCAGAACAGCGGCGCGACGACCGCGTCGGAGGTGTTCTCCGCGACCGACTCGACGCACGCCCGGGCGATCTCGGCAGCGTTCAGCTGGGCGGGGTCGCGACCGACAAGATTGCGGATCTGACGTCGGGCGGTCGCCAGGTCGCCGCGGTCGAGCTGGCCGGCGATGGTTCCGGCTTCACGCTGCAGCGACCGGCCGCCGAGCACCGTCCAGGTGGCGGCCGCGACGGCCAGTCCGTGCAGCACCGGTCGTCCCCGGGTCAACCGATCGGTCGCCACGCCCAGGGCGAGGGTCGACCCGACCAGCAGCCCGACGTGCAGCACGCCGCGGCCGCGGGAGTTGGTGTAGGTCCGGCGCTCGAGCGCGGCGGCGACGGTACCGAAGCCGGCGACGGGGTGGCCGCGTCGCGGGTCGCCGAGCAGCTGGTCGGCGGCGAAGCCCAGCACCAGCCCGGCCGCCAGTGGTCGTTTCCCGAAGTTCGAACTTTCGGAACCGACCACTAGGGTTCTCACTCGTGCCTCCCGCGCAGAAGGTCCTGGTCACCGGCGGCGTCCGGTCGGGCAAGTCGCGCCACGCCGAGCGGCTGCTGGCGGGCCGGGCCGACGTCAGCTACGTCGCACCCGGGCCCGTCCCCGACCGCGTCGCCGACCCCGAGTGGGCCGCGCGGGTGGCTGCCCACCAGGCCGGTCGACCGGCCGGCTGGCGGACCGTCGAGACCGTCGACGTGGGTGCGGCGCTGGCGGCGGCGACGGAGCACGATCCTCAGGCTGCCGTGCTGGTCGACTGCCTCGGCACCTGGGTCACCGGCGTGGTCGACGCCCTCGGCACCTGGGACCAACCGTTGGCGGCGTGGCGGCCGCGCTTCGAGGAGCACCTCGACGCACTGCTCGCCGCCTGGCGGGCCCATCCCGGACTGCTGGTCGCGGTGACCAACGAGGTCGGCTGGGGGCTGGTGTCGGAACATCGCTCGGGCCGGATCTTCACCGACCTGCTCGGTGGGGTCAACCAGGCGGTGGCCAACGAGTGCGACGACGTCGTGCTGGTGGTCGCCGGCCGCGCGCTGCACCTCTGAAGCGGGCCCGCTCACCCGACCGCCGCCGCCCCGAGCAGCAGCACGGTGAAGGTGACCTCGACGCACGCCCCCATCACGTCCCCGGTGACCCCGCGAAGCCGTCGTACGCACCACGCCACCAGCAACGCCCCAGCCGCGACCGCCACGAGCGCGGTCAGCGCGCCGGCCGGCCACCTCCCGCCGAGCCACGGCCAGGCCAGACTGAGCAGCGCCGCGACCACCACCCAGGTGGCCATCGCCGCGACCACCGGGACCGAACCGGCCACCGCCGCCCCCAGCCCACCGGGCCGGGCGGCGGGGACACCTCGCCGGCAGACCACGGCCAGCACCGCGCGGGAGCAGCAGACCAGCAGCGCCACGACCGCGGCCGACCTGCCGTCGGACACCACCGCACCGATGGCGGCCGCCTGCAGCCCGAGGACCAGCACCAGGGCGACCACGCCCATCGGTCCGACGTCGCCGCGGCGCATCACGTCCAGCGACCGTTCGCGGTCCCAGCCGGCCCCGAGCCCGTCGACGGTGTCCGCGAGCCCGTCCAGGTGCAGCGCCCGCGTCCCCAGCGCCAGCCCCGCCACCGTGATGAGCCCGACGACCAGCCCGGGCCACGCCAGCGCGGTGCCCGCCCAGGCCAGAGCGCCCGCCAGCAGGGCCAGCGGCAGCACCGCGAGCGGCGCCAGCAGCATGGCCGTCCGGGCCACGGCCGCGTCGAGCCGGTCCACCCGCCCGGTGGGCAGCACGGTCAGCGTGCCCACGGCCAGCCGCAGGGCCGAGCCCGCGGTACTCGAGGTCACCGCTCAGGGCACCAGGTCCGACAGCAGCGCCATGCCGTCCAGCAGCAGGGCGGCGGACCGGACCAGGGGCAGCGCGGCGAGTGCGCCGGTCCCCTCGCCCAGCCGCAGGCCGAGGTCGAGCAACGGCTCGAGCCCGAGCTTGTCCAACGCCAGCCGCTGCGCCGGCTCGGTCGAGCGGTGGCCGGCCGCGCACCAGGCGACGACACCGGGCTCCAGGTCCTCGGCCACGCAGAGCTCGGCCACGGGCACGATGCCGTCGAGCAGCACCGGCACACCCGCGCGGGCGGCCGCGACCAGAAAGCCGACGCCCGCAGCGAGGTCGGCCGACCCGAGCGCCGCGAGCCGGGCGACAGGGTCGGCGGTCCGGTCCCGCGACCGGCGCAGAGCCCGGGCGACGACCTCGGTCTTGTGGGCCAGCCGGACGTCGTCCACCCCGGTGCCGCGACCGACGACCTGATCGGCGTCGGCACCCAGGCTGGCGGCGACCAGCGCCGCCGCGGGCGTGGTGTTCCCGATGCCCATGTCGCCCAGGATCAGCAGGTCGGCGCCGGCGGCGAGCTCGGCCTCGGCGATGGTCGCGCCGGCCTCGAGAGCCGTACGGGTCTCCGCGGCGGTCAGGGCGTCCTCGCGGTCGATCGTCCCCGAGGAGCGGCGCACCTTGTACGCGCCGACGGCCGGCCCGAGGTCGTCCAGGTCGGCGTCGACACCCAGGTCGAGCACCCGCAGCGCCACCCCGTGCTGACGGGCCAGCACGCTGGCGCCCGCGACCCCGGCCACGAACGCCCGGACCATCGCGGCGGTCACCTCACGTGGATAGGCCGAGACGCCACCGGTTTCATCCGTCACGCCATGGTCGCCGGCCAGGATGACGGCCCGGACGGCGGCGGGCGGCGACGGCGGGCAGACGCCCTGGCAGGCGGCGAGCCAGGCCGCCAGCTCTTCCAGCCGGCCCAGCGCGCCGGTCGGCTTCGCCAGGGCGGTCAACCGGGCCTCGGCCTGCTGCCGGACCGCGGCCGACGGCCCGGTGAGCACGCTCAGCTCCTGACGTCGGCGAGCGGGCGCGGCTGGACGCGGGCGGACCGGGCGGTCAGCCGGTGGGCCAGCTCGGCCAGCGTCACCCCGAGCACGCCCCACAGGGCCAGCTCGGTGAGGAAGCTGGCGCGTCGGAAGCTGTACAGCACCGTGGCGGGGAAGTCCGCCGGCACTTCGTTGTAGGAGGGCAGCAGCGCGGCCGCGACGGCCATGACCAGCCCGAAGCCGGCGAGCGCGGCCAGCCCGGCGTACCAGGCGCCCCACCGTCGGGCCAGGTGCCGACCGACCCCGACGGCCGTCACCCCGGCGATCACCGAGATGGCGACCATCGTGAAGTAGAGGGCCGTGCGCAAGCCGATGGTCTCGCTCTGGCCGACGGCCGGCGGGTTCGGCGGATAGACCAGGCTCGGCAGCACGTAGACGCAGGTGAAGCCGACCCCGGTGACGAGCAGCGTGGTGGCCCGGACGCGAAGCCGCCCGAAGCGGCCCAGGGCCAGCGCACTCACCGCACCCACCAGGCCGCCGAGCGTGACGCCGGCGACGGCGGTGGCGGTCAGCAGCCCGAGCGTCGACTGCAGCGAGCGCGGTACGACGGTCCCGCCCTCCTCGTGTGCACCCGCCTCGGGTGCGCCTGCGGCAGCGGGCTCGTCGCTGTGCGTGTGCCCGCTGGACTCCTGGGGGCCGGACTCCTCGATGCCGATGGAGGTCCGGACGGACGGCTCACCGACGGTGAAGGCCACGCCGAAGCAGACGATGCCGGCGATCAGACCGGCGAGCAGGCCGCGCAGCAGGAACGAACGTGCGGTGACCACGAGGCGCTCAGTGACAGGGGAAGCCGAGCAGGTGCCGGCCGTCGTGCAGCCACTCGTGCACGGCGTTGCCGGCGATCAGTGAGGTCGCCCCCTGCTCGGCGGACACGAAGTACCAGGCCACGAGCAGCAGCAGCCCGGCGAAGAGCAGCCAGGGCAGCACCTGCCGGATCGGCAGCGGAGCGAGCGCGGTGCCGGCGCCAGCCGGGACGGGCGTGGCTGAAGCAGCGGTGAGAACAGTGGCGTCGGTCATGGTTCCTCCTGGGGTTACGGCGACCCGCTCGTGACGGCCCTGAGGCAGGGTCTGGCTCGAGCAGCTCCGGCCCCGACGGAAGAATCCGCCTGATCCGTGAGTGCCCCTACAGTGGCGCGACCGCGTCGGGTTCCGACCGACTTCCTGGTCCCTCAGGTGTTCGAACTGTAGCCCCCGGGCTGCGGGCCAGCAAGGCGAGTCCCGACCGTGCCCGAGCCGATCCGGGCAAGTGCCCGGTCCTTTGGGCCCGGGCCATAGTCCCGACGACCATGCCCGAATGACCTGATGGTCTCGATCCTTTGGCCTCTGAGCATCGGTTCGCGTTCTTGGCAGATTTGTTCGTGCGAGGTCCTCGGGGGACATCGACACCGCACCGCACTTGTCCCGAGGAGCCTGCCATGCGCGTCTCAGCCGCCGCCATCGCCCTGTCCGCTATCGCCGTCAGCAGCTCGCTGCTCGTCAGCCCGGCTGTCGCTGCCCCCTCCGCGTCGGGCAGCACCTCCATCGCCAAGGCCTCCGCCTCCTCGGCTCGCCCCAAGAAGTTCCTCAACGTGACGGCCGAGGCCGAGCCGGGCAAGGTGACCTTCCGCTGGCAGCACGACGGCGCCAGCACCACCGGCTACGTGCTCGAGACCGCGCTCAGCCCCTTCAGCAAGACCAGCTCGAGCCTGCCGAAGAAGGGCCGCAACGACCGCGTCTGGGCGATCCCCGCCTCCGCTCGCTCGTTCACCCTGTCCGGTGACCAGCTGGTGACCGCAGGCGCTCCGGCCGGCTCGGCCAACCACCTCTACTACCGGCTCTTCGCCCGCAACGCCAACGGCAAGGGCGTCGCCGCCGAGCGGGCCTACCCCTACCTCGGCGCCGTGATGCCGAAGGTCGCCGCGGCCAACGGCCAGGACGTCCGGATCGCCAGCTTCAACGTCCGGACGGCGCGGGCGACCGACGACGCCCGGTCGTGGCTGGTGCGCCGCGCCGACATCGCCGACGAGATCATCACGTACGCGCCGGAGGTGACGGCCCTGCAGGAGATCGGCCCGGGCCGCGCGGACGGCAAGGTCGGCAGCACGACCGGCCACGTGCGGCAGACCGTCAGCCTGCTCGACACCCTCAAGGCCAAGGGCGCCAGCCAGTACAAGATGGTCCGCACCACCCCGTACGTCGAGCCGGGCAAGCCCACCAACACCCAGGGCATGCGGCTGCTCTACGACTCGACCCGGGTGAGCCTGCTGAGCGACTGCAGCGAGAAGACCGGCAAGCGCAACTACTCCGCCGACTGCAGCTTCACCCTGCCGCTGCTGCCCGGCGACAGCGAGAGCCTGCGCCGTCGGGCCGCCTACGCGGAGTTCCGCGACCTGGCCAGCGGCAAGCGCTTCTTCGTGGTCTCGACCCACCTCGACGTCCGGCACGACAAGAACAAGAAGCAGGAGAAGATCTACAACGAGCTGCGCCGCGACCAGATGAACACGATCATCACCACGATGAAGAAGATCAACACCGCTGACCGTCCGATCGTGGTCGCCGGCGACATGAACTCCTGGCAGACCATCACCGTCGGTAACGGCCCGCACGACGCACTGTTCGCCGACGGGTTCGAGGACACCGCCGCCGCTCCCAAGGCCGTCAACCTGCAGTACTCGACCTTCAACGCCTTCGCCAAGACCCTGCACCTCTACCCGCAGGGTTACGGCAACCGGCTCGACCTGATCATGACCAAGGGCTTCGCCGGGGTGACCCGCTTCGAGAACGTGACCAAGCGGACCGACACCTCCCGGCCCTCCGACCACAACATGATCGTCGCCGACACCGTCTTGTGAGCCGAGGCCGCTCGCGGCCTCCTCGAACCCCTGCCGATGCAGAGGAGTAGGGGGAACATGGAGCCCGGTACCGCGAAAGCGGTACCGGGCTCCATGCCGTCCGTTCGAGCTGTCGCCGGCCCGCCCTGCGTAGGCTGGGCCACACAACTCTCCGCTGGCGAGAAAGGTCTCGGACTGGTCACGAATATGTCGAATTAGTCACGACAACTAGGGCCTTTGCAGAGTCCGCACTAAGCCCGTCCTGAGTATTGAGGACTAAAGTCCCGAAGACCTGGGACTTTAAGTCCTGCTACCACCGGAACTAACCGAGTTGAATTACCTCATGACGCAGAACACGGTGTTGGAGAGCCAGGGTGACTTCCCCGTCGAGCCCGCCAGCGGCGCCGTCCCCCCGAGCACGTCGGTCCCTCTCACCCTCGACCCGGTCCAGTCGCTGACCGAGGCCTGGTACCGCCAGCCGGAGTCGGCGTTCGCCGTCCCCGTCCGGCGTCCGTTCGACGCCCAGTACTGGGCATGCTGGCTGGTGGCGGTGCTTTTCCCCGTCCTCGTCGCCTACCTGCTGCTGACTCGCTGAGCCCAGCGCTCGGGTGAGTCACCACGACTGGGGCGGGCGGTGTCCACTCTCGCGGCGGTCACCGACGGCGGCCCCGACGGAATAGGGACCGAGACCGGCCTTTCCCGCTCGCGTCCCCGGACCGCAACGCCGTTGTCGGCTGGGCTGCCGAGCTGGTTCCCGTACGGCTGGCTTTACGCGTCGACGGGGCTTAGCGTTGGCGCGGTGATCCCCCCCCATCACGGTTCTCGGCCCGATTCCGACGGGCCGGTCGAACCACCGGCGCCGACGATGCCGGTGGAAGAGCTGATGGGCCAGCTCGTCCAACGCGCCAGTGAGATCGTCACCTCCCAGCAGCGGCTCCAGGCTCTGCTCGCGGCTAACCGCTCCATCGTCAGCGAGCTCTCGCTGTCCAAGGTGCTGCAACGCATTGTCGAAGCCGCCCGCGAGACGGTGAGCGCCCGCTATGCGGCCCTCGGGGTGATCGGCAGCGACGGCGCCCTGGAGCGGCTGGTGCCCGACGGGCTGGACGACGCGACGGTCGCCGCGATCAGCGACGTCCCCAGCGGCCAGGCCCTGCTGGGACCGCTGGCGGGCTCGCCGGAGCCCGACCAGGTGACCGGCAGCCCCGCCGACCCGCGCCGCACCGGTGACCTCGACGACCAGCCGCCGATGCCGGCGTTCCTCAGCGTCCCGGTCCGCTCGGGCGGCGCGGAGTTCGCCCGTCTCTTCCTCGCCGAGCCCGCCCACGGCGGTGCGTTCACCGAGCAGGACGAGGAGCTGGTGGCCGCGCTGGCCGCCACGGCCGGGATCGCCATCGAGAACGCCCGCCGCTACGAGGAGTCGAGGCGGCGCCAGCAGTGGCTGCTGGCCTCCAGCGAGATCAGCCAGCGGTTGCTGGCCCTGACCGAGCGCGAGGAGGAGTACGAGATCTGGCGCCTGATCTCGGCCACCGTGCGTCAGCTCGCCGAGGCCGACGTGGTGTCGCTGATCATGCCGGTCGACGGTGACCCGCCGCTGCTGCAGATCAAGGTGGCCTCCGGCGCTGGCCAGGAGCTGCTGGAGGGCATGACGTATCCCCGCGGGGACAGCGTCGCCTGGCAGGTGATGCAGCAGGACGAGGCGGTGGTGGTCTCGACCCACGGCTCTCCTCACCTGCGCGACCTGCGGACCGCGGACGGCTTCTCGGGGCCGTCGATGGTGCTGCCGCTGCGCGGGGAGGTGGGTTCGCGCGGGGTGCTCGCCATCGGCCGCCAGCCCGGCCAGCCGACCTTCACCACCGCCGACGTCGACATGGCCGAGGACTTCGCGGGCCAGGCCGCGATCGCTATCGAGCTGGCCGAGGCCCGCTCGGCCCAGCAACGGCTCGGCGCGCTCGAGGACCGCGAGCGGATCGCCCGCGACCTGCACGACCACGTGATCCAGCGCCTCTTCGCGACCGGTCTGACCCTGCAGAGCACGGCTGGGGTGACCCACAGCTCCGAGGTGCAGGAGCGGCTGGGCCAGACCGTCGAGGACCTCGACGAGACCATCCGGCAGATCCGGACCTCGATCTTCGCGCTCAAGTACTCCAAGCCGGCCGTGAGCTCGATCCGCGCGACCGTCTTGACGGTGGCCGACGACATGGCGCCGACCCTTGGTTTCCGACCTGCCACCCATCTCGTCGGACCCCTCGATACGATCGCGGACGAGACCCTGGTCGCCGACGTCGCGGCGGTCCTGCACGAGGCGCTGACGAACGTGGTCCGGCACGCTCGGGCGCGCAGCACCTCGGTGACCGTCGAGGCGGGAGCAGAGCGCCTGACCGTCGTCGTCGACGACGACGGCCAGGGACTGGCCCCAGGGTCGCGACTCAGCGGGCTGGTCGACGTCCGCGCTAGGGCGGAGGCTCGCGGAGGTTCCTTGGTGATGGACCAAGCACAGGGGGGAGGGACTCGGCTGACGTGGTCGATTCCGCTGACGTAACTGCACCGGACGCGAACAGCCGCACGATGAGTGTGTTCATCGTGGACGAGGAGGAGCTGGTCCGACGAGGGCTGGCCGACCTGCTGACCAGCTATGAGGACATCACGGTCGTAGGGACGGCCAGCTCAGCTCCGGAAGCGCTGCCGCTGATCGCCGGCGCGAAGCCACAGCTGGTGTTGCTGGACGCCCGGCTGCCCGAGGGAGCCGGCATCACGGCCTGCCGTGCGCTGCGGGCCGCGCACCCGGAGCTGCGCTGCCTCGTCCTCACCTCCTTCGACGACGACGAGGCGCTGCTGGCCGCCGTGCTGGCCGGCGCGGCCGGCTACCTGGTCAAGCAGATCGGCGGCTCGGGCATCCTGGACGGGGTGCGGCGGGTTGGTCAGGGCCAGATGCTCCTGGACCCCGCCGCGACCGAGGCGCTGCTCGAACGGCTGCGGCAAGCCTCTCAGGGCGATCCGGGCGCCCCGCCGCTGCTGCCCGAAGAACGCCAGGTGCTGGACCTGGTCAGCCAGGGTTGGACCGACGCGCAGATCGTCGACGAGCTGTCCGTACCGGCCGACGTCGTCGAACAGCTCATCACGAGCATCTTCGCCAAGCTCGGACCCCGGGGTCGAGCGCCCAGCCTGCTGCTCGGCGCGGGCCGGCGGGACCTGCCCAAGACCTCACCCCCAGGCGGCGCGTCCGGCTGAGTGCCGTCGGCTCGGTAGGGTCGCGGGCATGACCGGACCGACGCTCGACGTGCGGCTTGCGGCGCGCCGGCACCCGGTCCGGACGCTGGTCCGCCATCCGTCCGCCGTGCTGCTGGTCGTCCAGCTCTGCGGCGTGCTGCTCTACCCCTTTGCCGAGCGCCCCGGCTGGGGCCGGGGGGCGGTCGAAGTGTTCGGTGCCCTGGTGCTGGGGCTGGCCATCTGGTCGGTCCGCAAGTCCCCGACGCCGACCTGGGTCGCGCTGATCCTCGGCGTCGGCGCGTCCGCACTGTCGGTGGCCGACGCCCTGGGGCACAGCCCCGGACTCGAGCTGGCGTCCGCGCTGGTGCACGCCCTGTTCTACTTCTGGGCGGCGGGCAACCTGATGACCTACATGCTCGCCGACTCCGACGTGACCCGCGACGAGCTGTACGCCGTGGGGGCCACGTTCACCCTGGTGGCGTGGGCGTTCGCGTACGTCTTCACGGCGCTGCAGATCATCACCCCGGGCTCGTTCATCGCCGCGGTCCACCCTGAGCAACAGCGGACCTGGATGGAGATGCTGTTCTTGAGCTTCACCAACCTGTCGAGCACCGGGCTCTCCGACGTCGTCCCGGTGACCCCGCACGCCCGGTCGGTCGTGATGATCCAGCAGCTCGCCGGGCTGGCCTACGTCGCGCTCTTCGTCTCCCGAGTCGTCGGGCTGACCCTGGCGCGGCGCCGGTGACCGGCCCGCGCCGGCTGCGCGTCCAGGCCCACGCACCGACCGCCCGTGCCTCGGCCCTGGTCTTCGGTGACACCGGGTCCCTCGTGCGGCCGCCGACCCAGGACCCGCCGGTCGGGTCGAGGGAGCAGCGGCTCGCGCTCTGCGGACCGGAACCGGCGTGCGCCCAGTCCGCGACCGGCGCCGGCTGGGCGGTCCAGGTCTCCGACCAGCTGCGCGGACCCGACTGCGGCCACTGGACAGGGCGGACGCTCGCCGAGATCGCGGCCGCCGACCCGGCGGGCCTGGCCGGCTGGCTGGCCGACCCGGACGCGCGTCCGCACGGCGGTGAGACGCTCACCAAGCTCATCGGTCGGCTGACGACGCTGCTCCGGCTGCCCGACCAGACCCCGGTCCAGGCCGACGCCGACGGCGACGAAGCCCCGCAGCTGTGGCTGGCCACCCCGCTCGTCGTCCGGGCCCTGGTGGTCGCGGCGCTCGGCGCACCACCGGTCGTCCTCTTCGCCGTCGACGTGTCCTTCGGCGGTGAGGTGCTGCTCTCGGGCTCCGGTCGCCGCTGGCGGCTGCAGGGCCTGACCCGCAACAGCTGACGACCACCCTCCTCGTAGCGGCGACTAGGGCCGGAAGCCTGCGACCGCGCCGACCACCGTGATCGCCGGGGGCCGGAGCCCCGCCTCGGCGGTCCGGGTGGCGATGTCGGCGACGGTCCCGCGGACGTCGCGCTGGCTCGGCAGGCCGGCGTTGGCGACGGTGGCCGCGGGGGTGTCGGCCGCCATGCCGGCGGCGATCAGGGCGGCGGTGATGGCCGGCAGGGTCGCCACCCCCATCAGCACGACCAGGGTGGTGTTGGCCCGGGCGAGGGCGGCCCAGTCCAACGTCGAGCCCGGGTCGCCGGGGGGCAGGTGCCCGGAGACGACCGTGAAGCCCTGGGTCAGCTGTCGGTGGGTGAGCGGGATGCCGGCCAACGCGGGACCGGCGATCGCCGACGAGACGCCCGGGATCACCCGGACGGCAACCCCGGCCGCTGCGCAGGCCTGCCACTCCTCACCGCCTCGGCCGAAGACGAAGCTGTCGCCGCCCTTGAGCCGGACGACGCGCCGGCCGGCCCGGCCGTGCTCGACCAGCAGCTCGTTGATCCGTTCCTGGGAGGTGAACGCGCCACGCGGGATCTTCGCCACGTCGATCACCTCAGCCCCGGGCCGTACCTGCTGCAGCACGGCGAGGGGAGCAAGCCGGTCGCAGACCAGCACGTCGGCCGTCCGGACCGCCTCGAGGCCGGCGACGGTCAGCAGGCCGGGGTCACCGGGCCCGCCGCCGACCAGGACCACCTCGCCGCCGTCACGCGTCCGCGAGGTCTGGTCCTCGACCGGCCGGACCGCCGGGACGCCCGCGGCGGCGGCCGCCTGAGCAGCAGCCCGGTCCGCGGCCGGGTCGCCCGTGGCGGGCACGAGCAGCGCCGTCCCGGTCAGGTCGGCCGCGGTCAGGGTCGGTCGTAGCTCCAGCAGGCGTCGGTCGACCAGGTCGGCCACCGTCGTCCCCGGCTCGGCCGCGACGACGGTGACCAGCGCCTCGGCCTGCAGCAGGGCGGTCACCGGGGCCAGCGCGGCCGGTCCACCGCCCACGACGACGACGCGGCGGCCGGCCAGGTCGAGGTCGGCGACGTAGCCGGTCCCCACCCGGGTCACCGTGGCTCTCCCACGACGTGGGCCAAAGCGTCGAGCAGCTGGTCGGTGGTGGACTCGTCGCGGACGGCGATCCGGATCCAGTCGGGGCCGAGACCGGGGAAGGTGTCACCGCGACGGACGGCGAAGCCGAGCGTCCGCAGCGCTCCCCGGACACCGCCAGGTGGGCGTTCGCCCCGGACGGGGGTGGTGTCGACCAGCACGAACGGGCCGGTCGGCTGCCCCGCTACCGCGAGGCCGAGCGCGGCCAGCCCCTTGACCAGGACCGTACGGCGGTCGGCGATGACGTCGGCCTGTTCGCGGGCCAGCGCGAGCGCGTCGTCGGCGACGCAGGCGCTGATGGCGGCCAGCGCCGGGGTGGACACCGACCAGGGTGGTTGCTGGGCGCGCAACGCGGCGACCAGAGTCGGGTCGCCGACGACGTAGCCAGCGCGCAGCCCCGCCAGCCCCCAGGTCTTGGTCAGGGACCGCAGCACCAGCAATCCGGTCAGGTCGCCGTCGATCAGGGACGTCGGTGAGCCCGCGACCGCGTCCAGGAACGCTTCGTCCACCACCAGCACCCGGCCGGGTCGACGCAGCCGCTCGAGCGCCGCCACGGGATGCAGCACGCTGGTCGGGTTGGTCGGGTTGCCGACGACGACCAGGTCGGCGTCGGCCGGCACCTGGTCTGGGTCGAGGACGAAGCCCGCACCAGCGTCCAGCAACACCCGGGTGGGCCGATGGCCCGCGGCGGTCAGCGCGGCCTCCGGCTCGGTGAACTGCGGATGCACGACCACCGCATGCTGCGGATGCAGGGCGCGGGCCAGCAGGGTGAACGCCTCCGCCGCACCGGCGGTGAGCAGCACGTTCTCGACGTCGACCCCGTGGGCCTTGGCCACCGCGGCCGTCGCGGCGGTGTGGTCGGGGTAGGCGCCGAGCTGGTCCACGGTCGCCGTGATGATCTGGTGCAGCCAGGCGGGCGGTGAGGTGTGCTGGACGTTGACGGCGAAGTCGACCAGCCCCTCGCCGGTCTCCGCGTCTCCGTGGTGCTGCAGGTCTTCTGATCCCTGAGCCTGTCGAGAGGCGTACGAGTGCACGGCCGCCGCGAAACGTTGGGCGAGCTGCGGGTGGCCGGCCCAGTGCAGGTGCAGATAGCTGGCGTGCAAGGTCGGCCGACCGGTACCGGCCGGGTCGGCGGAGAAACCGACCGGCTGCCCCTCGACCAGCCAGGCGGAGTGCTCGCCAGCGGCCGGCTCGACGTGGGTGCGGTGAAACTCGTGGGCGGTCAGTCGGGCCCCGGCGGGCCCGAGCAGGGTGTCGAGGTCCGCGACCAGGCTGCGGTAGCCGAGGGTGAGCCGCGGCGTCATCGCGCCTCTTGCGGCGATCGCCCCGACCATCGGCGAGCCGTCGACCTCCTCGCAGAGGTAGAGCAGCCCCGCGCACTCGGCGACGGTCGGCGTCCCGGCGTCGATCGCGGCCTTCAGCGCCGTTCGCAGGCTGGTGTTGGCGGCCAGCTCGGCCGCGTGCACCTCGGGGAAGCCACCGCCGAGGTAGATCCCCGCGGTGCCGGCGGGCAGCGCCGCGTCGGTCAGCGGGTCGAAGACCACGGGTTCGCAGCCGGCGGCGCGCAGCAGCTCGTCGGTCTCGGCGTAGCGGAAGGTGAACGCGCGGCCGGCCGCCACCGCGACCACCGGACGTCTCTCCGACGCGGGCTGCACCGACTGCTCCGGTGACCAGGGCTCCCCGTCGAGCGGTGCGGCGCCGTGGGCCAGCGCGAGCAGCCCGGTCAGGTCGAGGTGTTCGTGCACCTGCGCGGCGAGCGCCTCGATGTGAGCCACTGAGTTGGCGCGTTCGGCGGCGGGGACCAGGCCGAGGTGCCGCGACGGCGCTTCGATGCCCGCGTTCCGCGGCAGCACCCCCAGCACCGGCAGCCCGGTCGCCTCCATCGCGCGGACGATCTCGTCGCTGTGCCGCAGCGAGCCGGCCTTGTTGAGGATCACCCCGCTGAGGTGGACGCCCGCGTCGAAGGTGTTCAGCCCGTGCACGATGGCCGCTGCCGTCCGCGAGACCGAGCTGATGTCGAGCACCAGCACCACCGGCGCGCGCAGCAGGCCGGCGACGTGGGCGGTCGAGGCGTAGCCGTCGCCACCGATCTGGCCGTCGAAGAGGCCCATCACGCCCTCGACCACGGCCACGTCGGCGAGCTGCGGGGCGGCCATGCCGTGCAGGAACAGCGGCACGATCTGGTCCTCGCGGCACAGGTGCGGATCGAGGTTGCGGCCCGGCCGGCCGGTGGCCATCGCGTGGTAGCCCGGGTCGATGTAGTCCGGTCCGACCTTGAACGCCGCGACCTCCAGCCCCTCCTGCCGCAGCGCACCCATCAGCCCGGTCGCCACCGTGGTCTTGCCGTGCGACGACCCGGGCGCGGCCACTACGAGGCGCGGCGCGGTCACCACTCGATCCCTCGCTGACCCTTCTGGCCCGTCTGGAACGGGTGCTTGACCATGGTCATCTCCGTGACCAGGGTGGCGGCCTCGAGCAGCCGGGGGTCGGCGCGGCGGCCGGTGATGATCACGTGCTGGGTGCCGGGACGGCTGGCCAGGGTGCCCAGCACGTCGTCCAGGTCGACCCACCCCCACGCGATCGGGTAGGTGAACTCGTCCAGCACGTACAGCCCGTGCGCCTCGACCGCGAGCCGGCGCTTGATCTCCAGCCAGCCCTCCGCGGCTTCTGCTCGGTGGTCGGCTTCCTCGCCGGGCTTGCGCGACCAGGACCAGCCGGCGCCCATCTTGTGCCACTCGATCGGTCCGCCGCGGCCGGTCTGCTCGTGCAGCTCGGCCAGGGTCTCGAACGCGGTCTGCTCGCCGATCCGCCACTTGGCCGACTTCACGAACTGGAAGACCCCGACCGACCAGCCCTGGTTCCAGCCGCGCAGCGCCAGCCCGAACGCGGCCGTGCTCTTGCCCTTGCCGTCGCCGGTGTGCACGATCAGCTGCGGCCGGTTCCGCCGCTGCCGGGTCGTCAGTCCATCGTCCGGCACGACCTCCACGCGTCCCTCGGGCATCAGGCGGCCCTCGCGCCCGGGCGCGGGGTCCGGCTGCGGACGGCTGCCACCAGGGAGTCGGCCGCGACCTCCCCGACCGGGACGTGCTCGGCGCCGAGGTGCGCGCTGAGCACACGGGCAAGGCCGAGCCCGTAGCCGGTCTCGCAGTCGATCACCACCGACGCGACCCCGCTCGCCCGCAGCAGGGCGGCGGCCTGCCGGGACCGGCCGACGGCGTCTGGACCCGAGGTGGCGCGGCCGTCGGTGACCAGCACCAGCAGCGGTCGGCGCCTCGGGTCGCGGATGCGCTCCAGTCGCAGCGCCTCGGCCGCGCAGAGCAGCCCTTCGGCCAGCGGCGTCCGGCCCCCGCTCGGCAGCTCGTCCAGGCGGCGGGCGGCCACGTCGACCGAGGAGGTGGGCGGCAGCGCGAGCGTCGCCGTCGCCCCCCGGAAGGTGACCAGCCCGACCTTGTCGCGGCGTTGGTAGGCGTCCAGCAGCAGGGACAGTGCGGCGGTCTTGACCGCCTCCATCCGGCGCCGGGCGGCCATCGACCCGGACGCGTCCACCACTAGCAGCACCAGGTTGGACTCGCGTCCCTCGGTGACCGCGGTCCGCAGGTCGCTGCGGGACAGCCGCAGCGCGCGGCCGTCGACCCGGCCCCGGCGGTGTTGCTGGGGGGCGGCCGCGCGGATGGTCGCGGGCAGGTGCAGCGGACCGGGCGTTCCCGGGGCCGCCGCGCCGACCGTACGGCCGGTGGTGGTGACCGCGCGGCTGCGGCGGCCGGCCGTACCGGCCCCGACGCCGGACGCGGTGAACAGCCGGGTCCGGTACGCCGCCCCCGCGTGGCTGAGGCTGGTGGGTACGACCGCGGCGGCCGGCCGGTCGGGGGACTCGGGAACCGCGTCGGGGGTGTCGGCCGACGGCGGGGCCGGTGTCGGTTCCGGTCCGGCGGAGGGCGCGTCGCCCTTGCCCGGAGTCTCGCTCGGCTCGGACCCGTCGCCCTCGGCGCCCTCACCGTCCTCGTCCGGTGAGGTGCTGGGCTCGGGTTCGGGCTCCGGCGGCTCGGGCTCGTCCTCACCGAGCAGCCGGTCGAGCAGCTCCTCGTCCAGGCCGGGGGCGTCGAAGGGGTTGCGGCGGCGTCGGTGCGGCAGGGCCAGCCGGGCGGCGGCGCGGATGTCGGCCTTGGTGACCCGGGTCCGGCGGTGCCAGGCCGCATGCGCGACGGCGGCTCGGGCGGTGACCAGGTCGGCGCGCATCCCGTCCACCTCGAACGCCGCGCAGATCTCGGCGACCAGCACGAGCAGGTCGTCGCTCAGCTCGACCTCGCCCACGACCTTGCGGGCCGCGGCCAGCCGGGCGGCAAAGGCGGACTCGGCGTCGGCGTAGCCCGCGGCGAAACCGACCGGGTCGCGGTCGAAGGCCATCCGTCGACGGACGACCTCGGCCCGCAGCGCCGGGTCGCGGGGGGCGCTGACCTCGGCGGTCAAGCCGAAGCGGTCGAGCAGCTGCGGCCGCAGCTCGCCCTCCTCCGGGTTCATGGTGCCGATCAGCACCAGCCGGGACGCGTGCGCGATCGAGACGCCCTCGCGTTCGACGGTCGACCGGCCGGTGGCGGCGGCGTCGAGCAGCAGGTCGACCAGGTGGTCGTGCAGCAGGTTGACCTCGTCGACGTAGAGCAGCCCGCGGTGTGCGGCGGCGAGCAGTCCGGGCTCGTAGACGACCTGGCCGGCGCCGAGCGCCTGCTGCAGGTCGAGCGAGCCGAGCACCCGGTCCTCGGTGGCGCCGACGGGCAGCTCGACCAGTCGGGCGGGACGCGAGGTGGCGTCGGGGTCGGCGGGATGCGGACCGTCGGGGCAGCCGGGGTCGGGGTCGTTCGGGTCGCAGCTGAAGCGGCAGCCGGCCACCACCGCGACGGGGGGTAGGACCCGGGTCAGTGCCCGGACGGTGGTCGTCTTGGCCGTGCCCTTCTCGCCGCGGACCAGGACGCCGCCGACCTCGGGCGAGACGGTGGTCAGGATCAGCGCCAACAGCATGTCGTCGGAGCCGACGACGGCGGGGAACGGGAAGACGCGCTGCTCAGCCACGGGTACCGAGACCCTTCTGCGCGGATGTCCACGTCCGCACTACGAGGAGCCGCAGCGCGGGCGCGCGGGCGGCTGGCGGAGCAGACGGCCTGACTTCCCGGACGGATCCGGGTCACAGTGGCGGGACCGCTCCGGAGTTGCACCGGATTCCTCTGCTGACGCCGGGTCGATGATGCCACAGCGGTCCGGGGTTAGGGTCGAGCGGTGATTGAGGTGGTCGGGATCGGTGCGGCCGGCTGGGCGTCCCTGGCCGCGGCTGAGCGCACGCGCGTGCTCGCGGCCCGCCGGGTGCTGGGTGGGGCGCGTCACCTCGACCTGCTGCCGTACGTCCCCGGCCAGGAACGGACCGCGTGGCCGGCCGACCTGCGCGGCGCGCTGCCCGCGCTGGTCGCCGGCCACGAGACCGAGCCGGTGGTCGTGCTGGCCAGCGGTGACCCGTTGGTCGCCGGCGTGGGCGGCACGCTGGTCGAGCTCTTCGGCGCCGGCGCCGTCCGGGTGCATCCGCACGTGTCCTCGGTCGCGCTCGCGGCGGCCCGGATGGGCTGGTCGGCCGACTCCTACGCCGTGCTCCGGCTGCGCGGGAACGACGTCGACCTGCTGCGGCGCGAGCTCTTTTCCGGCCGCCGGCTGCTGGTGCTCGCCCGGGACGCCGCCAGCCCGGCCGAGATCGCGGCGCTGCTGGTCGAGTGCGGCTACGGCGACAGCGTCCTCACCGTGCTCGGTGACCTCGGGTCGGTGGCCGAGTCGCGGCAGGACGTACCGGCCGTCGACTGGTCTGGACCCGGACCGGACCTGCACGTGGTCTGCGTCTCGTGCACCGCCGGACCGGCGACGGCGACCGGGTCACTGGCGCCGGGGCTGCCCGACCCGGCGTACGACCACGACGGCCAGCTGACCAAGCGCGACGTCCGCTCCTCGGCGCTCGCCCACCTGCAGCCGCGTCCGGGTGAGCTGCTCTGGGACGTCGGCGCCGGCGCCGGGTCGATCGCCATCGAGTGGATGCGCAGTCACCCCAGCTGCCGTGCCCTCGCGGTCGAGCAGCACGAGCTGCGGGCCAAGCGGATCGCCGCCAACGCGGCCGCCCTCGGCGTACCGGGACTGCAGACGGTGCTGGGGGCGGCGCCCGAGGCGCTGGTCGGGCTCCCGGTCCCGGACGCGGTCTTCGTCGGCGGTGGGGCGGGGGACGAGACGCTCACGGTGGCCTGGTCGGCGCTGCGGTCCGGTGGCCGGCTGGTGGTGCACGCAGTCACCCAGGAGACGGAGATGCTGCTGGCGGCGCGGTGGCGCGAGCACGGTGGGGAGCTGACCCGGATCTCCGTCGAGCACCTGGAGCCGATCGGCCGCAGCCACGGCTGGAAGCCCGCGCGGGCGGTGGTCCAGTGGAGTGCCCACAAGCCGTGAGCCAGCAACCATGACCGTCCACTTCGTGGGCGCGGGTCCGGGAGCGGCCGACCTGCTCACCGTACGGGCGGTCCGGCTGCTGGAGTCCTCACCGGTCTGCGTCTACGCCGGGACCTACCTCGACGCCGAGGTGCTGGCCCACTGCGCGCCCGGTACCCGGCTCGTCGACAGCCAACACCTCGACCTGGACCAGATCACCGCCGAGCTGCAGGCCGCGCACACGGCGGGGCTGGACGTCGTCCGGCTCTGTTCGGGGGACCCGTCGCTCTACTCCGCGCTGGCGGAGCAGACCCGCCGGCTCGACCGACTGGGCATCCCGTGGGACGTCACCCCCGGGGTGCCGGCGTACGCGGCCGCGGCGGCGATCGTCGGGCGCGAGCTGACCGTGCCCGAGGTCGCCCAGTCGGTGGTGCTGACCCGGGTCGCGGCGGCCTCGACGGCGATGCCGGCCACGGAGTCGCTCGCCGCCTTCGCCGCCACCCGGGCCACCCTGGTGCTGCACCTGGCCATCCGCCGGATCCGCGAGCTCTGCGCTTCGCTGGCGGGGGCCTACGGACCGGACTGCCCGGTCGTCGTGGTGGCCAACGCCAGCCAGCCGTCGCAGGTGCTGCTACGAGGCACCCTCGACGATATGGCCGACCAGGTCGAGGCCGTCGGCCTGCGCCAGGCCGCGGTGATCATGGTCGGCGAGGCCCTACGAGCCGAGAACTTCGTCGAGTCGCACCTCTACGGCCCTCGTCACCGGTCCTCGGGGTGACCCTTCAGGGCGACTTCGGTCACCATGCTGCCGCTCATCCGGTCGGCGTAGGTTCGGCCGTTCCGCTGGGCGGCGCCCCCGACTTGGGCGATAAGCAGCGCATACGCTGCCGCCGCCAGCAGGCTGCCGGACACGATCTTGTCGGCGCGGAGCTGCCAGACGGACTGATGACCCAGCGTACGGACGACTTCGGTGATGCCGCGCAGGTCGGAGGTGGTCAGGATGACCGCACAGGCCCGGCGTCCTTCGGCGTCGAGGCGCTCCAGCACGTCGGTCTCGGTGACGCGCCTTGTCACCGACGGAGACCGCCGATCTGTCGATGTCTGGCGGGCGTCGGTGAGGTCGATGATGCTGTCGGCCAGGGAGGCTGAGCCAGCGGCCGACCAGCCGCTGATCTGTCGGGCACCGAGCAGCGCGAGCAGAGCCTGCTCCAGGGCCGCCACGTCCGAGGCGCCGGAGGCGTACCTCGCAGGATGACCAGGGGCCGTCACCACGGTGATTGGTGCTGCCGCCGCGCAGCGGAACAGTTGGAGCGCCAGCCCCTCGGCACGTGCTGAGCGGAGCAGCAGCTTGACCGGTCCCCAGGACGTGTCGGCCTCCTGACCGAGCTCCGCGAGCGGCCACGCCGACACCGGCGTCTCACCGGACTCCACCCGTCGGCGCGTGTCGGCACCGACGGCGGCGAGCAGTGAGCGAAAGGCCGCAAGCTCCAACGTGGGTCCCGCCGCCAAGCCGGACAGCGAGGGCTCGAAGGCGGCCGCCGACCGGTCCCCGGGTCCGCTGACCACCGCTTCCACCGGGACCGACCCCGGCTGCGTGGTGTAGCGATCTTCGGCGAGTGCCCAGCGGGGCTGCACCTCGCCGCCGGTCCAGGTCACCAGGTCGGGGATCTCCACCCGCTCGCCGTCCTGGTCCACCGTGAGCAGATCGAGGCGCCGGTGGAGCTCGACGGTGTACCGGCTGGCAGGCCGTTCTAGCGCGGCCAACCGGAGTTCGAGCACCGTGGAGGAGGCGAAGTCGACGAGCGGGGACGGACCGGTGGCGGGAGCAACCAGCACCGCCACCTTGACGGGCAGCTGCGGAGCGGCGTCGTCGTCGGTCGACGCCAGCTGGTCCAGGGAGAGGTCCGCCGGCGAGGAGAGTCGCACGCCCTGCGGCCGGGCGGCGCCGATCCCGTTGGCGGCCAGTGCGTCTGCTAGGAGGGCCAGCTTGCCCGGGTCGAGCCCAACACGGTCACCTGGGAGGTCAGCACTCGATCGAAGCCTGCGCTGTTGCCGCCGAGGTCGTTGACCAGCATCCGCTGGTTCTCGAAGGCGGCAGCCTCTGTCAGGCCACTCGAGGTCGGACCAAACCCCTTCGTGACCACGCCGCGGCCTCGAAGCGTTTGCAGCAGCGAGGTGATCATCCCCGCGCGCTCTTGCTGCATGCCGGCGAGAAGGTCCGACAGAGCCGTGGTCTCGTCGAGGTGCGGGAGCAGGATCGACAACAGCTGGAACGCGCTGGCGCCGCGGATGACGAAGGACTGGCTAGGGGTGAGTCGATCTGAACTGTTAACCCGCGCGGCCGTCGCTTATCTGGACAGTCTCGACACCGACTACCTGACGGCCCGGGATCAATGCCGCGCTCGAGCTCGTCGGGCCCGATGACGAAGTCGACGAGGTCGTCGAAGCCGGCAAACGGCATCTGCGCGCGATCGACGACGACTGGTGATCGTCCGAGGTGAGACCTACTGAAGTGACTTAGCGCCCTGCAGGGCAGCCGGCCCGCGTAGTTGCGGCCCGTGCTCGTTGTGTCATCCGATCAGCACAATCGGTCGGCAATGGCCACGGTGGTCGTCGTCGCCATCACGTCTCGAACTGAGCGTGCCGCCATACCCGGCAACGCCTTCCTCCCTGCCGCGATCACGGGTCTGCCCTGCGACTCGGCCGTCAATGTGACGTCGCTGGTCACGGTCAACAAGTACGAACTACGGGTACCCATCGGATCGGTGGCGGGGGACCTTCTGCGTGAGGTCGACGCCGGCCCTCGGCAAGCTCTAGAGGGCTCTGAGTGTTCCGCCACTGACATCGTGATCGATTGTGACGGGTAGTCGCGTCAAGATCGATCAGCGGAGCGGTTACCGGGCCTGTAGAGGTGGGACTTGACGAAGTTCTCGGCCCGGAGGGCCTCGCCCACCATGATCACTGCGGCCTGTCTGAGCCCGACGGCCTCGACCCGGTCGGGAAGGCCCAACGAGCTAAGAAGGCCGAGAGCGACCTTCGATCCGCCGAGGACGAGCGTCTTGCGGGTGCAGGCGTTCTGAGCGAGGGTGGCTCGGAGTCCGGGAAGGGGGAGGAGGTACGGGGGACTTGGCGGAAGGTAGATGAGGACAATGAACGGTTTCTCACCCCTTCGAACTCCACGAGAGGACGGTCCAGCAGTCAACGAGAACATGCGGCAGATTGATGCGAGAGCACCGGCACTCGAGCAGCGGCGGAGCACCTTCTCCGCCACAAGACCAAGCGCCAGGTCACGAAGACGGTCGGTGATGGCGGCTGACAGCGCACCAGCGTTCACATCAGGCACGCGTTCACCTTGTCTGAACGCTGAGCAATGATGAACGCCCTAGTCAGGGGTGGCTGCGGGACGTCCAGACCCCGCCGGCGGCGGTGAGGCGGGTCTGGCTGGACCCGACGATCAGCAGGCAGGACATGTCGATCGTCTCGGGATCAAGATCATCCAGGGTGGTGATGATCAGCTCTTCGCCGTCGCGACCGACCTGCTTTCCTACCACCACAGGGGTTTCGGGCGCGCGGTGCTCGAGCATGATCAACTTCATCCGGGCCACCTGGTCGCGCCGGCTGCGGGAGGCAGGGTTGTAGATCGCCAGCACCAGGTCGCCGGCGCCGATGGCGTGCAGCCGCTGCTCGACCAGCTCCCAGGGCTTCAGCCGGTCCGAGAGGGACAGGACGGCGTAGTCCCCGCCCAGCGGGGCACCGGCGCGGGCGGCTACGGCCTGCGCGGCGGTCACCCCGGGCAGCACCTCGACGGTCACCTCAGCGAACGACTCGTTCGCGACCACCGCCTCGTAGACCGCTGACGCCATCCCGAAGACCCCCGCGTCCCCACCGGAGACCACCGCCACCCGCATCCCCCGGCGCGCCAGGTCCAGCGCGAACGACGCCCGGTCGACTTCGACGGTGTTGCCGGACGCGTGCCGCTGCAGCCCGGGTCGCTGCGGCACCCGGTCGAGGTACGGTCCGTACCCGACGACGTGGTCCACCTCGGCCAGCGCGGCCGTCACCTCGGGCGTGACCCAGCGGTCCGGCCCCGGACCAAGACCGACCACCAGCAGCCGACCATTCGTCACGACGACGGGCTCGGGGAGAACCGTCCGGGCCCGCTGAGCCGCGTCGGCCCGCAGGTCCGGGCCGGGCACCAGCACCATCGAGAAGTACGGCACCGCGTCGGCGTCCACCTCGCTCACCGGCAGCCGCCGCTCTCGGCCGGTGCTGGCCCGTTCGACGTACCAGGCGTCCTCCAGCCGACCCGCTTGACGCAGCGCCTCGCGGACGCCGGCGAAGGTCCGGCCGAGCTTCATGATTGCGGCGCCCCCGCCGTCGGCCAGCCGCCGTGCGAGCTCGGGCACGGCCATCGTGCCGGAGAGCACGGTGAACGTGTCCTCGTGCCGGCTGATCGGGCGCGCCACCGCAGCCGACGCCGCGCTCACCGAGGTGACCCCGGGCACGATGTCGCACGGGTACCGGTCGGCCAGCCGGTCGTGCAGGTAGGAGTAGGAGCTGTAGAACAGCGGGTCGCCCTCCGCGAGCACCACGACGGTCCGGCCGGCGTCCAGGTGCTTGCCCAGCCGCTCGGCCGACTCGTCGTAGAAGTCCTCGATCGCCCCGTAGTAGCCCAGCGGGTGCTCGGTTCTGCCCGTGGTCACCGGGTAGATCAACAGCTCCTCGGTAGCGTCCGGGCTGATCAGGTCGGCCACGATGGTGCGGGCGATCGAGCGTCCCTCGGTTCCGGAGTGGTAGGCGACGACGTCCGCGTCCCGGATCAGCCGGGCTGCTTTCAGCGTCACCAGCTCGGGGTCGCCCGGACCGACGCCCACCCCGTACAACCGGCCGGTCACGCGATCTCGTCCTCGTGGGCGAGGGCGTTCAGGGCTGACGCGCAGAGCGCTGAGCCGCCGCGGCGGCCGTGCACGACCAGGTACGGGATGTCCCACGGGTTGGCCGCGAGGGCGATCTTGGACTCCGCGGACCCGACGAAGCCCACCGGGATGCCGAGGATCGCCGCGGGCCGCGGGCCGCCGTCCGCGATCTGTTCGAGCAGGTGGAAGAGCGCGGTCGGCGCGTTGCCGATGGCCACCACGGACCCCTCCAGCTCGGGTCCCCAGAACGACACCGCTGCCGCGGAACGGGTGGTCGCCCACGCCCGGGCCCGGTCTGGCACCCGCGGATCGGCCAGCAGGCAGTGCACGGCGTTGTCCGCGGGGAGCCGCCGCCGGGTCACGCCCGAGGCGATCATGTACGCGTCGGTGAAGATCGCCGCGCCGGCCCGTAACGCCCCGCGCGCCGCCGTGACGAGCCGCGGGTGGAAATCACACGTTGCCGGCAGGTCCAGATCGCCGCTGGCGTGGATCATCCGGACCGCGACCGTGGCCGCGTCCGGGGTCAATCCGGACAGGTCCGCCTCCGCGCGGACCTCGGCGAACGATCGCCGGTAGATCTCGACCGGGTCGGCGACGTAGTCGTAGCGCCGGGTCGGCGGCGCGGTCTCGAGCTCGAGGTCAACCATGGGTCACCAATGCATGCGTCGCCACGTCGAGGAGCTGGTCCCGGGTGGGGGCCACGAGGTCTCGGTGGTGCTCGTTGACGGGCGCACCGCAACGCCTCTCGCACCCGCTGACGTGGGTCCGCGGCCAGATCGCCGGCATCCCGGCCACCGAGCGAACAAGCGACTGGGTGTCGATCAGGCCCTTCGTGCACCAGGGCGCTCCGACGCAGGCGCTGATCGTGGTCCACGGGGAGCCGGCGTCGACCACGAGCCCGGTCGCGGTCAACGTCGGCAGCGACTTCGCTCCGTCGGCGAGGACCAGACCGCGCCACGGCGTGATCACGACGGCGCCGTCCCCGGCCGCTTCGGACACGGCGTGTCGCTGGTCGGGAGCGAGGAAGCCCAGGGGTACGGCCACGCTCGCGTGCGCCCCCACGGCGCCGAGGGGTATCGGCTCCGGCGACGGCACGGACACCGGCGCCAGCCTGGTCAGCCCGGTCGCCCACCCGGTGAGATCGCTGACGCGCCACGCGCCGGCCGGACCGGCCGACGACGCGAAGTCCAGCGCCAGCCCGACCAGCTCGGCCACCGCGTCATGCGCCGGGATCTCGCGGCCACGATCGTTCCTCACCAGCAGCAGCCCGCGCTCGGCGTCTCGAGCCAGGTAGGTGAGGTCAGGACGTAGGGCAGCCACGTCCCCGCGGCCGTCGTCGAGCCCGAAGAGGAAGCGGCCCGACAACGACGCGAGAGCCGGTTCGGCGGTCACCGCCTCGTCCAGCGCCCGCACGAGCAGCCGCAGATCGGCGTGCCCGCCCGCCAGCCCGGTCAACGGCGAGCAGAGGAGATTACGCACCCGTTCGTGGGTCACCGAGGGCAAGAAGCCGGCCTCGACGACCGCGTCCTCGAAGGCGACGGGGGGCACCTCGGGGAGCCCGCGGACCTGCAGGCTGGCCCGCGAGGTGAGCTGCAGGACGCCACTGCCGAACCGTTCGGCCACGGCGCCGAGCCGGGCGAGGGCCGCGCCGGTGGTCTGGCCGCCGGGCACGCGTACGCGCACCATCGCACCGTCGGCCGCCTGGTGCGGCCGCAGCACCCCAGGGCAGCGGTCGTCGGACATGCCCGCCATCGTAAGTCGCCCCGGGCGGCTGGCTAGGTTTCGTCCGTGGCCCGCTACCCCTTCACCCAGGTCGACGTGTTCAGATCAGCCCCGTTGACGGGTAACCCGCTCGCCGTCGTGCACGGCGCCGACGGTCTGGCCGAGGACCAGCTGCCGGAGTTCGCCCGCTGGACGGGGTTGTCGGAGACCGTCTTCCTGCTCGAGCCCACCGAGCCCGAGGCCGACTACCGGGTCCGGATCTTCACGACCGACCGTGAGCTGCCCTTCGCCGGCCACCCGACCCTCGGCTCGGCGTACGCGTGGCTGCGGGCCGGCGGTCGGCCACGACGGGACGGCCGCGTCGTCCAGCAGTGCGGCGTCGGACTGGTCGACGTCACGGTCGAGGAGGAGCGGCTCGCCTTTGCGGCGCCGCCGCTGACCCGCTTCGAGCCGGTCGAGGAGTCGTTGCGAGAGCGGCTCACGGGCGGGCTCGGTCTGGCACCCGGTGAGCTGCTCGAGGCGTCCTGGCTGGTCAACGGGCCGGAGTGGATCGGCGTCCGGCTGGCCAGCGCGGCCGCGGTGCTGGCCGTCCGTCCCGATCCCGAGCGGCTGGACGGACTGGACGTCGGTCTGATCGGCCCGCACCCCGCCGGCGGCGACGCCCAGGTGGAGGTGCGGGCGTTTCTCTTCGCCGACGGGGTGGTCGAGGACCCCGTCACCGGCAGCCTCAACGCCGGCCTGGCGCACTGGCTGATCAGCAGCGGGCTGGTGCCGAGCTCCTACGTCGCCGCCCAGGGCACCGCCGTCGGCGCGGCCGGCCGGGTCCACCTCGACCGACGGGACGACGCCCTTTGGGTCGGCGGCCAGGTCGCCTCGGTGGTCAGCGGATCGGTCGAGCTCTGACCCTTATCGGAACCAGGCACGGCGAAGGCCTCGCTGTGCCACAGTGACGCCGGTGAACGAGCAGTCGTCAGCGGGCTCCGACGAGGACGCGGTCGTCGTGCAGGGTGATCATGGTCTGGGTCGGTTCGTCGACCGGCTGGCGGCTCCCGTTCGTGCCGCGGCCCGTGCTCAGCCTGTTCACGGGCGCCGGCGTCGACTTCGCCCGGCGAGCCGGGTCGCGACTGCGACCCGTGCAGAACATCCCGGTCCCCGGCCCCTGGCGGACGGCCGACCTCTGCGAGCGGCTCGAGCGGATCACCGGGGTCGAGGTCGTGAACGGCACCCGGGTCTCACGCCGACAGGCTGCAGCCGAGGTCGTGCGCCGAACCCAGCGCCTTCCCTAGCAACCTGCCTCACTCCTGGTAGAGCACCTCGAACCGCTCCAAGACGACTGGCATGTCGTGGCGAAACCCCCGGCCCGTCGGGTCATGGGCCCGGAAGAACGCCTCGTGGTCGGCCCGCCAGGCGTCCAGGGTGCGGTCGCCCTCACCCTCAGCGAAGGCATGATCCTCGTCGACCTGGTCGAACTCCTTCACCTCAACGGACGTCACGGCGACCAGGGCCCGTGGCCGGCCCCGGCCGTCCAGCAGGATGCCCATCGCCCCCGGCTCGGGCAGTGGCTCCTCCTCGACGTCGTAGTCCTCGCGCGCACTGGCCGTGGCCGTCTTCGTGCCCTCGAGCACCAGGGCCAGCAGCAGAAAGGTTCGGCAGTGGGCCAGCTCGCGACCGCCCCCGAATCTGTAGCGTCACACGTCCCGAACTGGTAGTGTCCGCGTGCCCGGGATTGTCGCGCAGGAGAGCCCGAAACTGTAGCGCTTAAAGGCCCGAAACGGTAGCGTACGTGTCGTGGGCAGAATCATCCAGACCATGAAAGGCTACGCCAGACGCATCGTGGACGACGAGTTGGACGAGTTGCTGACGGGCTTGTCCGCCGTGAGCCTTGAAGGCCCTAAAGGTGTCGGAAAGACCGCTACGGCGGCGGCCAGGGCGGGGACGAGCTATCAGCTCGACGTGCCCGCCGAGCTGCAGGTGGCTCAGGCTGATCCCCGTCGGCTCCTGGCCGGGGCAGAGCCGATCCTCATCGACGAGTGGCAGCTGTTCCCGGCAAGCTGGGATCTGGTTCGCCGAGCCGTGGACGAGAATCCTGCTCCGTCCCGTTTCCTCTTGACCGGCTCGGCCTCGCCGAGCGGCGCCCCGACGCACAGCGGCGCCGCACGCATCGTCCCAGTCCGGATGCGCCCTCTCTCTCTGGCTGAGCGCGACATCGAGACCTCGGTGAGCCTGGCAGAGCTGCTCTCAGGTAGCGGCGCTGCTATCGCCGGAACAACGGAGACGACCTTGCGCGACTACGTTGAGGAGATTCTTGCCGGGGGCTTTCCGGCTATCCGCGGGCTGCCCGGGCGCGCAGCGCGCGCGCAACTGGACGGCTACCTGCAACGCGTGATCGACCGCGAGTTCCCCGAGCAGGGTCTGACGGTGCGTCATCCCGACACGTTGCGGGCCTGGATGAGGGCCTACGCTGCCGCCACGTCGAGCACCGCAACCTTTGAGTCCATACGCGGCGCCGCTACTCCAGGAGTGGGGAACAAGCCCGCAAGGAGTACCACCATTCCCTACCGGGATGTCTTGAGCCGGCTGTGGCTGCTCGACCCCGTGCCCGCCTGGCTACCCACGAACAACAAGTTCAAGGAGCTTGCCGCCGTCGAGAAGCACCAGCTCGCCGACCCTGCGCTGGCGGCTCGTCTGCTCAACGTCACTGCAGCGAAGCTGTTGTCGGGTGAGGCCGTCGGCCCAGCCGTCCCGCGCGATGGCACCTTGCTTGGCGCACTGTTTGAGGGTCTCATCGCGCTCAACCTTCGTGTCTACGCGCAGTCCTGCGAAGCCGAGGTGCGCCACCTGCGCACTCATCGCGGCGAGCACGAGGTCGACTTCGTCGTCGTCGCTGGTGACGGCGGCGTGGTGGCAGTAGAGGTAAAGCTCTCCACCACCGTCGAAGAATCTGACCTGACGCACCTGAAGTGGCTACGCACGACCCTCGGCACCGACCTGCGCGACGCGGTTCTGCTCACGACGGGCCAGCACGCCTACCGAAGAGCGGACGGCATCGCGGTCATCCCCGCAGCGCTACTCGGTCCCTGACGAGTCGTCCTGGCCAGCTCGACCACGGCATCGACATGGAGGAGCATGACCTGAGCGCTGTCACCGTCGGCGTTCACGCAGTCCAGCAGCTGAGCCTGCACTCGGGGTGCCGGTTCGACGAGGTCGATGCCGGCTTGTCGCCGACGTCCTGACGGTCGTTTCGCTCGCTCACGTCCTCCACCCGACCGTTACTGCAGCCGATCTCGATCAGGCCTCTGTCGGCTTTGGCGAACGCGACAATCGGGCGGCCGGGGTCGCGTGCTTCGATCCGACCGCACTTCAGAGTGGCGGTGGTGAGTCCGCAGTCGCCCCCGCGGAGGAACAGTGGTCATGACTGACACCACGACTGACACGTCCGGCCCCGAGAAGATCGCCGAGCTGGCCAAGGGCATCACCTTTGCCATGCTCACCACCGTCGACGAGACGGGCGCCTTCGTGAGCCGGCCGATGGCCCACCAGGACAGCGACTTCGACGGCGAGCTCTGGTACCTCTCCTCCCGCGACTCCCGCAAGGTCGCGCACCTGACCGCCAACCCGCACGTCGGGGTGACCCTCAGCTCGCGTGACGTCTGGATCTCCATCAACGGCACCGCCTCGGTCGTCGACGACCGGGCCAAGGTCGCCGAGCTCTGGACCACGCAGATGGACGGCTGGTTCCCCCAGGGGCCCGACGACACGTCCGTGGTGGCCATCAGGGTCGACGGCGACACCGCGGAGTACTGGGACACCCCGGGTGGACTGGTCGCCTCCGCGCTGAGCCTGGTCAAGGTCAAGACCACCGGTCACCGCTACGCCGGCAACGACAACGAGGTCGTCGACCTCTGAGACGGGTTGGATGCCCTGGCCGCCCGGTCCGCGACCGGGCGGCTTGTCAGTGGCACCGCTTAGGGTCGAGACCATGACGCGCATCGCACTGGTCTCCACCTCCGACACCGACCTGCTGTCGGCGCGCGCGTCCGGCGCCGACTACAGCTACGTCAACCCGGGCAAGCTCGCCCACACCGAGATGGCCGCCGCGTTCGCTGCCGCGGACCTGATCGTGGCCCGCATCCTCGGCTCGGCCTCCTCGCTCTGCACCGGCTTTGCCCGGATCCGCGGCGAGGGCCAGCCGATGATCGTGCTCGGCGGCGAGCAGGCGCCCGACGCCTCGCTGATGGAGCTGTCCACCGTCCCGATCGGCATCGCCGCCGACGCCCACGTCTACCTGGCTCAGGGCGGACCCGAGAACCTTGCGCAGCTGCACGCCTTCCTCTCCGACACCGTGCTGCTGACCGGCGAGGGCTTCGAGCCGCCGGTCGCCCAGCCGGTCTGGGGCGAGCTGCCGCGACCTTCGGTCCCTGAGCTTGCCGACGGGGCTGTTCGGCCCCGCGTCGGCATCCTCTTCTACCGCGCCCAGCAGACGGCGGGGAACACCGCGTACGTGCACGCCCTCGCCGACGCGGTCGACGCCGCGGGTGGGGTCGGGGTCCCGATCTTCGCCGCCTCGCTGCGGGACGCCCCGGCCGACCTGCTCAGCCACCTCGGCACCCTCGACGCCCTGGTCACCACCGTGTTGGCCGCCGGCGGCACGCGTCCGGCGACGGCCTCGGCCGGTGAGGACGACGGCACCTGGGACGTCCAGGCCCTGGCCGCGCTGGACGTCCCGATCCTGCAGGGTCTCTGCCTCACCACCAGCCGTGCGGTCTGGGCGGAGTCGGATGAGGGGATGAGCCCGATCGACGTCGCCACCCAGGTGGCGGTGCCGGAGTTCGACGGCCGGATCATCACCGTCCCGTTCTCGTTCAAGGAGACCGACGCGGACGGTCTGCCCACGTACGTCGCCGACCCGGAACGCAGCCGGCGGGTGGCCGAGATCGCGGTCAACCACGCCCGGCTGCGCTACCTGGCGCCGAGCGAGCGCAAGATCGCCGTCGTCCTCGGGGCCTACCCGACCAAGCACGCCCGAATCGGCAACGCCGTCGGCCTGGACACCCCCGTCTCGGTGATCCGGCTGCTGCGCGCGATGCGCGAGGCGGGTTACGACCTCGGCGAGCCCGGCGACATCCCCGGTACCGGCCCGCTGGAGCCGGTCGAAGGCGAGTCTGCCGACACCACGGCCGGGAATGCCCTGATCCACGCCCTGATCGCGGCCGGCGGTCAGGACCCGGAGTGGCTGACCTCGGGTCAGCTCTCGGGTCAGCCCGCCCGCGTTCCCGCGGGAACGTACCGGCGCTGGCTCGCCGACCTGCCGACCGAGCTCAGCGACTCGGTCACCGCCGCCTGGGGTGAGGCGCCCGGCGAGCTCTTCGTCGACCGCAGCTCCGTCAACAAGGGGGGTGACGCCGACGGCGAGATCGTCGCCGCCACCCTGCAGGCGGGCAACGTGGTCATCCTGGTCCAGCCGCCGCGTGGCTTCGGTGAGAACCCGATCGCGATCTACCACGACCCGGATCTGGCGCCCACCCACCACTACCTCGCCGTCTACGGCTGGTTGCAGCACGAGTTCGGCGCGCACGCCGTGGTGCACGTCGGCAAGCACGGCAACCTGGAGTGGCTGCCGGGCAAGAACATGGGCATGTCCGCGGCCTGCGGCACCGATGCCGCGATCGGCTCGCTGCCGCTGATCTACCCGTTCCTGGTCAACGACCCGGGCGAGGGCACCCAGGCCAAGCGTCGCGCGCACGCCACCGTGATCGACCACCTGATCCCGCCGATGGCCCGCGCCGAGTCCTACGGCGACATCGCCCGGCTCGAGCAGCTGCTGGACGAGTACGGGAACGTCCGGGCCATGGATCCCGCCAAGGTTCCCGCGCTGCAGGGTGAGATCTGGACGCTGATCCAGGCCGCGCAGATGGACGCCGAGCTCGGCCTGTCCGGCCGTCCCGACGACGAGGCGTTCGACGAGTTCGTGATGCACGTCGACGGCTGGCTCTGCGAGATCAAGGACGTGCAGATCCGCGACGGCCTGCACGTCCTCGGTCAGGCGCCGACGGGCGACGAGCTGGTCAACCTGGTGCTCGCCGTGCTGCGGGCCAACCAGGTCTTCGGCGGCCAGGTCAACGGCGTCCCCGGGCTCCGGGTAGCGCTCGGGCTGACCGAGGGGGAGGCCCCGCTGGCCCAGGTCGACGCGGTGGAGGCGCAGGCCCGCGCGCTGGTGATCGCCCTCGCCGAGACGGGCTGGTCGGTCGACGCTGTGCCGGCGGTCGTCCTCAAGACCCTCGGTGAGGACCACGAGCAGGTCCGGGCCGTGCTGACCTTCGCCTGCGTCGAGGTGGTGCCGCGGCTGGCCGCGACGACCGACGAGATCGACGCAACGCTGCACGCACTCGAGGGCGGCTACGTCCCGGCGGGCCCGTCCGGCTCGCCGCTGCGCGGGCTGGTCAACGTGCTGCCCACCGGCCGCAACTTCTATTCCGTCGACCCGAAGGCGATCCCGTCCCGACTGGCCTACGACACCGGTCAGGCGATGGCTGAGTCGCTGGTGCAGCGGCACCTCGACGACACCGGTGAGTACCCGCAGTCGGTGGGGTTGAGCGTCTGGGGCACCTCGGCGATGCGCACGTCCGGCGACGACGTGGCCGAGGTGCTGGCTCTGATGGGCGTCGTGCCGGTCTGGGACGAGGCGTCCCGCCGGGTCACCGGGCTCGAGGTGCTGCCGCTGGCCGAGCTCGGTCGGCCGCGGATCGACGTCACCGTACGGATCTCGGGCTTTTTCCGCGACGCGTTCCCGCACGTGCTGGCCATGCTCGACGACGCCGTCCGGCTGGTCGCCGAGCGCGACGAGCCTGACGACCAGAACTACGTCCGGGCCCACGCGCAGGCCGATCTTGCGACGCACGGCGACGAACGCCGGGCGACGACCCGGATCTTCGGTTCCAAGCCCGGCTCGTACGGCGCCGGGATCCTGCCGCTGATCGAGGCGGGCAACTGGCGCGACGACGCCGACCTGGCCGAGGTCTACACGGCGTGGGGCGGGTTCGCGTACGGGCGTGACCTGGACGGCATGCCGGCGCGGGAGGACATGGAGGCCAACTACCGCCGGATCAGCGTCGCGGCCAAGAACATCGACACCCGCGAGCACGACATCGCCGACTCCGACGACTACTTCCAGTACCACGGCGGCATGGTGGCGACCGTCCGCGCGCTGACCGGGACCGCGCCGAAGGCGTACGTGGGCGACTCGACCGTGCCGGACGCGGTCCGGACCCGCAGCCTCGGCGAGGAGACCGCGCGGGTGTTCCGGGCCCGGGTGGTCAACCCCCGCTGGATCGGCGCGATGCAGCGGCACGGCTACAAGGGCGCCTTCGAGCTGGCCGCGACGGTGGACTACCTGTTCGGCTTCGACGCGACGGCCGGTGTGGTGCCCGACTGGATGTACGCCCAGCTGGCCGAGAGCTACGTGCTCGACAAGACCAACCAGGACTTCATGAAGCACGCGAACCCGTGGGCGCTGCGCGGGATCATCGAAAAGCTGGGCGAGGCGGCCGAGCGGGGTCTGTGGGCCGAACCCGACCCCGAGCTCGTCGAGCAGCTGCAGCAGGTCTACCTCGACGTCGAGGGCGACCTGGAGGACGAGCCGGCGAGTCCGACCAGCAAGCCTGCGGACTCAGCCAGGTTCTCATGAGTCTCGACCTGGCGGACCTTGGCGAGGACGTGCTGACCTTCCTGACCGAGCGGCACCTGTCCACGCTGACCAACGTCCGCGCCGACGGCACGCCGCACGTGGTGCCGGTCGGTTTCACCTACGAACCGGCCACCCGGCTGGCCCGGGTCATCACCGGCGGCGAGTCGGTGAAGGCCCGGCTGGCCGATCGCCCCGGCGCGGTGGGCGCGCTCTGCCAGGTCGACCGCGGCCGCTGGCTGACCCTGACCGGGCCGCTGCACGTCGACCGCGATCCTAACGCGGTCGCCGACGCCGAACGCCGCTACGCCGAGCGGTACCGGGTCCCGCGCGAGAACCCGCTGCGCGTCGTGCTGGTGATGGACGTCACTCGCATGCTCGGCCGCGGCTGAATCCGACTGGTCAGACGCTCACGGAGCTAGAGCACCCGCAGCCTCTGACAAGTCGCTCACTCAGAAACCCTTCTCGGTGCTGACGGCTTGGATGATCCCGGAAACGATGTGCCGACCACATCGCTGATCGCGGTTTCCCCGCCTAGCGAGGCGCGAGCAGTTGGACTGCGGACCTCGACATCAGCGGGCGGACCTGCGACCACGGGATCGTGTACACGCGGTAGCCGTGGCCGCCGAGCTGGTCGTCCCCGAAGTAGAAGATCATCCCTTTCGAGCTCGTCTGCCAGTTGGCCCAGCTGGCCTCGCGGGGCGCCAGACCGTCGGCCTCGCTGACGCCCTCGTCCTTGATCCGCGCGGCCATCCGTACCGACGTCGCCAGCTGGCCGAAAGCCGCGCGCTCGTCCGGAAACACGTCCGACAGTGCGATGGGGTTGCCGTCCGTGGTGACGGCCGTGGTGCCCAACCAGTAGGACGGGTGTGCGGTCCCGGCGAGGGAGTCGACGCAGACCAGAGCCACCTGCACCGTACGACCGTCGTTGGTGGTCAACACGCTCTCGCCGGTGACCGTCCGGCGCTCACCGCGGTCGCCGCTCGCTTCCCGCCGGCCGCGGGTGACGCAGTCCTGAGCCGAGGCGCGGACGCGTCGGTTGACCTCCGTCGCGCCTTGGCCGCCGGCGAAGCGGTAGCTGTCGATCCGCCAGGACAGCCGTCCGGAGTGGCCGGCGAGGACGGACTTCTTTGCGGTCAGTTGGCCGGCCGCTGGCGCGTCGAAGGTCGGTGCCGGGCCGGGCGTCTGGGTGGCGACCAAGAAGCCGGACTCGTCGGAGAGTGGTGTGGCCGGCCCCGCGGACGCGCTGACGTAGGTGCTCGGGGACGCCCGCCGGCTCCGGACCCGGAACCCCGCAGCCGCTGGCGACCGTGAGGGTGAGCAGCACCGCCCAACCCCGACTTGTCAGACGCCTACGGGGCCGGAGCACCGTCATAGTCTGACAAGTCGGCCGCGGCGACACTAGCGCTGGCGGAGCGCTGGGCCAGCGCCGAGCAGGCCTGCCGAAGCTCGTCCGGCCCGAGCACCTCGAAGTCCGAGTCGAAGGTGGCGATCAGACCCGCGACCCCGGCCCACGACCAGGCACCGACCGTGAACCGGCTCTGGGTGGCTGAGACGGGCTCGACCACCGATCCGCCGGGCACCCACGGGGCGACGACCTCGGCCGGCAGCTCGATCAGCACCGTGCCGACGCACGGCCACTGCGCCGGGGTGTCGCCGCGGTCCCAGCTCGCGGTCACGAAGCGGGCCACGTCGCCACCCGGGAGGTCGCGGCGACCGAAGCGTGGACCGGCCGAGCGGTGGGCGTGGATCCGGTTCAGCCGGTACACCCCCCAGGCCCCCGCGCCGAGGTCGTAGCCGACGAGGTACCACCGTCCCGCCCACATGACCAGCTCATGCGGCTCGACCCTGATCGGGAGCACGAATTCCGGGTCGTGCGGATCTGACCGACGGCCGTCGGGGGTGAGGTGGTCGAACGTGAGCACCGTGGCGTTCCGGACGGCCGCGCCGACGGTCTTGAGCGTGTCCGAGGACACCGGCGGGGCCGCGAACTCCCAGTAGTTTCGCAGGGTGGTCAGGTGCATGGCGTCGGCCTCGGCGCGCAACCGGACGGGCATGATCTGCTTGAGGCTGGTCAACGCCCGGGCGATGGCTTCGTCCATCCCGGAGACGCTGCTCGGCGCGGTCTGTAGCGCGACCGCGATCGCCAAGGCCTGCTCGTCGTCCAGCAGCAGCGGCGGTAGCCGGCCGGCGTCAAAGCGGTAGCCGCCCTGGGCACCCCGGACCGCCCGCACGTCGTAGCCCAGCTCGCGCAGGCTGTCGACGTCCCGGCGCAGACTACGGGTGCTGATCCCGAGCCGGTCCGCGAGCTCGGGACCCGACCAGGTCGGCCGGGAGACGAGCAGCGACAGCAGGGTGAGCAGTCGGGCGGACGTGGTGGCCATGAGGCCAACTCTCCTCCAGCAGCGGACATCCGGTGTCCGCTAAGCCGAGCAGAGTGATGGTCATGACTACTGACGCGAGCTCCGTACGACCCGCACTCGATCGGTCCGGGTCGCGGATCGACCACGTCAACATCGCCGTCCCCGACCTCGACGTGGCCGTTGCCTTCTACGAGCCCGTGCTGGCCTCGATCGGCATCACGAAGATGCTGGAGATTCCCGCGGTGCCTCAGGCCGAGATGCCGGCGATGACCGGCTTCGGGTTGGCGGAGGTGAAGCCCTACTTTTGGCTGATCGACGCCGGTACGGTCGGCACCAACATGCACCTCGCCTTCACCGTCGACACCCGGGACGACGTCGAGACGTTCCACCGGGCCTGCCTGGAGCACGGCGCGACCGAGCTGCACGCCCCGGCGATCTGGGAGCAGTACCACGACGACTACTACGGCGGCTTCGTGCTCGACCCGTACGGCATCAACCTCGAAGCCGTCTGCCACCACCCCGCCTGACCGGCCGAGGGCAGCGCGTTCAGCGGGCCCTGCCGGATCGCCTCCGGACGTCAGCCGGGTCCGGGCGTCGTGGCCCGCAGCAGGTAGGTGTCCATCACCCAGCCCCGGCTGGCCCGCAGCCGCAGCCGAACGGCGCGGATCTCCTCCAGCACCTCGGCGAGCGGGCCGGCGACGAGGGCCTCGTCGGGCAGGCCGAGCTGGGCGCCCCAGAAGATCTGCAGGTCGGGGTGGTCCTCGAGCAGCCGAGCGCAGGTCAGCGTGCCGTCGAGCATCACCACCACGTCGCCGAGGCCCGGGTCGTACTCGGCGACCAGCCGCCGGCCGGTGGTCAGGTGCACCGAACCGCCCACGCCGTTCAGCACCAGCCGGTGCCGGGCAGCGAGCAGCTGGACGCTGCTGATCCCGGGGATGACGGTGACGGCCAGGTCCACGCCGAGCGCGGCGACCGAGTCGACGATCCGAATGGTCGAGTCGTAGAACGCCGGGTCGCCCCAGACCAGGAAGCCGACGGGACCAGTCTCGGCCCGGATCACCTCGGCGTAGCGCTTCGCCCGCGCCTGGTGCCAGTCGCGGACCCCTGCCTCGTACGCGACCTGGTCCCGTTCGGCGTCGGGACCGCGCTGCGGGTCAGTGACCTCCACCACCCGGTAGGCGTGGTCGTGGATCACGGTCTCGCAGAGGGCGGTCCGCATCGTCGTCAGGTCGACCTTGGCGCCCCCCTTGTCGGCGACGAGGAAGACGTCGACCCGGTTCATCGCCGCGACCGCCTCACCGGTCAGGTGCGCGGGGTCACCACTGCCGATGCCGATCACCAGCACCTCGACGGTCACGACGCCACCCCGAGGCTCACCCGGGTGCCGGCAAGCAGCCGGTCGAGGTCGACGTGCTCGTCGAGCGCGTCGGCGAGGGTCTCGATCATCGCCTCGCGCCGGGCCCCGTAGGCGGGCGCGCCGGGCTGTGGCCGCCAGGACGAGTCCGCCGCCGCGGCGACCGCGGCCAGCCAGGCCCGCCGGAAGTCGTCGTTCTCGAGCGTCCCGTGCCACATCGTGCCCCACACCTGACCACGCCGCGCCCCGTCCAGGAACGGCTCGGCCGCGCCGGTGAGCGTCGCGACGCCGTGGTGGATCTCGTACGCCTCGACCCGGTGACCGGCCCAGCGGCCGACCGGCCGGCCGAGCACCTTCGCCTCGGCGACGTCGACGCGCGTCGGCAGCAGACCCAGGCCGTCGACCACACCCGTCCGCGAGTCCGGGTCGTCGATCCGCCCGGCCATCATCTGGTAGCCGCCGCAGATCCCCAGCACCGGCGCGCCCCGGTCCGCCCGTTCGGTCAGCACCGCCGCCAGACCGGTCGCGCGCAGCCAGCCGAGGTCGGATACCGTCGCCCGCGACCCCGGCAGCACGACCAGGTCGGCACCGGCCACCACGTCCGGGTCGGTGGTCACCAGCACGTGCACGCCCGGCTCGGCGGCCAGCGCCTCGACGTCGGTCAGGTTGGAGACCCGCGGCAGCCGCACGACCGCCACCCGCAGCGCACCCTCGGACTGGCTGGGCGAGCGGTCCGTGCGCCGCCAGGCCCCGACCTCGAGGGTGTCCTCGGCGTCCAGCCAGACGCCGGTCAGCCACGGCAGCACGCCGACGAACGGCACCCCGGTACGCCGGGTCAGCTCGTCCAGCCCGGGCTGCAGGACGGCCGGGTCGCCGCGGAACTTGTTGATCAGGAACGAGGTCACCACGGCCCGGTCCTCGGGGGCGAGCAGCGCGACGGTCCCGTACAGCGAGGCGAACACCCCTCCGCGGTCGATGTCGCCCACGACCACGCAGGGCAGGCCGAAGCGCCGGGCCAGGCCGAGGTTGACGTAGTCGCCGGCCCGCAGGTTGATCTCAGCCGGCGACCCGGCGCCCTCGCAGACCACCAGCTCGAACCGGGCCGCGAGCTCGTCGTAGGCCGCGTACGCGGCGGCGGCCAGGTGGGACCGACCCGTCGCGTACTCGCCGGCTTCGAGGGTGCCGGCCGGTCGACCGCGGACCACCACGTGGGAGTGGCGGTCCGAGCCGGGCTTGAGCAGCACCGGGTTCATCGCCGACTCGGGCTCGACCCGCGCGGCCTGCGCCTGCAGGTACTGGGCCCGGCCGATCTCGGCGCCGTCGGCGCAGACGGCGGAGTTGTTGCTCATGTTCTGCGCCTTGAACGGGGCGACGGCGATCCCGCGGCGGGCCAGCGCCCGGCAGAGCCCGGTCACCACCAGCGACTTGCCCGCGTCCGAGGACGTGCCGGCGACCAGCAGGCCCGATGCGCTCACCAGCAGGAGTTTAGGTAGGAGCCAACAAGTTGCGACATGGTGCCGCGAGTACGCGGCACCATGTCGCAAGCTATTTCGGTCAGACCCCCGGCAGGTTCCGCAGGTTGCTGCGGGCGAGGTCCCAGACCTCGCGGATGCCGCCGTTCAGCGCGACCTTGGTCAGCGAGCTGGCGAAACCCTTCACCTCGGCGCCGGTGAGGTGGGTCGGCACCGACAGCGCGTCCGGATCGGTGACCACGTCCAGCAGGGCGGGTCCGGCTGCGGCGAAGAAGGCCGTGACCGCGCTCGGGAGTGCGGTCGGGTCCTCGACGTGCCGGGCCCAGAAGCCTGCGCCGGCCGCGATCGCGGCGTAGTCGACGTGGTCGTGGTCGGTCTCGAACGGCGGGTCGCCGGCGGCGAGCATCTCGAGCCGGACCATGCCGAGGCTGGAGTTGTTGAAGACCACGACCTTGACCGGCAGCCGGTGGGTCTTGACGGTCAACAGCTCGCCCAGCAGCATCGCCAGCCCACCGTCACCCGACAGCGACACGACCTGGCGTCCCGGGTACGCGATCTGCGCACCCACCGCCATCGGCAGCGCGTTGGCCATCGAGCCGTGCACCCAGGAGCCGATCATCCGGCGCCGGCCGTTGGGCTGCAGGTAGCGCGCGGCCCAGGTGCAGTCCATCCCGGTGTCGACGGTGAAGACCGCGTCATCGGCAGCGGCCTCGTCGACCAGCGCGGCCAGCAGCTCGGGGTGGATCGGCCGCCGCTCGTCGGGGTCGTGGTCGTAGGTGTGCACGCCGTGCCTGATCAGCGTGGCGTTCCGCTCGAGCATGTCGTCGAGGAACGCGTGCTTGCGCTCCGGGGTGATCAGCGGCAGTAGCGCCTGCAGAGTCAGACCGACGTCGGCTGCGATGCCCTGCACGATCGGCGCGCGCCGGCCGAGGTGGGCCGGGTCCCGGTCGACCTGGACGTTGTTGGCGGTGGGCAGGAAGTCGACGTAGGGAAAGTCGGTGCCGAGCAGCAGCACCAGGTCGGCCTCTTGCAGCGCCTCGTAACAGGCGCCGTAGCCCAGCAGCCCAGTCATCCCCACGTCGTACGGGTTGTCGTAGCCGAACGTCTCCTTGCCGCGGAAGGTCGTCCCCACCGGTGCATGCAGCAGCGCCGCGAGCTGCAGCACCTCCTCGCGCGCGCTGGCGGCGCCGATACCGGCGAAGATCGCGACCTTGGTCGCCTCGTCGATCCGCCGGGCCAGCTCGGCTACAGAGTCCGGCTCGGGCGCCGGCCGCGGTCGGGTGGAGACCGTCGCGTTCGGGTGCAGATCCCCGCTGGCGTCCGCCTCGAGGACGTCGCCGGGGATCACCAGCACCGCGGCGCCGCCCAGACCGAGCGCGTTCTGGACGGCCAGGTGGGTCAGCCGCGCCAGCTGCGCCGGCTGCGACACGGTCTCGCAGTAGTGGCTGGCCTGACTGAAGAGCTGGTCGGGCTTGGTCTCCTGGAAGAAGCCGGTGCCGATGTTCGCCGACGGGATGTGGCTGGCCAGCACCAGGACGGGGGCACTCGAGCGATGAGCGTCCATCACGCCCTGGATGAGGTGGGTGTTGCCGGGACCGCAGCTGCCGGCGCAGACCGCCAACCGGCCGGTCAGCTGAGCCTCGGCCGACGCGGCGAACGCGGCGCCTTCCTCGTGGTGCACGTGCACCCAGTCGATGCCGCCGGCGGCACTGCCCCCGCTGCGCCTGATCGCGTCGCTGAAGGCGTTCAGACTGTCACCGACCAGCCCGTAGATGTGGGTCACGCCGGAGGCCACGAGGATCTCGACCAGGTCATCGGCCACGGTACGGGTCACCTCATCACCCTAGGACTCGCCGCCTAGCCAGGGGTCGCCGCCAGCAGGGCGCGGGCGATGACCTTGTGCCCCGCGGCGTTCGGGTGGTCACCGTCGTCGGCCAGCAGCGGGGTGGGGTCGTGGGTGCCGCTGTGACCCTTGAACGGGCTGTACAGGTCGACGTAGCGGATCCCGGACTCACCCGTCGTGCCCTTGATGATGGTGTTGGCGACGAGGGTCAGCGCGATGCTCGCCGCTTCGCCGTCCTCGTTGTAGTCGTGGTCGGCGACGTCGCCGTCCTCGTAGACGTTCCAGTAGCCGGTGACCAGGATCGTGGTGGGCTGGCCGTCCCGGATGGCGAGGATGCGAGCCTCGATCGCGGTCAGGTTGCGGCGCAGGTCGGCCTGGGCCGTACGGGTGCAAGCCAGGTGGTCCTCGCCACCGCAGGAGGAGCCGAGCAGGTCGTCGGACAGGTCGGAGAAGTCGTTCGCCCCGATGGTGATCAGCACGATGTCGGCCTTTCCGAGCTCTTTGCTGAGGTCGGGCAGCTCGCTGAGCAGGTCGGCGCTCGTGGCGCCCCCCGCCCCCTCGTCGGTGACCTCGACGTCGGCCCCGTCCCGTTCGCCGAGCTCGAGGCCGTACAGCTGGGGAAAGGCCGTGCAGTCGCAGTTCGTCCCCGCGGTCACCGAGTCGCCGAGGGCGACCACGTTGAGCGTCCTCCGGGGGGACGCTGACGGTGTCGTTGCGAGGGGGGCCGGGTTCGGGGTGGCGCTGCTCGTGGTGCCGGTGCAGCTCGTCAGCACGAGCAGCAGTCCCAGCACCGAGGCGCAGGCGGTAGCGGGCCACCTCATCCGGTCAGCGCGCGGACGCGTTGCAGCCACTGCAGGACGCCGGACAGCAGCACCTGGTAGTTGTGGTAGTTGTGTCCGCCGGTCGGGAAGATCAGGTTCGCCACCGCCGGGTCACCGCGACTCGCGTCGATGAACGTCTCGCTCGGGGCGTAGGACTCGTTGTCCTGGCGGCCGGTGACCACCAGCAGCCGGCGGTCGTGCAGTCCGCCGTGGCGGTAGAGCCAGAGCGGGGAGTTCTGCTGCTCGGCGGTGCGCCGGCCGTGGAACAGGTCGCCCGTGGTGTGGTCGAGGATCGGTGAGAAGTAGCCGCCCAGGCTGGCCGCCGCCGTGAAGTGGCTCGGGTCGTGCAGCAGCAGCTTGGCCGAGCAGAAGCCACCGGTGCTCCAGCCGATCATCGACCACGGCCGGGGCGTGACCCGGAAGTCCCCGTCGATGGCCGTCGGCACGGTGCGGTCGAGCCAGGTCTCGGCCTGCGGCCCCCCGGACACGTTGGTGCACTCGGTGTCCCGCGGCGGGTCGGTCATCAGCGGCGGGAAGACGGCGATGAACGGCTTGACCCGGCCACTGTCGATCTCCGACGTCGCGACGGTGCCGAACTGATAGTGGGTGTACATCGCGTCCACGGTCGACGGCTGGCCGGGCAGCACCATCACCACGGGGAACCGGGTGTGGGCGTCGGCGCGCTCGTCGTACTGGTGCGGGAGCCACACCAGGACCTGGTGCCGGCCGCCGCCGTGTGGGCCGCCGTTCACGGTGACGACCTGGGCGCGGCCGTCCCCCTTCGGCACCAAGGCGTTGCCGTCGATGGAGGCCTCGTTGGTGTTGGTCCGGCCCAGCAGGTCCGACCAGGAGGTGTAGAAGCCGTACTGGACGTTGACCCAGAGGAACAGCACGATCGCCGCCAGCAGCTGGCAGCCGACGACCAGCCCGAACCGGCCGACCGTACGACCCCAGCCGTTGCGGCCCTCGACACCGTGAACGGGTCGACGGCGGAGCCAGAGGACGAGAGCGACCGGCCCCATCACGGCCGCCACGCTGGCGAGGACGAGCAGGGGTGTTCCGGTCAACCTCACGGAACCAGTCCGATCACAGGTTCGACATTTCTCGCCTCACCTGTGCTGCACCTGTGGGCGCGCAGTCCGGTCTCTGTGACGTCAGCGCGCGACGACCAGTGTGCCCGCGAGGTCGCCGGCGGCGAGCAGCCGACCGATGATGCCGGACTGGCGTTCGGCGATCTGCCAGTCCGGATCGTCGCCGTGCCGGCGTTGCAGCTCGGCCTCGACGGCGGCCGCGTGGTCGACCCACAGCGGCGGTGCCGCGGCGAACTCGCCGGCTGAGCCGCTGCTGGTGATCTGCAGTCCGGCGTCGCTCAGCAGGCCGGTCAGCCGCTCGTACGTCGGGAAGTCGTTGCCCGCAGGTTGTTCGGTCAGGGTCGTGGTCGCGACGAAGACCAGCAGCCCGAGGCGCCCGCCCGGTCGCAGCACCCGGCGCAGCTCGGCGACCAGCCCCGCTTGGTCCGACACCGTGCACAGCACGCCCAGGCTCCAGACCACGTCGAACGGGCCCGACGCGAACGGCAGCCGGGAGCCGGCCTGCACCACCGGCAGGTCGAAGAGCCGGCGGGCGGCCAGACAGGCGCCGGGTTCGGGTTCGCTCAGCACCGGTCGGACGCCGACCTCCGCGGCCGCGAAGGCGGCGGGCCCGCCGACGCCCGCACCCGCGTCGAGCATGCTGTCGGTCGCGGTCACCTCGAGCCGTTGGAGCAGCCAGCGCAGCGCGCCCGGGCTGCCGCTGCCCCGGCAGCCGGCAGCGAGGTGGTACTCCGGTCCGAGGTCCAGCGCGACGTCGGCCGTCCAGGAGGCCACCGTGTCGAATTCCGCTTTCATCTCGCGCGTCACAGCGGCTCCTTACCCTCAGCGGAGCATTCTGTCCCGGATCCGGACGCCGATCTCGGCCTGCACGTCGGCGGCGTACGCCGGACCCCGGGCCGACGCCAGCCCGGACAGGTTCACCCCGACCACGCCCGGCACCGCGAGGAGGGCCTCGGCTTCGGCGACGGCGACCTCGACCCCGGCGGCGACCGGGTCGGGGGCGGCCAGGACCGCCGCGACGGTCGTCGGCTCGATCTCGAGCCCGGGCAGGGCCGTCAGCACCGCGGCCGACCGCTCGTCGGTGTAGACCGCGACCGAGGCGATCACCGGGATGGTCAGGCCGAGGGCCCGGGCGGCGGCGAGGAACGTGTCGACGTCGGCCGCCGACCGGACGTGGTTGAGCACGGCCACCGCGGCCCCGGCCTGTTGCTTGCGGACCAGCCGTTCCGGCCGCAGCCGGACCGGCGGTGCGGTCGGGGTCTCGGCGACGGCGACCGGCAGCCCGAGGGACGCCGCGAGCCCGGCCAGCCGGGTGCCCTCGAGGTCGAAGACCTGCGTCACGTCACTGCGGACGTCGAACGCCCGGCCGTCACCGGTCACGCAGAGCACCACGGCCAGCCCGTCGTGCCGGAGGCCGCGCAGCTCGGCCTCGAGCACGAGGCGGTTCCGGTCGCGGCAGGCCAGCGTGACCCACGGCCGGCCGCCCGCGTCGGCGATCATCCGCGCCAGCATGCTCGGCGGAAAGTCGGGCCGGTCCTGGTGGTCGCCGACGAGCAGCGCGTCGCAGCTCGGCGCCAGCCGCCGAGCCGTCCGGGCGAGCAGGGCGGCGTCCGCGGCCGGCACGCTCAGGTCGGTGAGCACCAGCGGCAGAGCGGCCGGCGCTACGGCCCGTACCACGGTCACCGCCGGCACGTGCTCCGCGTCGGCGAACACGCAGGGCATCGCGACCACCTCGCAGCCGAGGTCCGGCCGGACCCCGCCGCACGGCCCGTGGACCATCCGTTTCGGGCAACCCGAGCCGGTCAGCGTGGTGTCGGACTGCACGCGACCAGCCTGCACCAGCAACGCGCCCCGAGCCTGTCGAGGGCCCCGAAGGGGTTGCGGTTTGCTGTACTCATGAGCGCCGCAACCTCTTCGAGGCCTTCGACAGGCTCAGGGCGCGTCGGCCCGGTGGCACGTCCTGAGCTGGAGCGCTGATGGTCGCCGCCGACGTCCCGCAGATCCACCCCGAGACCCGTACGGACTGGCGGCGGTGGCTGGCCGAGAACGGCGAGACCGCGTCGGGCGTCTGGCTGGTGACCTGGCGCAAGTCCGCCGGCCGGCCGGTGATCAGCTACGAGGAGTCGGTCCTCGAGGCACTCTGCTTCGGCTGGGTGGACAGCACCCCCCGCAAGCTCGACGACCAGCGCACGATGCTGTACTTCGCCCCGCGCAAGGCCCAGAGCGGGTGGTCGCGGCCGAACAAGCGGCGGGTCGCCGAGCTGCGCGCCGCTGGACTCATGACCGAGGCGGGCGAACGCGTGATCGCGCAGGCCGAGGCGAACGGCGGCTGGACCCTGCTGGACGAGGTCGAGGACCTGATCGAGCCGGCCGACCTGCGAGCGGCCTTCGACGCGTCCCCGCCGGCATGGGAGCAGTGGCGCTCGTTTCCGCCGTCGGCGCGCCGCGGCATCCTCGAGTGGATCGTGCAGGCGCGGACCGCGCCGACGCGGGCCAAGCGCGTCGCCGAGACCGCCGCTCGCGCGGCCGTCGGTGAGCGGGCCAACCAGTGGCGCCCGAAGGAGTAGGTCAGGCGGCGCGGCGCTGCACCACGGCGATGCCGGCGAGGACGAGCGCGCCGCCGACCAGCTGGCTGACCGAGGGCTGCTGGCCGAGCAGGATGATCGCGAAGATCACCGCGAAGATCACCTCGGTCAGCGAGACGAACGAGGCCACCGAGCTGCCGAGCCGACGGACCGCGACGATGCCGGTCAGGTAGGCGAGCACGGCGCTGACCGTGACCAGCAGCAGTGCCGGTACCGCCCAGCTGACGCTGACGCCGGCCAGTGCGGTGCTGCCGCCGTGGGCGACCAGCGGGAGCACCCCGACGGCGCCGAGGACCGCGATCACCGCTCCGCCGACGCCGGTACCGACGGTCGTCAGCAGCAGCGGCGAGACCGTGGCGCCGGCCCCGTCGCTCTCGCCGAGCACGAAGTAGGCGCACAGGCAGACGGCCGCTCCGAGACCCCAGAGCACGCCGACCGGGTCGAGGGTCACACCGCTGCGCAGGTCGAGCACGAACACCAGGCCGAGCAGCGCCAGGCCGGCGCCGAGGAAGACCGGCGCCGCGGGCCGCTGCCTGCTGCGGATCCAGGTGTAGAAGATGAGCAGCACGGGCGCGGAGTACTCCAGCAGCAGGGCCACGCCCACCGAGAGCCGCTGCACCGCGCTGAAGTAGCAGAGCTGCGCGAAGGCCACCGCGACCACGCCGTAGCCGACCATCCGGACCAGCTGCGGCCCCGTGGGCAGCCGCGACCGGCGGAGCGCCAGCGAGCAGGGGATGGCCAGCAGGGCGAACGCCCCGAGGATCCGGAACGCCACCACGGCCGCGGGCGACCAGCCGAGGTCCAGCAGCGAACGGGCGAGCGAGCCCGACAGCCCGAACGAGGCGGCCGACCCGAGCGCAAAGGCGAGCCCGCCGACGCGCCCCTGCGGCAACGGCCGGATGCCGGCGGTGCTGACGGTCGGGGCAGTCACGGGTCGGGCCTCCAGAACAGAGATGAAGTCATGACCAAAAGTCACTTACACTAATGACACTAAGCGGGCCGAGCGTCAGGAGTCAACGTGAGTTTTGCTCATGACACCGAAGTTGCGCTCGCCGAGGCGGCGGCGCTGGTGAACACCCTCAGCGACGGCGTGGACACCCTCGCCGACGGGGCCGGCCTCGACGCCTTTCTGGTCCGCTTCCCTTTCTCGGGTGACCGGCTCGGTACCGAGGCCGAGCTCGGCCAGGTGCGCCGGCTGCGGGACCGGCTGCGGACGGTCTGGGCAGCCGACAGCCGGGACGAGGTAGCGGGTCTGGTCAACGAGCTGCTCGCCGACTGCGCCGCCCAGCCGTACCTCAGCAAGCACGACGAGCTGGACTGGCACCTGCACGTGACCCCCCCGGATGCTCCGCTCGCGCTGCGGATCGGCGCTGAAGCAGCGATGGGCTTCCTCGACCTGGTGCGGGAGGACGACCTCGGCCGACTGCGCTTCTGCGCCGCCGACCACTGCTCCGACGTGCTGGTCGACCTCTCCCGGAACTCCTCCAAGCGTTACTGCGAGTCCGGCTGCGGCAACCGCGCGAACGTGGCGGCCTACCGGGCGCGGAAGCGGACGTCGGCGTGACGCTTTCCCCGTCGACGAGGTCGGCCGTCCCGCCGTTTGCGGTGATGAGCATCCTGAGCCGGGTCGCCGAGCTGCGGGCTGCCGGCCGCGACGTGATCTCCCTCTGCGCCGGCGAGCCGGCGGCCGGTGCCCCCTCCGACGTCCGTCGGCGGCTCGCCGAGCTGATGAGCGGGCCGGCGCCGCTCGGCTACTCCGAGACGCTCGGTATCCGTCCGCTGCGCGAGGCGATCTCCGGCCATTACGACCGGTGGTACGGCCTCGCCGTCGACCCGGGATCGGTCGTCGTCACCACCGGCTCCTCGGGGGCCTTTACCCTCGCCTTCCTGGCCGCGTTCGACGCCGGCGACCGGGTGGCGCTGACCCGGCCCGGCTACCCCGCGTACCGCAACATCCTCACCGCGCTGGGGTGTGAGGTGAGCGAGCTGGACTGTGGGCCCGCTGAGCGGTTCCAGCCGAGCGTGGCCATCCTCGAGCGGGCGCATGCGGAGGCGCCGCTGGCGGGGCTGGTGCTCGCCTCGCCGGCCAACCCGACCGGCACGATGGTCAGCTCCGACGAGCTCGCCGCGATCACGGCCTGGTGCCGCGAGACCGGCGTCCGGCTGGTCAGCGACGAGATCTACCACGGCATCACCGGGTCGGGGCCCGAGCTCGCCGGTGGGCACGGCAGCTGCGCCTGGACCACCGACCGGACCGCGCTGGTCGTGTCGTCGTTCTCCAAGTACTGGGGGATGACCGGCTGGCGGCTGGGCTGGTGCCTGGTGCCGGATGACCTGAGCAGCGGCTTCGACGCGCTGGCCGGCAACTTCGCGCTCTGCGCACCCGTCCCGGCGCAGCACGCAGCGCTCGGGGCGTTCACCGAACGCTCCTACGCCGAGGCGGCGACGGCGGTCGAGACCTTCGCCGACGCCCGCCAGCTCGTGCTGGCGGCGCTGCCCGAGCTCGGCTGGGGAGCGGTCGCCCCGGCTGATGGGGCCTTCTACGTCTACGCCGAGCTCGGCGGCGCCCTCGGTGAGTACCCCGACTCGGTCGCCTGGTGCGCCGCCCTGCTGGAGACCGAGGGCGTCGCTGTGACCCCCGGGACCGACTTCGACGCCGTCCGCGGCGGCGGCACCGTCCGGCTGAGCCTCGCCGCCGGGCCGGACGCCGTGGCCGCGGCCCTCGTCCGGATCCGCCGCTTCCAAGCCCGAAACGCGCCCTGAGCTGATCCGCTGATAAATGCTCCGCAGTCACCCGTACCGGAGCTCACAGGCTCTGGTCGGTGGACTGGGGAGCATTTATCAGCGCTTCCGTCTCAGAAGGCGTACGCCAGCAGGTCGATCAGCACCAGCCGGTCCTCGGTCGCGAGCAGGTTGAACGGTGACAGGTCGCCGTGCGCGAGCCCCAGCGCGGCCATTCCGCGCATCGCCTCGCTCAGCTGCGCCCAGTAGGAAGTCAGGGTCTTGAGGGCCCGGCTGGGAGCGGGCCATGGGCACAGACATGAGAGAGCACAGCTCCTGAGCGGAAGGAATGGGTTGTCGGCAACCCGAGGTTGTTGATGGACACCACGCACCTCCTCCTGCTCGGAGCTGGCCGCACGTGCGACCTGCCGAAAACACCATGAAACAGAAGAACTAGGACCCGCAAGTTGTTTTCCCACCCGGGGACCTCGGCGGTACGTTGTCCGAGCCCCAGCGAAGGAGGAGACCGTGAGCGAAGGCCCGGCGCCGGAACCCGGCCACGAGCTGATCCAGCTGCTGACGCCCGACGGCGAGCGGCGCGAGCACCCCGACTACACCTTCGCCGGCAGCGACGAGGACATCCGCGGCTTCTACCGCGACATGATGCTGAGCCGCCGCGTCGACGCCGAGGCCACCGCCCTGCAGCGTCAGGGCGAGCTCGGCGTCTGGGCGTCCAGCCTCGGTCAGGAGGCGGCGCAGGTCGGCTCGGGCCGGGCGCTCAGCCGGCAGGACTTCGCCTTCCCGACCTACCGCGAGCACGGGGTGGCCTGGGTACGCGGGGTCGACCCGTTGCGGCTGCTCGCGATGTTCCGCGGCGTCGACCACGGCACCTGGGACATCGAGGAGACCCACTTCGGCCCGTACGCGATCATCATCGGCTCCCAGACCCTGCACGCCACCGGCTACGCGATGGGCATCGAGCGGGACGGCCTGGTCGGCACCGGCGACCCCGACCGCGACACCGCGGTGATCGCCTACTTCGGCGACGGCGCGACCAGCCAGGGTGACGTCAACGAGGCGTTCATCTTCGCCAGCTCCTACAACGCGCCCGTCGTCTTCTTCTGCCAGAACAACCAGTGGGCGATCTCGGAGCCGATCGAGCGACAGTCGCGGATCCCGCTCTACCAACGCGCCTCCGGCTTCGGCTTCCCTGGCGTCCGGGTGGACGGCAACGACGTGCTGGCCGTGCAGGCGGTCACCGCGGTCGCGCTCGAGCGGGCTCGCTCGGGCAACGGCCCGACGCTGATCGAGGCCTACACCTACCGGATGGGTGCGCACACGACGTCGGACGACCCGAGCAAGTACCGGCTGGCCGACGAGCTCGAGCACTGGCAGCTCAAGGACCCGATCTCACGCGTCCGGACCTACCTCGAGCGCCACGACCTGGCCGACGAGGCCTTCTTCGCCGGCGTCGAGACCGAGGCCGACGAGCTCGCGACCGCGCTACGGGCCGCTTGCCTGGCGCTGCCCGAGCCGACGTTGACCGAGACCTTCGACTGGGTCTACGCCGAGCAGACCCCGTACCTGAGCGGACAGCAGGCCGCGTACGCCGAGTACGTGGCGAGCTTCGAGCCCGAGTCCTTCGAGAGCGCGGAGGCCGCACGATGACCCGGCTGACCATGGCCAAGGCCCTGAACGCCGGACTGCGGCGGGCCCTGGAGGCCGACCCCAAGGTGGTGCTGGCCGGTGAGGACATCGGCAAGCTGGGCGGAGTCTTCCGGGTGACCGAAGGCCTCCAGAAGGACTTCGGCGAGGACCGGGTGATCGACTCCCCGCTCGCCGAGTCGGGCATCATCGGCACCGCGGTCGGGATGGCGTTGCGCGGCTACCGGCCGGTGTGCGAGATCCAGTTCGACGGGTTCGTCTATCCCGCGTTCGACCAGATCGTCAGCCAGGTCGCCAAGCTGCGCTACCGGACCCGCGGCGCGGCGACGGTGCCGATGGTCATCCGGATCCCGTTCGGCGGCGGCATCGGCGGCGTCGAGCACCACAGCGAGTCGCCCGAGGCCTACTTCGCGCACACCGCCGGGCTGAAGGTGGTCAGCTGCGGCAACCCGGTCGACGCCTACTGGATGATCCAGCAGGCCATCGCCTCCGACGACCCGGTGGTCTTCCTCGAGCCCAAGCGGCGCTACCACGAAAAGGCTGACATCGACGAGTCGGCGACGCCGCTGCCCCTCTACGCCGCGTCGGTGCTGCGGGCCGGCCGCGACGTGACCGTGCTCGCGTACGGGCCGATGGTCAAGACCTGCCTGGACGCGGCGGCGGCCGCCGCTGACGAGGGCCGCGACCTCGAGGTGATCGACCTGCGCTCGCTCTCCCCGTTCGACATGGCCGTGGTGGCGCAGTCCGCGCAGAAGACGGGCCGGGTGGTCGTGGTGCACGAGGCGCCGATGAACCTGGGGCTCGGCGCCGAGCTCGCCGCGCGGATCAGCGAGCAGTGCTTCTACTCCCTCGAGGCGCCGGTGCTGCGCGTCGGCGGCTTCGACACCCCGTACCCGCCGAGCAAGGCCGAGGACGGCTACCTGCCCGACCTGGACCGGGTGCTCGACATGGTCGACCGTTCCCTCGCGTACTGATGCCGGCTTACTGAGGAGCCTGATCCATGTCTCTGCGTGAGTTCCGCCTGCCCGACCCCGGCGAGGGTCTGGTCGAGGCCGAGATCGTGACCTGGCGGGTCGCGGTCGGCGACGCCGTCAAGGTCAACGACATCCTGCTCGAGATCGAGACGGACAAGTCCCTGGTCGAGCTGCCCAGCCCGTACGCGGGCACGGTGGCGGCGTTGCTGGTGGCCGAGGGCACGATGACCGACGTCGGCACCCCGATCATCGCCATCGACGACGGCGTCGCTCCCGCCGGGCCGCCGACCACGCCGTCCGCGCTCGAGCCGACCGAGGTGGGCGAACCCACCGACGGCATGGTGGGGGGCGGCGACGGCGGTAAGCGGGTGCCGAACCTCGTCGGCTACGGTCCCCGAACCGGTGAGACGAGCCGGCGGCCGCGGAAGGGCCGCACCGACCCCACCCCGCAGCAGACGCACGACCAGCTCTCGGGCACCTTCGCCACCGACGTCCCGGTCAGCCGTCGGGCCGACGACCGCGAGCCCCTGCACGCCGCCACGGGCACACCGACCCCGGCCGCCCCGCTGCCAGCCCCCGGCCCCGCCGCGCCGGAACCGCAGCTGACCGGCGGCGCCGTACTGGCCAAGCCGCCCGTCCGCAAGCTGGCCAAGGACCTCGGCGTCGACCTCGCGACCCTGACCGGCTCCGGTCCGGCCGGCATCATCACCCGCGACGACGTGACCGTTGCTGCGCAACCGGCTGCTGCGCAGCCGAACGGCATGGAGAGCGCGAGCGCTCGCGACTTGTCGGTTCCGTCGAACCAGGCCCCTCCTTCGTCGGGGCGGTTCGACGGTCGGACTCCGTCCGAGGCCGGAGACGTGCGGATCCCGATCCGCGGCGTCCGCAAGGCCACGGCCGAGGCGATGGTGCGATCGGCGTTCACCGCCCCCCACGTCACGGAGTGGCTGACCTGCGACGTGACCGCCACGATGGAGCTGGTCGAGCGGCTGCGCGCGCGGCGGGAGTTCCGCGACATGCGGATCTCCCCGCTGCTGGTCGTGGCGAAGGCGGTCTGTCTGGCGCTGAGCCGGACGCCGGAGCTGAACTCGTTCTGGGACGAGCCGGCCGGGGAGATCGTCCAGCTCGGCGCAGTCAACCTGGGCATCGCTGCCAACACCCCGCGCGGGCTGGTCGTGCCCAACATCAAGAACGCCCAGACCCTGCCGCTGCTCGAGCTCGCGCAGGCGATCAACGCCCTGGTGACCACCGCCCGGGAGGGCCGGACCAGCCCGGCCGAGATGGCGCAGGGCTCGTTCACCATCACGAACGTGGGCACCTTCGGGGTGGACGCCGGGACGCCGATCCTCAACCCCGGCGAGTCCGGGATCCTCTGCCTCGGCCAGATCACCCGCCGCCCCTGGGTGGTCGGGGCGGGCGACGACGAACGGATCGAGCCGCGCTGGGTGACCACGCTGGCCGTCTCCTTCGACCACCGGCTGGCTGACGGCGCGCAGGGCTCGACCTTCCTCGCGGCCGTCGCCCAGATCCTCGGCGATCCCGGACTCGGCCTGCTCTTCTAGCCGGGGTCCTGTGTGGCAGCGCCGGATCCAGCAGGGTGAGGGACGCCAGCGACGCCCCCGAGGAGCAGCCATGAAGTCACGGTTACGACGGATCCTGTGCAGCCTGGTCGTGCTGCCCCTCGCCGGGCTGGTGACCGCGACGAGCACAGTGCCGGCGGCGGCGTCCGCCAAGCCCCGAGCGGTGGCTCTCGGAGACTCCTTCGCCTCGGGCGAGGGCCTGGCGCCCTAAGACCAGGACGGTCTTGCTCACGGTCGGCGGTAACGACATCGGCTTTGCAGCGGTGCTCGCTGACTGCATCTACAGCCCGCTGGCCCCCGAGCTCGTGCCGGGCCGGCCGGGCTGCGCCACCCGGGACGACCTGGCGGTGCGGGCCGCGACCGCCTACCTGGCCGGGGTGCCCGGCGCCCCGAAACCGGTCCCGAGCGCGGTCAGCATGCCCGCGCTGCTGGCGACGATCAAGGCGAAGGCGCCGAAGGCGCAGATCTACGTGACCGGTTACCCGCGGCTCTTCGGGCTCTCCTTCCCCGACCCGCAGGGCTGCCGGGTCGGCGACCTCGACCAGGTGGGCCAGGTGCCGCTCTACGTCACCAAGACCGACGCGAAGTGGATCCGCCGGAACAGCGAAGGCCTGAACAGCGCCATCGCCGCGAGCGTGGCCGGCGCCCGCCGGCACGGGATCGACGCGACCTACGTCGACGTGGCCACGCCGTTCACCAGCCACAACGTCTGCAGCACCGGCACCCCGTGGGTCAACGGGATCCTCTTCACCCTCGGTAACCCGCCGACGGTGTCCACCGCCAGCTTCCACCCCAACGCCCGCGGCCAGCAGGCGTACGCCGACGCCGTTGCGGCGGCGGTCAAGCGTCACTCCTGATAGGGCAGCAGCGCTGACGCCACCTCGACCAGGCCGCGGCCGTAGCGCTCGTCCAGCTCGGCCTGCAGGCTGCCGTCGTCGTAGGTGACGGTGAGGTCGACGGGAGCCTGGCCGGCGCCCGAGGTCAGGGCGCCGGGTAGGCGCATCAGCTCCGTCTGGATCCGCCGCAGCTCGGCGGCGCTGTGGTCGGCGCGGGTGACGCAGAGTGATCCGCCCCAGACGGCACGCAGGGCCCGTTCCGCCGTGGCTGGGTCGGCGGTCACCCGGACGTTGACCACGATCTTGCGCGGGTCCTGCGCCGAGTCGCCGAGGTCGTCGAGCCACGACTCGGCGTAGCCGGGCAATTGCTCGGCTGCGGTGAACACCCGCTGCTGGTCGTCCTCGGTGGCGCGGTCGAGGTCCGGCGCCACCCAGCCCCCTGCAGGTTCGGGGCACGGGGTGGCGAAGTCGGGCATCTCCTCGGCCGGAAACAGCCGGGTGGTCTCGGCGTTGCTGAGCGTCCGGACGACGGTGAAGCGGTGCCCGTCGTACGTCCCCAGCAGGGCGGCGTCGACCCAGGTGACGCCGGCGGCTCGCTCCGCATCGGCCGGCCACGACCACCCGACCAGCTTCGGCCCTCCGCACTGCGGCGGCAGGGACTCCGCCACGCCGCCCAGGCAGAGCTCCGGCCCCGACCCGTCGTCGAGGACCAGCCCACGCCCGACCAGCCGACCGTCGGGGCTGGAGCTGGGCACGGGGGCGGCGCTAGGCGTATCCGCGGGTACTGCCGGCACGACAGCAGCGCAGCCACCGAGGGCGACCGCCACCGTAGTGACGGCGATCACCTGACGCAGCATGCCGGCATCGTAGCGCCGCGAGATGACCCCCAGGCTTGCCCTCAGGCGGGGGTGGCCGAGGCGCGTACGGCCTTGGTCAGGTTCTCGACCAGCTCGGCGCGGTTCTGCCGGACGACGTAGGCGGGCTGGTCGCGCTCGACCCGCCAGCTGTCCGCCAGCGGGCCGACGTTCACGGTGTCGAAGCCGAGCTCGTCGTACAGCCGCTGCACCAGCTCGGCGGCCTCCTCGAAGTCGCTCGAGGTGGCCAGCGCCCGGCGCTGGGGCGAGCCGGCCGGATATCCGTCGGTGGTGATGTCGGAGGCCATGATGTGGTTGAAGCCCTTGGCGACCTTGCTGGTCGGCAGGTGCCGCTGCAGCATCCCCGAGACGGTGTCGACGCCGGCGTCGAGGGCGGGGATGTGGCCGTCCCGCTCGAAGTAGTAGTTGTTGGTGTCGATCACGATCTTGCCGGCCAGCGGCTCGACCGGGACCTGCTCGTAGTTCTTGAGCGGGACGGTGACGACGACGAAGTCGCCTGCCGCTGCCGCTTCGCTGGCGGTCGCCGCCCGCGCCTTAGGTCCGAGCTCAGCGACGAGGTCGGCGAGGGTCTCCGGGCCGCGCGAGTTGCTGATCACGATGTCGTACCCGACGCCGATCGCCGCACGCGCGACCTGGCTGCCGATCAATCCTGCTCCGATGATGCCGATGGTGGTCATGGCCGGAACAACACCGGGCCGGGCGGTCCCGATTCCCCACCGCGGACGTCGTCAGCCAGATCGGCGACCATCGAGCCCGGCGCGGTGGGCCAGCATGACCAGCTGTGAGCGGTCGCGGGCGTCCAGCTTGGTCAGCAGGTGGCTGACGTGGGTCTTCACGGTGGAGTAGCTGACCACCAGCCGGTCGGCGATCTCGACGTTGGACAGCCCCTCCGCGACCGCGGCCAGGACGTCGCGTTCGCGCGAGGTCAGCGGCGGCAGGGTGGCGGCCACCGGGCCGGCCTGCTGACCGGAGACGAACTGCTCGATCAGGCTGCGGGTCACGGCGGGGGCGAGCAGGGCCTCGCCGGCGGCAACCACCTTGACCGCGCGGATCAGGTCGGCGGCGGTCGTGTCCTTGAGCAGGAAGCCGCTCGCCCCGGCGAGCAGGGCCTGCGCCACGTCCTCGTCGGCGCTGAACGTGGTCAGCACCAGGACAGAGGTCGCCCGGGTCTCCGGGCTGGAGGTGAGGTGCCGGGTCGCCTCGACGCCGTCCATCCGCGGCATCCGCAGGTCCATCAGGACCACGTCCGGCCGGTAGCGCCGGACGACGGCCAGCGCCTCGACCCCGTCCGACGCCTGGGCCACGACCTCGATCTCGGCGTCGGTACCGAGGATCAGCGCGAAGCCGGAGCGCACCAGCTCCTGGTCATCGGCCACGACCACCGAGATCACGTCGCCGCTCCCACCGGCGCCAGCGGAAAGCTCGCGTGCACGGCAAAGCCACCGTCGGGCGCCGGCCCCGCCCAGAAGCTCCCGCCGTAGACCACCACCCGCTCCCGCATGCCGGCGAGCCCGTGGCCGGTGACGCTGCTTCCGCTTGGCGCGTTCGCCCCGGACCCGTCGTCGGCGACGTCGATGTCGAGCGCGGCGCTGCCGTAGCGGACCGTGACCAGCGCCTGCGAGGCTCTCGCGTGCTTCAGGACGTTGGTCAGCGCCTCCTGCGCCACCCGGTAGCCGGCCAGCGCGATGCCCGGCGGCAGCTCCCGCCGGGTTCCGTCGACCCGTACCTCCACCGCTAGGCCGGCGTCGCGCACCCGAGCCGTCAGGGCGTCCAGGTCGGCCAGCGTCGGGGTGGCCGACGCCGTCGCGGACGGCCGGTCGAGGTCACCCTCACGCAGCACGCCCAGCAGCTGCCGGATCTCGTCCAGCGTCTGCCGGCCGGTGCGTCCGATCTCGGCCACGGCGCGGCGCGCCTCCTCCGGCCGGGAGGTGAGCAGCTGCTCGGCCACCCCGGCCTGGACCACGATCACGCTGAGCGTGTGGCCGACGACGTCGTGCAGCTCGCGGCTGATCCGCAACCGCTCCTCGGTGGCGATCACCCGGGCCCGCTCGGACTCGGTGTCGGCGCGCTCGCGTTCCCGCGCGGCCTCGTCCTGGGCCCGGCCGAGGCCGGCGGCGAAGAGCTCCCGGCGCTCTCGAGTCCCCCGGGCCAGCAGCCAACCGCCGGTGAAGATGATTACCTGGACCACCGCTCCCTCGACGCTCAGGTCGACCGGTCGCAGCAGCGCGCCCGCCGCCAGGCCCGCGACCAGGACGGCGGTGGCTTGCCGGGCTCGAGCCTGGGACTGGTGGGCCACGGCGGTGTAGGAGGCGACGAGGGGGCCGAGCGTGGCGAAGCCGACGGTGGTGCGGGTGATGACCATGACCAAGGCGGCGAGGAGCGTGACCACGAGCACCGTCATCGGATAGCGGCGGCGGACGACGACGGGGAGCACGGCCAGCAGGGTGAGGACCACCAGGAGGGGCCCGGGCGGCCGGTTGGCCGGCACCGCTTCCAGTCCGCTCAGGTTGACCGGGAGCACCAGCGCGGTGAGGGCGACGCCGAGGACGACATCGAACACCACCTGGCGACGAGGTCTGCGGTCCACGACCTCACGCTAACCAGCCCCGGACGCGTTGTCCTCGGTCTGCAGACGGAGAAACTCCTCCGACCCGGTGCTGGAGACGGAGCCCGTTTCCACTCTCCCGGCCGACGCGGCCGGAGCCGCACCCCGGTCACGCTGGTGCCGCGGCCCACTCGCGAGCCGCGCCAGCCCGAGGAGAACCCGTGTCCACCCTGTCTCGTCTCGTCAGCCGCCACCCCCTGGTGTCCTTCTACGTCCTGGCCTGCCTCTTCGGCTGGTCGATCTTCATCGCGGCCGCCTTCGGGCTGGGCTCCTCACCTGACAACATGCCGCTCGGTCCGCTGGCGGCGGCCGCGATCGTCACCGCCTGCCAGGGCCGGGCCGAGCTGCGCCGCTGGGCCCGTCGGCTGGTCGGCTGGGCGGCGTCGCCCGGGCTGTACGCGCTGGCGGTGCTCGCCCCAGTCGCTATTGCGTTGACGGACACGGCCATCAACCACCTGCTCGGCGCACCCTGGCCGACGGCCCAGCAGTGGGCGACCTGGCCCACGATGGGCCCGAACCTCGTCGGGATGCTGGTCATGGTCGGCATCGGGGAAGAAGCCGGGTGGTCGGCGTTCGTCGTGCCCCTCCTGGCCCGGCGGCGCGGCCTGCTCGCGAGCTTTGCGATCCTCGCGTCGATGCGGATCGGGTGGCACCTGCCGCTGATGGTGAGCGGCATGTTGCCCTGGGTGGTCGGGATCGGCGGCAACGCCGGCTTCCAGCTGGCGATCCTGGTGTTGTTCCAGCTCGCCCGCTCCCGCTGGACGCTCGCGGTGGTCTGGCACACCGTGCTCAACGTGTTCTCGGGCGGCTTCTTGTTCACCTTCGTCACCGGCGCCGACCAGAACCGGCTGGGCGTCCTGCTGGGGACCAGCTACGCGGCCGTCGGTCTGGGCGCGCTCGCGCTCTGGCGGCTGCGGACCGGCCGCCCGCTAGGCCGCCCGAGTCGCGAGATAGACGGTGTTGGCGGCGTCGCGACCCTGCAACGGGTTGGCGAAGGTGACCACTTCGGCCGCGACGTCGACGAACACCTCCTCCAGGACGGCGAGGTAGGCCTCGTCGGGCGGGTCGTTCGACCACAGCCCGTACACCCCGCCCGGCCGTAGGTGCCGAGCGAGGGACCGCGTACCTGCGGCTGAGTAGAAGCCGGCGCCGGACAGGTCGGTGTCGCCCTCGGCGAGCAGGTGCCGCGGCGCGTGGTCGATGTCGATGAGGACGGCGTCCAGCGCCCGGTCCGGCCGGTCGGGGTCAAAGCCGGCGCCCGCGTTGAGGGCGAAGAAGTCACCGAGGACGAGGCGGCAGCGGGGGTCGGCGGTCAGCCTCGGGCCGAGCGGCACGAGGCCCTGCTGGTGCCAGCGGATGACTGGTTCGAGCGCGTCGACCACGAACAGCTCGCCGACCCGCTCGTCCTCGAGCACGGTCGCGGCGGTGAAGCCGAGCCCGAGCCCACCCACCGCGACGGCCAGTCCTGAGCCGTCGAGCTGAGGCCAGTCGAGCCGGGCCAGCCCGAGCCGGGCCAAGGCGATCTCCGCCACCGGGAACATGCTGGACATCAGGTATTCCTCGCCCAGCAGCACCTCGTGGATCTCGACGCCGGTCACCGGCTCGAGCCGTCGCCGCAGACTCACCTCCCCGATCGGGGTCGGCTGCCAGTCGAGCTCCTCGAAACGCCTGCTCACCTCACCATCCTGCCGACGTGTCAGCGTCAGTGGCGGCTATGGCGACCACTGACGCTGACACGTCGGACTCGGGAGGTTCAGAAGGCGGCTTCGGCCAGGTCCATCACGGCGAGGTCAGTGGCCTCGGCGATGGCGAGCTCGGCAGTGATCTTGGGCAGCACGGTCCGGGCGAACCAGCGGGCCGAGGCGACCTTGCCCTCGTAGAAGGCCTGTTCGGCGGCCGGCTGGTCGGTGTTCAACGCGCGCAGCGCCACTTCGGCTCCCCGCAGCAGCAGCCAGGCGCAGATCACGTCGCCGAGCGCCATCAGCAGCCGGGTGGTGTTCAGGCCGACCTTGTAGACGTTGCGCGCGTCGCCGCCGGAGCTGGCGTCGGAGTCGTACATGTCGCCGATCATGGTGCTGACCAGCGAGCCGACGTCGCCCAGCCCCTTGGCCAGCAGCTCGCGCTCGATCTTGAGCTGGCCGTTGCCGCCCTCGGACTCCAGGAACGCCGTGACCTGGTTCGACAGGTCGTCGAGCGCCTGGCCGCGGTCGCGAACGATCTTGCGGAAGAACAGATCTTGGCCCTGGATGGCCGTGGTGCCCTCGTAGAGGGTGTCGATCTTGGCGTCCCGGACGTACTGCTCGATCGGATAGTCGGTGAGGAAGCCGGAGCCGCCGAAGGTCTGCAGCGACTCGGTCCCCAGCAGCACCCACGAACGCTCGGAGCCGTAGCCCTTGACCAGCGGCAGCAGCAGGTCGTTCAGCCGGGCGCCGTCCTCGTCGGTCACTCCTTCGGCCTTGGCCAGCGCCAGCCGGTCCTGGATGCTCGCGGTGTAGAGGACCAGGGCACGCAGCCCCTCGGCGTAGGACTTCTGGGTCATCAACGACCGTCGTACGTCGGGGTGGTGGGTGATGGTCACCCGGGGGGCGGTCTTGTCGGCGGTCTGCACCAGGTCGGCGCCCTGCACCCGCGACTTCGCGTACTCCAGCGCGTTGAGGTAGCCGGTCGACAGGGTGGCGATGGCTTTGGTGCCCACCGTCATCCGGGCGTGCTCGATCACCTGGAACATCTGCTTGATGCCGTCGTGCACCTCGCCCAGCAGCCAGCCCTGCGCCGGCACGTCCGTGGCGCCGAAGGTCAGCTCGCAGGTCGCGGAGGCCTTGATCCCCATCTTGTGCTCGAGGTTTGTCGCGTAGACGCCGTTACGTCCGGTCAGCTCGCCGGTGGCGGGGTCGAACAGGAACTTCGGCACCACGAACAGCGACAGTCCCTTGGTGCCCGGACCGCCAACGGTGACACCGCCGGGGGTACGATCCCCCGGACCCCCCGCGCCTTCGGCAACCAGGGGGCGAGCAAGCACGAGGTGCACGATGTTCTCGGCCAGGTCGTGCTCGCCGGCGGTGATGAACCGCTTGACGCCGTCGAGGTGCCAGCTGCCGTCGGGCTGCCGGACCGCCCGCGTCCGGCCGGCTCCCACGTCGGAACCGGCGTCGGGCTCGGTCAGCACCATCGTGGCGCCCCACTCGCGCTCGATCATGATCTCGGCGGTCCGCCGGTCCCGCTCGGTGCCGTTGGCCCAGATCATCGAGGCGAACTTCGGCCCGGCCGAGTAGAGGTGGACCGAGGGGTTGGACCCGATGGCCAGCTCGCTGACCGCCCACTGCACCGACGGCGGGGTGACCTGGCCCCCGAGCTCCGCCGGCAGCTCGAGCTGCCACATGCCCGAGGCCATCAGCGCCCGGTAGGAGGCCTTGAACGCCTCGTTCAGCGTCACGGTGTGCGCCTGGGGGTCAAAGACCGGCGGCTCCCGGTCGGCCTCCACGAACGAGGCGGCCAGCTTGGTCCGGGCGAGATGGTCGACCTCGGTCAAGATCGCGTCGACCGTCTCGGCGTCCAGGTCCTCGTACGGGCCGTGGCCGAGGATCGTGCCGCGCTCCAGCACCTCGAAGAGGTTGAAGCGGATATCGCGGAGGTTGGACCGGTAGTGGCTCATCTGGACCCCTGGGACGGTGGTGGCTGACTGAAGTTACTGGCCAGTAACTTCCCTCATGCTACCCGCCGGTTACCCCCGCAACCAGCGGTGCATCGTGACGCTCGTCCGGCTCGACCCGCTGGACGGCACGCCGCCCTTACCCGACGCGGATGCCGAGGTGGTCGGCGAGGAGCGGCGCTAGCTCTCTCAGCTGGGTCTCGCTCACCCAGGCACCGGCGAGCCCGGCCAGGCCCTCGATCACCTCGAGCCGGGTGTCGCGCAGGTCGACGTCGGTGAGGGTCGCGGCGGTGAGGCGCAGCGTACTGATCCGGCAGCCGGCGAGTGAGACCCGGCTCAGCCGGGCACCGCTGAGGTCCAGCTCGTCCACGACCGAGCCGTGCAGGCTCACGTCGGTCCACTGGCTGCCGCGCGCGTTCAGGTAGCCGAGCTTGCCGTCCTCGACCAGCACGGTGCGCCAGGTCGACTCGTACGCCTCGACAGCCCCGAGCCGGGAGCCGGTGACCACGACGTCGCGCCAGCTCGACCGGGGGACGGTGAGCACCGGCGCGTCCACCGCGACCAGCCGGCACTCGGCCAGGTGCAGGCCGCGTAGGTCCGCCTCGTGCAACGAGACCCGCTCGAAGGCGCAGTCGGTGAACGTGGTGCCGCTCAGCCGTACCCGTGAGAAGGTGTCGTCGACGTACCGCTCGCCCTCGCGCCGGTCGCCGGCGAGGACCTGGTCGGCCGGGGTCTCCAGCAGCTCGGGTCCGGGCCCGTCCGCCAGGCCCGGTCGGAGCGCCGGCTGCGGCGACGTCGGTCGAGCGGCGGAACCGGCGCTCTTGGGGCTCAGCTGACCCGCCTCTGCCCGGCCGTCGCGCTCGGCAGGCCGTCGATCAGCAGGTGCGGCTTGGTCCCCGCCGGCAGCTCACCGGTGAGGCTGAGCTGCTCGGCGACCGTACGCAGCTTGACCTGGGACTGCTGGCTCGCTCGGGAGAGCAGCAGGAACGCCCGCTGGCTGTCGATCCGGTACCGCTCCATCAAGATGCCCTTCGCCTGGCCGATCAGGTCGCGGGTGGCCACACCGCGGGTCAGGTTGTCGCGCTGCTGCGCGCTGGCGAGCGCCACCGCCGCGTGCGTGGCGAAGAGCAGCCCGACCTGTTCGGAGTCCTCGTCGAAGGCGTGCGGCGTGCGGGCGTACAGGTTGAGCGCCCCCAGGTTGTCGCCCTCCACGTAGAGCTGGAAGGACAGCATGCTGGCGGCGCCGGCCGCGGCGGCCCGGGGGGCGAAGTGGAGCCACCGCTGCTCCGATGCCATGTCGGGCACGTGGACGGTGCCCTGCTCGTAGACGGCGTCGAGGCACGGACCTTCGCCGGTCTCGGACTGCAGCGCGTCGACGATCCGGGGCAGCTCACCGGACGGGTTCTGCGGGGTGATGGTGCGGCGGTCGGTCACGATGCTGACCGAGCCCTCGTCAACGCCGGGGATCAGCGACACCGCGGCCGACACGATGTCGTCGAGCAGGGCGTGGGTGTCGCCGTGGCCCTGCATCGAACGGGCGATCTCGCCCATCTGCCCGGCCACCTGGCCGAGCCCGGTCGGCGGGTGATCCTGGGCAGGGACGCCATCAGACCTGTCGTCCACCATCTCCGACTCCTCCGGCGGTGTCGTCCCGTCCGGTCAGCTGACCGGTCACTGTGCGGGATCTGTCCTCGCCCCACTGTGACACAGTCCGCCGCAGGGGCCCGGCGGCGGTCCCGTCAGCTGTGTGCTCAACCAACGGGACCTCGACGGGCCGGACGCCCGGGCGTCAGCCGGCCGTGGCCCCAGGTTACGGCCCCGTATTCGGCGGTAACGTCGGCCTCGTGACTGACCCCACGGCGCCGCCCGCGACGCACCTCTTCTACTCTGCCCTCGCGCCGTGGTGGCCGCTGGTGTCGGCACCGGCGGAGTACGCGGAGGAGGCGGCGTTCGCAGCGGCCCTGCTTCGGGAGGCCGTGCCGCCCACCCGGACGGTGCTCGAGCTCGGCAGCGGTGGCGGCAACAACGCGTTCCACCTCAAGCGGCACTTCGCCATGACGCTGCTCGACCTGTCGCCGGAGATGCTCGCGGTGTCGGAACAGCTCAACCCCGAGTGCGAGCACGTCCGCGGTGACATGCGCAGCGTCCGGCTCGGGCGGCAGTTCGACGCCGTGTTCGTGCACGACGCGATCGAGTACATGACCAGCGAGGACGACCTGCGGCAGGCGGTCGAGACCGTCTACGCGCACTGCCGGCCCGGTGGGGTCGCCGTCCTCGTCCCGGACACCATCGCCGAGAACTACGAGCCGGCCGCCGACCACGGCGGCCAGGACGGTGCCGACGGCCGCGGCGTCCGCTTCCTCTCCTGGTCGACCCCGGTCGAGGCCGGGGCGACGACGAGCACGACGGAGTACGCCTTCCTGCTGCGCGACCCCGACGGCACGGTGAGGGTGGCGCACGACACGCACGTGCTGGGGCTGTTCCCACGCGCAACCTGGTTACGGGTGCTGACGGAGTCGGGCTTCGCGGCCCGTTCGGTCGCCGAGGTCACCGCCGAGAACCGGCTGCCACGGGAGTTCTTCGTGGGTACCCGCCCCGCCTGACCCTTCGAGAAGGCAGAAGGAGCGGGTGCGGAGTTCGGACACGGGAGCTGGAAGACACCGTTGTTCCCAGCCCCCGGTCCAGGCCTCGGCACGTCCCCGATGACGCTGAGGTGCCCGATGTGTCCTCCCTCGAGTCTGCGTTGTGACAGGCGTCACGTCAAGGACCGGGGACGCGCGATCCGTCCGCATCCACTCCTGAGCAGTACGGCTCGGCGACCTGAGGCGGTGGACTAACGTGAGCCATCGTAGGAGTCGGCCACCACCCGCCAACAGGAGATCGATGAGCGACAGCGCTGCCGAGCCAGGTTCGGGGTCCACCGAGGCCCACGAGCGCAGCGAGATCAGCTACGACGAGCAGCGCTACCCGGCCCGACCCAAGCGGCTGCGGCCCCGGGCCCGGCTGCGCGGGCTGTTCCTGCGACCGCGGACCGAACGCAGCGGCAAGCCGAGCGGCGACAACGCGCTCTACGTGAGCTGGCTGGCCGAGCAGTCGATGCTGGCCGACGCGATCGACTTCGCGCGGCAGTTCTCCGGCCAGGGCAGCATGTGGCAGAACCCGTTCGCCAACCCTGACCCGCGGGCGGCGATCGAGAAGGCGTCGGTGTGGTTCACCGCGTACCCGATCTCGATGATCACCAAGAAGGGCTCGTCCTTCCTCGGCACCCTCGGTGACGACGACCTGTGGGCGGCGTTCGAGGCGATTGGCATCGACGGTGTGCACACCGGTCCGGTCAAGCAGGCTGGCGGCATCAGCGGCTGGGACCCGACCCCCAGCGTGGACGGCCACTTCGACCGGATCAGCACCCAGATCGACGAGGCGTTCGGTACCGAGGAGGAGTTCCGCACCATGACCGAGGTGGCGGCTGGCCACCTGGGCATGATCATCGACGACATCGTCCCTGGTCACACGGGCAAGGGTGCGGACTTCCGGCTGGCCGAGATGAAGGTCGGGGACTATCCCGGTATCTACCACATGGTCGAGATCGACCCCAAGGACTGGCACCTGCTGCCCAAGGTCCGGCGCGGGGACTCGATCAACCTCGACGTCGAGGCCGAGGACCAGCTGGCCAAGGCGGGCTACATCATCGGCCGGCTGCAGCGGGTCATCTTCTACGAGCCCGGCCAGAAGGACACGAACTGGAGCGCCACCGCGCCGGTGCTCGGCCCGGACGGCGTCGAGCGGCGCTGGGTCTACCTGCACTACTTCAAGGAGGGCCAGCCCTCGATCAACTGGCTCGACCCCTCCTTCGCGGGGATGCGGCTGGTGATCGGGGACGCGCTGCACTCTCTCGGCGACCTCGGCAGCGGTGCGCTGCGACTGGACGCGAACGGCTTCCTCGGCGTCGAGAAGAGCGCCGAGGACACCCCGGCCTGGTCTGAGGGCCACCCGCTGTCCGAGGCGGCCAACCAGCTGATCGCCAGCATGGTGCGCAAGGTCGGCGGCTTCACCTTCCAGGAGCTCAACCTCACGATCGACGACATCAAGTCCTCGGCCGAGCGCGGCGCCGACCTGTCCTACGACTTCGTCACCCGCCCCGCCTATCACCACGCGATGGCGACGGGGGACACCGAGTTCCTGCGGCTCACCCTGAACCTCGCCACGGAGATGGGCATCGAACCGGCGTCCCTGGTGCACGCGCTGCAGAACCACGACGAGATGACCTACGAGCTGGTGCACTTCGCCACCCTGCACGCGGAGGACCTCTTCCGGTTCCGCGGCGCCGAGGTCCGCGGCGGCGACCTGGCCGTCACGATTCGGCAGGACCTGCTGGACCACCTGACCGGCGAGGCCGGCCCGTACAACGCGACCTTCACCCAGAACGGGATCGCCTCGACGACGGCCACGATCATCGCCGCGTCGCTGGGCTACACCTCGATCGACAACCTGGCGCCCAGCCAGATCAGCACCATCCTCGAGGCGCACCTGCTGCTGGCCATGTTCAACGCGCTGCAGCCGGGCGTCTTCGCCCTCTCCGGCTGGGACCTGTGCGGGATGCTGACCCTGGACCGCAAGGCCGTCGGCTGGCTGGTCGCCGAGGGTGACACCCGCTGGATCCACCGCTCCGCGTACGACCTGATGGACTACCGGCCCGACGCGACCGAGTCGCTCTCCCGGCTGCCCCGGGGCACCAGCCTGTACGGCAGCCTGCCCGCGCAGCTGGCCGACCCGGGGTCGTTCGCCTGCCGGCTGCGCGACATCCTCGCCGTCCGCAAGCGCTACGGCATCGCCACCGGTGTCCAGCTCGACGTCCCGCAGGTGTCGAACAAAGCGATGCTCGTGATGGTGCACGAGCTCAGCGACGCCGAGCAGGTGACGGTCCTGAACTTCTCCGACCTCGAGATCTCCGGCACCGTACGGTCGGAGCACCTCGTGCCCGGCAGCGTGCTGATGGACATGTTCACCGACGAGACCCTGGGCGAGGTCGACGACCTGAACAGCTTCAACGTCACCCTCGCCCCGTTCCAGGGCCTCTCGCTGCTCGTGCTCTGCCCGGGCGACCACCCGGTCAGCAGCCACCGCTACGCCGACCGGCCCAGCGTCCGCTAGGCCACCGGCAACGCCTTGATGTCCAGCAGGGACACCGCAACGGGAGCGTTGGTCGAGCTGGCCGAGAGGTAGGCGTTGGCGCCGACGGCGCCCGGGGTCTGCAGACCGGCGTAGCTGTCGGCCGTGCCGGTCACCGTCCAGGCCGACGGCTCGGTGGCTGAGCCGAGCCACAGCTTGGCCCGGACCGTGGTGGGGCTGGTGCCGGTGACCTGCAGCCGGACGTGGATCTGGCTGCCCGGGGTCACGGTGCCGGTGGCGGACACGGTCGAGGACAGGCTGACCACCGTGCTGCTGCCCTTCAAGGCCGCGACGTAGATGCTCGCCGCGCCGGTGCTCTTCACCAGCACCCGCGCCCGGTAGTCCGCCGTCGTGCTGACCCGCCGGCCGTACGTGGTCAGGTAGGTCCCGCCGCCGTCGGCGACCTTGGCGAGGCTCATCGTGCTGGTCACGTCCGTGCTCGTCCGCAGGGTCGAGCCGAGGTAGGCGTCAGCGCTGGCGCCGGCTGAGGGCAGCGTGAGCACGCCGGCGCCGCCGGAGACCGAGGTCCGGCTCGTGGTGGCGGTCCAGGGCCCACCGGTCGTCGCCGTCCCGAAGCCAGACGCCACGGCCCGGTCAAAGGTGTCTGACACGAAGTTGTCGGCCGCCGGAGCGGTGACGGTGACGGTCTTGCTCAGGGTGGCCGTCGCGCCGCCGTTGTCGGTCACCGTCAGACCCACCGGATAGCTGCCGGCGGCGGCATAGGTGTGGGTCGGGCTGACCCCGGTGCCGGTGCTGGCGTCGCCGAAGGTCCACGCGTACGAGGCGATGCTGCCGTCCGGGTCGCTGGAGCCGGACGCGTCCAGGGAGGCCGACAGGCCGGTGGTGGTCGCGGTGAACGCGGCCGTCGGCCTGGTGTTGGTGGCGGTGCCCCGACCAGCGGTGTAGTGGTTGGCCACCTGGGTGGGGGTCAAGATCTTGTCGTAGACGGCGACGTCGTCGATGTCGCCGGCGAGGTAGCCCGTGGTCGGGTTGTTGGGCCAGCCGGTGACGGCGTCCCCGCCGATCCGCCAGTAGCCGCTGTAGCGCTGCGGCTGGGTGGCTCCGCCCTGGGCGGGGGTGCCGCCCTGAGAGCCGACCAGCGCGCCGTCGAGGTAGAGCTTCTGACCCGAGATGTCGACGGTGCCGACGGCGTGGTGCCAGGTGCCGTCGTTCTTGCCGGCCGGGCTGGTGACCACCTTGGGCGTCGTCGGGTTGGTGCCGAAGACGACCTGGCCGGTCGGGGAGAGGTAGAGCTGGCGGTCGGTCGTGGTCGAGCTGCCCGTCTTGGCGTTGCCGAAGCTGAGGATGAGCCCGCCCGTGGTGCTGGTGGTCTTGAACCAGGCCTCGGAGCTGAAGTACTGGGGACCCACCTGGAGGTAGTCGGTGGACACGAAACCGGTGCTGTTTCCGGGGAAGCGGTAGGCCGTACCCATGTCGCCGCTGATCGCGCCGGGAACGCCCTGGGTGACCCCGGACTGACGGGTCGCCGGGCCGATCGAGCCGGCGACGTCGACCGCTGCCGTGCCCGTCTTCTCCGCGAGCCGCCAGTACGACTGCGCGCCGTCGGCGAGGACGCGTTGGTCGTAGCTGCTGATCGACGCGCCGGCCGCGGCCGTGACCGAGATGTCGGCCCCGGAGACGGTGTTGCCGAACGGGTCGGAGACCTGCAACCGGTAGGTGTAGGCCGTACCGGCGACGGCCGTGGTGTCGAGGAACGCCATCGTCGGCCGTTGCCAGAAAGTGGAGGCCTGCTGGGTGGTGTAGACGGGGTTGGCGGTGTTGCCGTTGCGGATCAGCTTGTAGGTCAGCTGCTCGTTGTCGCGGTCGTAGTTGGCCGGCCAGCGCAGCCGGACGCCCTGGGCGAAGTTCTGCGCCACCGGGACGTAGCTGCTGCCCGAGACTCGCGGCCCATCCAGGTCGGGCGCCACCGCCGACTTCGCGAACCGGACCAGCCCCTGCTGGCCGGTCTCGTTCACCTTCGTGAACTCACCGCCGTAGACGACGTAGTCGCCGTTGCCCGTGACGTTCCACGGACCCTGGCTCTGACCGCTGGCCGCGCCGGTGTTGAAGTCGGGGAACCAGTTCAGCCAGTGCGGGGCGGCGACGCCGTAGAAGTTGTTGTAGATCCCCGTTTCCTTGCCGATCGTCAGCTGGGCGTCTTTGGTGAAGGCGAGGCCGCGGTGGTAGCTGCGCGGCACGGTCTCCTCAAAGCCCCCGATGTTGCCGCAGTAGTGGGGGTGGCCGGCGACGTAGACGGCGTCGGCGGTCGGGTAGACGGAGTAGCTGTCGCCGTGGCAGTCCTCGATCCAGGTGAGGTTGCCGCTCCAGTCGGCCTTGAAGGTGCCTTCCAAGGTGCCGCTGGGCGGGCTGCCGAAGGCGAAGCCGGTGCCGTAGACGCCGTCGGCGGCGCTGGTCAGGCTGAGGATGCCGGAGTTGTTCTTGGCGTTGCGGACCCGGGTCTGGTTGGCCTGCAGCGGCAGCGACGCGGCGGTGCTGGCGTTCAGCAGCGCGAGGCCGTAGCCGGGGTTACCTGACCCGTTCACCGTCTCGAACTGGCCGCCGATCATCACCAAGGTGTGGTCGGGGGAGACGGCGATGGCCTTGACTGCCTTGGTCTCAGAGCCGCCGACGACCGGGTTGAAGGCCTGGACGGCGCCGGTCACCGGGTCGAGCGCCGCGATGCTGGTCCGCGCCGTGGCCGGGGCCGCCGTGGGCAGGCCGATGGCGGTGAAGATGCCGCCCACGTAGACGCTGGTGGGGGTCACGGCGAGGGACTGGACGGAGGCGTTGGCCCCGGGCGCCCAGTCCAGGACGGCGCCGGTGGTGGCGCTGAAGGCGGCCAGCTTGGTGCGCAGCTTGCCGCCGACCTTGCCGAAGTCACCGCCGATGTAGATGGTCGAGCCGTCCGACGAGGCCGCGACGGCCTTGATCTGGCCGTCCACCGCCGGGGTCGAGGCGACCCGGACGCCGGTCCGGATGTCGTAGGCGACCAGGTTGGGCTGGGCGATCGTGGAGACCCCGGCGGCGGCGCCGGCCGGCCGCACGGTGTCCCACTTGCCGCCGGCAAAGACCGTGTTGCCGGCCACCGCCTGGGACCAGACGACGCCGTCGACCTGGACAGTGGGCAGCGGGTCGCTCGAGACCGTCGCCGGCGTCCCCGTGACCGGTGCGGTGTCGGCCGCCGCCTGGGGCAGAGCGGGCAGGGTGAGGACGTAACCCGCCACGACGGTGAGGGCCAGCGCGAGCAGCCGCAGTCGGGGCGCGGGGGTGCAGACGGTCATGGGGCCACCTAGGTCAGGGCGCCCGCGGTCCAGAAACGGACGCCTGGTGAAGCCGGGCGTGCGGTACATCCGTGGCGTCCCACCCCCGAGGTGTCGCCACTGTAAGCAGAAGTACCTCGATCCTCCGCATCGCGCAGGCGATGGAGACCTTATCGTGACCTCAGCACTGGAACCTTCAGCGGTGAACCAGGAAGGTCGCCGTTACGTCTCCACGCGTGCAGGCCACGGGGGAAGCGGCACGGTGTGAGCCGGGGAGGGCGCGGAGCAGAAGCAGGCGGCGTTACGGGAGCTGCACGATCGTCACGGCGGCGAGCTCTGGCGCTTTGCCATGCGGCTCACCCACGACCGGCAGGTCGCCGAGGATGTCGTGCAGGAGGTCCTGCTCAAGGCGTGGAAGGACCCGCAGCTGGGGCAGCGGGGCGAGGCGGCGGCGCGGGCCTGGCTGTTCACCGCCTCGCGCAACCTGATCATCGACCGGTGGCGCAGCGCGGCGTCGCGGCACGAGCTCGGGACGGGGGAGGCTCCGGAGGGGTCGGTGGGCGACGCGACCAGCGTGGTCCTCGACCGGTGGCTGATTGCGGAGGCACTGCAGAGCCTGTCGGTCGACCACCGGGCTGTGGTCGCCGCCGCCTACTTCGAGGGGCGGTCGGTGGCCGACATCGCCGGCCGGCTCCGAATACCGGAAGGCACCGTGAAGTCGCGGCTGCACTACGCGTTGAAGACGCTGAAGCTGGTTCTGCAGGAGAAGGGAGTGACCCGAGCGTGAGCAGCGGTAAGGAGCGTTTCGAGCCTCCCGGGTCCGACCCGTACGCCTCCTGGGACGCCGCGTACGTGCTGGGCGCCTTGGCCCCGGCCGAGCGGCTGGAGTTCGAGGAACACCTCGCCGGCTGCGCGGCCTGCCGGTCCGGCGTCGCCGAGATCGCCGGGCTGCCCGGGCTGCTGGCGCAGGTCGACCCCGAGGACGCCGCCCGGCTGACCGAGGCGCCGTCGTCGGCGGCGGGGTCGCCGGAGCCGGGAGCGCCCGTCGGGGTGCTGCCGCGGGTGCTCGCCTCGGCCCGACGGCGGACCCGGCTGACCCGCGCGCTGGTCGGCACCGCGGCAGCGGTGATCCTGCTGCTGGCCGTCGGCCTGGGCGTCGGGCTGCTACGGCCCGCGAGCGACCCGGCGCGCCGGCTGGCCTTCTCCCCGGTCGAGCCGACCACCATCACCGCCGTCGTCGACGTGGTGCCGCTGGCCCAGGGCACCCAGCTCGACGTCGAGTGCCAGTACGGCGGCGAGGTCTATCCGGGCCCGGCCGGGGAGCACCCGGAGTACTCGATCGTCGTCATCGACCGAGCCGGCCGCTCGAGCTCGGTGAAGGACTGGCCGGTCAGCACGAACAAGGTGATGCACCCCAGCGGCACCACGCCGCTGAAGGTGTCCGACATCCGAGACGTGGAGATCCGCGCCACCGCGACCGACGAGACCGTGCTGCGGGCCTCGCTGCGCTGACGCCGCCAACTGGTGTGAGCTCTTCAGGCAACCGGGGCGCCTACGCTGCGGGCCATGAGCGTGCGTCCGGTCCTACGGCCCCTGCTGGCGCTGGCCAACGCCGCCGAGCGGCGCCACCCGGACGGGCCCGAGCGGGGCAGCGTCGCTGAACGCCGCCGCCGGTCCGCGGCCAGTCCCGGCCAGATGGCGACGGTGACCGCCCGGGGCCGGACGCCGGTGGTCACGACCGAGCACCGGGTGTCCGTGGCGGGGGGCGAGATCGGCGTCCGCCGCTACCGCCCCGCCGGCCTGACCGGTCCGCTGCCGACCCACCTGTTCCTGCACGGCGGCTCCTTCTGGCTGAGCAGCGCCGCCGCCTACGACCCGATCTGCAGCACCTACGCCGGCGACGCCGACTGCCAGGTCTTCTCGGTCGACTACCGGCTGGCCCCTGAGCACCCGTTCCCGACCGCCGCCGAGGACGGCTACGCCGCGCTGCTCTGGCTCGCCGCCCACGCCGACGAGCTGGGTGTCGACCTCGACCGGCTCTCGGTGGGCGGCATCTCTGCCGGGGGTGGGCTGGCGGCGACCCTCACCCTGATGGTGCGCGACCGCGGTGGGCCGCGGATCTGCTTCCTCGCCGTCGACATCCCCGCCCTGGACGCGACGATGAGCCAGCCCTCGATCGAGGAGTTCGCCGAGGGCTACCGGCTCACCCGGAAGTCGCTGGTCGAGGCGTACGCGTTCTACCTGCCCGACCCCGCTCTCGCCCGCCACCCGTACGCCTCGCCGCTGCTGGCCGAGAACCTCTCCGGGCTGCCGCCGGCGTTCGTGCTGACGTGTGAGTGCGACCCGCTGCGCGACGAGGGCGAGGCGTACGCTCGTCGGCTGCGCGAGGCGGGCGTCGCCGTCTCGACCTACCGGGCGGCCGGGCACATCCACAGCTCGACCTACCTGACCCGGTTGCTGCCGTCCGCCCGGCGGGCCGTTGCGGCCACCACGGAGGCGCTGCGGAAGGCTCTGCACGACACCGCCGGGTAGCGTCGGCGTCATGATCTCGCTCAAGAAGCACGACCACGACGACGACTCGGGCGGTGAGGTCTCTGAGGGGCCGAACAGCTTCAGCGACGCCGAGACCTCCGGCGGCGGCGCCGACGCTGTCCCCGGGACGCCGGACGCGACCCCGTCCACCCGGCTGGGGGACGACGAGCCGCCGGCTGCTCCGGGCGCCTCCTAGGTTGCTCGAGGATCAACCTACGGAGTCGTAAGCTACGGATCCGTAGGTTAGCCTGGAGGTATGAGCTCGCTCTTCCTCGCACCTGCGAAACCCCTGCGTAGCTTGGTCTCGGTGCTGGGCTCGCTGGCCGAGACTGTCGCGACGCCTCTGGTGCCGGCGGACTACCTCGACCTGGTGGCGCCGCTGCGTTCCGGCGCCGACCTGCGAGGAAGGGTCGTGTCGGTGTACGCCGAGACCGCCGACGCCGCCACGGTCACCATTCGCCCCGGACGCAGCTGGCGCGGTCACCGGCCCGGCCAGTACGTCCGGATCGGCGTCGACGTCGACGGCGTACGGCAGTGGCGGGCCTACTCGCTCACGTCCGCACCGGACCGGCCCGACGGCCTGATCGCCATCACCGTCAAGGCCATCCCCGGCGGGCGGGTCAGCAACCACCTCGTCCGGCGGCTGCAGCCCGGCATGATCCTGCACCTCGACCAGGCGGCCGGAGACTTCGTCCTGCCGCAGCGTCCGCCCCCGCGCTTGCTCTTCGTCACCGCCGGCAGCGGCGTGACCCCGGTGATGGGGATGCTCCGGCACTACGCGGCGCGGCTGGTCGAGGTGGTGCTGGTGCACTCGGCTCCGAGGCCCGACGACGTCATCTTCGGGACCGAGCTGCGGGCTCTCGCTGCCGCGGGGCGGATCCGTCTCGTCGAGCGGCACACCGCGACCGCGGGCGTGCTGGTGCCCGACGAGCTCGACACCCTCGTCCCCGACTGGCACGACCGGCAGACCTGGGCCTGCGGGCCGACCGGCCTGCTGGACGCGCTCGAGGGCCACTGGTCCGCCGCCGGGCTGGCCGACCGGCTGCACACCGAGCGCTTCCGCGCCGTCGTGGTCACCGCCGGCGAGGGCGGTGCCGTGACGTTCGCCCGTACGGGCGCGGTCGTCGAGACCGACGGTGCCGCCCCCCTTCTCGAAGCCGGCGAGGCGGCGGGAGTCTCGATGCCGTCCGGCTGCCGGATGGGCATCTGCTTCGGCTGCGTCGTCGGCCTGACCTCCGGCGCGGTCCGCGACCTGCGCAACGGCGAGCTCACGACCGCGGCCCCCGGCGACGGCGTCCGCATCCAGACCTGCGTCTCGGCTGCGGCCAGCGCCTGCACTCTCGATATCTAAAGGAACCTGACCATGACCTCGATCGTGACCTCCACAGCCACCGAGCGGCACCACGTCCCCAAGCGCTCCGGTAAGCCCGACCCCACCGCGCACCTCTCCGCCGAGCAGGTCGCCGAGCTCGGCCGTGAGCTCGACGCGCTGCGGCAGGAGGTGCTCGACTCCCGTGGCAGCGCCGACGCCGCGTACATCCGCCGGGTGATCACCGTGCAGCGGACGCTCGAGCTGAGCAGTCGGATGGTGCTGCTGTTCTCGCGCTTCCCGCCGGCGTGGGTCGCGGGGACGCTGGGGCTGTCGGTCGCCAAGATCATCGAGAACATGGAGATCGGTCACAACGTCATGCACGGCCAGTGGGACTGGATGCGTGACCCGAAGATCCACTCGCAGGTCTGGGAGTGGGACCACGCCTCGCCCGCCGACCTGTGGAAGCGGTCGCACAACCAGACCCACCACACGTACACGAACGTGCTCGGCCGCGACAACGACCTCGGCTACGGCATCATGCGCGTCGACGAGGACCAGCGTTGGGTGCCGATGTACCTCGGCCAGCCGCTGTGGAACTTCGTCAACGCTTGCTTCTTCCAGTACGGGATCGCGGCGTACGACCTCGAGCTCGGCAAGCAGCTGAACGGCCGCAGCGACGACCCGGAGCGGTTCCGCCGTGACGCCAAGGCGGTGCTGGCCAAGATCGGTCGGCAGGCGCGAAAGGACTACCTGGTGCACCCGGCACTGTCCGGGCCGTCCTTCTTCTCCACCGTGGCGGCGAACGCGACCGCCAACTTGGTCCGCAACCTGTGGTCGCACGCGGTGATCATGTGCGGGCACTTCCCGGCCGGGGTCGAGACCTTCGCGAAGGAGTCGGTCGAGGGCGAGACGCGCGGTGAGTGGTACCTGCGACAGATGATCGGCTCGGCCAACATCGAGGGCAGCCGGGCGATGCACGTGCTCACCGGCAACCTGTCGCACCAGATCGAGCACCACCTCTTCCCCGACCTGCCGAGCAACCGGTACGGGCAGATCGCCCCGCGGATCCGCGACATCTGCGAGCGCTACGGCCTCAGCTACACCACCGGATCGCTGCCCCGCCAGGTTGCCTCGGCCTGGGGTCAGGTGATCGCCCTGTCGCTGCCCAACGACTTCTCGGTGACCAAGGCCGCCCGTTCGCTGACGACGCGGGCGATCAGGTCAAGCGGGATCGTGTCCCGGTACCGGAACCGCAAGGTGTCCTTGGTCGAGCGGTAGGGCGCGAGCTCCCGCTTGAGGTCGCTGTCGGCGATCGGCACCGGATAGAGCCCCAGATGGGACTTCCAGGCGCCGTAGTGGATCAGCGGCCGGCCGTCGAGCAGGACTGTCGGGATGGCGTAGCTGATCGTCTCCGTGCTGTCCGGGACGGCCACCCGGATCCGTCGGCGCAGCTCACGCACGACCGGCTCGACATCCGCGGGTAGGGCGGCCAGGTAGTCCTCGACCGTGGTAGCAGCGTGGCCCATCGGGTCACCGTCCCACAGGTCGTCGGACGCGTCCAGCCCTCGACCTTGAGTTGGCCGAGGGCATCGATGAGGGCCACCCGCCGACTGGTCGCGGTGACGTCCGGCAACCGAACCGCAGACCTTCGCGATGGTCCACCGTCGCATCTGTTAGCTGGGGTATCCGGCGTACGGGCTGGGCTGCGTAGACCTACCTCGTGTTGGCCAGCGCCACAGTGATCCGGCGTCTGTTGCTCATCGCGGCAGTCATCCTCGCGGCGGTGTACGTGATCTGGGCAGCGATCGTCCTGCCCGCTGATGTGCCGCCGCTCGGCTTGGCCCTTGCGTTTCTGCGGCGTCCACCCCACGGGGCGGGGGCGGGGAGGGGGAGGGGGAGGCAAGGTTCGGCACGAGCGATGGGACGCGCACCTGACTGTCAACGCGCGAGAACACGGGATCCACGGCCCAAGTAGGGCGGGCAGGTGCAGCCCCAGCCAGATGCAGCCGCAGCTCATCGATTGCGGTGATCCTCGCCACACACCGTGGACGTAGGCTGGCTTCAACGCGAAGGAGCGAGCATGCAGGTCGGGATCAAGGACGGCGGCGACGGGGTGCGGTGCTGGAACGCCCCGGCCGTCGCGTCGTACGCGGACGAGGTCAACCGTCGCGAGCGGCAGGTCGGCCAGGACAACCCGGACGTCACGGTGCTGCCGGGGCGACTGGTCTGCTACGGCTGCGAGGTGATGGAGTACGACTACGGCGTCAAGTGCACCGCCTCGTTGACACGGACGCGCTACGCCGTGCGCGGTGAGATCGAACCGCGGGCCGAGGACGCCAAGGGGTCGCTGCTCGACATCGACGGCTTCCGGGGCCGTGCCCCGAGCGAGGTCGAGGCCGAAGCCAAGATGACGACCGCTGCCGGTGCCGTACCGCCGAACGGGTCCCACACCCCCGCGGCTACCGCCGCTGACAGCAAGCGGAGCGGACTCCGCGGGCTGTTCAACCGCTGAGCCTGCCGCACGTGCCGCCTCGCGCCGCTGGACGGCCGGCATCTGTCGCCGACGTGCATGCGCTGGCGTCGGCGATGCCGTACGTGACGGTGGTCAGCGGGTCGTCGGCGAACCCGGTCTACCAGGTCGGCGGTCGCAGCTTCGTCTACTTCCGGACGCCCCGGCCTGACGCCGCAGACCCGCAGACTGGTGAGCGCTACGACGACGTGATCATCTTCTGGGTGCCCGACGAGCTCGACAAGCAGGCGCTCGTCGCCGACGACCGCACCCCGTTCTTCACCACGCCGCACTTTGACGGGCACCCGTCGGTGCTCGTCCGGGCATGCCGGCTCGGTGACCTGACCTACGACCAGCTGACCGAGATGGTCGAGGACGCCTGGATCTGCCGGGCGTCGGCGCGTCGGCAGCAGGCCTGGCTCAGCCAGCACCCACGGAGCTGACCAGCGGCTTCACCTCGCTCCCGAGGAAGTGGACCAGACCCTCCAGGTCTGGTTCGTCCTCGGTCGGCTGGAAGCAGACCGAGGAGACACCGGCTGCGGCCAACCGGTCGACCGAGGCCGCGACGGCCGCCGCGTCTCCGGCGATCCCGATGTCCGGCGCGTAGCTGGCACCCCAGCGCGGCACCTCGCGTTCCAGCCGTTCCTGAGCGCCGGCTCCGGTGGCGACGAGGTGGCTGTGGACCAGCGCCCGACTCGGACGGGTCTGCAGGGGCGCGATCCGCTGCGCGATCTCGGCGACGGCCGACTCCGAGATGCAGGCACCGAGCAGCACCCCGTCGCCCAGCTCCGCGGCCAAGGCGAGCGCTTTCGGGCCTGCACCGCCCAGCATCAGGGGTGGCGGCGGTGCAGGTGGCCAGTCGAGGACCACGTCGGTCAGCCGGACGTAGCGGCCGGTCGTGGTCACCCGCTCGCCCTCGAGGAGGCTGCGGAGAGCCGCGGTGTGCTCCCGCAGCAGGGTGAGCGGCGAGGCCACGCGGGCGCCCGTCTGCTCCATCCACGGCTGCACCCCGTGACCCGTGCCTGCGACCAGCCGGCCGGGGAACATCCGTTCCAGGTTGGCGAGCTCCATCGCGGTGAGGGCGACGTTGCGCAGCGGGACGGGCAACAGGCCGATACCGACGGTGATCCGCACCGTCCAGGCCAGCGCCGCCGCGGCTGAGGCGATGCCGCTCTGCTTGAAGCAGTCCTCCCAGACCCAGAGCTCGTCGAGCCCGCTGTCCTCGGCCGCGCGCGCCAAGCCGCGCAACCGCTCCGGCGGCAGCGTAGGGACGTAGGCGATGCCGAGAGCAGGAGGTCGAGTACCAGTCATGGTCCCATCCTGATGGTCACCACTGACAAAATGACGGTCGTGCGCTATCCGCCGATCGAGCCGTACGCCAGCGGCTTGCTCGACGTCGGCGACGGCAATCGCGTCTACTGGGAGACCTCGGGCAATCCGGACGGGCAAGCCCGCGCTGGTGGTGCACGGCGGACCCGGCACGGGCTCGCGGCCCGGGCCGCGACGCACGTTCGACCCCGCCCGCTACCGGATCACGCAGTTCGACCAGCGAGGCTGTGGCCGCAGCGTCCCGCACGCCGCCGACCCCGCCACCGACATGAGAGTCAACACGACCCAGCACCTGATCGCCGACATGGAGCGGCTGCGTGAGCACCTCGGCGTGGAGCGCTGGCTGCTCTTCGGCGGCTCCTGGGGATCGACGCTCATCCTCGCCTACGCCGAGGCGCACCCCGTGCGGGTGAGCGAGATCGTCCTGATCGGCGTCACGACTGGCCGGCACGCCGAGCTCGACTGGCTGTACGGGGGCGTCGGCGCCTTCTTCCCCGAGGCGTGGGAACGGTTCCGAGACGCCCTGCCGGTCGCGGACCGCGGGGGTGACGTGGTCCAGGCGTACGCGCGGCGGATGGAACACCCCGACCGGTCGGTCCGGGATGCGACGGCGGCAGCCTGGTGCGCCTGGGAGGACGCCGTGCTCTCGACGGAAGAGTACGGCTCCGCGTCTCCCTACAGCGACCGCGTCGACGACGCCCGCCTCGCCTTCGTCCGGATCTGCGCTCACTACTTCGCCCACCGGTGCTGGCTGGCGGAGGACCAGCTCTTCCGCGACATCGACCAGCTCGCCGGCATCCCCGGCGTGCTGCTGCACGGCCGGCTCGACCTGAGCGGTCCGGCCGGCACCGCCTGGGCTCTGCACCGAGCGTGGCCCAGCTCGGAGCTGACCATCTTTCCTGGCTCCGGTCACAAGGGCAGCGACGAGATGGGCGACGCGTTGCTCGCGGCAACCGATCGTTTCGGCGGCTGAGAATCGGGGTTCCCTCGGCCGTACGGGTCCGCCGCGACGGCGCTGGTGTACGGGTTCGACGTGGTCGCAGGCCAGGCGAGCCTGGCCGCGCTGAACGGCCAGGCGGGGCCCGTATCTCCGCCGCGCGCGCCGCCTGCGACCCGGGTTGGTCCTGCCTGGACTCACTCGCCGTCACCGCTGAGCCGGCGCGGCCGCTGCTCAAGAAGTGTCAGTGGGCATCTCTAGAATTGCTCACATGTTCGATGGAGCGAGGTCGGGGTCCGGTGGGTGGCCGGTGGACCTGTCGCGCTGCTCGATCGCTGACTTGACGGGGTTGTTCGGTCAGAACCACACCGACCTGATGCGGGTGGAGTGTCGGGTGCTGTCGGTGGCGGTGGCCTGGGCGGACGCCCACGAGGTGGATGCGGACGCGGGTGACTACCAACCCCTGGTCGAACGCGCGTGTGCGTGGGGCGGGGACGGGACACCGGCAGTATCAGAGTTCTGCGCGAGCGAGCTGGGCGCCCTGCAGGGGACCGGGATGGTCGCGGCCCGGTCGTTGATCGCGGACGCCCTGGATGTGCGGTACCGGCTGCCCAGGTTGTGGGCGCAGGTCCAGGCCGGGCAGGTGCGGGGCTGGCAGGCGCGGAAGATCGCCGAGCTGACCCGGCCGTTGTCGTGGGCGGCCGCCGCCGACGTGGATGAGGCGGTCACCGGCTATCTCGGGGTGTTGCCGTGGCCCCGTTTCGAGAACGTGCTGGTGGCGGCGATCGTGGACGCCGACCCGGAGCAGGCGGTCGAGCGGGAACAGCGGGCCAAGACCGAACGAGGCGTGTGGGCGGGTCGGACCGTCGACGGGCTGCGGTCGTTGATCGCCCGCGCCTCCCAAGGCGATGTGGCCTGGTTCATGGCGATGGTGGACCGGATCGCTGACATCCTCGCCGTCGACGGTGACCTCGACCCGGTCGGCGCCCGCCGGTCGAAAGCGGTCGGCATCCTCGCCCAACCGGCCGTCGCACTACAGCTGCTGATCGACCACCAACACGACCAGCCCGCCCCCGACCAGCCGACCGAGCCCGAACCCGAGCTCAAGCTCGAGCCGGAGCCCGAGCCGGAGCCGGAGCCGGCGGCGGAGCCGGAGGACGGCTACCAGTCGGTCGGCCTGACCGCGCTACCGGCGGGAACGGACCTGTCGGCGGCCCGGCCGCGGGTGGTCCTCACCTTCCACCTCAACGAGGTGGCCGTCCGCGACGGCCACGGGCTGGTCCGCCCCGACCAGGGCGGGGAGGCGTGGACGCTGGCGGAGTTCACGGCCTGGTTGACCGGCCACGGGTGCCACGTCACCGTCCGACCGGTCCTCGACCCGGCGCTGGTGGCGGCGGTCGACAGCTACGAGACCCCGACGAGGATGCGGGCGGCGATGGCGATCCGACACCCCGCGGACGTGTTCCCCTACGGCGTCGCCACCACCGCCCATCTCGACCTGGACCACACCATCCCCTACCGGCCACGAGCGACGGGCGGGCCACCGGGCCAGACCAGCCTCGCCAACCTGGGTCCGCTCAGCCGGTCCAGCCATCGGGCGGTCACCCACGGCGGCTGGCGACGCCGACAACCCGAACCCGGCCGGTACCTGTTCCGGTCCCCGACCGGCTTCGTCTACCTGGTCACCAACCAGGGCACCCTGCCGCTCGGACGCAGCCGGTTCGCCGACCAGGTCTGGTGTGCCGCCGCGCCCTCAAACGTCAGCGCCGCCTGACCCCCGAGGTCGGCGAGACCGCCGTGGTCTCATGTGGCATGGGTCTGGATTCCGGCAGGACCGTATCGGCTCGGCCCTCCGCGGCGAGAACCCGACGGCGCTGCGCCGGCACGTCTGGCCGCGGTACGACTGGGAGCCCGCCGAGCGCGTGACCAAGCCGGTCTGGCTCTACCCGCCTGAGTCGTGGTCCCGACCAGCGCCGCAGGACCGGCTGGGACCGCAGCACGACCCTCTTCGGCGCGCGCTCGTCGCTCAGCTCGAGGCGCTGAGCAGGTCCGCGACCGGCCCGTCCGACCAGAGCTGAACCTCGACGTAGTGCTGCAAGGGCCGCCTCTGGTAGCCGTCGTAGCCCTCGTCGCGAGGAGCGACCGCCCGAGTGGCCCGGCCCGGGTCGAGCAGCTCGAGGGGGTGGACACCCTGCTGCCACTCCTCCGCGGGCGGGGGCACCCCGAGGTGCTCGCCCAGCCCGACAGCGGTGATGCTGTCGGTCCAGCTGAAGCTCGTCACCGGTCCTGGTAGCCGCGACAGCGGTAGCCGGACAGCGAGCGGCTCGTCGTACAGCCCGGCAAACCACGGGCTGTCGCCGAGCACGAAGTAGTGGGGGTGCGATCGCTCGGGGCGTCCACCTGCGGCCACGAAGAGCTCACGCATCCGCGCCTCGGTGGCGCGTCGCAACGCCAGGTACCGCGGACCGAAACGGCGGCGGGAGCCGATCCCAGGCTGGCCAGCACGACGTCGACCTCGTCGTCCGTCAGGTCGCTGAGGTTGGCGAAGGGCCGCCGGTCCGCCCGGTAGTAGTGGGTGACGAACAGCGGCGCCGCGCTCACGAGCCCGCCGCCGCCTCGGCCGCCGCCTCGAGCCGGCGGCGGTAGGACGCCCACTCATCAGCGGACTGGTCCGCCAGGTTGCCCCGGTCGTCGCCGGCGGACCCGTCGATCAGCTCGCGGAGGATGTCCGCGTGACCAGCGTGCCGGGCGGTCTCAGCGATCTGGTGCACCAGGATCTGGTGCAGCGTGACGTGCCGGTGCTGCGGTCCCCACCACGGCACGTCGCCTGGGGAGTCGAGGTCGAGGGCGGCGATGGTCGCCTCGGCGTGCGCGGCCGAGCGATGGTGCAGGGCGATGATCTCCGCGCTGGTCTGCTCCGGCGGCGCCCACATGTCTGCGTTGACCTCGGCGTCCTCGTCCAACCAGGGCAGCGGCTCGCCGAACGGGCGGCCGAAGACGTCCCCAAGATAGCCGGCCTCCACGCTCGCCACGTGCTTCACCAGCCCGAGCAGATTGGTCCCGGTCCGCGTCATCGGCCAGCGCAGGTCTCGCTCGCCGAGACCGTCGAGGCGGCTCAACAAGCCCGCCCGCTGCTCGGCCAGGTACTGCTGTAGGACAGTCTTGGACTCCATGGAGCCCACGCTAGGGGAGGGCTGATGGACCGAGGAGAGGCGTTGGCGCGACGACTGGTCGCGCAACAGCTCGGTCGGTCGACCGTAGCCCGCCCTCTCACCGACGCGGCCGTCTTCGACCTCGGCGTCCAGGACACGGGGCGCGACGGCGCAAGCTGGGCCCTGGCGAACCGGGGCGTCCCGGTGACGTCTCCGGCCGAGCTCGAGCGCAGTCCCGCCGTCGCGTTGGCCTGGACCCTGCGTAGCGCCCCGCACTACTACCGCCGGGTCGACCTGCCCGAGGTCCTCGTCGCTACGTCGCCGATGAGCGACCGCGACGCGGCGAAACGGATCTTCGGTCCCGACAAGCCGTGGCAAGAAGCCGGGATCGGTCCCGTCGACGGACTCACCGAGGTGGCCACCCATCTCCGGGCGGTCGTGACCGAGCCGACCAGCAAGGGTGAGGCGTCGACCCGGGTCTCCGCCCGGCTGAGCGAGCCGTACCTGCGCACCTGTGTGACCTGCGGGGCTGACCACTCCTGGGAGGTGCCGTTCCGGCTCGGCGCCCTCTACGCCGGGCTGGAGCTCGAGCCCGGCACGTCACCGCCGGTGCTACGCCGGATCCCGGACTGGCCCCGGACGAGCTGGGGACCCGCCCCGGACCCGTTCGCCGCACCGGAGCGGCTGCAGGTGATCCGCGGCTACCTCCGGCTGCTCGGCCCCGCGACCGTCAAGGACGTCGTCACCTTCCTGCGTGGCTGCTACCCGGGCCGGACGCCGCGCCGCCACCGGCAGACCTCGTTCGACTGCTCGGGCCCTTCGACCTGCTGCTGCAGGGCCGCGACCGCGACCTGCTCGTCCCGGATCGGACCCGGCACAAGTCACTCTGGCCCACCATCGGACGACCCGGAGCAGTCCTCGTCGGCACCGACATCGTCGGCACCTGGCGGCCTCAGGCGTCCGGGCGTCGGCTGACCGTGACCCTCGACCTCTGGACGCCGGTCCTGACCGGCCGCCGGGCCCTGATCGACGCCGAGGCGGAGCGGCTCGCCAGCCACCGCGGAGTGTCGTTGACGGCGGTCAGCACGACCTCGTAGCGCCCACGTCGACCGTTTCGGCTACGCCCGGTGGTCGGAGGAGTCCTCCGCCGCGATCTCGTAGGACGACCGCTGCCGCTCGGGCTGGGCCGACAGGTCGAGCACCACGGAAGCGGCGGTATCCGTACGCAGCTCCTCCAGCCGCTCCAGGTCGGCCGCTGGGACCAGGGCGACCAGCGGCCGTCCGTGCCGGGTGAGGACGATGCGTTCGCGGCCGTAGCCCACCCGGTTGACCAGTTCGGAGAACTGCGCCCTCGCTTCGGTCACGGGGATCTCGCTGCTCATGAAGTGAGCGTACGCTGCGTACACTATGTACAAATTGAGCAGAGATGGTGACTTCGTACGGCTGTGGTCCGGCGGAGCAGTGTCGGCCTTCGGCTCCGCGGTGGCCACGCTCGCGTACCCGCTGCTGGCGCTGAGCCTTACCCGGTCGGCGAGCCTGGCGGGCCTGGTCGGTCTCGTCGCGCTCGCCGCCGGAGCGGCGATGCGGTTGCCGGCGGGCGTGCTGGTGGACCGGCTGCCGCTGCGGCGGGTGCTGGTCACGGCCGACCTGATCCGCGCTGGCGCCACCCTGGGAGCCGCCGCGGCGGTGGTGAGCAGCCACCTGACGTTGCCGTGGTTGGTGGCGACGGCCGCCGTCAACGCCTGTGCGGGCACGTTCAGTGACACGGCGCACTCGGTCGCCGTCCGGCACCTGGTGCCCGCCGACCAGCTGCCACGGGCGTTCGCCCTGCTGGACGGCCGAGGGCACGCGGTGGGACTCGTCGGCCAGCCGGTCGGCGGCTATCTGTTCGGTGTCGCGCCAGGGCTGCCGCTGGTCGCGGACACCGTCTCGTTCGTGGTCAGCGCGGTGTGCTCGGCGAGCATCCGGTCGCCACTGACCGATCCGGCTCGGGCCACCGGTCCTCGGCCCCGCCTGAGCCGCGATCTGCTGAGGGGACTTCAGTTCGTGTTCGGTGACCCGTTCCTGCGGGCTACGCTGCTGGCGGCGGCCGGCTTCCAGCTGGTGTACGCCGGCACCACGTTCGCCCTGCTGGCCGAGCTCACCGCCCGCGGCGTCTCACCGAGTCAGCTGGGCGGGCTGTTCGCCGTGGCTGCCGTCGGCGGCATCCTGGGCGCCATCACCGCACCGACGCTGCAGCGCTGGCTCGCTCCGCACCGGCTGGTGGTAGGTATGGGCCTGGTCGCGACGACGGTGTTCGCCGCGTTCGGCTGGGTCGACCGGCCGCTGCTGGCCGGCGCCCTGCTCGGCTGCCTCTACGTCGCGACCGCCCCGGCCAACGCGATGCTCTTAGCGGCGCAGGTCCGCCGGACCCCGGCCGTCCTACAGGGTCGAGTCATGGCCGCGTCGTACCTCGTCGCCGGTCTGGTCGCCCCGGCCGGCCCGCCGCTGGCGGGCTTGCTTCTCGACCACACCGGTTCACCGACGACCTTCGTCGTGCTCGCGGCTGCCACCGCGCTGGTGACGGCCGGCGTACACCTCAACCGCGCGATGCGCAGCATGGCCGAGTGATCCCTGCCGACCTGAACTCAGCCCGGCGGCACCTTCTGCGCGCGTCCCGACCCGACAGGGCGATGTCGAACGTCCGCTGGTGGGCGGCCCGGCACCTCCCACACCACCTCCGCTGGTGGCTGGTCGGGCCGTAGCCCCCGCCACACGGGGTGCCGCATCCGGCCGGGTCCGGTGAGCTCGCTGTAGGTCACTTCGCCGACGAGCTGCGGCTCGACCCAGTGCGCGTCCCGGCTCTCCTCGCGGGGGACGTCGGCGAACGGGCTGGTCGCGCGGGCCAGCGGCGTCAGGGTGGCCGTGATCTCGACGAGCTGCCGGTCGTCGAAGCCCGAGCCGACGCGACCCACGTAGTGCAGACCGTCGGCGGTCGGCACGCCCATCAGCAGCGACCCGACGACGCCGTCGCGGCGGCCCTGACCCGCCCGCCAGCCGCCGACCACCACTTCCTGGGTGCGGATGTGCTTGATCTTGCGCCAGGAGCCGCGGCTGCCAGGGGTGTAGGTGGAGTCGTGCCGCTTGGCCACCACCCCCTCGAGGCCGAGCAGCGTGCTGGTCTCCATCGCGGCCTCCAGATCGCCGTCGAAGACCGGCGGCACCTGCAGCCGCGACCCTGGCCGCGACGGCACCAGCTCCTCGAGGATCCGACGACGCTCGTCGTACGGCCGGCCGAGCAGCGACTGCCCGTTCAGCTCGAGGATGTCGAAAAGCATCACCTGCGCCGGGTACTTTGCGCTCAGCCGCGCGATGTTGGCGGGCTTGGTGAGGTTGATCCGGTTCTGCAGTAGGCCGAAGCTCGGCCGACCGACCTCGTCCAGCACCACGACCTCGCCGTCCAGCACGGCGCTGCGCACCCCGAGCTCACCGAACGAGGCGAGGACGTCCGCGTACGCGGCAGTCTCGTCCCGGCCGCGTCGGCTGCGCAGCTCGACCCGATCGCCGGTCAGGTAGGTCACCACCCGGACGCCGTCCCACTTCATCTCGAACGCCCAGCCCTGCTGCGGGCCGAAGCGCTCCACGTCGGTCAGCGCCGCCAGCATCGGCTCGATCCGCTCTCCGTCCCCTGAGCTTGTCGACGGGCGGTCTTCTTCGTCGGTCGCCATCAGGTGCATCAGCCAGTTCTTCTCCGCCCGGCCGGCTCCACCGGTGTGGAACAGGGCGAACTTGCGGACACCGCCCAACCCACCGTCAGTCCGGCCGAAGCAGGTGACGATGACCTCTTTCCCGTCGCGCCACTTGTGCAGCCGGTACGTACCGGCGTCCCAGATCCGGACCTGCCCGCCGCCGTACTCCCCGGCCGGGATGCCGCCTTCGAACGTGCCGTACTCCAGCGGATGGTCCTCGGTCTGCACCGCGAGGTGGTTGACCTTCGGGTCGGTGGGCGGCGCCTTGGGCACGGCCCAGCTGACCAGGACGCCGTCGTGCTCGAGCCGGAAGTCGTAGTGCAGGGCTCGGGCGTGGTGCTCCTGGATGACGAAGCTGTTGCCCTCAGCCCGAGTGCTGGGCGCGGCCGCGGGGACCGGTTCCGGGGTCCTCGCGGCGTCGCGCATGCTGCGGTAGGTGGTCAGCCGGTCCGCCGTCGCTGCGCCCAGAAGGGGGGCCAGCGGGTCGCCGTCCGCCTCGATCCGAGCCAGTACCTCCTCGTACTCCAGCTGACGCAGGTCCGGGTCGTCCAGCTCGGCCCAGGTCCGCGGCGCCGCCACGGTCGGCCGCTGCCGGCCGCGCAGCGAGTACGGCGAGATGGTGGTCTTGTTGCCGTTGTTCTGGCTCCAGTCCACGAACACCTTGCCGCCGCGGTCGCTGCGCTTCATCGAGCTGATCACCCGGTCGGGCTGCTCGGCCTCCAGCGCCAGAGCGAGCTCGCGGGCCACCGCCGTCGCCTGCTCCGGGGTCACTGACCCCTCCAACGGAGCGTAGAGGTGCACGCCCTTGCTGCCACTGGTCACGGGGTACGGGTCGTGGCCGATGTCGTGCAGGATGTCGCGGGCCTGCCGGGCGATCTCGGCGCAGTCGGCCAGGCTGACCCCGTCGCCGGGGTCGAGGTCGAGCACCAGCCGGTCAGGGTTCCGCGGCGTCCCGTCGTCGGTGAAGCGCCACTGGGGCACGTGCAGCTCCAGCGCGGCGAGCTGGCCGAGCCAGGTCAGGGTCGCGAGGTCGTTGACCACCGGGTAGTCGTTGTCGTGGTCACGGTGGGCGATCGGATAGCGCCGCACCCACTCGGGCGTCCCGGCGGCCAGGTCTTTCGCGAAAAACACACTCCCGGGCTTGACGTCTGAACCGACGCCGTCTGGCCAGCGCTTACGGGTGGCCGGCCGTTGCCGCAGGTGCGGCAGCATCACCGCACCGACCCGGGCGTAGTAGTCGAGCACGTCGGCCTTCGTGGTCCCGGTCTCGGGATAGAGCACCTTGGCCAGGTTCGTCAGCCTGACCGCGCGCCCGTCGACGTCGACGACCTGCTCGCTCGTCGGCTTGGCCATGCCCGTCAGTATCCCTGGCCTACTCTCGGCCCGTGCCTCGGATCTGTTGGGAAAGTGCGCTGGTCGCCGCGACCGCGGTGCACGCCGGCTTCCAGCTGAGTGTGACCACCCTGGTCTATCCCGCGCTGGGCGAGGTCGCCCCGGACGCCTGGACCGCCGCGCACGCGTGTCACTCGCGCCGGATCGTGCCCCTGGTTGGTCTGGTCTACGGCGCGGTGGTCGTGACGTCGGCTGGCTGCGCGTTCACCCGGCCGTCCGTCCCGACCCTGGCCGCGGCCGCCGCCTCGGCGGGTGCTCTCGCCACCACGGCCCTGGTCGCCGCGCCCCTGCACGGACGGCTCACACCCATCCGTGACCCGGAGCTGTTCGCCCGGCTGCTGAGCGCCGACCGGTGGCGCAGCCGCCTCGCCCTGGTGGCGCTGGCCGCGGCCCTGGGTCAGGTGGGTCGGCCGAGCCCGGTCTCGTCGAGGTGGTGGCGCAGCTCGACCAGCGAGTCATAGACCCCGACGGCCCCGGCCGCGGTCAGCTCCTCGGTCGAGAAGCCGCCCGTCCGTAGGGCCAGGGTGGCGACGTCGAGCTTGCCGGCCGCGATCGCGTCGTAGACCGAGTCGCCGACCATCACCGCGGTCGAGCCCTCGACCTTGGCCAGCGCGCTCTGCACCAGGTCCGGTTCGGGCTTGCTGTGCTCGGCGTCGTCGGACGTGGTCCAGGCGTCGGCCAGCCCCTTGCCGTCGATCAGGTCGAGGAAGTGGTCGACGTGCTGGCTCTTGCCCGAGCTCGCCAGGACGAGGCGGAAGCCGCGGTCCTTGACGTCGCGCAACAGCTCGTGGGCGCCCTCGAAGGGCTGCACCTCGTTGATCAGCTGGTCGAACTCCTCGACCCAGGCGTCGCGGAGCTCGTCACCGTGCGCCTCCTCGACCTCGCGGCCGCCGATCTCAGGGACGAACGTGTCGCCGCCCATCCCGATGCCGCGGTGGATGCGCCAGAGCGGCCGGGTGATGCCGTAGCGCCGGAAGGCGCGGAACCAGGCGAGAGCGTGCTGGTAGTTCGAGTCCACCAGGGTGCCGTCGACGTCGAAGATCGCGGTGTCAGCCATGGTGGGATCCTTACCCACGTCACGCACGTCCCGCACAGCACCGGAGGTGTCGGTTGCCCCAGCCCGACCACGTACGCCGTTGGCGTCAGTACCTGGCCGACGAGCGGGCCGAGGCGTCGGTCTACCGCGACCTCGCCAGCCACCGGCAGGGTGAGGAGCGCCAGATCCTGCTGGCCCTCGCCGAGGCCGAGGGCCGGCACGAGCAGCACTGGCTCGACCTGCTCGGCGACCGCGTCGGAAGACCCCGACGGCCTGACGTCCGGACCCAGATCCTGGGGCTGCTGGCCCGCCGTTTCGGGTCGGTGTTCGTGCTGGCGCTGGCCCAGCGGGCCGAGGCCCGGTCGCCGTACGAGCAGGACCGCGACGCCACCCCCACCATGGCCGCCGACGAGCGGATCCACGAGGAGGTCGTCCGCGGGCTGGCCGCGCGGGGCCGCAACCGGCTCTCGGGCACCTTTCGGGCCGCGGTCTTCGGCGCCAACGACGGGCTCGTCTCCAACCTGTCGCTGGTGCTGGGGATCAGCGCGAGCGGGGTGGCCAACCACATCGTGCTGCTGACCGGACTGGCCGGGCTGCTCGCCGGCGCCCTGTCGATGGGGGCGGGGGAGTATGTGTCGGTCCGCTCCCAGCGCGAGCTGCTGGAGGCCTCGGCCCCGGATCCGGACACCCAAGCCCTGCTGCCCCAGCTCGACCTCGACGCCAACGAGCTGGCCCTGGTCTACCGTGCGCGAGGGATGGACGAGACGGAGGCGGAAGCGCACGCCGCCGCGGTGCTCGGCAGTCCCGAACCCGACGTCAGCGACGCCCCCGCGCTGGTCGAGGTGGACGAGCACGAGGCGATCGGCACCGGGCTCGGCGCTGCCGTGTCGAGCTTCTGCTTCTTCGGGTCCGGCGCGGTCATCCCGGTGCTGCCGTACCTGTTCGGGCTCTCGGGGCTGACGGCGGTGGTCGTCGCGGCCGTCCTGGTCGGGCTCAGCCTGCTCGCCACCGGGGCGACCGTCGGCCTGCTCTCCGGCGCCTCCCCGCTCAAGCGTGGCCTGCGGCAGCTCGTGATCGGGTACGCGGCTGCTGCGGTGACGTACCTGCTGGGCCTGTTGTTGGGCACCGGCTAGCCGGGCGTGACGGTCGCGGCCAGCAGTCGGCGGGCCCGGCGACCGAGGTCGCTGAGGTCGACCCGGCCGGCGTCAGCAGCCGCCGCCAGCCGCGCGGCCAGGTCGAGCGCCTCCTCGACCATCGGGGCGTCCGCGGCGGCTTCTTGACCCATGTCGCGCAGGATCGTGCCCTCGGTGCGGGAGGCGATCACCGGGTCGGGGATGCCGTCCACCCACACCTTCGTCCGCCGGCCGTCCCCGCGTTCGTCGCCGGTCAACGGCTCGTGGGCGAAGATCTTGTCGGCCCGGGCGAACTTGCCGAAGCCGAGCGAGACCATCCGCGATTCTGGGGGCACGTGCCGATCCTCGCAGGCGCTTGTCAGTGGCGGCGGATAGCCTGCAAAAACGATGCCTTCTTATCTGCGCTACCCACACCTGCACGGCGACCTGGTGACCTTCGTCGCCGCCGACGACGTCTGGCTCGCCCCGCTCACCGGCGGCCGCGCTTGGCGGCTCACCGACGACCGGACGCCGGTCAAGAACCCTCGGTTCTCCCCCGACGGCCGTACGGTAGCCTGGACCTCCACCCGCGACGGCCACAGCGAGGCGTACGCGGTCGACGTCGAGGGCGGCACGCCGTTGCGGCTCACCTGGTGGGGCAACCCCACCACCTCGGTGCTCGGGTGGACCGCCGACGGCCGGGTGCTCGTCGCCTCGTCGGCCCACGAGGCCAACCTGCGCCGCCAGGTCGTGCACGCCGTGGGCCTGGACCGCGCCGTCGAGCGGCTGCCGTACGGGCCCGCCTGGGGCCTCGCCACCCGCGCCGACGGTGCGACGGTGCTGCCACGGTGGGCAGTCGGCCGCCCGCCCTCTGGAAGCGTTACCGCGGCGGGACCGCGCCCCGGCTCTGGCTGAACCGGGGCGGCGACCCGGCCACGTGGGAACAGCTGCTGGCCGAGGAAGAGGCCTCGTTGGTCGACCCGATGTGGCTCGGCTCGACGCTGGTCTTCACCAGCGACCTGGCCGCGACGTTCCCCGACCATGCCGACGAGGTCGGCAATCTCTACGCCCTCGACGTCGACGAGCCGGGGGCCCGACCGCGTCGACTGACCAGTCACACCGCTTCAGCCGGGTACGTGCGCGACGCCACCACCGACGGCGACCGGGTGGTCTACGCCGCCCTCGGCACGTTGTACCTGCTGCCGAGCCTCGACGGGTCCGCCGCCCCCCTGGACATCACGCTGCCGGGCAGTCTGGCTGGCCGGCAGCCGCGCCAGCTCGACCCGACCAAGCAGCTCACCGAGCTGCGTCCCGACGCCGGCGCTGACGCCAGCCTGGTCGAGTGGCACGGCAAGGCCTTCCTGCTCAGCCACCGGCAGGGACCGGCGCGTGCCCTGGCGGCCGACTCCGGCGTCCGAGCCCGGCTGGTACGTCCCCTCGGTCGGACGGGGTCTGCCGTGCTGGTCAGCGACGCCGACGGCGAGGACGCGATGCAGGTCCATCCTGCGCCCGGCGCCGGCCAGGTACGCCGGCTGGCCCTCGGCCAGCTGGGCCGGGTCCTGCACCTGGAGAGCGACCCCGCGGGTGAGCGGGTGGCGACCGTGTCCCACGACGGCGCGGTCCGGCTGGTTGACGCCACGACCGGTGCCGTCCGGCTGCTTGGCACCTCGGCCAACGGTGAGGCCGGAGGACTGACCTTCTCCCCCGACGGCCGCTGGCTGGTCTGGTCCGAGCCCATCCGCATCGAGGCGCAGCACCGACTGGTGCTCGTCGACCTGGACGCTCCGCAGGGCGAGCCGGTGCCGTTGACGAGCGGCCGGTTCGACGACACCTCGCCCGCCTTCACCGCCGACGGAAAGTACCTGGCTTTCCTCTCCGCTCGCACCTTTGACCCGAGCTATGACAGCCACGTCTTCTCCCTCGGCTTCAGCGCGGCCGTCCGGCCCTACCTGGTGCCGCTGACCGCGACCGAGCCGGCGCCCTTCGGTCCGAGCGCGGACGGCTGGCGGCTCAGCAAGGAGCCCGCCACCGACAAGCCGGAGGAGACGGCGCCGTCCGGGCCGGCCGTGGCGCTGGATCCCGACGGTTTCGAGCAGCGGGTCGTGGCCTTTCCGGTGCCCTCGGGTCGGTTCCGCGACCTGCAGGCAGCCCGGGACGGTGTCCTCTGGATCCGCGAGGCCGCTGACTCCGGCGAGCTGGGTGCGCGGCGGGCCGGCGTCGAGGGGGAGCCGCCCGGCCACGCGGTCGAGTTCTTCTCCTTCGTCGACCGAAAGGTGGTCGAGCTGGTCGACCGCGCCGACAGCGCCCGGGTCAGTGGCGACGGTGAGCGGGTGGTCGTCCGGGCGGGCGACGAGGTCTCCGTGCGGCTGACCGCGCGCCCGGTCAAGCCCGAGGACAGCGAGCTGGTCACCGTCGACCTCAGCCGGCTGCGGTTCGAGCTCGACCCGGTCGCCGAGTGGCACCAGATGTTCGACGAGAACGCTCGGATCATGCGCGACCACTACTGGCGGGCCGACCTCAACGGCGTGGACTGGGACGCCGTCGTTGCCCGCTACCGGCCGCTGGTCGCGCGGCTGGCCGGCCACGACGACCTGGTCGACCTGCTCTGGGAGACCGTCGCCGAGCTGAACACCTCCCACGCCTACGTCGACGCTGGCAGCCACGCCGGCGACGGCGAGCGTCGGCTCGGCCTGCTCGGCGCCGACCTCAGCCCAGCCGCCGGCGGCTGGCGGATCGACTGGATCCTGCCCGGGGAGAGCAGCGACCCGGCTGCCCGGTCGCCGCTACGGGCCGCCGGGGTCGCCGCGCAGCCGGGCGACCTCGTGGTCGCGGTCAGCGGCCGCCCGGTGGACCCGACCGTGGGTCCGGCGGCCGCCCTGATCGGGACCGCGGACAAGCCGGTGGAGCTCACGCTGCGTTCCGGGAACCGGGATCGCCGCGTCGTCGTAGTGCCGCTCGGCGACGAGGAGCCGTTGCGCTACCAGGACTGGGTGCTCGGCCGCTCGGCGTACGTCCGCGAGCACAGCGGCGGTCGGCTCGGCTACGTCCATGTGCCCGACATGATGAGCCCGGGCTGGGCCCAGCTGCACCGCGACCTGCACCTGGCCACGGAGACCGAGGGTCTCGTGGTCGACGTCCGCTACAACCGGGGCGGCCACACCAGCCAGCTGGTGCTCGAGCGGCTGGCCCGCCGGGTCGTCGGCTGGACCGTCGCCCGGCACGCGGACCAGGCCCGGCCGTACCCGAGCCTGGCACCGCGGGGGCCGGTGATCTTCGTGGCGAACGAGTTCTCCGGCTCCGACGGCGACATCGTCAACGCCGGCGCGCAGGCGATGGGACTCGGCCCGGTGGTCGGGAGGCGGACCTGGGGCGGGGTCGTCGGGATCGACGGCCGCTTCGACCTGGTCGACGGGACCAGCATCACCCAGCCGCGCTACGCCACCTGGCTGCAGGGCTACGACTGGGCGGTGGAGAACCACGGCGTCGACCCCGACATCGAGGTCGTGCACTCCCCCGACGACTACGAGCGCGAGTCCGAAGCCGACCCGCAGCTCGACCGGGCTATCGCGGAGGCTCTTGACCGGCTGGCCCAGACCCCGGCGGCAAGCCCGCCCACGCAGCCGGAGCCGCGCGTGCGCTGAGGCACTCGATCGGCTATCCGTTGAAGATCCGCGGCAGCACCAGGAGCATGATCGTCGACCAGGTGATGTGGGTCAGGATCGGCGCGAGCACGCCGCCACCGGCGCGACGCTGCAGCCCGACGACCGCGCCCAGGGTGACGGCAGCGAAGACCAGCACCGGGTTACCGCCGGCGATCGTGGCCAGCGCGTAGATGATCGTCGAGATCAGGACGGGCCGTTTACGGCCGATCGCGGCGAACAGCGCGCCCCGGAAGAACAGCTCCTCGGCGATCCCGTTGACCAAGGTGATGACCATCAGCAGGTACAGGTTGCCGGCCTTGGCGTAGCCGAGGACGTCCTCGATGTAAGCGGCCAGCGGCGGGATCTCGCGGGTGATCAGGCCGCCGACCACGAAGACTGCGCCGAGCGCCAGCCCGACCAGGATCGGGGTGATGATCGGCCGCCGGCGGGCGCCGAGGATCTCGATGTGCCCGAGGTGCAGCGGTCCCGACGCCAGGCTGCCGACGGCCCAGGTGGCGGCCAGCCCGAAGGTCAGCGGATAGAACGCCGGGTCGCCCTGTTCGGTGGCGAACGACAGCCCGAGCAAGGTGGCGCCCACCACCAGCGTGACGGCGACGACGATCCGCCGGTAGTGGAACGCCCGGTCGGTCTGGGCGTGGTCGCGTTCGACCTTGTCGATCAGGATCGGCCGGACGACCCCCAAAGCGCGCCCCAGGAGACGCCCCCGAGTGTCGGTCACGCGTTGGCCTTCGCGCGCTGTGCGTACGCCTCTTCCACCGCAGCGGTGTAGTCCATCGGCTCGCCGGGCACGACGTCGAGGATCGTGTGCTCGTGCACGACCACCTCGTTGCTCATCGAGTCGATCAGGTTGCGCGCGGTCTCGGTGTCCACGTCGGTGACGAAGGCCAGCCAGTGCGACGACAGCCGCGGGGTCAGCAGCGGCACGGTGAGCATCGGCAGGGTCCGGTTGTGGTGCAGCTTGGCCACCCGCTGCATCATCTCGGCGTACGTCAGCACCTCAGTCCCCCCGATCTCGAACACCCGACCCCGGGCCGCCTCCGGCTCGAGCACCCCGACCAGGTAGCGGACCACGTCGGCGAGGGCGATCGGCTGCGTCTTGGTGGTGGCCCAGCGTGGGACGACCATAGCCGGCAGGTGCGCCACCAGCTGACGGGTGATCTCCCACGAGATGCCGCCATGACCGATGACGATCGCCGCCCGCAGCACGGTCACCGGGACGCCGTCCGCGCCGAGCAGCTGCTCGACCTCGCGCCGCGATTTCAGGTGGTCGGACAGGTCGGCGTTCTCGTCGCCGAGCCCGCCGAGGTAGACGATCCGCTCGACGCCGGCCTGGGCGGCGGCGGCGCTGAAGTGTCGAGCCGCTTCGGCGTCGCGGCGGACGAAGTCGGCGCTGTCGAGGGAGTGCACCAGGTAGTAGGCCGCGTCGACGCCCACCATCGCGCGGTCGAGGCTGACCCGGTCGCTGACGTCGGCCTGGACCGGCTCGCCGGCTCCGTCGTAGTCGTCGGGATGCCGGGTCATCGCCCGGACGGTGTGGCCGGCGTCGACCAGAGCGGTCGCCAGGTGCGAGCCGACGAAGCCGGAGGCGCCGGTGACGAGGACGGTCAAGGGCATGGGGGCCTCCTGGGCCGGTGATCGGGTCGCTACGAGCCTACGCGGAGCGGTTGACGTCCAGAGTTCTCCGGGGGGTCGGTCAGGGGATGCAGACGCGCAGGACGCCCGGCTTGATCACGGCCTCCAGGGTGCGGCACTCGCCGGCGACGTCGCCGTCCAGCTGGTAGGGCTCGGGCTCGTCCAGGCGGACCAGGACCCGGCGGGCCTGCCAGGTGTCGACCTGGTCGTCGCGCTGGCTGCGGCGGGTCACCACCCGCAACGCGAGCTTGAGCCAGTGCCGGACGCGGTGCGGTGAGGCGACGTAGAGGTCGAGGTGGCCGTCGTCGGCCTCGGCGTCAGGGATCAGCACCAGACCACCGGGCAGCTTGCCGACGTTGCCGATCAGGCAGAGCATGGCGCGCCGGCGGCGGCGGCGCCCCTGGTCGATCGTGATCTCCATCGACATCGGCAACCGGCCCAACGCCTTGCCCGCGGCCAGGAAGTAGGCCGCCGGGCCGACCTGCGCCTTGAGCGCGGGGTCGACCTCGTCCATGATCATCGCGTCCACGCCCACGCCGGCCATCACGGCGAAGTGCTCCGAGCGGTCGCCGTCGACGGTCAGCTCGATCAGGTCGATGTCGCGGGTGAGGCCGGCGAAGGCGACGTCGAGGCCGCCCGGCTCGTTCAGCGGCAGCTCGAGGTTGCGGGCGAGCAGGTTTCCGGTGCCGGCGGCGATCAGGGCCATCGTGACGTCGGTCTCGGCCAGCACGTCGGCAACGGCCCGGATGGTGCCGTCCCCGCCCGCCGCCAGCACCAGGTCCACGCCGGCGTCGAGGGCCTGCTGCGCCATCCCGCGCCCAGGGTCGTCCACGCTCGTCTCGAGCCAGAGCGGTTCGGACCAGCCCGCGGCCCGGGCGCGGGCGCGGACCAGGTCAGGGAACGCGGCGGACACCTTGACCGGGTTGGCGATCACGGCGAGCCGGCGTGGCGCGGAGTCGGACACGCTCGATTTTCCCAGACTTTGGAGGCGTCTCGGTTCACCCTTGGGGGTGAGGCTCGGCTGGGCGGTGTTGTCGGACCTCCTGCAGGTGCCGCCGGGCCGTCCGAGCAGTCTCGCGGGCGTCGCGCTCGTCGGCCTCCGCGGCCGCCAGCTCGGCGCGCAGCTCCTCGACCCGGTCGGCCAGCTCGTCGGCCCGGGCGGTGGCCGCTTCGGCCTCGCGTTCGGCCGCTGCCTCGCGTTCGGCTTGCGCCTCCCGTTCCGCTTGAGCCTGCTGTTCCGCTTGAGCCTTCTGTTCCCTGAGCTCGTCCTGTTCCCTGAGCTCGTCGAAGGGCGCCTCCTCCGGCTGGGCCTGCTCAGGCTCCGGCGGCTCGGGGAGGGAGGCGGCCATGGCGGCCATCAGGTCGCTCGGACCGAACCCGCCGTAGGTGACGGCGGCGCTCAACCGGCCCGCCCGCAGCTGCGCGCGGACCTCGGGGTCGCCGAGACCGGCCTGCAGCGTCTGGCTGATCTCCTGCAACGCGGCGTCCGGCGCCCGGTAGCCGTGGTCGGCGCCGAGGGTGACGGCCGTCTTGGCCAGCCGGTCGACCAGCCGCCGCCGGTCCGTCGACAGCCGGCGCAGGTCGGCGCCGGAGGATCGGCGCTGCGCGTCGGCGAGCGCGTCCCCGAGCTCGAGCAGGGAGGTCACCTCGACCGGGGACTCCCGGGCCAGCAGGTTGACCAGCCACGCCGTCCGGGTCGGCCGGCGCAGGGCGCCGATCTGCTTGGCCAGCTCGCGCTCGCGCGCCTTTCGCGCCGCCGCGACCAGCGCCGTCCGGCGTTCGACGAAGTCCTCAGGCGAGCCGCCGTACAGCTCGTCTGCCGCCGCCTCGAGGTCCACGGGCTCATCCTGCCCCGCCCGTGGTACCGAAGAGGGACGCCGTTCCGGCTGCGATACTCACCCGATGGAACTGGTTCGAGTCGGTAATCGGTCGGCGTCGTGGCAACAGGTGGTGGAGTACGTATCCGAGTACCTGGGCGCTGAGACGGCGGGCGCTCCCCGGTCGGCCTATCCGGCGTACGACGGGTACATGCTCGAGACGGCCACCGGTCCAGTTATCGACGCTGACCTGCTCGCGCCGACGTTGCTCAACGTCCGACACCTCAGCGTCAAGACGTACTACCTCCTCCAGCAAGAGCTCACCTACTGGCAGCCGCTGCTCGACCAGCTGGACCCCGCACTCTCCCTGGTGGACGCGACGGCCGACGATCTCCGACTCGTCGGTGCCCTGTTCGCCGGTATCGACGAGGATCGCCTGGATGGGGCCAAGGCCACCACCCTCTCCAAGATCCTGCACCGCAAGCGGCCTGCGCTCATCCCTCTCCAGGACAAGCAGGTGCGCCGCTGCTACCAGCAGGGATCCGAGCCGCGAATACCGGTCGTACCCGGCCGAGGGTGGGCGGACTTCACCGTCGCGCTCGCCGAGGAGATGCAACACGACCTGCGAAGCCAGCTCGATGCTTTTGAGCAGCTGAGCCGTCTCGCGGACGGCGTGCCAGTCACACCGCTACGCGCGCTCGACATCGTCGCGTGGTTCCTCGGAAAGCCCGCCACGGCGGCAGAACCTACGCGGTCAGCTCGACGGACTCGCTGATCACGGCGGCGAGGTGCAGGGGCATGTTGTCGATCAGCCGGGTGGTGCCGACCTTGGCCGCGACGACGAACAGCGCGGGTCCGGTGTGGTCGTCGGGGATCTCGGCGAAGGTGGTCGGGTTGACCATCACGGCGTAGTCGAGCTCGAAGGCCGGCTCGAACTGGACGCGGTCGAGGACCTCGTCGGCGGCGATCCGGGCGGCGGCGACGGTGTCGGCGGTTGCCGCCTTCTCGAGGGCGGCGGCGAGGCTGCAGGCCATCGCCCGCTCGGCCGGGGTCAGGAAGATGTTGCGGCTGGACAGGGCCAGACCGTCGGCCTCGCGGACGGTCGGCTCGCTCACCACCTCGACGTCAAGGTTGAGGTCGGTCACCATCCGTTGCACGCAGGCCACCTGCTGAGCGTCCTTCTGACCGAAGAGGGCGACCTGCGGTCGGACGAGGTGCAAGAGCTTGAGCACGATGGTCAGCACGCCGTCGAAGTGCCCGGGCCGGGACGCGCCCTCCAGCACCGACCCCATCGTGCCGGCGCTGACGCTCACCTGCCGGCCGGCGGGGTAGAGCTCGGCCACCGTTGGCACCAGGACGAGGTCGACACCCTCGGCGTCGCAGACGTCCAGGTCGTCCGAGAGCGGCCGCGGATAGCGCGCGTAGTCCTCGCCCGGCCCGAACTGCAGGGGGTTGACGAAGACGCTGATCACCACGGCGTCACCGCGGCGGTGGGCCGAGCGGATCAACGAGCGGTGACCCTCGTGCAGGGCGCCCATCGTCGCGACGAAGACGACGCGCCGTCGGCCCTCGGCCTCGAGGGCGTTCCGGGCCTCGGCGAAGTCGGCGAGGGTGTAGGTGACGATCACGGGGTTGCTCCTGGTGCGGGGAAGGTGCCCGGCGCGGGGGAGCCAGCGGCTTTCTTTGTGGGAGTGGACTCAAAGGTGTGGGCGGCGGTCGGGAACGACCCGTCGGTGACGTCGGCGACGTAGGCCGCCGCCGCGTCGGAAATGGTCTGGGCGAGGTTGGCGTACTGCTTGACGAAGCGGGTCACGTTGCCCTGCCGCAGGCCGAGCATGTCCTGCCAGACCAGCACCTGGGCGTCGCAGGCGACCCCGGCGCCGATACCGACGGTCGGGATGGCGAGCTCGGCGGTGACCTGCGCGGCGAGGTCGCCCGGCACCATCTCGAGCACCACGCCGAACGCACCGGCCTCCTGGACCGCGTGGGCGTCCTCCAGCAGCCGGGCCGCCCCGTCGCCGCGGCCCTGGACGCGATAGCCGCCGAGTCGGTGCTCGCTCTGCGGGGTGAAACCGATGTGGCCCATCACCGGGATCCCGGCCTCGGTGACGAGGCGGATCTGCTCGGCCACCCGGACGCCGCCCTCGAACTTGACGGCGTGGCAGCCGCCCTCCTTCAAGAAGCGGATGGCGGTCTCCAGCGCCTGCTGTGGACTCACCTCGTACGAGCCGAAGGGCAGGTCACCGATCACGAGCGCGCGTCGGGTAGACCGCACCACCGCCCGGACCAGCGGCAGCAGCTCGGCCACGGTGACCGGCAGCGTCGAGTCGTAGCCGTAGACGTTGTTGGCGGCGGAGTCACCGACGAGCAGGCTCCAGACCCCGGCCTCGTCGAAGAGGGCGGCGGTGTACTGGTCGTAGCTGGTGAGCATGGCCCAACGCTGCCCGCGGAGCTTGGCGTTGACGAGGTCGGTGACGCGGACCCGACGCTGCGGTGCTGTCGTCTCAGCCACAACACGACCTCTTGTTCTCCCCCACATCAGCGCAGCTGTGCCGTGTGTCGCGGACTCCTCTGGGTGCGCTGGCTTCTCCAGCGCCGACCTGCAAGCGTGCCCTCGATCACCAAACATGCGGTGATCCCGGTGATTTTGTTCCCCGAGAACCTAGCCCACGTACGGCGGCGGTCATCGGTCCGGCCCCGGGGGAGAGGGCCCCGCTCAGTGTGGCATCTTCGACCGGGTCGCGTGGCGGACCCCGCACCGAGAGCGGTCACGATTGGCTCCGTCAAAGATGCGACAGCACGACGGCCGAGCGGGTACGGCTGACGCCCGGGTGGTTGCGGATGACTCCGAGCACCTTCTCGAAGTGGCTGGCGTCGGAGGCGCGGACCAGCAACAGCCCGTCCGCCTCGCCTGTCACCGTGTACGCGGCGCTCACCTCCGGGATGGTGCGGGCCAGCTCGCGCATCCGGTCCGGCGGCACCCGTCCCTCGCAGTACAGCTCGACGAAGGCCTCGATCGTCCAGCCGAGCGCCACCGGGTCGATCTCGGCGGTGAAGCGCCGGATCACCCCCTCCCCACGCAGCCGGTCGACCCGGCGCTTGGTTGCGGCCGTGGAGAGACCGATCTGGTGACCGAGGCTGGCGAAGCTCTCCCGACCGTTCTCCAGCAGACGAGCAATGATCTTGCGGTCAAGGTCGTCCAGACGCAAACTCAGCACAGTAACTTCGTACAACAGGACCCTATCGTTGCGCAAGAGGACGCCTAGGGTGGAAGTGTGACTTCGACGGTGCTGGCTCGCCCTACGGTGCTGACTGGCCCTGACGCTCCGGTCCGTCGTGCCTCACCGCGCACGTACCTGATGTGCCCGCCGACCTGGTTCGACGTCAGCTACGCCATCAACCCGTGGATGCGCCCCGGACCGCCGGTGGACGGCGCCCTCGCTCTCGCCCAGTGGTCAGCATTGGTGGAGTCCTACCGGGCCGCGGGCCACCGGGTCGACCTGCTGGAGCCGGTCCCGGGACTGCCCGACATGGTCTTTGCCGCGAACGGGGCCACGGTGATCGACGGCCAGGTGCTGCAGGCGCGTTTCGCCACCCCCGAACGGGCCGCCGAGGCCGCCCACCACGGGGCCTGGCACGCCACCCGTTCGAGCTCGGTGACCCTGCCGGACGCCGTCAACGAGGCCGAGGGCGACTACGCGGTGCTGGCCGACCGGATCCTCGCGGGGTACGGCTTCCGCACCTCACCCGCAGCGCATCTCGAGCTGGCGCGGCTGACCGGCCGGCCGGTGATCAGCCTCGAGCTGGTCGACCCGTACTTCTACCACCTGGACGTCGCGCTCACCGTGCTCGACGACACCCGCGACCACCTCGCCTACTATCCGCCGGCCTTCAGCCCGGCCAGCCAGCAGCTGCTGGCCGAGCTGTTCCCCGACGCCCTGATCGCCGACGACGCGGACGCCGCGTGTCTTGGGCTCAACTGCGTCAGCGACGGCCGGACGGTCTGGGTACCCGCCGGCGCCGACCACCTGGTCGGGCTGCTCACCGCGGCCGGGTACGCGCCCGTCGAGGTCGACCTCAGCGAGCTGCTCCGCGGCGGCGGCAGCGTCAAGTGCTGCACCCAGGAGATCCGACTCCCGACGAAAGGCTTCGCTTCATGCTGACCATCGACACCCCCACCCGCGCCGAGGCGCTGCTCAGCGCCGAAGAGGAGCACGTCGCCCACAACTACCACCCGCTGGACGTGGTGGTCGCCTCGGGTTCCGGTGCGGTGCTGACCGACGTCGCGGGACGGGACTACCTCGACTTCCTGGCCGCCTACTCCGCCACGAACTTCGGCCACGGGCACCCGGTGCTGCTGGCCGCCGCCCGCGATCAGCTCGAGCGGGTCACGCTGACCTCTCGCGCCTTCCACCACGACCAGCTCGCGCCGTTCGCCGAGAGCCTCGCCGCCCTGGTCGGCAAGGAGATGGTGCTGCCGATGAACACCGGCGCGGAGGCGGTGGAGTCGGCGGTCAAGGTGGCCCGCAAGTGGGGGTACGAGGTGAAGGGGGTGCCCGACGGCCGCGCCGAGATCATCGTGGCCGGCGGGAACTTCCACGGCCGCACCACCACGGTCATCAGCTTTTCTGACGACCCGGACGCCCGCGACCACTTCGGCCCCTACACCCCGGGCTTCGTCACCGTCCCCTACGGCGACCTCGCCGGGCTCGAGTCCGCGATCACCGAGCACACCGTCGCCGTGCTGCTGGAGCCGATCCAGGGCGAGGCCGGCGTCCGGATCCCGCCGCCCGGCTATCTCGCCGGCGTCCGGGCCGTGACCAGCCGGCACCGGGTGCTGTTCATCGCCGACGAGATCCAGTCCGGTCTCGGCCGGACCGGTCGCACCCTCGCCTGCGAGCACGAGGGTGTCGTGCCTGACGTCTATCTGTTGGGCAAGGCCCTGGGCGGCGGCATCGTGCCCGTCTCGGCCGTGGTGGCCGACGCGGACGTGCTCGGTGTGCTGCGGCCCGGCCAGCACGGCAGCACCTTCGGCGGCAACCCGATGGCCTGCGCGGTCGGCCGCGCGGTCGTCGGCCTGCTCGCCACCGGGGAGTACCAGGAGCGGGCGACCCGGCTGGGGGTACGGATGCGCGATCGGCTCGAAGGCATGCTGGGCCACGGCGTGGTCGGCTTCCGGGCCCGCGGGCTGTGGGCGGGAGTGGATGTCGACCCGTCGCTCGGCAGCGGCCGGCACGTCTGCGAGGCGCTGGCCGCCCGGCACGTCCTGGCCAAGGACACCCACGGCTCGACGGTTCGGCTCGCTCCGCCGCTGGTGATCACCGAGAACCAGCTCGACGCAGGGCTGGACCAGCTCGAGGCGGTCCTCGGCGAGCTCAGCCGATCGCCGGGTCGGCGCGTTCGTCCTATCCTGAGCGAGTGAGTCCTACGGGGGTGTCCATCGATCCGGACGATGTCGGTCCTGCCGCGCACGCTGTCGCCCCGCTGCTCGAGGACTTCCTCGTCGCGGTGGCGGAACGGTTGTCGGAGCAGCTCGGTGACGTCGGGGGTGTCGCGGTCACGCTCGGCCTGGGCGCCGCCCCGGTGACGATCGGCACCAGCAGCGCGCTCGCCCTCGAGGTGGACCGGATCCAGTACGACAACGGCGCTGGCCCCTGCCTGCACGCGCTCGAGACCAACACCACGATGTACGTGGCGGACCTGGGTGCCGACCTGCGCTGGGGCGACTACGGGCCCCGAGCGGCCGAGCGGGGCGCCGCCTGTTGCCTGTCGGTCCCGGTCTGCGTCGACGGCGAGCCCGCCGCGGTGCTCAAGGTCTACAGCCGACAGATCGACGGCCTGGGCGCCAAGGAGCAGGCGATCACGATCCAGACCGCCGCCGACATCTCCGGTGGCGTCGCCCTCGCGATGCACCTGAGCCGGCACGCGCGGGAGCTCGACGACCGCGCGGCCGCGATGGACCGGCGCCGGACGATCGACCTGGCGCTGGGGATGCTGATGGAGCGCAACCGCTGCGGCGCCGACGCGTCGTTCGACCTGCTGCGGCGATACTCCCAGCACTACAACGTGCCGCTGCACCGCGCCGCCGCGCAGGTCGTCCAGGCCCACGACAGCTCCGGGAGCACCGAGACCGCACCGTTCACGGCCGGCATCACCCGCTAGCGACCGGCGCCTCACGCGACGCCGATGGGAGCCTCACGCGACCGGGTGCAGGGCGTCGTAGCGCAGGAAGCGGCGCTGCACGCCGGCCACCACGCTCAGCAGCACGATGCAGCTGAGGCCGCCGACCACGGCGGCCCAGCCCTCACCCAACCAGCTGGACTCTGACCCCAGCACCAGGTCGCCGAGGCGCGGACCGCCGGCGACCACCACGATGAACACGCCCTGCAGCCGCCCCCGCATCTGGTCCGGCGTCGCCGACTGCAGGATCGTCTGCCGGAAGACGGCGCTGACCGAGTCCGAGCCGCCGGCCACCGCGAGGAAGATCATCGCCAGCACCAGCGCGCCGAGCAGCACGGTGCCCGGTCGGTCCCCTCCGACGGCGACCAGCACCACGCCGAACGCGGTCACGGCGGCGCCGAAGGTCAGGATCGAACCGACGATCACCCGACCCTGCCAACGAGCCCGGACAAGACCGCCGGAGAACAGCCCGGCCAGCACCGCACCGGCGGCGTACGCTGCGCTGAGCAGCCCGGTGGTGGTCGCCCCGCCACCGAGGAACACCACGCCCACGGCCGGGAACAGCACCCGCGGCATGGCGAAGATCATGGCGATCAGGTCGACCACGAAGGTCATCCGGACGTTCGGCCGGGTGGCGAGATAGTGCAGCCCCTCGACGATCGAGGCGAACCCGCGCTTGGCCCGTGCCCCCTCGGTCCCACGCAGCTCAGCTGCGTCCGCGGCGGCCCCGACGGGCGGCAGGTCCGGCAGCCGCCACAACGCCCAGAGGGCGAACGTGAACAGCACTGCGTCGATCGTGTACGCCGGCCCGAAGTCGGCGACAGCGACCAGCAGGGCGCCGATCAACGGGCCGACGGTCATGGCGACGTTGGTCTCGATGGTGGTCAACACGTTGGCCGCCGGCAACAGCCGCGGCTCGATCAGCCGCGGGATGATCGAGCTGCGGGCCGGGTTGTTGATGGCGAACCCGGCCGACTGGACCGCGACGAGGGCGTACAGCAGCAGCACCGAGTCGACGTGCAACCACGCCTGGGTGGCCAGGCCGAGCGTCACGACCCAGAGCCCGAAGGAGGAGTAGAGCGCGACCCGACGCCGGTCGTAGGCGTCCACCAGCGCACCGCCGTAGAGGCCGAGCACCACCAGCGGGACCAGCGCGCAGATGCCGAGGACGCCGACCGACAGCGTGGAGCCGGTGATCGCGTAGACCTGCAGCCCCACCGCGACCACGGTCAGCTGCGAGCCGAGGTTGGAGACACCGAGGCCGATCAGCAGCCGCCGGAACGGGGCACTCACCCGGAGCGGAGCGAGGTCGAGGAGCAGAGCCATGGCTGGTCGAATCTACGTCGGCGCTGACCGGCTCGGCTCTCGGGGGCCGATAGGGTGATCCCCACCCTTTGATCCCAGGAGAGCACTTCGTGACGACCGTCATCACCTTTGGCACCTTCGACGTCCTGCACGTGGGGCACGTCCGCGTGCTGAACCGGGCGGCAGCCCTCGGTGACCGGCTGGTGGTGGGGGTGTCCTCGGACGCGCTCAACTTCGCCAAGAAGGGGCGCAACCCGGTGTTCACCCAGGAGGAGCGGACCGAGATCGTCTCCAACCTCAAGGTGGTCGACGAGGTCTTCGTCGAGGAGAGCCTGGAGCTGAAGCGGGCCTACGTCGGCGAGCACGCCGCCCACATCTTGGTGATGGGCGACGACTGGGCCGGAAAGTTCGACTTCCTGAACGACGCCTGCCGGGTGATCTACCTGCCCCGTACGCCCTCGGTCTCGACCACCGCCATCATCGAGCACATCTCCAGCAACGCGGGCGGCTGACCCGACCTGTCAGCCGCTGTGGTCGCCAGAGCAGCCACAGCGGCTGACAACTCGGTGTGGGAGATCTAGCGGCCGAGAACGTCGTTCGCCGCGTCCTTGACCTCGCCGACCGCCTGCTTGGCGTTGCCGCCGGCCTGGTCGGCCTGGCCTTCGGCCTGCAGGTCGGGCTTGTCGGTCGCGTCGCCGACCTTTTCCTTGGCGGCGCCCTTCAGCTCGTCGGCCTTGCCCTCGAGCTTGTCACTCAATCCACTCATGCCGTGCTCCTCACGTTCTGGGACGGGCTTTCGGCCACGTACCTCATCAGACCAACGTAAACCCCGTGATTTACGCTGTAAATCCCTGGCGGCTATCCATGATGAACGGTAGGCGCACGACTTGCCGCACCGGAACGGCGGGCCGGCGTCTCGAGACCGAGGCGGTGCCGAATGACCAGCGGAGGAGCTGACGGACCCGCGCCGACGACGGCGCCGGGTCCCAAGAAGGCGTCCGGTCCAGAACGCGTCCCCACTCCAGGTGGTCGGCGGCCGCTCGACCAGCGCGTGATCCTCACGGCTGCGGTGAGCTTCATCGACGAGCACGGCCGGGACCGGCTGACCATGCGCCGGCTCGGCGCCGAGCTCGGCGTCGAGGCGATGGCCCTCTACCGCTACGTCCCCGGCCGCGACGAGCTGCTCGACGGTGTCGTCGAGGTGGTGATGGACGAGCTGTACGCGATGACGATGGGCCGCGACCGGCCCGAGACCTGGCAGGAGTTCCTGCAGCAGATGGCCCACGGGGTGCGTTCCATCTCGATGGTGCACCCGAAGATCTTTCCGCTGGTCGCGAGCCGACCGCCGGCGGCGCCCTGGCTGCGGCCGCCGCTGCGCAGCCTGCGCTGGGTGGAGGATTTCCTCGAGGGGCTGGCGCACTACGGCTTCAGCGCCGACGAGAGCGTCCGCGCCTACCGCGCCTTTTCGACCTTTCTGCTCGGTCACCTGCTGCTCGAGTCGGCCATCTACGCGGTGGAGCCGAAGGCGTTGCCGGCGGCTGACCTCGAGTTCGTCGAGAGCAGCGACCTCGCGCACTACCCGCGGCTGATGGCGCTGTCGCCGCAGCTGTCGCTGGACACCTTCGACAACGAGTTCGAGGACGCGCTCGAGGACCTGATCGCGCGGTTGCTGGTCAGCGGCGACAGCGCGTGACCGCCACCGACGGACGCGACGAGTCGGTGAACGAGCGCCTCGACCGCAACTGGAGCGAGATCCTGCAGGAACTGCGCGTCACCCAGACCGGCACCCAGATCCTCACCGGCTTTCTGCTGACGATCTCGTTCCAGCAGAAGTTCGACACCATCACCGCAGATCAGCAGCTGATCTATCTGGTCCTGGTGGGGCTGGCCGTGCTCACGACCGCGGTCGGGTTGGCCCCGGTGAGCCTGCACCGGGCCCTGTTCCGGCGGCACGCCAAGCTGACCATCGTCCGGTTCGGTCACGTCGTGCTGCGGCTGATGCTGCTCGGGGTCGGGCTGGTGCTGACGGGTGTCGTGCTGCTGGTCTTCGACGTGGTCGCCGGCCGGACGGCCGGGCTGGTGGCCGGCGGGGCGACGGCCCTGGTCATCGCGGCGATCGCGCTGCTGCCGCGGCTGCCGCACTTCGTCCGTCCGTCGTGACGGAGGTCCGGATCGGTACCTCCGGCTGGAGCTACGACCACTGGGAGCACGTCCTCTACCCACCAGGTCTGCCCTCGCGCGACCGGCTCGCACGCTACGTCGGCTCCTTCGGCACGGTCGAGCTCAACGCCAGCTTCTACCGTTGGCCGCGCGAGTCGAGCTTCGCCTCGTGGCGTCGACGACTGCCGGACGGTTTCCGGCTCAGCGTCAAGGCTCCGCGTGGGCTGACCCACGCCAAGCGGCTGTACGCCCCGGAGGCCTGGGTGGAGCGGATCGCCGCCTGCTGGCACGAGCTGGGCGACCGCCGCGGTGCTCTGCTCGTCCAGCTGCACCCCGGCCACGAGCGCGACGACGCCCGGCTGGCGTACTTCCTGGACCGGCTGCCGTCCTGGATCCGGGTGGCGGTGGAGTTCCGACACCCGAGCTGGGTGGACGAGCGGGTGTTCGGCCTGCTCGCCGACCACGACGCGGCCTACTGTGTGCTGAGCGGCGCCGGGCTGCCGTGCCTGCTGCGGACCACCACCTCGTGGGCGTACGTCCGGCTGCACGGGCCCGACCACGACCACCTCTACGCGGGCAGCTACGGCGAGGACGACGTGGCTTGGTGGGCGGAGCGGATCGGCGAGTGGCGTGAGGCAGGTCAGGACGTCTACGCCTACTTCAACAACGACGGCCACGGCCACGCCGTCCGCAACGCCGCCCGGCTGGCCGAGCTCGTCGGCTGACCCGGGCCCTGCCTCTCCCGCGTCGGGCCGCAACGCTCTCGGCCACGGTCATCCGCGCTCCGCGCAGCTGCTCATCAGTACCGGGCGAGCCCGAGCCCGCTCAGCCGGCCGTCAGGTCGTAGACCGTCGCGCCGCCGACCGAGGTCGCGGTGTAGTGAGCCTCGACCCAGGCGGTGATCTCGCTGCCCGAGGAGCTGCTGTTGCCCCCGCCGCCCATGCCCCCGCTGCCCATGCCCCCGCCGCCCGTGCCCCCGCCGCCGCCGTTGCTGCCGGCGATGAAGTAGCCGACGTCGCCGCTGGCCACGTACGCCTGGAACTGGGCCAGCGTGGGGGAGTTGTCGGTGCCGCCCCAGCCGCCGATCGCCATCACGGCGGTGTCGGTGGACAGGATGTACCCCGTAGCCGACTGGTCGCCGACCACCGCGGCCGACCAGCGGCTGCTGGTGGCGTTCAGCAGGTCGACCAGGGCGGTGTCGGTCGTGCTGGAGCCGCCCATCCCACCCAGGTGGGCGCTGGCGACCGAGCTGGGTCCGGCCGAGGGGGTCGAACCGGTGTGACCGGTGGACACGGTGGCGGTGGTGAAGGACGCGGCGCCGAGGGAGGCGGAGATCGCGCCGACGAGCAGGGCGGCGACGGCCAGCTTCTTGAGCCGACCGGTCGAGGCCACGAGCACGAGGGCGCCCAGCACTCCGCCGACCAGCATGGTCCAGGCCAGCCACGTCGACCAGCCGCTGGCGTCCCGGTCCATCAGGTACCAGCCCCAGACCGCCGTGCCGGTGACCATCAGCGCCAGGGTGGTCCGAGCGACGTCGGAGGTACGGGCCCGCCACAGCTCGCGGCCGCCGATGGCGACCAGGCCGCCGATGGCCGGGGCGAGGGCGACGGCGTAGTACGGATGGATCGTGCCGGACATGAAGGAGAAGACGAGGCCGGTGACGATCAGCCAGCCGCCCCAGAGCAGCAGCCCGGCGCGCGTCCTGTCGGTCCGCGGAGCACGCCAGGTCAGCACCAGGCCCGCGACGAGCGCGATCAGCGCCGCCGGCAGGAACCAGGAGATCTGGGTGCCGAACGCGGTCCCGAGCAGCCGGGTGATGCCGGTCGCCCCGCCAAAGCTGGTGTTCCCGCCGCCGCCCATGCCCCCGCCGCCGTTGCCGGTGGCGCCGAAGATCCGGCCGAGGCCGTTGTAGCCGATCGCGAGCTCCCAGAGGGAGTTGCTGGTGGAGCCACCGATGTAGGGCCTCGAGGCGGTCGGCCAGAGCGCGACCAGGGCGACGAACCAGCCCGCGGAGACGACCATCGCGCCGGTCGCGGCGAGCAGGTGGCCGATCCGGGCCTTGAGCCGGAGCGGCGAGGCCACCAGGTAGACCAGCCCGAACGCCGGCAGCACCAACAGGCCCTGCGCCATCTTGGTCAGGAAGGCGAAGCCTATCGCCGCACCGGCCACCAGCATCCAGCGCAGCGCCGCGTGCCGCGCGGTCTCGCTCGCGGCGTCGATGGCCCGGACCACACCGTACGCGGCGACCGCCATCAGCAGCACGAGCAGTGCGTCCGGGTTGTTGAAGCGGAACATCAGCGCGGCCACCGGCGTGAGGGCCAGCAGCGCGCCCGCGATCAGCCCGGCGGCGGGTCCGGACCAGCGCTTGACCGCGGCGTAGGTCACCGCGACTGAGCCGACGCCCATCAACGCCTGCGGCAGCAGCATCGAGAACGAGGAGAATCCGAAGATGCGAGCCGACAACACCATCACCCACAGCGATACCGGCGGTTTGTCGACCGTGATCGCGTTTCCCGAGTCGAGGGAGCCGAAGAGCCAGGCTTTCAGCGACTCGGTGCCGGACTTGACGGCAGCGGCGTAGAACTCGTTGGCCGTCCCCGAGGAGGAGAGGTTGACGAGGTAGAGGGCGGCGGTCCCGAGCAGCAACAGCCACAGCAGCGGCTGGGCCCAACGCGGGTCACGGTCCGCCCCGGTGATGACCGAGCGCAGGACCAAGCGGCCTCGACGTCTCGTGGCGGGTGCGGCCGGATCGGTGGCGGGCCGGGACGCACGCGTGAGGCGGTGGCCGGTCAGCGACGTGCTGTCGGGGGAGAGGGCGGTGGCAGGCATGGGCACGAGCGTGGCGGCTCGCCCTGTGCCGGGTCGGGGATGGGTCTGTGGGCGCGCTGTACGTCTGTCGGCGACGCACCGAAGATGCCTGATCCTTGACATTCGCTCTCCGGACCGATGTGCTGCAACACATCACCCGCAAAGGCAAAGGAGCTTCCCACGGTGGTCGCAGTAGAACGCGAGTCTTCCCCACAGGCCCCCGCGCGAGGTGAGGTGGCCTTCACCGCGGTCGGGATCAAGAAGTACTACCCCGGAGTCAAGGCGCTCGACGGCGTCGACCTCGAGGGCTACCGCGGCGAGGTGCTCGCCGTCTGCGGGGCCAACGGCGCCGGCAAGTCGACGTTCGCCAAGCTGCTGGCCGGCGTGGACACCCCGACCGACGGCGAGATCACGGTGGCCGGTTATCCGCACCCCGTGCGCAACGCGGCCGAGGCGGAGCAGGCGGGGGTGCTGATGATGCACCAGGAGCCGCTGATCATCGACGACTTCACCGTCGGAGAGAACGTCTGGCTCTACAAGCTGCGGGAGGGACGCGACATCCGCCCCTGGGCTCAGAAGGTCGACACCAACTCTGCCGAGACCCGGAAGGTGCTCGCCGGTGTCGGGCTCGGCCACCTGAAGACCCGGGAGGTCGCCCGCGACCTCGGTCCCGGCCAGCGCCAGATGCTGTCCCTGACCCGGGCGGCCGTGACCACGCACAAGATCATGATCCTGGACGAGACCACGGCCTCGACCAGCGAGGAGCACTTCAACGACATCCTCGACCTGGTCCGGCGCGAGAAGGAGGCCGGCACCCACATCATGTTCGTCAGCCACCGGCTCAACGAGGTCTTCGCCATGGCCGACCGGATCGCGGTGCTGCGCAACGGCAAGCTGATCGACGTGGTCGACACCGCCAGCAGCAGTCCCGACGAGGTCACCACCTTGATGATCGGGCAGGCCCTGAAGGCCCTCGACCGGCCGGCGCCCGTCCAGGCCGACGCCAACACCGTGCCGGTGGTCGAGGTCAAGGACCTTCACGGCGGCACGGCCAAGGGCGTCTCGTTCGAGGTCCGGCCCGGGGAGATCGTCGGCCTGTACGGGCTGGTCGGCAGCGGCCGGTCGTCGGTGGCCCGGACGATCACCGGTCAGCGCCCCGCCGTCAGTGGCTCGATCAAGCTGCACGGCGAGGAGATCAGCCTGCCCACCCCGGGCTCCGCGGTGTCCAAGGGCATCGCCTACCTGACCGAGGACCGGCGGCTCGAGGGCTTCGTCAAGGACTTCGACAACGGCGAGAACATGAGCCTGGTCGTGCTGCCGAAGATGTCTTCCGGCGGGGTGGTCAAGAGCGCCGTGGAGAAGAAGCGCGTCCGCGAGCTGATCGATGAGTACCAGGTCAAGGGCGGCACCAAGACCTACACCCGGACGCTGAGCGGCGGTAACCAGCAAAAGGTCGTCGTGGCCAAGTGGATGGAGTCCGACCCGGAGTTCGTCGTGCTGGACGAGCCCACCAAGGGCATCGACGTCGGGGCCCGCTCCAACATCTACGAGATCATCCACGCCGTCGCCGCGCGGGGAAAGGGCGTCCTCGTGGTCTCCAGCGAGGCCGAAGAGCTGCTCTCGCTCTGTCACCGCATCCTCGTGATGCGCAACGGCCAGATCGTGGAGGAGTTCGACCCCGAGCAGGCTGACACCGACGACCTCATCCGCACCGCCCTCAGTCACACCGACTGATCCCCCGCACGCACCACCACGGCCCGCAGACTCAACGAGGAGCTCCTTCATGGCAACAACCGTCGCGCCACCCCCCTCCGTGCACGCCTACGAGGAGGACAACTCCCGAGGCAACGCCATCGGGGCCTGGCTCAAGGGACAGTACGCCCTCTATATCCTGGTCGCCCTGCTGCTGGTGGCGACCGTCACCCGCGGCTCGATCTTCTGGGGTGGCACCAACCTGACGAACCTGCTGCTGCAGATGTCGATCATCGGTGTGGTCGTGCTGGCCGAGCTGATCGTCGTGCTCACCGGTGGCATCGACATCAGCGTCGGCTCCGCCCTGGGCCTCGCCGCGGTCATCGCGGCCGGCCTGTTCCAGGGACCGTCGGTGCTGCTCGCGCTCGTCGTCGCCGTGGTCATCGGCGGCATCATCGGCGCGGTCAACGGGTGGCTCGTCGCGTTCCGCGGCCTGGAGCCGTTCATCGTGACCCTGGGCATGCTGGCCCTGGCGCGCGGCCTGGTCTACGCCTACGGCAACGGCATCCCGATCAACCCGGACGCCGCGTCGTCCTTCGCCAAGCTCGGCCAGACCACGATCATCGGGATCCCGGTGCTGGCCATCATCTGGCTGGCGATGGTGGTCCTCGTCGCCTTCCTGCTCTACCGCACCGTGTGGGGCCGCCGGGTCTACGCCATCGGCTCCAACATCGAGGCAGCCCGCAGCTCGGGCATCCCGGTCAAGACCACGCTCTGGTCGGTCTACATCCTGGCCGGTCTGCTCGTCGGGCTGGGCGGCTGGATCTTCCTGAGCCGCTTCGCGAGCGGCACCTCGACGGCCGGCAACCTCCTCGAGCTCGAGGCCATCGCCGCCGTCGTGATCGGGGGCGCGCGGCTGTCGGGCGGCTACGGCAAGGTCTTCGGCGCCGTCGTCGGCACGATCATCTTCGCGGTCATCGCCAACCTGCTCTCCCTGCTGAACGTCTCCACCTTCCTTCAGGACGCCTTCCGCGGCGCGCTGATCCTCGTCGCGGTCACGCTGGCCACGGTGCAGTTCAGCCGCAAGCGCAAGGCCGCCACGACCCCGGCGGCCAAGTGACCACGGGGCGGCGCTGGACGGCGCTCGGGGCGGCCGGTGCGGTTGGGGTGCTGCTGCTGAGCGCCTGCGGCCAGATCTATCCGTCGTCGACCCCGGCCCAGGGACCGGCCAACGGCGTCAAGCCCGACATCCACCAGGTCGTCGTCGGCTTCGCGCAGCAGCAGCTGCAGGCGCCTTACTTCGCCGCGATGCAGGTGCAGGCCCAGCAGATCGCCGACCAGCAGGGGTTCAAGATCCTCATCCAGGCGGCCAACAAGGACCCGGTCATCCAGATGAACCAGATGCAGGCAATGATGTCCCAGGGCGCCGACGTCATGATCGTCAACGCCACCAGTGTCAAGGGTCAGAAGCAGATGATGACCCAGATCGCCTCCAAGATCCCGGTCATCTACATCGACACCTCCGTCCCCGGTACCGGCACCACCAGCGTCCAGTCCGACAACCTGACCATCGGCCGCGAGTCGGGCAAGATCACGGCCAAGCGGTTCAAGGACATGGGCAAGACCAGCATCAAGATGGTCATCCTCACGGGCCCGGCGACCGATGAGTTCGTCGGCCCAGCCCGCCGGCAGGGTTTCCTGGACGGGCTCAAGGAGGGCGGCCTGCCGTACGAGATCAAGGCTGAGCAGCCCGGCGACTACGCCCAGGACAAGGGCCAGGTCGCGGCCGAGACCATGCTGGCGGGCAATCCGGACGTCGACCTGGTGCTGGGTCTGAACGACTCGATGGCCCTGGGGGCGTACAACGTCATCAACGGCAAGGAGCGGTACAAGAACGTCTACGTCGCCGCGTCCGCTGACGGTCAGAAGGAGGGCGAGGAGCTGATCAAGTCCGGCGGCTGCACCGGCAAGTACATCTCCACCGGCCTCAATTCTCCCTCGCTCGCCGCCGAGCAGGCGCTGCAGATCGCGGTCGACATCGCCACCGGCAAGAAGAAGCCGAGCGACTATCCCGAGCAGACCTTCACCAAGGCCGTCGGGATCGGCTGCGAGAACATCGACGAGTACTACGACCCGAACTCGGTCTTCTGAAGCTCCCTGGGAGTGTCGAAAGGGGTGCGTTCTAGGGTTGGTCGCATGAGCGCGGCATCAAAGCGGGTGGCGATCCTCGGGGCCGGGATGATCGGCGAGGTGCACCGGCGGGCGGCGCTGCTGGCGGGCGCGGAGGTCGTCGGCGTGATGGCCTCCAGCCCGGAGCGGTCGCGGGCGGTCGCTGGCGCCTGGGGGGTCGAGCACGCGTACGTCGACCTGGACCAGGTGGCCGCCAGCGGCGTCGACGCCGTGCACGTCTGTACGCCGAACGCCTCTCACGTGCCGTACGCGGTGCAGCTGCTGGAGGCCGGCATCCCGGTGCTCTGCGAGAAGCCGCTCGGCGTCAGCTTGGCGGAGGCCCAGCAGGCGGCGGCCGTCGCCGAGCGCACCGGGGTGGTCGCCACGATGCCCTTCGCCTACCGCTTCCACCCGATGGTGCGCGAGCTGCGGGCCCGGGTGGCCGGCGACGCGTTCGGCGCGGTGAACCTGGTGCACGGCAGCTATCTGCAGGACTGGCTGCTCGACCCGCAGGCCACCAGCTGGCGGGTCGACGCGGCCGCCGGCGGTCCGTCCCGGGCGTTCGGGGACGTTGGCTCGCACTGGTGCGACCTGGTCGAGTGGGTGACGGGCGACCGTATCGCCTCACTGGTGGCCACCACCTCGATCAGCATTCCGCAGCGACCGGCAGCGACGGCGGCAAGCTTCAGCGCCGCGGCGTCCGACGCCCCGCTGGTCGACGTGACCACCGAGGACAGTGCGCTCATTCTCTTCCGGACGGTGAATGACGTCGCCGGTTCGGCGGTGATCAGCCAGCTCAGCGCCGGCCGCAAGAACCGGCTCTGGGTCGAGGTGGACGGGATGAGCCAGAGCGCGGTCTTCGACCAGGAGCTCTCCGAGCAGCTGCTGCTCGGCGACGCCCAGGGTTTCCGCACGCTGGTCCGCGACCCCAACGCGGGCTCCGCCGAGCAGCGCCGGCTCGCCACCCTGCCGGCCGGTCACGTCCAGGGCTACGCCCAGTGCTTCGAGAGCTACGTCGCCGACTCCTACGCCGCGATCGACGCCGCCGCCGGGGTCGGTGAGCGGCCGGACGGGCTGCCGACCTTCGCCGACGGGGCTCGGGCGGCCGCGATCTGCGACGCGATGCTGAGGTCAGCCGCCACCCGGGCCTGGGTCGACGTTCCTGTGTTCACTTCTGCGGCGTAGTCGACGCATTTCTGCACACAGAATCCGACGCCGGTCGTGATCGGACTCGACAGCCCGGTGGAGCTGGTGGCGCCGACCCTGCTCGGGGCGTTGCTGCGGCACGGGGAGGTCACGGTCCGGGTGACCGAGGTCGAGGCGTACGGCGGCACCAGCGACCCGGCCTCGCACGCCTACCGCGGACCGACGGCGCGGACTCAGCCGATGTTCGGCCCGCCCGGCCGGCTCTACGTCTACTTCTCCTACGGCATGCACTGGGCCGCGAACGTCGTCTGCGGACCCGACGGCACCGCCGCGGGCTGCTTGCTGCGCGCCGGTGAGGTCGTCGAGGGCATCGGGCTGGCCCGGTCGCGCCGGGGACGCGCCACCGACCGCGACCTTGCTCGTGGTCCGGGCCGGCTCTGCCAGGCGCTGGCGCTGGGCGCCGAGCACCAGGGTGCCTCCGTGCTCGGCGACGGTCCGGTCACCCTCGAGCGGCACCCTCAGCCAGCGGCGGCCATCAGCACGGGTCCCCGGGTGGGGGTCTCGGTCGAGGCCGAACGACCCTGGCGGTTCTGGCTCACGGGCGACCGCTTCGTCTCCGCCTACAAGCGCAGCCCGCGAGCAGCTACGCGCTCTTGAGCTGCAGGTCGGCGTCGGCGAGGTGACCCGGCGAGGCGGGTGCCTTGGGCAGCACGAGGCCTTCCAGGTGGGAGACCGAGCTGGTGCCGTGAGTGATGGTGATCTCGATCGTGGGCTCGTCGAGGTCGGTCCGCAGCACCGCGACCCTGCGCGCGCGGCAGCGGGTGCAGCGGCTACGCGTGGTCTTGAACTGGCGGGCCGTCATGGCCTCGCGGACGGCCGGCCACCGGTGACCCTCCACCTCGCACTGCTCGAGATCTGCTTCGGCCGTCTGCTTGTGTGCACGCATGTGCTGTCCCCCCGTGTCGTCGGCCGCGCCGAGCCCATCCCGAGCTCTCCTTGCTGCTGCCGTCGCTTCCTACTCTGCGCCGGTACCGGCGGTGGGGGGCGGCCTCGTGATGCGGTCGTAACGTGCTCAGGCAACGTTCAGTTGAGGGGCTGCAGCGACGTGAGGATCGAGGGGACGTACTCGGCCACCGTGGGGTGGATCGGCAGCGAGTCCCGCAACGTGGGGTAGCGCACACCGGCCTGGATCGCCGTGCTCACGACCTGGATCACGTCGTCGGCCTGCAGGCCGAGGATCGTGGCGCCGATGATCTCCTCGGTGTCGGCATCCACGAGGATCCGCATCACGCCGATGGTCTCGCCCTCCAGGATCGCCCGGCTGACCCGGGACATCGGCACCTCCGCCGCGAGCACCCGCCGGCCGGACGCCCGGGCGTCGGCGCTGCTCATCCCGACCCGGCCGAGCGGCGGGTCGGTGAACATCGCGTACGTGGTGATCCGGCCGTCGGCGGTCCGCGGCGGCGCGAGCAGGATCTGGGAGTCCTGGTACGAGGTGTGGGTCCAGGCGCCGCGGCCGTTCACGTCGCCGAGCGCCCAGACCCCGGGCGCCGAGGTCTGGTAGCGGCCGTCCACGACGAAGAAGCCGTGGTCGTCGGTCTCCACACCGTGCTCGCCCAGCAGGTCGGAGTTGGACCGCCGGCCCACTGCCAGCAGCAGGTGGCTGCCCGTGACGGTGCGGCCGTCGGTCAGGGTCACCTCGACGCCGTCGCCGCCACCCGTCGGGGCGACGCTGGCGGTCCGCCCGTCGAGGACGCTGATGCCCTCGTCAGCGAACGTCTCGGTGAGGATCGCTCGGACGTCGGGATCTTCGCGTGCGGCGAGCCCGCCGCTCGCGATGATCGTGACCTGCGAGCCGAAACGGGCGAACATCTGGCCGAACTCGCACCCGAGGTAGCCCCCGCCCACGACGACCAGGTGCTCGGGCAGCTCGGTCAGGGCCAGCAGCCCGACCTCGGTGAGGTGGTCGACGGTGTCCAGCCCGGGCAGCGGTGGGACGGACGCGCGGGCCCCCACGTTCAGGTAGACCTGGCTGGAGGTCAGGGTGCGGCCCTCGACGGTGACCCGGTGGGCGGCGCCGCTCGGGTCGGCGAGCAGGGTGGCCCGGCCGTGCACCTGCTCCAGGTTGTCGATCCCGTCGAGGTAGTCGGCCAGCCCCTGGACCTGGTCCTCGACCAGCCGGTGCACCCGGGCCATCGCGGCGCCGAAGTCGACCGTCACCTCACCGGTGTGCACGCCGTACGCCGCCGCGCGCCTGGCCTGGTGGGCCACCACTCCGCTGGCCCGCAGCGCCTTCGTCGGCTTGCAGCCGTGGTTGAGGCAGGTGCCGCCGACCCGCTCCATCTCGACCAGGGCCACCCGGCGTCCCTGACCGGCGAGCGCCGCGGCCACGCCCGGTCCGGCCTGTCCAGCACCGACGACGATCGCGTCGTACTGGTCGGTGCCGCGTCCGGTCGTCGTGGTCATCGGAAGCCCCTCTCGTCGCCTTCTGCTCACAGTAGTTCGCGCGGGATTGGCCAAGCCGGTACGGGCGTGCCTAGACTCCCCGAACCAGAAGATCACGATTCGATCTCGACCAGGTACGGCTCGGGGGAGTGGGGTACGCGTGGTTCGAGCACGTCCGCGGCGGGCGCTCCGTCCGTCCATGGCCGGCCGCGTGCGTCGGATCGCCGTCCCGGGGCTGCTTGTCGGCCTCACCACCGCCGGCGTCGTCGGCATCGCCACGGGCGCGGAGTCGCCGCCGACCGTCGCCGCGGTCCCGGTGGCCGTTCCCGTCGCCGGTCCGACCTCGAGCCCCGTCCGCGAGCAGTCGACCAGCCGCAGCAACGCCGACCTCCGGCCGGCCCTGCCCACGTCCTCAGCCAGCCCCTCGGCTGCCGCCGAGTCAACGCCGACGACGGCGAAGAAGAAGGCGTCGAAGCCCAAGCCCAAGGCGCCGTCCCTGACGGTGGTCGACCACGAGTACACCCGGGTCGACCTCAACGTCCGTGCCAGGAACGACCCGGACTCCGAGCTCCTGACCGTCCTCAAGACCGGGAGCAAGCTGTCGGTGACCGCGACCGTCCGAGACGGTTGGCGCTACATCTCCTACCGCGGCGACGGCGCCTGGGTGAAGAACCAGTACCTGGTGGAGTCCAAGCCCAAGGCTGAGCCGGCCGGCATCTCTGCGGCTGCCTGCGTGGGCGGCTCCACGGTGGAGTCCGGGCTCACCCAGGACGCCATCCGGGTCCACCGCGCGATCTGTGCCCGCTACCCCGCCGTCACGTCCTACGGCGGCGTCCGGGCTGACTCCCTGCCCGAGCACCCGTCCGGCCGCGCGCTGGACGCGATGATCTCCGACTCCACCGTCGGCTGGCAGATCGCGAAGTGGGTCCGGGCGAACGCGAAGCAGCTCGGCGTCAGCGAGGTCCTCTACGACCGGCACATCTGGACGGTGCAGCGCTCCAGCGAGGGCTGGCGCACCTTCGCCGACCGGGGCTCGGCCACGGCCAACCACGAGGACCACGTCCACGTCTCCGTGTACGGCAGCTCCGGCGGCTGATGACTCTTCTCGGGGGCAATCTGCGCCCGTGACTTGTGAGGACACTGAGCGCGACCTAATATCCGACCATGATGGACAAGTACCAGATGGTGCTGGGCGCGATAGCGGTGTCCATCATGGTGCTCGTCCCCGTCCTCTGCGTGCTGAGCTATGACCTGCTCGCCGGCCGATGGGACGCGAGCCTCAAAGCCCGGCGCGAACGCCGCGAGCTGAACCGTGACCACCGACGCTCCGTGCGGGCCCTGCGTCGTCAAGCCGGGCTGCCGCTCGAGGACGTCGTGGCCAACTTGCGTCGGCTGCGGCTGGTCGTCGGTGACGACGCTCAACGCTCGGCCGCTCACCAGATGGGCAACCGGCTCGCCTACGACCGGCTGCTCACTCAGGCCTGCGAGATGCTCGACATCGAGCACGAGCTCGCGCACGAGACCGGCGGCATGGAACGCGACATCGAGCGGATCCGGATCGAGGCCGAGCTCGAGCGGGCCGGCGTCTACGTCACCGACCGTCACTTCGGCCAGGCGGCCTAGCGGTCAAGCCAGCCACTTCGGCGGCCAGTGCGCGGCGGAACGGGCTGAGGTCGGTCCAGGTACGGGACGGGTGCACGCGATTGGTCAGCAGCACCGCCACCAGGTCACGGTCCTCATCGACCACCAGCGACGTGCCGGTGAAACCCGTGTGTCCGTACGCGCGGCCGCGGCCCGCGAGCGCACCCAGGAACGTCGGGTCGTCGACCCGCCAGCCGAGACCGACCCCGAAGCCAGCCCCCAGACCCGGCGCCTGGTCGGTGACCATGGCGCGCGCCGAGCTGACGGCCAGCGGCAGCGGGGACGGGCGACCGGCCAGCCGGTCGAGCAGGCCGCGGCCGAACCCCAGCAGGTCGGCCGCCGTAGCGAAGAGTCCCGCGTTGCCGGCGACCCCGTCCCAGGAGGCCGCGTTCTCGTCGTGCACCACACCACGGGTGTCCGCCTCGTCCGGACTGACCAGGCTGCTCCAGCTGACCGGACGCACCTCGGTGGCCGCGATCCGGTCCCGTGGGATCCCGCGGTCGAGCGGCCGGTAGCCCAGCCCGGTCAGCTCAAGCGGGTCCGCCACCTCCCGCTGGACGACGACGTCCAGCGGGCCGGCGACCTGCTCGACGAGCAGCCCCAGCAGCAGGTAGCCGACGCAGGAATAGCGGTAGGTCGTCCCCGGTGCGTCGAGGAGCGGCGTGGCCAGCACCGCCCGCTGCCGCGCGCGGAGGTCGGACTGGTCGCGCCAGGCCCCGGTGTCCGCCGGCAGTCCGGCGGTGTGGCTGAGCAGCTGCCTGATCGTGACGTCGCGCCGGTCCTCGCCGCGGAGCTCCGGCAGCCGGCGGCACGCGGGCTCGTCGAGGTCGAGCAGGCCGCGCTCGACCAGGGTGAGCACCACCGTGGCCGTGACCAGCTTGGTGATCGACGCGAGGTCGTAGAGCGTGTCCGCGGCCACCGGAACCCGGACCGCCTCGGGCAGCGGGGTGCCGCTGGCGTCCGCGTACGCCCGCGTCACCCCGACGGTCCAGATCCGCCGATCGCCGGCGACGTCCAGGCCGAGCACCGCACCCGGGAAGAGCGGCCGTGGGCCGGTGCTCCCGCGGGCCAGCAGGGCGCCGAAGGTGTCCGCAGTCACCCGCTCAGGGTAGGGAATAGCGCTGCCCGGGCCAGGGTTGAGATGATAAGTTCGATATCGAAAGCTTCGAGGTCAAAGAGTCCTCGGGCGAACAACGAAGGAGCACCACCATGTCCCGCCTCGCGCAGGCCGTCCGTAGCCACCGTGAGATCAGCCGTACCCGGCGTGAGCTGTCCCGTGCGATCAGCAACGCCTCCACCCCCGCCCTCCGCGACGAGCTCATCATGGTCGCCCAGCGCTCCGGTGGACCGGGTTCGCTTCGCTGACTGACCTTCAGCGCCCGCCAGCCAGGGTGGCCAGCGCCGGGACGAGCAGGGCCGTCCCGATCGCGAGGCCCCCGAGGTTGAGCAGTCCGAAGACGCCGATCCACAGCCCCACCGGCAGCCTGGTGAGCCGGTGGAGCTGACCGGCGTCGGAGTGCGTCGCCCGGCCGGCCCGGTGCTGCCGCCCCAGCTCGAGCACGGGTTTGGGGGCGGCCAGCAGCAACAACCAGGTGAGCAGCGTGGCGACCGCCGTCTGTGTGGTCGGCGCCGCGTACCAGCTGAGCGCCGCCAGTCCCGCGCCGACCGCCACCACCAGGGCGAACCCGTACAGGTTGCGGATCTGCAGCAGCATCAGGGCCAGCAGCAGCACGAACGCCCAGAGCAGGCCGAGCGCGTGGCCGCTGAGCAGCAACGCGACCGCGCCCAGCCCGACCACCGCCGGACCGAGATAGCCGGCCAACAGCATCAGCACCATCCCGGGCCCAGCCGCCCGTCCGCTCGAGACGGTCAGCCCCGACGTGTCGGCGTGCAGCCGGATCCCGCGTAGCCGGCGACCGGCAAGCAGCGCCGCGACGGCGTGACCGCCCTCGTGCGTGATCGTGACCAGCAGCCGGGTGGCCCGCCACAAGGTGGGGTGCAGGACCGCGACCAGGGCGACCACCGCTGCGCCGACCACCAGCGCTGCGTCCGGCGCCGGCTGCTCGGACACCGCGCGCCGCCAGATCTCGGCCAGGACCGTCATTGCCCTCCTCAGCACGACGGCTCAGCCAAACAGAACCGTGGTGGGGCGGCGTGAGTTCCTGGTCCGCAGCACCACGACGGCGAGGATGACCAGCAGGGCGACCACCGCGGCGATTCGGACGGGGCCGGCGTAGGTCGCCACCGCGACCGCGACCAGCGCCCAGCAGGCCGTGAACGCAAAGCCGGCAACGGCGACGAGCCGGCCGACCGCGATCACTGACCCGACCGCGGCGATCAGCACCAGCAGCAGCGACAGCGCGGTCACCCAGCCCGCTCGCTCAGGCATCCCGAGCGAGCGGAACGTGGTGCCGAAGCCCGCGGCCGAGGCCAGCGTGGCCCAGCCCAGGTAGATCGTGATGGGCAGCCGGAGCGCCAGCTGTTCGGTCAGCCCGTCAGCCGGCCCGGTCGTGACCAACCGACGTGCAGCCATCGCGAGGAAGGCGACCAGCGCCAGGATGATCACCTGGGACAGCCAGATCGCGCCGCTCACGAAGACCGGTACCCAGAGCGTGCTCGCGGTGAAGGCCGCCACCAGCCACCAGCCCGTCCGGCGGTGCACCTCGCGCTCCCGTTGGCTCGGCAACGCCTGGTAGACCGCGAGGACGAGCGCCCCGAGGTAGATCAGCCCCCAGATCGCGAACGCGTAGCCCGCCGGCGTCACCGGGCTGCGGTTGTCGTCGCTGATCGCGCCCACGTCACCGCCGAGGGTCGCGCTCAGGCCACCGACGAGCACCTCCGCCACGGCGGTGACGACCACGGCTATGCTGCGGGTCCGATCCGAAAAAGCCATAGCTCGAGTGTGACCGACGCGTCTGACACTCAGCCACGACATGTCACAGTTACAAGCTCGCGTTGGTCCAGAGTGCGCTGCTGGTGCCGGTGAGGGTGGCGGCGAAGGCGACGGCCTGTGCGTCGGTCAGGCCGCTGACGAAGTCCACGATGCCGCGGCCGCGACCCATCCGGGCGACCTCGGCGTCGGAGGTGCGGGCGTCCAGCCACTCCGGGTGGGCGGCAGCGATCCGTTCGTAGCCGTAGGTGGCGGAGTTGACCAGGTCGAGCAGCCGGTGCGGGGCGCGGGCGGCGTCGCTGCGGTCGGAGAGCCAGTGGTCGAAGCCGGTGACCAGGTGCCGGATGGTCTGTTCCTGGCCGCGTTGGAACATGGCGAGGTCGGGCCGGTCGAGGATGAAGTAGGAGTTGACGAACTTCAGCACCGACACCTCGTGCCAGGTCTGGCCGCTCATCCGCACGTAGCCCGACCGTACGGGCGGGTCGGGGTCGAGCGTGACCGAGCCGACGAGGTGGTCGATCCAGCGGGAGACGAAGGCCGAGATGGCCCGGTCGGAGACCATCGACCCGTCGTACGGCGTGGCCAGCACACCGTCGACGAACTCGTCGCCGACCAGGGCGACGGCGGCGATGAAGGTCGGCTCGTCGAACATCCAGGCGTCCCCTTCCTGCAGCCGGCGCCGCAGTCGCTCGAGACCGGCGCCCGGTTCGCGGCCCACGGCGGCGAGCCCACGTGGCTCGAGGGCGGCGAGCGCCCGGCGGTCGGCCAGCCAGGTGCGGAACTCCCCCGACACCGGGGAGAACTGCAGGACGCCCGAGCGGTGGAAGTCCTCGACGTCATGGAGTGAGTAGGCGATGTCGTCGGCCAGGTCCATCACCGAACACTCCAGCGTCTGCCGGCCGGGCGGCAGGTCGGGAAAGGCGCTCAGCGCGTCCAGCATCTCGGGCAGGTCGATCAGATAGCTGGAGAACTTGGCCGCGCCGGTGCCTCCGCTGCCGTGCCCGGCACCGCGGGGCGGGTCCGGCCAGTCGGTGGGGTGCGGGTCGGGGTGGTGAAAGCGGGCCCACGGGTACTTCAGGACGGCGGCGCGAACGGCGGCGGTGAGGTTGAGCCCGTTGTCGCCGGGACCCAGCACCTCGAGCTCGGAGAGGATCCGGAAGGTCTGCGCGTTGCCCTCGAAGCCGTCGGTCAGCCCGAACCGGTCGCGGGCCAGCCGGTCGAGCGCACGCTCGCCCAGGTGCCCGAACGGGGGATGGCCGAGGTCGTGGGCGCCGGCGGCGGCCTGGACGACGACGTGGTCGAGACCGCCCATCGCGCGCAGCTGGTCGCGGTCCTCGGTGCGCAGCAGCCGGACGGCGATCGCCCGGGCGACGGCGGTGACCTTCAGGGTGTGGGTCAGCCGGTTGTGCACCACGCCGTTGGTCGCGCCGGCCGAGACCACCTGGGTGACCTCGGCGAGCCGGGAGAACGACTGGGCAAAGCGGATGCGTTCCAGATCGGTCCGGAACTCCGACTCGCCGGGCGCGTTCGGGTGCTCCGGCTCCGGCCACGCGCGCTCAAGACGGGGGTCCATGACCGTCAAGGTATGCCAGATCGGGCCTGCTCAGTGGGCGGCAGTCCGACCGATGAGGTCGCTGAGCAGGGCGTGCAGCGCCTGCAGCTCGTCAACCGACATGCCCAGCTGCGCCATCATCGCCGGCGGGATGGCCAGCGCACCCGCGCGCAGGGCGCGGCCCTCGTCGGTGAGGGTGACGTCCAGGGTGCGTTCGTCGTCGGCCCGGCGTCCCCGGCGGACGTAGCCAAGCCCCTCGAGCCGCTTCACCAGCGGTGAGAGGGTCGCCGGCTCGAGCGAGACCAGCTCGCCCAGCTGGCGCAGCGAGAGCGGTTCGTGCTGCCAGAGAGCGAGCATCACCAGGTACTGCGGGTGGGTGAGGCCCATCGGCTCCAGCAACGGCCGGTACTCCGCGATCACCCGCCGCGACGCCACCGCCAGCGCAAAGCAGACCTGGCTCTGCAGGGCGAGCGGGTCGACGGGGGCTGCTGCGGTCACGTCTGCACTGTACGGTAGGCTAATGGTTAGTACACGAAACATACGTGGACTGATCTTTCGACGAGGAGGAGCAACGATGGAGAAGATCCGCAGGGACGAGCGGTACGGCTGGTTCTGGCGCTTTCGCTGGAACGTCGAGTACGCGTTGATGCACGTCTACGGTCCCGCCGACCTGGATGAGGCGCGCGACCCGCGGGCCCAGATGCGCCGCGACCGAGACCGGCGCAAGGCCGCGCACGAGGCGCGGCGCTCGCTCAGTAGGCTGCCGGGGAACTGACCAGGCGAGCGAGACGAGGGCTTTGATGAGCGCACCGGTAGACCCGACCAGCACCGCCGCGTGGCAGGGGCTGACCGCCGCGCGCGACGGCTTCGCGCCAGACCTGCGCGCCTGGTTCGCCGACGACCCGGGCCGCGCCGAGCGCCTCAGCTTCACCGCGGGTGACCTGTTCGTCGATCTGTCCAAGAACCTGGTCGACGAGACGGTGCTGACCCACCTGCTCGAGCTGGCCGAGCAGGTCGGGCTGCCCGAGCGGCGGGCCGCGATGTTCGCCGGCGAGCACATCAACGTCACCGAGGACCGGGCCGTGCTGCACACCGCACTGCGAGCGCCCGCCGGAGCGAGCCTGGAGGTGGACGGTGTGGACGTCGTGCCTCAGGTGCACGAGGTGCTCGACAAGGTGTACGCCTTCGCCGACAAGGTGCGCAGCGGCGAGTGGGTCGGGGTCACGGGCAGGCGGATCGAGACCGTGGTCAACATCGGCATCGGCGGCTCCGACCTCGGTCCGGTGATGGTCTATGAGGCCCTGCTGCCGTACGTGCAGGAGGGGTTGAGCTGCCGGTTCGTCTCCAACATCGACCCGACCGACGTCGCCGAGGCGACCAAGGACCTCGACCCGGAGACGACGCTGGTCATCGTCGCGTCCAAGACCTTCACCACGCTGGAGACCCTGACCAACGCACGGCTCGCGCGCACCTGGCTGCTGGACGGGCTGCGGTCCTCGGGCGCGCTGGCCGAGGGCGAGGACGCGGCGCGCGACGCCGTCGCCAAGCACTTCGTGGCCGTCTCCACCGCCTTGGAGAAGGTGGCCGACTTCGGCATCGACCCGGCCAACGCGTTCGGCTTCTGGGACTGGGTGGGCGGCCGCTACTCGGTCGACTCCGCCATCGGCACCTCCGTCGCCGTGGCGATCGGGCCGGAGAGCTTTGCGAGCTTCCTCGATGGGTTCCACGCGATCGACACGCACTTCGTGGAGGCGGCGCCGGCGGAGAACGTGCCGCTGCTGATGGGGCTGCTGAACGTCTGGTACAACAACTTCTTCGACGCCCAGACCCACGCCGTGCTGCCGTACGCGCAGTACCTGCACCGCTTCCCGGCGTACCTGCAGCAGCTGACGATGGAGTCCAACGGCAAGGGCGTCCGCTACGACGGGTCGCCGGTGACCACGCCGACCGGTGAGGTGTTCTGGGGTGAACCGGGCACCAACGGCCAGCACGCGTTCTACCAGCTGATCCACCAGGGCACCCGGGTCATCCCGGCCGACTTCATCGCCGTGGCCAACCCGGCCCATCCGCTCAGTGACGGCGGCGCCGACGTGCACGCGCTGTTCCTGGCGAACTTCTTCGCCCAGACCGCCGCGCTGGCGTTCGGCAAGACGGCGGAGGAAGTTCGGGCGGAGGGGACGGCCGAGGCCATCGTCCCGGCCCGCGTCTTCACCGGCAACCGGCCGACGACCTCGATCTTCGCCCCTGCGCTGACCCCGTCGGTGGTCGGCCAGCTGATCGCCCTGTACGAGCACATCACCTTCGTCCAGGGCGTCGTCTGGGGCATCGACAGCTTCGACCAGTGGGGCGTCGAGCTGGGCAAGCAGCTGGCCCAGCAGGTCACTCCCGCGGTGAACGGCGACGCGGACGCCCTGGCCAAGCAGGACCCCTCCACCCGCTCCCTGATCGGCTGGTACCAGGCGCACCGGAACTAATTGCTGGAAGATCTGGGTCTCGCCGGCCCGTTAGCCCGGCGCTCTCAGCAGTTAGTTGGCGCTGGCTCAGGTGGGCTGTGGACAAGTCCGACCGGTCCAGAAAGGTGCTCACACTGCTGCTGTGCAGGTGAGCCGGGGACAGCGACCGGGGGCGGGTTGGACGCGGGTGGGCTACGGCCTCTACCTCAACCGTCCTCCGCTTGCCTGCGCTCAGCGCGATGTGCTGCTCGCCTGGGGGTCCCTCCTGCCCACGACTGCGGTCTTCACCCACCTCACCGCCGCTGAAGTCCGCGGCTGGTGGCTGCCCTCGCCGGCCTCGCACCCGGTGCAGATCGCGGTCGGTCCGGGCGAGCGGCACCCGCAACGATCCGGTCTCGCCGTCACCCGATTGGGACGATCGCCGCTGGTCGAGTACGTGGACGGGCTGCCGCTGGCGACCGCCGCGGAGACGTTGCTGGCGCTGTCTCGCGACTTCGGTGTGCTGGACCTCGTGGCGCTGGCGGACTCGGCGCTCCGCACGGGCGACTGCACGCTCGATGAGCTGTCGGAGGCCGCTAGGCAACGACGCCGCGGTGCGCCTCGGTTGCGGGAGGTGCTGCCCCTCCTCGACCCGCGCAGCGAGTCCCCCTGGGAGTCGATCATGCGCACCCTGCACCGGGCGGCGGGGATCGAGGTCGAGCCTCAGTACGAGATCTTCGACGCCAACCGTCGCTTCGTCGCCCGGGCAGACCTGTGGCTGGTCGGCACCCGGCGCCTGCACGAGTACGACGGCGAGGTCCACCGCGACCTTGGGACGCACCGCCGTGACCTCAGCCGGGAACGACGGTTGGTGGACACAGGCTGGCAGCGGCACGGGTACACCGCCGCAGAAGTGCTCCGTGGCGGCGGACCCATCATCGCTTCCGTTGATGCGCTGTTCGGGCGGTGCTGGGATCCTGATCGGCTGGCCCGGTGGCGCGCCCTCGTGCGCGCGTCGTCCTACGGCCAGTAACTGCTGGGAGACCGCCTGCTTCGAGGCCGCGGAAGCCCGGATCTCCCAGCAATTACTTTGGCGTCAGAGCTCCGGGCCTGTGGACCGGAGCTTGTCGACCTCCTGCATGGCTGTCCGCAGGTCGGCGAGCCAGCTGTCGGCGTGCTCGCCGACGAGATTGACCGCCCAGGACAGCGCCTCAGAACGGGAGCGGGCAACGCCGGCGTCGACGAGGGTGTCGAGCACCTGCCGCTCGGGCTGCCGCAACCGGGTCATCACCGGCACCGAGACGTTGGTGAACAGGGTGTCGACCTCGCCGAACCGAGCACCCCAGGAGACTTTGCGGCCGTAGCGCGCCTCGGCCTCCTCGGCGATGTGGATCCGGGTCCCGCGGGTCTCAGCGCGGAAGCGCGAGATGCGTCCCTCGGCGGTCGCCCGGTCGGGCGCCGGGTCGTCGGCCAGCGTGCCGACGACGGTGATCTCCTCGCGGTCCACTGACACCGTGACGTCAGAGAACCAGTCCTTCGGCAGCCGCCCCTCGAACCAGGCGGGGGCGTCGTCAGCGGGTGGGGAGTCCACGTTCTGCCAGCCTCCCGGTCGTCCGAAACCGCGGCCGCGCGGTCCGCGACGACCCCGACCCGGCCCCGGTCCGTCGCCTTCGTCCGCCGGCCCGTGCGGTCCTTCCATTCCATGCCACATAGCGATCTCCTCGCGTCGTCTTGCAGTGATTACATGATTACACGATGACGCAAGGGTTCAAGGAGCGAGCGCTAGCGAGACGCGGTCTCGAGCCCGCCGAGCACGGGCTGGCGGGAGGTCACCAGGTCGATCACCGTCTTGACACACGCCACCTGGTCGCGCATCAGGCCCTGGATCCAGGCCCGACTGGCCCGCCGGACCGAGGTGTCGCCAACCCCGACCGCGTCCAGCCCGACCGAACGAGCGGTCGCCACCGCGCGGGGCAGGTGATAGCTCTGGCTGACGACGACCACTCGGTCGACGCCGAAGACCCGGCGGGCGCGGACGCACGAGTCGTAGGTGTCGTAGCCGTGGGCGTCGGTCACCAGCCGCTCAGCGGGCACGCCCGCCGCGACTAGGTACGCCCGCATCGCCGCGGGTTCGTCGTGCTCGGGAGCTCCGGCGTCGCCCGTCAGCAGCAGCACCCGCACGCGTCCCGACTCCAGCAGCCGACGGCCGAGCTCCAGCCGAGCCGCGAGGTACGGCGAGGGCGTGCCGTCTGGCTGGACCTGCGCCCCGAGCACCAGCGCGACCGGAGCCGAGGGCACATCCGTCTCGGAGTAGCAGTGGCCGGCCGACCGCGCGCGGACGAAGGCAACCGACCCCGCGACGGCGGTCAGCGCCCCGACGCCCCCGGTCAGCAAGGCCAGCAGCACGATCTGGGCGGTGCGTCTCATCCCGGCAGCGTACGAGCCTGTGGACGACCCAAAACTGTCAGTCCTTGGTCGCAGGATGGAGCCATGACCACGACTGCGGATGTGCAGACGACGTCGCTCGACGTCACCGGACCGTACGACCTCGCCGAGGTCGCGCTGATGGGCTTCGGCCACCGCGACGAACGCGAGTTCGACGGGGTGATGCGGATGGCTTTCTGTCTTGACGGCGACTACGAGACCCCGGTCGGGGTGGAGGCCCGCCAGTCCGGGTCCACGGTGGAGCTCACGGTGCACGGTCCGCCGGACCGGTTGGCTGACGTCGCCCACCAGGTCGCGCGGGTGATCTCGCTCGACCACGACGGCGCAGCCTTCGACGCCATCTGCCGACGCGACCCGGTCCTGGCCCGGCTGCACGCGGTGGCGCCGGGCTTCCGGCCGGCGCTGTTCTACTCCCCGTACGAGGCGGCGGTCTGGTCGGTGGTCAGTGCCCGTAGGGCCCGCGGTCAGGGCATCGCACTGCGGCAGCGGATCTGCGAGCAGTACGGCACGACTTTCGACCTCGCCGGTCAGCGGGTCGCCGCGCTGCCCACGCCGTCGCAGCTGCTCGCCGTCGAGTCCGCTCCCGGACTGCCGGCCGACCGAGTTCCGCGGCTGCACGCCATCGCCCGTGCGGCCACCGAGGGACGTCTTGGCGCCGATCGGCTACGGGCGCTCGACCCGGCCGAGGCCGAGCGTGAGCTGCAACAGCTGCCCGGCATCGGTCCGTTCTACAGCTCGCTGATCGTGGTCCGCGGCTGCGGGCACGCCGACGTGCTGGCGGTCGAGGGGCACGCACGGGAGGCCGTGGAGGAGCTCTACGGCATCGACCACGAGCTGAGCGTGGTCGAGCTGGAAGAGCTGGCCGAGAGCTGGCGGCCGTTCCGGACCTGGGTGCTGGTCAGCGCCCGCGCGCTGGGGGGACGGCTGGCGGCGTGACGCTCGGGGCCCGGCGGGCAGAATGGGCGGGTGCCCGAGGGAGACACGGTCTGGCGGTCCTGCCAGCGGCTGAACGAGGCGCTGGCCGGGCAGCAGCTCACCCGCTGCGAGCTACGGGTGCCCACGCTGGCCACCACGGACCTGACCGGGGTGACGGTGCGGGCCGTGGTGTCGCGGGGCAAGCACCAGCTGTTCCGGTTCGACAACGGCTACACCCTGCACACCCACTTTCGGATGGAGGGCACCTGGCGGATCATCGAGCGCGGCCGGCGCTGGAGCGGGGGACAGGAGTTCCAGATCCGGGCGGTGCTCGCCACCGCCCGCCATGACGCCGTCGGGTACCGCTTACCGGTCGTCGAGCTCGTCCCGACCGCGGAGGAGCACACCGTCGTTGGCCACCTCGGGCCGGACCTGCTCGGTCCCGACTGGGACCTCGACGAGGCCGTCCGCCGGGTGAGCGCCCAACCGGAGCGGACCATCGGCGAGGCCCTCCTCGACCAGCGCAACCTCGCGGGCATCGGCACCCTGTACCGCTCCGAGCTGCTGTTCCTGCAGGGCCTCCACCCGCGGACGCCCGTCGGCCAGGTCCCGAACGTCCGCCGGGTGCTGCAACGGGGTCAGCTGCTGCTCTACGCCAACCGCTGGCGCACCGAGCAGTCGACCACCGGTGACCTGCGAGCCGGCCGGAGCCGCTACGTGTTCGAGCGGCCGGGCCAGCCGTGCCGGCGCTGCGGCACACCGGTGCTCACCGAGGAGTTCGGGCCCCGCGGCCAGGAACGCCGTAGCTACTGGTGCCCGCGCTGCCAGCCCCTGTTCCCTGAGCTTGTCGAAGGGCCCTGAGCTTGTCGAAGGGCTGCGAATCTGGTCAGCCGACCGTGACGGCGTTGCTCTTGGCTGCACGGCGTCGTGCGACGACCGTTCCGAACACCACCAGGCCGACACCGACCGCGATGATCACGAGGTTGACCCCGCAGTAAGCCAAGCTTTCGCTGTTGCTCAACGTGATACGTCCTTCGTCGTCGAGCCAGCTGTCGTGCAGGACGTTGAAGGTCTGCATGGTGAAGATGATCGCGTCGAGCGCCCGATAGGTGACGATCGCGGTTCCACGCTGCTTGACCAAGAAGCCGATCGTCAAGGCGAACAAGACCGTGAAGATGACGTTCAAGGGTGCTCCCGAGGTTGGCGGTGTGTGGTGGGGTCAGCATCGCCGAATCGGCACACTGCGGCTTCGGTGCCAACGCCGCCTTCCCGCCAGTGCTGGCACTGAGCGCCGCCCACCGCGTTCTGAAATCATCCTGTGGTGCCGCTGACCGCTCCTCGCCTGCTCACGGTCGCCGCCACCTCGGTCGTCTCTACCGGCCTGGTCACCGGCGCGGTCGAGCGGTCGCAGGAGCTCCTGGTCGTCTCCGTCGCGGGGGTCGTCGCCGTCGTCGGCGGCTGGGTTGTTGTGCGGCACGATGCACGCTCGCCGGTGGGCCCAGCAGTGGCGTTGGAGTGCCGCTGCCGTCGCCGTCTCCCTGCACGATGCACTGCTGGGGCACGTCCCGTGGTCGACCGGGCTCTGGCCGTTCAACCTCGCCGGGGTTTTCGCGCTTCTGTTGATCTTCCCGGACGGCCCACGGTCCGGCGGGCTTTGGCGCGCGCTGCCGCGGACATTCGTAGCGGCGGCGCTTGGGCTCCAGGTCACCCTCTGGAGATCGGCGCAGGTCGGCGGACGGGTCACCGGACCGGAACCAGCGGGGTGGCGCCTGGGCGTGGGCTATCTGTCCATGACCGTGCTGGCCGCGAGCATGGTTCTCGCGGTCGCACCTTTGGTGGTCCGCTATCGTGCGGGAACAGGACGTACTCGACAGCAGATCCGCTGGTTGCTGCTGGCCGGGATCGTGATCGTGTGGGTCATGGGTCAGGCCATCTCGCTCGGCGGCGGGCCGAATAGTGCGGCGGCCGCCTTTGTGGCGGCCATCGTGTTCCTGCCGCTGCAGCGATATGTGGCGCGACGGGTCGGACGGGTCATCGACCGCGACCGCTTCGTCGCGGTAGCGAGGGCGAGCGGTTCGCTGCCGACGTGCGGGCCGGGCGATGCCAACGGAGGAGATCGAAGGGGTACTCCGAACCGTCCAGAACGATGTTGATCTGGTCGTTCAGGTGCGGACGCCGTCCGGTTGGGCCAGGCTGGACGGAAGCAGCGTTGCCGACCCCGACAGGTTCGCTCTCGAGGCCGGCGGCGAGGTCGTGGCCAGGATCAGCCTCGGGTGGGACTCCCGCCGGGCCAGGCGATATCTCGTCGTCACCGAGGCGGTCGTCAACATCGTGAAGCATGCCGGCGCGTCGCGAGTCAGGGTCAAGATCGCCGCGAGAGATGAAGATCTCGCCGTCGAGATCACCGACGACGGGATCGGTGGGATGCCCTCGGATGCTCCGCTTCCTGCCCTGCGGGACCGGGTCCTGTCAGTCGGTGGAACGCTCGCGGTCAACAGTCCTCCGGGCGCCGGAACGACCATCATGGCGATGCTCTGATGCGGGTCGTGGTGGCCGAGGATTCCGTGCTCTTCCGCGAAGGACTCGTTCGCCTGATCTCTGAGCGGGGACACGACGTGGTAGCGGCCGTGGCCGACGCCACGGCCCTGCACGATGCAGTGGCGCAGGCCGAGCCCGACCTGACGGTCATCGACATCCGCATGCCGCCTCGGATGGAGTGTGACGGCGCCGCCGCCGTCTGCTGAAGGACCGCGTGATCGAGCTGACGGACTTCGTCGCCGCGGCCGAGCGTGTGGCCAGAGGCGGCAGCGCGCTTGACCCGGAGATCGTCCACGCACTGGTGCGCGCCAGGTTCGGATCGGCGCTGGACTCGCTGTCGGAGCGCGAGCGTGATGCTCGAACTGGTGGCTGAGGGACTGTCCAACAGCATGATTGCCGAGCGTCTCGTGCTTTCCGAGCGGACCGTGGAAACACACATTCGCTCGGTCTTCACCAAGCTCGCCCTACCGGCCGACAACGCAACCCATCGCCGAGTCCTGGCTGTGGTCACCTACCTCGAGAACCGCTGACGCACTCACCTCACCCGGGCGCCGGTCGTCGGGGTCGGCGGATAGCTGGTACGGGGTCAGTCGCTCTCCACGTAGTACGGCCGCCCGCTCGGCCGTTCGGCCGGCTCGGGCCAGAAGTCGACCATCCGGGTGATCCGCTGCTCGTCGTCGAAGGTGAGCAACGACAGGTTGGCCATCGGCTCGCCCTCGTAGGTGACCGTGAGCTGCACGGCCGCCTCGCGGTCGCCATCGGCGATGACCCGGTCCACCTCGAGGTGCCACTCCCCGGGATAGTCCTGGTTGAACCGGAGGTAGTTCTCCACTCCGTGGACGCGTTCGTGGCTCTGGGGCAGCTCGTAGACGAAGTCGGGAGCCAGCAGGGACTCCACTTCGTCCCAGGCCCGGGCTTCGAGCGCGGTGTAGTAGCGGCGTACGGGATCGGCCATGCTGCACCTTAAGGGACGTGCTGCCCGCCGGTCAGGAGGGGCTGCCGGCTTCGGTCCAGCGGAGGATGAGCCGACGCAGCAGGCGGGCGCAGATGCCGGCCATCTCCCAGCGCGACTGCTGCTCCTGGTCGCGGTAGATGCCCTCGAACGAGACGGCCAGGTAGACCAGGTGCGGGACGGCCGCGAGCCGCAGCGCCGCGGCCACGTCCACCTCGGGGAGGTGTTCGGCCCACACCTCGGCGTACGCGTCGAAGGTGGCCTGTTCGTGCTCGAGACCGCCGCCGTGGGCCAACATCAGCGCGTCGAGCACGGGGCACGCGAGGGCAGCGTCCGACCAGTCGAAGATCCGGACCCCGGCGCTGTCCGCGACGTAGTTGGCGAGGTGCAGGTCACCGTGCGCGAGGCTGTCCGGCACCCCGACGGCGGCGAGCGCGGCGTGCTCGCGCGCCACCCACGGCAGCAGTGCGACCGCCTGCTGCCGTTCGACGTGGTTCAGCAGCGCCAGCTCGAGACCGCCGCTGACGAGCTGCTCGAAGGCGGCCACCGGGGCGGTCTCGGGCCGCTCGGCGTCGTCGCCGTCGCCGTCGGTGAACGGCCGCATCAAGATCCAGCCTCTGGTCTCGTCGATGGCCAGGACGTCCGGCACCACCTCCGGCGCCAACGACGCCAGCAGCCGGGTGACCGCCGGCTCGGCGCGGAAGTGCTCGCAGGTGGCCTTGACGTACACCGACGTCGCGCCGGTGCCGGACACGACGGGGATCCGGACCACCGCAGACAGGCTCCAGACCTTGACCGCCACGGTCCCGCCGGTGCGCGTGAGCCCGAGCCGCGGCAGCTGCTCGTCCACCCACCCGTCCAGCTCCGCCGGCCAGCTGGGCCGGTACCAGGCGGGCCGTCCCGGCGGCCACGGCACGTCCCTCGCGTACTCGACCAGCCCCGTGCGGATCGCGGCCGCGACTGCGGGCGGGTGCGCGAGCCGGTCGAGGTCGTCCACGTCGAGCCAAGACGCGTCGGCGATCGAGGGATCGGGTCCGGCCAGCGGCAGGCCCAGCAGGTGCACCGTCGTGGTCGGCTCGCCGCCGAGCCGGGTGGCGGGGGCGAGCACGGTGGCCGAAGCGACACCGGCGGTGGCGACGACCTTCGGCGTCTCGAGCCAGCCGTCGCTGTCCTCGACCCGCGGCAGCACGGGTCCGGAAGCGCCGTCCGACACGAGCAGTCGGCCGCCCCGGACCGCCGCGACCAGGTCCACGCCCGCCGCGGCCCCAGGGCCGCTCACCGCAGGGCCTCCGCAACGACGACCGCGGCGGCAGCCGACCACGCCTGGGGCCGGCAGCTGGCCGGGTAGGGGACCGGCTCGCCTTCGCCGCTCCACAGTTCCGGCAACCGCTGGTCGAAGGCCACGGAGGCGCGTAGCAGCCCCTCGACCAGACCGCCGGCGTGCTCGCCCAGGCCGGCGCGGACCAGCCCGGCGATCACGATGGCCGTGTCGTGCGGCCAGACCGAGCCGCAGTGGTAGCTCAACGGGGAGTAGCCGCCGTCCGTCGCCGCCATCGTGCGCAGACCGAGGCCGGAGTCCAGCGCCGGGCTCGAGACGTGCCGGGCGACCAGCCGTTCTTCGTCGGCGTCGAGCAGACCGGTGCCGAGCAGATGCCCGATGTTGCTGGTCAGGGCGTCGACCCGACGCTTGGATCCGTCGAGGGCCAGCGCCGGATAGCGGTCCTCGCCCGTCCCGCACCAGAACGACGCCCGGAAGCGCACGGCCAGCTCGGCGGCCCCGGTGCGAAGCCGGTCTCCGCCGGGTCGGCCGTACGCGTCGAGCAGCGCGGCGCCGCCGAGGGCCGCCTCGTGGGCGTAGCCCTGCACCTCGCACAGGGCGACCGGACCCGTGGCGATGCTCCCGTCGGCAAACCGGACCGAGTCGGCGGAGTCCTTCCAGCCCTGGTTGGCCAGTCCGTGACCGGTGGCGTCGAGGTACTCCCCGAAGCCGTCCCCGTCGGCGTCGAACGACTCGGTCAGCCAGGCCAGCGCCCGCTCCAGGTTCGGCAGCAGCGCGGCCACCTCAGCGTCGGGCAGCCCGGCCCGCCACGCGTCGTGCAGCAGGCAGACCCAGAGCGGAGTCGCGTCGATGGTGCCGTAGTAGAGCGGCGGCAGGGCCATGTCGCCGAGTGCGAAGGACCCGCGGCGCAGCTCGTGCATGATCTTGCCGGGCCGTTCGGCGGTCTCGTCGTCGGTCCGGCTGCCCTGCAGCGCAGCCAGCGCGCGGAGCGTCCCGCGGGCCGGCGCGAGGTCGGTCGGCAGCACCATCCGGGCCGCCCAAATGCTGTCCCGGCCGAAGAGGGTCAGGTACCAGGGGGCGCCGGCGGCGTAGAACACGTCGTCCGGGGCCTCAGGCCGGACCATCCGCAGACTGTCCAGATCGGCCAGCGACCGCTCGAGCCACGGGCGTAGCCGCTGGTCAGCGTCAGGCGCGACCAGCTGCTCGTACGGGACCGGCGGAGCAGGTGCCGCGGCCGCCACCGCGGCGCCGACGTCCTGCACCTGCAGCCGCCAGCCCACCTCAGTCCGACCGTGCGCCGGCACCTCGACCCGCCAGCGGGCCGTCACGGTGAGCTGGTCCGGCGCGAGCTCCAGGCTGGTCCCGGTCGCGGTCAGCGTGGCGGACAGGGTGCCCCCGCCCCAAGCCAGCAGCTCACCCTCAGTCTTGTCGGGAAAGGGAAGCGGGACGGACGGCTCACCCACCTTGATCGCCTCGATCAGGGCCAGGTCGGCGGCGAAGGTCACGGCGACCTCGACCGACACCGGCCCGGGCAGCACCGACGTCAGCTGCAGCTGCTCCGCCACCGAGCCGGGCTCGACCCGACGCACCCGGTCGAGCCGTACCTGCGGGTCCGGGCCCGCACCGAGGTCCGCGCCGATCTGGCGGAGCAGCGAGGTGAACGTCGCCTCGCGGCCGCGGACCCGGGTGGCGATGTGCTCACCGACCTGCCCGTCGACGGTCAGCGTCGCGCGGCTCAGCACCCGGACGTCGGCGTGCAGCACGCCCTCCGCGCTCGGACCGGTGCTGCCGGGGTCGATCTCGCCGCTCCACGCCGACAGCACCTGCGTCGGTGCGGCAAAGACCGTGACCAGGTCGTGCAGGAAGGGTTGCCGGGGCTGGGGCACCGGTTAATCCTGCCAGTCCCTCGTCGAGGGTGGGATACTTCCTCTTCGTGCCCTCTTTGCCCTCTCTGCTGAGCTCTCGGATCGAAGCCGTCGTCGGTGTCGACCCCGAGCTGCGGCCGGCCACCAAGCCCCAGTTCGGTCACTTCCAGTCGAACGTCGCGCTGCGTCTGGCCAAGAGCGAGGGACGGCCGCCGCGCGAGGTCGCGGCCTCGATCCTCCAGCGGCTCGACCTGGACGACCTCTGCGAGACCCCGGAGATCGCCGGCCCCGGCTTCCTCAACCTGCGGCTGAAGTCGTCGGTGCTGGCCGACTGGGTGACCGGTCAGCTCGCCGACCCGGCGGCCGGCATCGTGCCCGGTGAGTACCGGCAGGTCGTGGTCATCGACTACTCCGCGCCCAACGTGGCCAAGCAGATGCACGTCGGCCACCTGCGCACCACGATCATCGGTGACTGCCTCAACCGGGTGCTGACCGCGGTCGGCCACCAGGTCATCCCGCAGAACCACATCGGCGACTGGGGCACCCAGTTCGGGATGCTGGTCGAGGAGATCCTCGACGAGGGCATCAACCCCGACGATCTCGACCTACCGGCGCTGGCCGACCTCTATCAGCAGGCGTCGACCCACTTCAAGGCCGACACGGAGTTCGCCACCGCCGCCCGGCAGCGCGTCGTCGCCCTGCAGGCCGGCGACCTCGAGACGCGCAACATCTGGAGGCAGCTGATCGAGTCGTCCCTCGTGGGCTTCAACGCCGCGTACTCCCGGCTCGGCGTGCTGCTGACCGACGACGACCTGGCAGGAGAGTCGATGTACAACGACGACCTGCCCGTGGTGGCCGAGGAGCTGGAGTCCACCGGTGCGGCCGTGATCGACGACGGCGCGCTCTGTGCCTTCGTCGAGGGCTTCAACGCCCCGATGATCGTGCGCAAGCGGGACGGCGGCTTCGGCTACTCCGCGACCGACCTGGCCGCGGTCCGGCACCGGGTGCGCGACCTGCACGCCGACCGGCTGATCTACGTGACCGACGCCCGGCAGGCCGACCACTTCGGCCAGGTGTTCGCGGTCTGCCGCAAGGCGGGCTACCTGCCTGAGGGCGTCCGGGCCGAGCACGTCGGCTACGGCATGGTGCTCGGGCCGGACGGCAAGCCGTTCAAGACCCGGGAGGGCACCGCCGTCCCGCTGACGGCGCTGCTGGACGCGGCCGAGGCACAGGCCTCCCCGCCGGTGGCGCTGGCGGCGATCAAGTACGCCGACCTGTCGACCGGGCTCAACAAGGACTACGTGTTCGACGTCGACCGGATGGTGCAGACCACCGGCAACACCGGCCCGTACCTGCAGTACGCGCACGCCCGGATGGCCCAGGTGCTGCGCCGGGCGGAGGCGGACGGGCTCACCGGTCAGGTGACGGTCACCGTGCTCGGCGAGCCCGCCGAGCAGCAGCTCGCCCTGCTGCTGTCCCGCTTCGGCGAGGTCGTCGCCGAGGTGGCGGAGTCGCTGCAGCCGCACAAGCTGTGCACCTACCTCTACGACCTCGCCGGCGCCCTGTCGACCTTCTACGAGCAGTGCCCGGTGCTCAAGAGCGACGGCGAGGTCCGCGACTCCCGGCTCGCGCTCTGTGCCGCGACCAAGAAGGTGCTGGGATCCGGCCTCACCCTGCTCGGCATCCCCGCACCCGACCGGATGTAGGCCAACGACCACGTTTGGAAACGCGCCCTGAGCTTGTCGAAGGCCCCGAAGGGGTTGCGCTTCTCCTTCGGTCGCCCTACTTGAGCAGGTCCGGGTTCAGCCGCCGGTCGTTGGCGAGCCAGGCGGCGCCGACGATGCCGGCGGTGTTGAGCAGCTTGGCCGGCACCAGCTCGGCGTGCACCTTGATCTTGGACAGAAACTTGTCCGAGTCCTTGCTGACCCCGCCGCCGATGACGATCAGGTCCGGCCAGAGCAGTGCCTCGACCCGCTCGTAGTAGCGCTGCAGCCGCTTGGCCCACTGGCTGTAGGACAGGTCCTCGCGGTCCTTGACGCTCGAGGCGGCACGCGACTCGGCGTCGTGACCGTCGATCTCGAGGTGGCCGAACTCGGTGTTGGGGATCAGCACCCCGCGGTAGACCAGCGCCGACCCGATGCCGGTGCCCAGCGTGGTCAGCAGCACCAGACCGGGGTGGTCCTTGGCGGCGCCGAACTTGACCTCGGCGACGCCAGCAGCGTCGGCGTCGTTGACCAGGTAAATGTCGCGACCGAGGTGGTCCTCGAAGATCTTCTCCGCCTCGGCGTCGATCCAGGACTTGTCGATGTTGGCCGCCGACCGGGTCTGGCCGTGGGTGACGACGGCCGGGATGGTGACCCCGATCGGGCCGTCCTTACCGATGGTGTCGGCAAAGTGGTCGACGATGTCGCCGACCACCTTGGCGACGTTCGCTGGGGTCGACTCGGCGGGCGTGGCGATCCGGAGCCGCTTCTCGGTGAAGTCCCCGGTGGTCAGGTCGACCGGAGCCCCCTTGATGCCGCTGCCGCCGATGTCGATGCCGAGGACGGGAGCCGTGTGCACGGGTTGGTCGGTCATGGCTGGCAGCCTAGCGATAGCGGATCCCCGTGGGGAGGGTGGTGGCTGTCACACTGGCACCATGCTGACCGCCCCGAGCGCCGAGGCGAGCCGGCTGATCCCCGCGGCCGCCGCCGACATCTTCGAGCTGCTGGCGACGCCGCGCCAACACGCGCTGATCGACGGGTCGGGTCAGGTCCGCGGTGCTCAGGACCGGACGCCCGAACGCTTGTCGGCCGGTGCCCGGTTCGGGATGCAGATGCACTGGGGCCTGCCGTACAAGATCCTGAACGAGGTGGTCGAGTTCGAGGAGGGCCGGCGGATCGCCTGGCGGCACTTCGGCGGGCACGTCTGGCGCTACGTCCTCGAGCCGGTCGACGCGACCAGCACCCGGGTGACCGAGCAGTTCGACGCTCGCCCCTCGCGCTCGCCCCTCGTCCTGCTGCTGATCCGGGCGGCCAGCCGGAACCAGCGCGCGATCGAGCAGACCCTGATCCGGCTCGAGGGCTGGGCGCGGGACCGCACCCCGGGCGGCGCCGGTCTCAGCTCGTGAGCTGGCGCAGGCACCAGGCGTAGAGCTCGGGCTGGTCGAGGCACGCGTCGGAGAAGTAGAACCCCGCGAACCGCCGGTACACCGCGAGCCAGCGCGGTAGGTCGCCGGCGGTCACGTCGAGGTCGCCGTAGCGCTCGAGCGCGACCGACTGCAGCCAGGCGGCGTCCTCGACCGCGCCGGCGTACGTCTCCAGCTCCAGCGCGGCGATCGCCAGGCTCAGGTCGAGCAGCGGGTCGCCCTGCACCGTGTGCGGGCTGAAGTCGCCGAGGCCGGTGACCACGGGCCCGGCCGGTCCCAGGCTGACGTAGGCGTTGGGCGGGCAGATGTCGCCGTGCACGACGACCGGCACGACGACCCGTTCCAGCAGGTCGGCCTGCAGCCGGTCCCACACCGCGGCCACGTCGGGCAGGTCGCGCCCCAGTGCGGCCGAGCTGCGGCTGACCGGGCCGGCCAGCATCACGTTCGCCAGCTCGGGCCAGGTGCCGTAGGACCGGGGCGCGTCGGGTCCGACCAGGCGGGCGAAGTCCGGCAACGGCGCAGGCAGCCGGGAGACGGTCGTGGTCGCATCCAGATAGGTCAGCAGGGCTTGGCGTCGCTGATCCGTCGGCGCCTCGGCCAGCCAGTCGGAGAAGCTGCGGCCCGAGAAGCGCCGGTCGACGGTGAAGCTGCGGCTGCCCTCGCGGCCCGTCTGCCAGATCAGCGGCACCTCGACGCCGACGTCGGTACCGCGCCAGAAGTCGTACAGGGAACGAAGCTGGCCCGACGTCAGATCCGGCGCCTCGTGCCCGGATCGGTAGAGCCGCAGCACCCGCTCCGGGTCGGACAGCGCAAAGACCTCGCTCTCGGAACCGGCGCCCAGCAGGGCGGAGCGGTCGGTGCCGAACGCGGCCAGCAGCGCGGCCTCGTCGTCGGTCGAGGAGGTCACTTCGCGGGCGGCGGCCCGGCGGTCGACGTCGGCGGCTCGGGCCGCCCGCGCACGGTCGAGCTGGCTCATGGCCAGCTCGCGGGCCGCGGCCTGGTCGAGCTGGTGGGCGACGACGTTGACGGGGCCGCGCGGGGTGTCGCAGTGGACGTCGGCGAGGTGCAACCGCCGCTGGAGCGGACCCTGCTCGATCCGGACGGACTGGGTCTTGGCGTGCGGCAGGACGTCGCGGACGTGGGTCAGCCAGCCGTGCTCGGTGACCAGCGCGCGGTCGTCCCAGCCGTAGCGCAGCGTCCACCAGTCGAACCAGCGGATCCAACGGGCGCGTCGCGGGACCGGGTGCAGGGCGATCGCCGGCAGGTCGATCCCCGGCAGCACCTGCTCGAGCGCCAGGGCGACCTCGGCGGCCGTCGCGACCGGCAGCAGCACGCTGGTCGCGCTGCGCTCGTTGTTCTCGCTGTCCCCGCTGGCGTAACCGACGATGTCGACGTCCACCCGGTGCCAGCCGAACGGCCGCCACAGCACGGGCTGGCTGACCCTCACGCCCTGGATCCGGTCGACCGGAACCGACTGGCTCGTCAGGTTGGTCAGCCCGCGGGTGACCCGCAGGCCGCGCGAGGAGGCCGACAAGGTAAAGCCGTACATCTGGAAGACGCGGCGCCCGACCACCGAGACCGCGCCGATCAGCAGCGGCAGCAGTCCCGGCAGCGCGTACGCCACCACGTCGAAGATGCTGGTGACCACCAGCACCAGCACGGTCGAGCCCGCCGACACCAGCCACTCGGTCGAGACCAAGAAGCTGAGCACCAGACGCCGCGGTGTGACCCGCACCAGTGGTCGGTCGTCCGCGGCGCGGTCGGTGAACGCGCTGGCGGGCAGGGCGAGGTCGGGATCGTCGGGGTGTTGGCGTCGGCCGTGCGCGCGGGCCAGCAGGTACTCGCGCAGCCGGGTCGCGCGGGTGCGGCTCAGGTAGCGCAGCCGTAGCGAGCTGTCGCCGGCACCGACCTCGATCCGCAGCTCGGCCAGGCCGAAGAGCCGGGCGGCGAAGGGCTGGATGATGTCGACCGACTGCAGCCGCTCGAACGGCACCCGCTTGGAGCTCTTGAACAGGGCGCCGGTCTCGAGGCGCAGCTCGTCGGAGTCGATGACGAAGCGGGTGAAGTACCAGCTGACAAAGCCGGTCCCGCCGGCCAGCAGCAGGAAGCCGGCGACGAACGGCAGGAACCTGACCAGGTCGCTCGCCGAGAAGCGGTCGTCGCTCCCGTCGGGGATCAGCTGTTGGGAGAGGGAGAAGAGGAGGGCGACGAAGACGATCCACCCCCGGATGAAGGGGCTGAGCGGGTGCGGCCGTTCGGTCTGCTTGACCGGCGGGGCGCCGGGGACGGCGGGCGCGAGCGGCTCGCTGCCCGGAGCGGTCTCGGGCTCGGCGGTGGGCGGGGAGGTCATAGCCCGGAGGCCTGCGCCTCGCCCCGCTCGGTCAGCCGGTCACGGAGCCGGGCTGCCTCCTCCGGCGGAAGTCCCGGGATGGTCGCGTTCGTGTCCGGGCTTGCCGTCTTCAGCGTGACGCTGGCCAACCCGAACGCCCGCTCCAGCGGTCCGGACTCGACCTCGACCAGCTGCATCCGGCCGTACGGGACCGCGACGAGGGTGCGGAAGAGCACGCCGTGGGTGATGTAGAGGTCGTCGTCGCGCTCGACGTAACCCCAGGAACGCCAGGTGCGCTCGATCAGGCTGTACCGGACCACCACGATCACGGCGGCCAGCACCCACAGCAGCAGCGAGACCCACCAGAGCCCGAACGCGATCCCCAGGATCAGCGCCGGGATGGTGAAGATCACCGGAGCCACCAGCACGGTGGTCAGCCGGCGCAGCGAGCGGTACTGGGGGGAGAGCCGCTGCCAGTCGTAGCCGGGCGGTGCGAAGAGGTCGTCCATGGCGCCCCCAGGCTACGGGTTCAGTGGTGCGAGTGGTGTCCGCCGGCCGAACGGCGGCTGAGGGCGGTGGCGCCCCACCGCTTCGCGGGCCGCGGTCCCTTCACCGACACGCCACCGAAGATCGCCATTCCCTTGATCACCAGGACCGGTCCGCCCGGGGTCGGCTCACCGACGTTCTTCACGTCGCTGCCGCCGAAGATGCCCGTCGTCTGGTCGCGCACCTCCACACCGGCCGGCACCTTGATGTCCAAGCCGCCGAAACACCAGACCCCGGTGATCTCGGTGACCGGGCTCTCGAACGTCGCCTCGCGCATGTCGAGGTCGACGCCGCCGAAGATGGCGTACGACTCGATCCGGCGCCGCACCCGCCAGACCCCCTTGCGCTCGGCGCCGGAGAAGATGGCGATCATCCGGTCGGTCTCGTCGCTGGCGGCGACCATGTCGATCCGGGGACCGACCGGCGCGACCGTCGCCGGCGCCGGCCGCACGTCGACGAGGTCGCGGGTCAGACCGACGAGGTCGTCGAACGTCTTGGCCGCCAGCAGGCCGTCGATCCGCTCGTCGTACTCCTCCCGACTCAGCCGTCCCTCCGCGAACGCCGTGCTGAGGACGGTCGACACCTGGTCCCGGTCGCTGTCCGCCGCGCGCAGGTGTCCGCCCGCGACAGGTCCGACGCCACTGGGTTCGACGGTGTTCTCGGTCATGGCCTCACGCTAGGCCGCGGATGCTCCGCTGGCGAGGGGTCGGCGCCAAGCTCCGGGGCCGGCGGGGTGTGCTCAGGGGCAAACCCTGAGCGCTCACGTCGCGGTCGGCGCTGGCGTCGTGCGCCCGGCCGGTACGGATGCGCCCCGCAGGCGGGGCGCACGAGGGCCGGGGAGGCGCACGGGCTGTCTCGGGCTGGCAGCTTGGGGGTCCGGATGAGCTAGACTTTCGAACGCGGTTCGCCGCAGGTGGACGTCGTACAATGGCAGTACATCAGCTTCCCAAGCTGAGAATGCGGGTTCGATTCCCGTCGTCCGCTCCATCTTCGGCGGAGCTGCCCCTGGAGAAATGTCAGACGACGGCGTCGGGCAGAATCCGCGAATGTGACCGAGCGCTATGCCGTGACCGTGACCGCAGGATCCCTCACGTCGGCGGACGAGCCGACCGCGCGTTTCCCGCACCGCTGGACCGCCGGCGGGGTCAGTGTCACCGCCGCCTTCACCGGCGCCCACCTGCTGCACCTGGCGACGGCCGGCTGCGTCCTCAACGATGTCTACCGAGAGGCAGCCGAGCTCGGCCTCGCCGTCGAGGGCGTCCGGGTGGACGCTTCCGGGGACTTCGACGTCGAGTCCTGGCGGTCCACCGGCGTGGAGTACACCGTGCAGGTCGACACCGCGGCCACGGCGGACGAGCTGGCGAACCTGCTCGCCCGGGTCGACGCCGTCGCCGAGATCCCGCGCGCGATCCGAGCGGGCGCCCCTGTCCGTCGCGTCGCGGCCGAGGACCGCTGGCTCGACTACTGCCTGGACAAGCCGGGCGCCTGGCGCGACGAGCCCTGGGAGGACGACGTGGTGGCCAAGGTCGGGCCGGCCGGCACGGGCAAGATCTTCGCGTTCCTCGGCCTGCACGGAGTCGCACCGAGCATCGGGCTGAAGTGCGGCAACCGGGAGGAGGCCGACCTCCTGCTCGAGCGCTATCCGGCGGCCGCCTCCCGAATGCCGTACCTCGGCCAGCACGGCTGGAACTCCATCCAGCTCGACGGAACCGTCCCCGAGGACGAGGTGCGCGAGCTGATCGACGCCTCGTACGCGATGGTCGTGGCCAAGCTGCCGCGCTCCCACCGGCCCGCCTGAACTGCGCTCGAGCATCCCGGGGGTCGGCTTTCGATACCCCAAGTATGCAAAGCCGGGCCTTCCCGATACCCTAGGTATCGAAAGGACGGCACCACGATGAGCTCCACCCTTCCCCGCTCCCGCACCAAGCGCTCCGACGTCCGTGAGCAGGTGCTCCGGGCGGCGGCCACTGCTTTTGCCGAACACTCGTACGCCGAGGTCTCGGTCACCGCCATCGCCGCCGCGGCCGGTTTCACCAAGGGGGCGGTCTACTCCAACTTCGGGGGCAAGCCGGAGCTCTTCGCTGCCGTCTTCGCTTCGGAGTTCACCGGCCTGCTGGGCAACGTGCTGACGCTCGCCATGGCGGCGATCGAGGCGGACGGTGCCACCGATCCGGCGCACGCGGTCGGCGCTTCCTTGGCCCAGGGCGTCGCGGACGATCAGCGGCTGCCCGCGCTGCTCGCAGAGTTCCGGGCCCTCGCCGCGCGCGACCCCGAGCTGGCCCGGGTCTACGGCGACCTGCGGCTGCGGCAGCGCCGCGAGCTCGAGCAGCTGCTGACCGGTGTCGCGGACCGCGTCCCGCTGGCCGACGGCGTCGACGTGGCGGTCGCCGCCACCCTGCTGCTCACCTGCGTCAACGGCGTCTCCCTCGAGTACGCCGCGGCGCCCCACAGCCTGCCGCTGCCGCTGATCGAGGCGATGTTGACCCACGTGATGACCGGGATCCTGGCGTGAGCGCTCCGCTGATCCTCGTCGACGACCTCGGCCTGGCCAGCCGCTCCGGGACGATCTTCGCCGACCTCACGTTCGGCGTCCCCCGCGGCGAGGTCTCGGTCGTCGTCGGGCCGTCCGGCAGCGGCCGGTCCTCGTTGCTGCTCGCCGTCTCCGGTCGGATGCGTGGGCTGACCGGCAGCGTCCGGCTCGGCCGGCACACCCGTACGACGCGGCCCCGGCAGCTGCGCGAGATCACGGCCATCGCGCGGATCGCCACCCTGGTCGAGCCGGAAGGTCAGCTCACCGTCGGTGAGTCGATGCTCGAGCGGGCCCTGATCGACGGTGTCCAGGCCGCGGACGCCGACCTCGCCTTCGCCGAGGCGGAAGAGGTCACTGGCGTGACGTTCGACCGCGACGGCCTGGTCGATCAGTTGCCTGCGTACGAGCGCTCGCTGCTCTGCGTCGCGCTCGCGATGGTCAAGCCGTCGGAGCTGATCGTCTTCGACGACGCCGACCGGTCGCTCGACCTCGCCGCGCAGCGGCGGCTGATGGCCGCGCTCACCCTGCTCTGCCGTCCGGGCCGGACCATCCTCACCAGCACCACCGAGGTGGCTGCGGTCCCCGCCGAGGCTCACGTGATCCACCTGAACCCCACCACCGGTACCGACGAGAAGACCCCCTGACGATGCGCATCCCTGCTGCCCGGCTCGCCCGCTTCGAGCTGCGGCGCTTCCGCGAACGACCCGCCAAGATCGCCCTGGTCTTCGTGCTGATCATCCCGCTGCTCTACGGCGCGGTGTACCTGACCGCCAACTGGGACCCGTACGGGCACCTGAACCGGCTGCCCGTCGCGGTCGTCAACGACGACCAGCCGGCCACGATCGGCGGCAGGACGGTCACGGCCGGGGACGACTTCGTCGCCAGCCTGCACCAGAGGAACACCTTCGACTGGCGCGACACGACCGACGCCGAGGCGACCCGTGGGCTGCGCGAGGGCGACTACTACCTCGCCGTCTACGTGCCGTCGGACTTCTCGTCCGACCTGGTCAGCGGCCAGGGCGACGACCCCGAGCGGGCCACCATCACGCTGCGGCGCAACGACGCGAACGGCTTCGTCATCGGCAGCCTCACCAACAGCGCCCAGAACACGATCGCCCGCTCCGTCGACGAGTCGGCGGTCGCCAGCTATTTCGACGCCGTCTTCGCCAACCTGGCGAAGATCCGCTCCGGGTTGGTCGACGCGCAGCAGGGGGCCGACAAGCTCCATGACGGTCTCGCCACGACGCACGACGGGTCCGCCAAGCTCGCGGACGGCGCGTCGACCGCGGCGGACGGCGCGACGTCGCTGAGCACAGGCGCGACGACCCTGGCCGACGGCCTCAGCACCGCACGGACCGGATCGTCCGACCTGGCCACCGGTCTGCAGCAGCTCGACACCAGCTCCGGCCAGCTGAGCACGGGTGCCGCCCAGGTCGCCGCCGGGAACAAGGAGCTGAACGACCAGGTACAGCCCGCGCTGAAGGCTGCGCAGGCGGCGCTGCCGGGGCTCCAGTCCGACGCCCAGGCGGTCACCTCCCGGCTGGACGCCATCGCCTCCCAGACCTCGGGTGAATCGTCCTCGGTCACCAGCAACCTCGACACCGCAGCCACGCAGCTGGCCGCGCTGAAGAGGCAGTATCCCGAGATCGCCAACAGCCAGGCGTTCCGGACGGCACAGTCCTCGGTCAGCACGGCGTCGGGTCGGGCCGACGACATCGCCGCCGACGTCCGCGCCGGCGCGAAGCGGGTCGACACGATCAACGACCAGGTGCAGACGGGCGGCACGCTCGACTCCCGGATCAGCACGGCCCGGAAGAACCTGGACGACCTCGCCGACGGCTCGGCCGACGTGGCGTCCGGCGCCAAGAAGCTGCACACCGGGATCCACCGCGCCTCGACCGGGGCCGACAAGCTGAGTATCGGCGTCGGCCAGGCCGCCGACGGCGCGACCAGCCTTGCCTCCGGTGCGAGCACCCTGAGCGACGGCGTGGGGGACCTGCATGAGGGTGCCGACGACCTGACCGACGGCCTGACCAAGCTCCAGAGCGGCGCGGGGACTCTCGCGACGCAGCTCGGGAAGGGCGCTGACCGGATCCCGACGCTGAGCGCCGACGACCAGGCCCAGGCCGTCCAGGTCCTTTCTGCACCCGCCGACGTGGCCATGCAGATCGACAACCCCGCCACCTTCTACGGCCGCGGCCTCGCCCCGTTGTTCTTCTCGATCGCCATGTGGGTCTTCGGGATCTCGGTGTTCCTGGTCGTCCGCCCGATCTCCGGCCGAGCCCTGGCCGGCCGGGCCAGCTCGCTGCGGCTGGCCTTGACCGCCTGGCTGCCGATCGGCGCGATCGCGGTCGCCGCCGGCTGGCTGATGGTGGGCGTGGTCTGGGTGGCGCTCGGCCTCGATCCGGTGCACCCCGTGCTGACGATGCTGATGGTGACGCTGGCGGCGATCTGCTTCTCCGCCATCGCCCACCTGCTCCGGACGGCGCTCGGTACCCCGGGCTCGAGCCTGCTGCTGGTGCTGCTGATCCTGCAGCTGACCGCGGCTGGCGGCACCTACCCACCGGAGTTGCTGCCAGGCTTCTTCGCCATGCTGCACCCGTTTCTGCCGATGACCTACCTGATCGACGCCTACCGGGTCGCCATCTCCGGCGGGCTGCTCAGCCATGTGGCCCGCGACGCCGGAGTTCTGGCCGCCGTGACGGTCGTGGTGCTCAGTTTGACCGTGCTGACGGTGCACCGACGCAAGCAGTTCGGCCTCAAGGACCTGCATCCGCCGCTCGTCGCTCCCTGACCCGCGATTTCTGTCAGTGGTCTCCGGCATCGTGGTCTTCCTCAGAGGTGATCCAGAGGGGGACCGATGCCAGGAAACGCACCACCTGTCCGTACCGAGGTCGACGGGCTGCTGGTCTATCTGCGCCAGCAGCGCGCCGGGCTGCTCAACGCCGGGTACGGCCTGACGCCGGAGCAGCTGCGGCTGACGCCCACGGTGAGCGCGTTGAGCGTCGGCGGACTGATCAAGCACGCGAGCCGGACCGAGAAGAGCTGGGCTGACGTGATCGCTGGCCACTCCGAGCAGTCCGAGGACGCTTACGTGGACAGCTTCGCGCTGGGGCCGGAGGACACGCTGGAGAGCCTCACCGCTGAGGTGGCGGCGACGGCTGCGGCCACCGAGGCGGTGGTGGCGGCGACCCGCCTGGACGCGGAGGTGACGCTGCCGGCCGCACCCTGGATGCCGACCGGGGGCGGGTACACCGTGCGCTGGGCGCTGCTGCACATCTTCGAGGAGCTGAGCCGGCACGCCGGGCACGCCGACCTCGTTCGCGAGCACGTCGACGGGGCCACGATGTACGCGCTGATGGCGGCGGTCGAGGGCTGGCCGGAGACGGACTGGCTCAAGCCCTGGCGGCCGGAGGTCGCCGCCGGTTGAGTGGCCGGCCGGTTCAGGTGCTGCGGACTGAGCGGGTGACGGTGTAGGCGGGGTTCTGGCCCACCACGTCGGTCCGCCCGACGAGGCGGCGCAGGGCCCGTAGGTAGGGCAGGTGGGAGTTGTAGACCGCCCACAGCTCACCGCCGGCGGCCAGCACGCGAGCGGCGTCGGCGAACATCTCGAAGGCGACGGCGCTGTCGCGGGTGTTGCCCCGGTGGAAGGGCGGGTTGCACAGCACCAGGTCGACGGACGCGTCGGGTACGCCCTCGCTCAGGTGCGTACGGCGCACCTCGACCTGGTCGGCAACCCCGTTCGCCTCGGTGGTGGCGACCGCGGAGAGCACGGCCGCACGGGACTCGTCGAGGGCGAGCACCTGCGCGTGCGGCAGCGTGCGGGCGGCGAGCACGGCCAGCACCCCGGTGCCGCAGCCGAGGTCGACGACCTGGCGGGCGGACGCAGGAAAGGAGTCCCGAAAGCTCAGCAGATAGCGGGTACCGAGGTCGACCGACGGTCCGGCGAAGGCGGCCCCGTGGGCGCAGACGGTCACGTCGAGCTCGTCGTCGACCGCCGACAGCGGGTAGCGGAACTCTCCCGGCGGCCGGGTGCCCGTGGCGATCAGCACCCGTGACTTCTGCGCGCCCAGGCTGCCGCGGACGGACTCGAAGTGGCGGGACAGGACGTCGTTCATGCTGCGGTTCATGTGCTTGACGCGGCCGCCGGCCAGCACCTGTACCGAGGGGTCGGCCCACCGCGCGACGGCTTCGGCGGTCTCGTCCAGGGCGGCCAGCCCTTTCGGTAGCCGTACCACCACGCCACGGACGTCCTGCCACAGCTCCGGTCCCGGAGGCAGCACGCGCACCTGAGGTCGCCTGCCCGCAGCGGCGACCACCGCCCGCTCGTCGGTCAGGGCGTCACAGCACACCCGAACCTCGCCGGCGCCGTACTGGGCGACCAGGCCGTCCACGAGCGCACCCCCTTGGTCGTCGACCACGACGACCGGGTCGGTGGCCCGGAGCAGGGCAGACTCGCGCAGCAGGATCAGGTCGACCGGATCGGCGAGAGGCTGCACCGTCCAATCCTCTCCCGGTTTTGATCCGAATAAACAAAGGCTACCCTTACCAGCAGGAGTTCGGGTCGCCGTTTCGCGTCCGGGAGCTCGTCCGGGACAACGGTGTGAGGATCGTGCATGACACAGCCAGGTAAGCCCAAGCGGATCGCTCGTAGCGCGGAGGTGGTGCGCGCTGAGTGGCTCAGCCCGTCGATGCGCCGCGTGTTCTTCACCGGCGCGGACCTCGCCTGCATGGCGGATCTGCCCTACACCGACCACTACGTCAAGATCCTCTTCCCGCCGGCCGGCGCGGACTACGCCTGGCCGTTCGACGTGGACACGTTGCGCGCCACCGAGCCGGCCGAGCGCTGGCCGGTGACCCGGACGTACACGGTCCGTTCCTACGACGCCGCGCTCAACGAGCTGGCGATCGACTTCGTGGTCCACGGCGACGAGGGGTTGGCCGGTCCCTGGGCGGCCCAGGCTGAGCCGGGACAGCAGATCGGCTTCTTCGGTCCGGGCGGCGGCTATGCCCCCGACCCGACCGCCGACCACCACCTGCTCGTCGGCGACGAAGCGGCGCTGCCCGCGATCTGCGCCACGCTGGACCGGCTCGGGTCGAGCGCCCACGCCACCGTCTACGTCGAGATCGAGGACGCCGACCAGCAGCAGGAGATCTGCTCGGCGCCTGCGGTCGAGGTCGTGTGGGTGCACCGCTCGGGCCGACCGTACGGGGACGCGCTGGCCGAGGCCGTCCGCTCCGCCGGGCTGCCCGCCGGTGACGTCCAGGCCTTCGTGCACGGCAACGCCGAGATGATCCGCCAGCTGCGGCGCTACCTGTTCACCGACTGCAGCTTCAACCGGGCCCGGGTGTCGATGTCTGGTTACTGGCGCACCGGCCAGACCGAGGACCGCTGGCAGGCGACCAAGCGTGACTTCAACGTCGAGCTCGAGCGCCAGGAGAGCATCGTCGCCGCCTGAGGCTGGGCGGCGCCTGGCAGAGTGAGGTCATGGCTGACCACCCATGACAGATCGGGATCCTGCTCTTCGACGGCTTCGAGGAGCTCGACGCCGTCGGCCCCTGGGAAGTGCTCTCCACCTGGACCCAGGGCCATCCCGAAGACGGCTATGCCGTGTTCTGTCTCTCCCGCGACGGCGGTCCGGTCACCGGAGCCAAGGGGCTGGGCGTACAGGCGCACCACTCCTACGCTGACGCGCCACCGCTCGAGGTGCTGGTCTATCCGGGTGGCCACGGCACCCGGACCCACCTGAGCGACTCGGCCCAGATGGACTGGGTGCGCAGCCAGCGCAGCACCGTGCCGCTGATGACGAGCGTGTGCACCGGGTCGCTGGTCTTCGCTGCCGCCGGGTTGCTGACCTCGCGACCGGCGACGACCCACTGGTCGGCCCTGCCCGAGCTGCTGCAGCTCGACCCGACCATCGAGCTGCGGCCCGACGACCGCTTCGTCGACGACGGCGACGTGGTGACCGCGGCCGGCGTCTCGGCCGGGATCGACATGGCCCTGCACCTGGTCGACCGGCTCGCCGGCACGGAGCGGGCACGCGAGGTGCGGCGCGACATCCAGTACGACCCGGCTCCGCCGGTCTGACCCTGCGGCCTGCCGAAACGCGGCCGGTGGGCGACAATGAGCGAAGCCGGCCGGACTGCCGGGCACAGGCGGGGGGACGGGTGATGGCGGCAGCGGGACGGTGGCGCGCGACCTACGCACCTGGGAGCTGGCTGGTGCTCTGCGGCCCGACTTCTCTCGTGGTGATCGAGCCGCCGGGCGCCGGGTGGACCACGCTCGCGGCCGAGCTCTGGCAGGAGGTGCTGCGCTCCGCCTCCATGACCGATCTCGCGGCGCGGCTGGCCGGCTACGGGCTGGACACGATGCCGAGCTTCGGCGCTCTCTTCTGGACCCCGACCGGGATGCGCTCGCTCGTCCGCGGATCCGTACGCCTCGTCGACCCGGCCACCGACCGCCTGGTGGCGAGCGGGGACGGCGTCCAGACCTGGGCGGAGGTGGGCCTGGCCGACCTGGTCGCGGTCCGGGTCGACGCTGGCGAGAGTCGTCCTGACGACGACGAGCTGCGGCTCCCGCTGGTCGTCGGGGCCGTACGGGCTTCGTCGATCCTGTTGGACGCGAGCGCGGACGCCGTTCCGAACTCGCCCCAGGGCACGTCGCAGCCTGAGGAGGCCACGGAGCCGATGACCGAGGCCGAGCTCGACCTCGGGACCACCCGGACCGAGCCCGAGCCCACCGTCTCGTTGACCGGCGAGGACGGCGAGACCCGGCTGGTCGCGATCCCCGCGTCCTTGCCGGACGCCCCGACGTCGTTCGCCCCCGCCGTGGGGGCTGCGCCCGCAACGGTCCTCGCCGTCGTCTGCCCGTACGGGCACCCGAACCCGCCCGGCATCCGGCGCTGCACCGACTGTGGCGTCCGGGTCACCGACCTCCAGCCGCACCGGGTGGCCCAGCCGGCTTTGGCCACCCTGCGGGTGACCGACGGCACCCAGGCCGTTCTCGACCGGGTGGTGCTGGTCGGGCGGGCGCCCGGTAAGCGCGGTGAGGTTGCCGCCCGGCTGCTGACCGTGCCGAGCCCCGCCCACGACATCAGCCGGACCCACCTGGAGATCGCCCCCGACGGCTGGCGGGTGCTGGTGAAAGACCTGCACTCGACCAACGGGACGGTGCTGGTGGCTCCCGACGGGGCGAGCCGGAGGCCGCTGCCCCCCGGTGAAGCCGTACCGGTCCCGCTCGGCAGCGTGCTCGAGCTCGCCGAGGGCGTCTCGGTGCTGCTCGACCTGCCGCAGTAGTTTCTCTGTACGTGCCCGCTCGACAACCACCAAGGAGCAGGACCTATGGCGAACGCACAGACGCGCAGGCCCGACCGGTTCACCGGTCTGCCCTCCGGCGTCGTGGTCGGCCCGCTGGGCCGGCGGTTCGTCGCCTCCCTGGTCGACGGGATCGTCCCGACCGTCGTCACGCTGGTCGCGTTCGGCCTGCCCGGCCTCGGTGACTCGCCGTCGAGCGGCGCGGCCACCGTGGGCGCGGTCCTGCTCGGCCTCTGGGGTCTCGTGGTCTGGTGGATGCTCGCTGTCCGCGCCGCGGGACCGGGGATGTGGCTGCTGAAGCTGCAGCTCGTCGGCTTCACCGACGGCCGGCCCATCGGCTGGGGACGGGTGCTGCTGCGGGCGGTGGTGCTCGCGCTGCTGACGGTCACCGGACTCGGCTTGTTGCTGATGCTGGTCTTCCTCGTCCGGCACCCCCGTCACCAGGGCTGGCACGACCTCGCCAGCAACGCCGTGGTCATCCGGGCCCGCGCGCTCGCGCCCCGTACTCGCCCGACCCGGCCGACCATCGCCCGGCCGGCCGCCGCCTCCCCGGCGGCGTCCCCGGCCAAGACGGCTACTGAGGCACTCGCGCCGGTCGAGGCTGTGCCGGTCCAGGCCGCCAGCCCGGTCGAGACCGCTCCGGTCGAGGTGGCGCCGGCGCCCGCCTCGACGCCGCGGCCCTGGGTGGCGGTGCTCGACGACGGCCGCGAGCTGGTGGTGGCGGGGCTCGTCCTGCTCGGCCGCAACCCGCAACCGCGTCCCGGTGAAGAGGGTGCCGAGCTGATCAAGCTGTCCGACGAGAGCCGGACGGTGTCCAAGACGCACCTGGCGCTGGACGTCGACGCGCGTGGCCTCTTCGTGGTCGACCGCGACTCGACGAACGGTTCGACGCTGACCACGCCGACCGGTGAGGCGTTCCGCTGCGTACCGGGGCAGCCCACCTACCTCGACGAGGGTTCCGTCGTCACCGTCGGCGACCACCGGCTGACCGTCCGGGTCGACGCCGTCGACCGCGACGGGGAGGGAAGCCGCTCGCGATAGTGTCGCGGGCATGCTCCTCTCCGACCGCGACATCCGCGCCGAGATCGAGTCCGGCCGGATCGGTCTCGAGCCGTACTCCCCGGAGCTGGTGCAGCCTTCCAGCATCGACGTCCGGCTGGACCGGTACTTCCGGGTCTTCGAGAACCACCGCTATCCCCACATCGACCCGTCCGAGGAGCAGGTCGAGCTCACCCGCGCGGTCGAGCCGGTCGAGGGTGAGCCGTTCATCCTGCACCCAGGGGAGTTCGCGCTCGGCTCGATCTATGAGGTCGTGACGCTGCCTGACGACCTGGCCGCCCGCGTGGAGGGCAAGTCCTCCCTCGGTCGGCTGGGGCTGCTCACCCACGCCACCGCCGGCTTCATCGATCCCGGCTTCTCCGGCCACGTCACCCTCGAGCTGTCCAACGTGGCCACCCTGCCGATCAAGCTCTGGCCGGGCATGAAGATCGGCCAGTTCTGCTTCTTCCGGCTGACCTCGCCCGCCGAGCTGCCGTACGGTTCGGTCCAGTACGGCTCGCGGTACCAGAACCAGCGCGGGCCCACCCCGAGCCGCTCGCACCTCAACTTCCAGCGCTTCTGACCCCGGCCCAGCACGCGCGGTCGCACTCAAACCTTGTTCCGACCGGCCGGCGACTGGCACCGGCCAGGCGCACATGGCTGGTCCGGTCTTCCGGTCGAGGCAAGTCTTGAGGGGACCAACCCGCACCCGCGTCACAAAGGGCGACAACCCCGGACATTCCCTAGGTGAGAGACATCATCCAGAGGAGGACCGACAGCGATGCCCGACCTAGACGATCTGTCCCACACGCTTGCCGCGGCACGCCTGGACGTGGACCGCGACCTTGCCAGCATTCACGGCGCACTCATCTCAGCGCAGCTCGGCACGCGCGCTCGTAGTGGACGCAGGAAAAGGTTCGGGATCGGTCTGGCCGCGATCATCATCACCGTCTCCACCACAGCAGCCGGTACAGGGGTTCTGGCCCTACGAACCGGAATGCACGGCCAGCCAAGCCGGTTCACCGAAGACGTTGACCGGTCGGAATGGCTCAACGTCTGCGCACCGGGTTACGCCGAGGTGGTGAGAAAGCATCAGCCCGACGGTCCATTGCCCGGCGGAACAAGCTGGGACGTAGCCACGCGCGCACTGGTTACTCAGGCCCAGAGCTCTTCGTACTGTGCCAACGGTGAGGGCTCGTTGCAGCAGGAGACTGCGATCGATTCCGGATACCTGTTCTGGGCCCAGTCGTCGTGGTTCTGCGCGGGTGTTGACGCCATCCACTCCGGCGATCGATCCGGTTGGGTGGCTGCGGCGTCCCAGCTCCAAAGCATCGTCGACTCTGATCTGATGGCCAAGGTCGACGGCGGCGGTGTCCGGGTCCACGACGCGAGAGTTGCCTCCTCGATCAAAGACGGCAAGATCCCGCTCGACTCCGACATTGACTGCTCGAAGGTCGACCGTTGACCGACGCAGCCAGCCGGATCGAGCAGCTGACCGCCTCGGTCGGGCCCGACGTCCTGGCCTACCTTGCCCGCCGCGTCAGCCCGATCGACGACGCCGCCGACTTGTACGTCGACGTGCTCATGATCACCTGGCGCAAGTACCGGTCGGTGCCGTCAGACGAGCGGGCCGCCCGAGCCTGGATGCTTGGGGTCGCACGACGTTGCCTGGCCAACCACCGGCGATCAGCCACCCGCCGTCACGTGCTGGCCGACCGGCTGCGCGCCGAGCTTCCCCGGATGGTCGACACGCCCGACCCCGATCTGACCGATCGAGCCGAACAGCTTCTCGACCGCCTGTCCACCGCCGACCGCGAGCTGGTCACCTTGATCTACTGGGAGCAGCTCACTTCGGCCGAGGCCGCGCAGGTCCTCCGCATCTCGCCGGGCGCAGCCCGCAAACGGTTGGAACGCGTCAGAGCAACGCTCCGAGCCGAGCTGGCTCAGGTGCTCGACTAGCCCGAGGTCGCCGCTGAGCGGGTCGGCTCAGCCCTCGCGGCGAACGGACTCGAGCAGCAGCTGGGCGACGTCGAGGACCTCGACCGACTCGGGCGCCTTGCCGTCGGCCTGCATCCCGGTCAGCCCGTCGCTGAGCATCACCCGGCAGAACGGGCATCCGGTCGCGATCGCCCCGGAGTCCCCGGCGCCGGCCAGCTGGAGCGTCTGGACGGCTTCCTCGGTCCGGTTCACGTTGATCCGGGTACCGATCTTTTCCTCCATCCACATCCGGGCGCCGCCGGCCCCGCAACAGAAGGACCGCTGCCCATGCCGCGGCATCTCGGCGAGCGTCGCCCCGGGGAGAGCGCCGAGCAGGTCGCGGGGCGGGTCGTAGACCTGGTTGTGCCGGCCGAGGTAGCAGGGGTCGTGGTAGGTGATGGTGCGGCCGCCGACCGAGCCTGCCGGTGGGGTGACCGGGGTCAGCCGGCCGTCGCGGACGAGCCGGTTGAGCAGCTGGGTGTGGTGCACGACCTCGGCCTCGACGCCGAGCTGGGGGTACTCGTTCTTGAGCGTGTTGAGGCAGTGCGCGCAGGTGGTCACGATCTTGGTGGCCCCCGCGTCCTTCAGGGTCTCGGCGTTCTCCATCGCCAGCTGCTGGAAGACGAACTCGTTGCCCGCCCGGCGGGCCGGGTCGCCCGTACAGGTCTCGCCGTTGCCCAGCACGGCATAGCTGACCCCGGCGGTGTGCAGCAGCTCGGCGACGGCGCGGGTCGTCTGCTTGGCCCGGTCCTCGTACGCCCCGGCGCAACCCACCCAGAACAGGTACTCCATGCTGGTCAGGTCCTCGACGTCCTCGCCGACCACCGGCACCTCGAAGGGCAGCCCCTTGGCCCAGTCCATCCGGCCGCGCGGACTCATGTTCCAGGGGTTGCCCTTGCTCTCCAGCCCCTTGAACAGCCCGTTCAGCTCCTTGGGGAAGTCGGCGTCCATCAAGACCTGGTGTCGACGCAGGTCGAGGATGTGGTCGACGTGCTCGATGTCGACGGGGCACTGCTGGACGCAGGCGCCGCAGCTGGTGCACGACCACAGCACCTCCGGGTCGATCACCCCGGCAACCCCGTCGCTCACCTGGATCGGTCCCACCAGAGGCCGCTCGGACTCGGCCAGTACGGCCGCGCCCAGTCCGCCGCGGGCCTCCTCCGCGGCCTGTAGGTACGGCGCCTTCGCGTACGCGTGCTCGCGCAGCTCCATGATCACGAGCTTGGGCGACAGCGGCTTCCCGGTGTGCCAGGCGGGGCACTGGGACTGGCAGCGACCGCACTCGGTGCAGGAGGTGAAGTCGAGCAGGCCCTTCCAGGTGAAGTCCTCGACCTTGCCGACGCCCAGGCTGGCGTTCTCGTCCAGGTCCTCGATGTTGGCGAAGTCCAGCGGCTGCCCGTCGACCGCGATCGGCTCCAGCGCCCCGAGGGCGGGCCGGCCGTCGGCCCGACGCTTGAACCAGATGTTGGGCCAGGCGGTAAAGCGGTGCCAGGCCACCCCCATCGTGGTGTTGAGCCCGATGGTGACGAACCAGGCCATCGAGACGACGATCTTGACCGCGGCAACGAGCACGACGGCGGTCTCCAGCGTCTCCGGCGCGATGGCGTCTGGCAGCAGGAACCAGGTGAGGGGGAAGTGCCAGCGGCTGGTGTCTGCCCCGAGCAGGTGGTACTCGAGCGCCCGGATGGTGAGGACGCAGACCACGATCCCGAGGATCGTGAGCTCGACGTAGACGCCCATCCAGCCGCGAGAACCGTAGAAGCGGGAGGCCCGACCGCGGCTGCGGGAGCGGGCGCGCAGCACCATCAGCACCACGATGCCGACCAGCCCGGCCCAGGCGATCAGCTCGCTGGCCCACTCGTACACCACCCAGTGACCGATCAGCGGCAGCGCGAAGCGCGGGTCGAACAGCTGGCCGTACGCGGTGACCAGAGTGAAGAAGAGAGCGCCGAAGGCGACGAAGACCAACCAGTGGGCGGCTCCGACGAGCGTCCACTGCAGCATCCGGGTGTGCCCGAGGGTCTCGGTCAGCATGTGCCGCCAGCGCTCGCGCGGAGCGTCTCGGCGTCCGACCACCGGCTGGCCGAGGGAGATCACCCCGACAATGCTCGCCACCGCGCGCGCGAAGAGGGCCACACCCAGCACCGAGACGGCCAGGGCTAGGACGATCGCGACGATCTCCACCAGAGCGCTCCTTCGCGGGCCACCGGTCGTGGGCGGCCGTTCGCCACCTTAGTGCGAGCTACCGACACTGTGGCTGAATCGCCGAGCCGATGTTACTGACGGGTAACTTACCCGAACGTCGCAAGCGCGTGGGGCGCGCCGGAACGAGTCGCCGGAATTGTCCGTGGCCGCCGTTAGTGTCGATCTCACGCATCAACCGAAGAGTCAGGGTCCGCTGTGATCGAGTTCCAGTCCGTCAGCAAGACCTTCCGCAACGGCACCGCCGCGGTGGTCGACCTCAGCCTGCGCGTGCCGACGGACCAGGTCACGGTCGTCGTCGGCCCGCCTGGCTCTGGCAAGACCACCACCGTGGCGATGGTCAACCGGCTGATCGAACCCACCTCGGGCGCGATCAGCTGGGACGGTACGCCGCTGCGGTCCCGCCGCAAGACCGCGTTGCGACGGCAGCTGGGCTCCGTGGTCCAGGGCGGCGGCCTCTTCCCGCACCGCACCGTGGTCGACAACATCGCGACCGTGCCCGGACTGCTCGGCTGGTCCAAGGCCAAGACGCAGACCCGTTCGTTGGAGCTGCTGGAGCGCGTCGGCCTTGACCGCACGTTCGCCGACCGCTATCCCGTGCAGCTGACCGGCGGCCAGCAGGTGCGGGTGGCGATCGCTCGCGCGCTCGCGGCCAACCCGACGGTACTGCTGATGGACGAGCCGTTCGCTGGCGTCGACCCGGAGGTCCGCAGCGAGCTGCACCAGCTCTTCCGCACGCTCCAGCCTGAGATCGGCCTCACGGTCATCCTGGCCAGTAGCGAGATCGACGAGGCCGTCGCGCTGGGCGACCAGGTCGCGATCCTGGGCGTCGGCGGCCGCCTGGCCCAGGTCGGCACCCCCCGGCAGCTGCTCGAAGAGCCGGCGGACGCCTTCGTCGAGAGCTTTGTCGGGCGCGACCGGGGATACCGCGCGCTGTCGTTCCTGTCGGCGGACGGGCTGAGCCTGCACGGCGTCAAGGTCGTGCGTGACCCGACAGCGGCCGCCGGGGGCGATCCCACCCTGGTGCTCGACGCCGACGCGCGGCCGACCGGCTGGGTCGACGCCGACCGGCCCGGCGAGCTGCTGCCGCTGGGCGCGACCTTCGACGTGGAGTCCGGTGACCTGCGCAGTGCGCTCGACGCCGCGCTGACCTCCCCGTTCGGCCTGGCGGTCGGCGTGGGGGCCCGCAGCCGCTTCGCTGGTGTCGCCTCCGCCGAGACGATTCTCGCGTCCCTGCGGAGCGGCCGACCGGGCCCTGCGGCGGTCGAGGGACAGCCGGCGTACGGCTACGGCGACCACGCCTGGGCCGAGCTCGGTGACGAGAGCGGGGACGACGTCGACGCGATCGCCCTGGAGCCCGAAGAGGCGGGCGTCCGGTGAGCTGGGACTGGCTGCAACGCAACGCCGGCCTGATCGCCTCACTGCTCGGACAGCACGCGATCCTGGCCTTGGCGCCGGTACTCGTAGCGCTGGTGATCTCGCTCCCGCTGGGCTTCGCCGTCTACCGGACCGGTCGAGGCGCGAAGGTGATCCTGGCTGTCCTCGGCGTCATCTCCTCCATTCCGGCGCTGGCGCTGCTCGTCGTCGTCCCCCTGCTGCTGGGTACCTCGATCCTCAGCCGGGTCAACGTCGCGGTCGCGCTCACCGTCTACTCCGTGGCGCTGCTGATCCGCAGTGTGGTCGAGGGCCTGCGATCCGTCCCTGACCGCGTCAGGCAGTCCGCCCGAGCGGCGGGCCTCGGCCGGTCGCGGCGGTTGCTGCGTATCGAGCTGCCGCTGGCCATGCCGGTCATCTTCGCCGGCCTGCGGAGAGTCACGGTGTCCAACATCGCGCTGGTGACCGTCGCCGCGCTGGTCGCCAGCGGCGGCCTCGGCACGCTGCTCCAGCTCGGCTACACCAGCCGCTTCTACACCCCGTTGATCGCGGGGCTGGTGCTCACCGTGCTGCTGGCGCTGGTCGCCGACGCGGCGCTCCGGCTCATCCAGCGCGGCACCCTGCCGTGGACCCGGGCTCGGCGCGCATGAACCTCTTTGGTTTCCTGCAGGACGGCGCCAACTGGGGTGGCGGTGACGGCATCACGCAGCTGCTGCTGCAGCACCTCGGCTACACGGTGGGGGCGGTCGTGCTGGCCGCGATCGTGGCCATCCCGCTCGGTATCGCCATCGGGCGCGTCCGGCAGAGCGGGGCGATCGCGCTCGGGCTGAGCAACGCGGCCCACGCGGTTCCGTCGTTGGGGCTGCTGTTCCTGGCCGTGATGCTGCTGGGCACCGGCACGGGCCCGATCGTCGTCGTGCTGGCGATCCTGGCGCTGCCCACCATTCTGGCGGCTGTCGCGTCGGGGGTGGGGGGTGCCGCCCGCGAGGCGGTGCACGCCGCCCGTGCCCTCGGCATGACCGAGGGCCAGGTCGTCCGCCAGATCGAGTGGCCGCTGGCGCTGCCGTCGGCGATCGCGGGTCTGCGCAGCGCGACCCTGCAGGTGGTGGCCACGGCCACAGTCGCGGCCTTCGCTTCCGGTGGCGGGCTCGGCCAGCTGCTCGTCCGTGGCCAGGCGCAGACCGACTACCCGCAGATGTTCGCGGGCGCGGTCCTGATCGCTGCGCTCGCCATCGCGCTGTACCTGCTGCTGGGCGGCCTGGGCTGGGCTGCCGCTCGCCGGGCGCGGTCGAGCAGCAGAACGGGCGCCGCGCTGGCGGTCGCACCCTTCCCCGCCTAGTAGTCGCCCGCGATGACCCTGACCATCACCCGGACCCTGGCGGTCGCCGGCCTCGCCTGCTTGCTGCTGCCCGGGTGCGGCGCCGGGACCGACCCGCTGCGCCAGTACCCCAGATCCGGTTCGGCCGGCGGTAAGGCGGTCGTGGTCGGGTCCGCGTCCGCCACCGAGTCCACCGTCGTCGCCGAGCTGTACGCCCAAGCGCTGACCGCCAAGGGCATGCCGGCCTCGACCAGGCTCAACCTCGGTTCCCGCGACGTCTACCTCAAGGCGCTGACCGACGGGACGGTCTCGATCGTGCCCGAGTACACCGGCCAGCTGCTGTTCCACTACGACGAGGACGCCACCGCCACCACCGCCGCCGAGGTGGCGCAGGAGCTGCCGAAAGTGCTGCCGTCCGACCTCACGCTCGGCAGGCCTGCCAAAGCCGTCAACCAGGACGTCTATCTCGTGACCAAGCGGTTCTCCCAGCGGTACGGCGTGACGTCCTTGGCCCACCTCAGCAAGGTGGCCGGCGGGGTGGTGCTCGGCGGGCCGTCAGACCTCACCAACCGTCCGTACGGCCCGGCCGGTCTGAGGCAGATCTACGGCGCGACGATCAAGCAGTTCAAGCCGTACGATTCGGCTGCGGTCCGCTCGCGTGGCCTCGACAAGGGCTCGATCCAGGTCGGGGAGTTCCACAGCACCGAGTCGGCGATCGCGGGCCAGGGCTACGTCGCCCTGACCGACCCGCAGGCGATGATCCTGCCGCAGAACGTCGTGCCCGTGCTGCGTACGGAGGTGGCGGCCGACCCGACCGTGGGCACTACCCTCGACGCGGTGCAGAGCGCGCTCACCACCGAGGAGCTGGCGGCGCTCGACCGCAGAGTGGACGTCGACCACGACGCCCCGAACCAGGTGGCCGCCGCCTGGCTGCAGGGCAAGGGGCTCAGCTGAGCTGGTCCGGTGCTCGCCGTCGGCGCGTACGCTGGCGGCCTCGGGGCCCGAGTCGAGGAGGAGCGCGATGTCGCGCTGGAAGAACTGGACGGTCGTCGCCGCGACCGGCGCCCTGAGCGCGTCCGCGCTGATCGCCGGGCCGGCCGAGGTCGCCGCGGCGGCCGCACCGACGTACGCCTTCACCACGGTGGTCAGCGGGGTCGCCATCCCCTGGGACGTGACCTGGGTCGGCTCGACGATGCTCTTCGACCAACGCGCCGGCGGCGTCTACACGGTGCCGCGCGGGGGCGCGCCGCAGCGGGTCACCGGCCCGTTCCCTCAGCCCTTCGCTGAGAGCGAGGGCGGCGTTCTCGGGATGGTCGCGGACCCGAACGCGGCGACCAACCGCGTCTTCTACCTCTGTCAGACGGTCCAGAGCAGCAAGGACGTCCAGGTACGCCGCTACCGGCTCAGCAAGGACGGACGGTCGGCAGCCACGGTGGGCACGGGCAAGCCGCTGATCAAGGGGATCCCACTGAGCAGCGGCCGGCACAGCGGTTGCCGGCTGCGCTTCAGCGCCAAGGGCATGCTCTACGTCGGCACCGGCGACGCAGCCCAGTACAAGAACCCCCAACGCAAGTCCTCGCTCGGCGGCAAGGTGCTGCGGATCCACCCGGACGGACGGCTCGCCACCAGCAACCCGTACTACCGCTCCGGCGGCAACGCCCGCTACATCTGGAACTACGGTCACCGCAACGTGCAGGGCCTCGCGCTGCAGCCCGGGACCGACCGGATGTACAGCGCCGAGCAGGGCACCGACCGCGACGACGAGGTCAACCTCGTGCGCAAGGGCGCCAACTACGGCTGGGATCCCGGCCCCCGCGGCGGCTACGACGAGAACCGGCCGATGACCGACCTCAAGAAGTACCCGAAGGCAGTGTCGGCGATCTGGAAGTCCGGCGACCCCACCAAGGCGACCAGCGGGATCACCTTCTTGCAGGGATCGACGTGGGGCACGTGGAACGGCGCCCTGGCGGTCGCTCGGTTGAAGGCGAACGGCGTCCAGCTGTTGTTCCTCAACAAGGCGGGCAAGGTGACCAGCACGAAGGTCGTGCCGGGCACGAAGGCGTACGGGCGGGTCCGGACCGTCCAGCTCGGCCCGGACGGGGTCCTGTACTTCACCACCTCCAACAGCGAGGGCTCCCAGCGGGTCGACAAGATCGTCCGGATGACTCCGCGCTAGATCCAATACCGTTCAGTTAAGATCACATTGGTGTAGTTTGGGTGCATGCCGCGTGCT
>NZ_CAXTHG010000001.1:0-264914 GCF_964244005.1 uncultured Friedmanniella sp. | reverse complement strand
GATGGAGCAGGAGCAGGAGCGCGGCATCACGATCACGTCCGCCGCGACGACCTGCCACTGGCACGACACCCAGATCAACATCATCGACACCCCGGGGCACGTCGACTTCACCGTCGAGGTGGAGCGTTCGCTCCGCGTCCTCGACGGTGCCGTCGCGGTCTTCGACGGTGTGGCCGGGGTCGAGCCGCAGAGCCAGACCGTGTGGCGTCAGGCCGACCGGTACAAGGTGCCGCGGATCTGCTTCATCAACAAGCTGGACCGCACGGGCGCGAGCTTCGACTTCTGCGTCTCCACGATCAAGAGCCGGCTGAACGCCGTTCCCGCGATCCTGCAGCTGCCGATCGGTACCGAGGGCGGCTTCCTCGGCGTCGTCGACGTCGTGCGGATGCGGGCGCTCACCTGGCGTGGCGAGACCACGATCGGTGAGGACTACACCGTCGAGGAGATCCCGGCCGACATGCTCGAGAAGGCCACCGCGGCTCACGCCGAGCTGGTCGAGCTGGTCGCCGAGTACGACGACACGCTGATGGAGGCCTACCTGGCCGAGGACGAGGCGGCGATGACGCCCGAGCTGATCGACGCGGCCATCCGTCGCGCCGTGCTCTCCTCGCAGATCACCGCCGTCCTCTGTGGCAGCGCCTTCAAGAACAAGGGTGTGCAGCCGCTGCTCGACGCGGTCATCGCCTATCTGCCGTCCCCGCTGGACGTGCCGGCCATCGACGGGTTCAAGCCCGGCGACGAGTCGGTCGTCATCGAGCGGCACCCGGACTCGACCGACCCGTTCTCGGCGCTGGCCTTCAAGATCGCGGCCGACCCGCACCTGGGCCGGCTGACCTACATCCGTCTCTACTCGGGCAAGCTCGAGGCTGGCTCCACGGTGCTGAACAGCACCAAGGGCCGCAAGGAGCGGATCGGGAAGATCTACCAGATGCACGCCAACAAGCGTGAGGAGATCGCCAGCGTCGGCGCCGGTCAGATCGTCGCGGTGATGGGTCTGAAGGACACCACCACCGGCGAGACGCTGTCCGACCCGTCGAACCCCGTCGTGCTGGAGTCCATGGACTTCCCGGCGCCGGTGATCGAGCAGGCCATCGAGCCGAAGACGAAGTCTGACCAGGAAAAGCTGGGTGTCGCCATCCAGCGGCTCGCCGAGGAGGACCCGACGTTCCGGGTCCACACCGACGACGAGACCGGTCAGACGATCATCGCCGGCATGGGAGAGCTGCACCTGGAGGTGCTGATCGACCGGATGAAGCGCGAGTTCCGCGTCGAGGCGAACATCGGCAAGCCGCAGGTGGCCTACCGCGAGACGCTGCGTCGCGCGGTGACCAAGATCGAGTACACCCACAAGAAGCAGTCGGGTGGCTCGGGTCAGTACGCCCGCGTGATCATCGACCTCGAGCCGCTGGAGCCTGGCTCTGGTTATGAGTTCGTGAACGGCGTCACCGGTGGCCGGATCCCCAAGGAGTACATCCCCGCGGTGGACCACGGCGTCCAGGACGCCATGCAGTTCGGCGTGCTCGCCGGGTACGCGGTGGAGGACATCAAGGTGACGCTGCAGGACGGCGCCTACCACGACGTCGACTCCTCCGAGCTCGCGTTCAAGATCGCCGGTTCGATGGTCTTCAAGGAGGCCGCACGTCGGGCCGACCCAGCGCTGCTCGAGCCGGTGATGGCTGTGGAGGTGACGACCCCCGAGGACTACATGGGCACCGTCATCGGTGACCTGAACTCTCGTCGCGGTCAGATCCAGGCCATGAACGACCTGCACGGCAACAAGGTCGTCGAGGCTCTGGTGCCGCTGTCGGAGATGTTCGGCTACGTCGGCGACCTGCGGTCGAAGACCTCGGGCCAGGCGTCGTACTCGATGGAGTTCCACGCCTACGCCGAGACGCCCAAGTCGGTCTCGGACGAGATCATCCAGAAGGCTCGCGGCGAGTAACGAAGGAGCGGAGCGAGCTCGTTGCGCGGGCGCAGCGAGCCCGGCTCGAAGGGGCTGTGGGGGCGGAGCGACTTCCGCCCCCTGCGGCCAGCAGTTTGACGCGCGCAGCGCGACAAGGAAAACTTAGGCCGGGCTTTGCCCGGTCACGACCAGCAACTCACCCAAGAACGCCAGGCGATCGCGTGGCGAGGAATCCAGAAGGAGCCCCAGTGGCCAAGGCCAAGTTCGAGCGGACTAAGCCGCACGTCAACATCGGCACCATCGGGCACATCGACCACGGCAAGACGACGCTGACCGCGGCGATCACGAAGGTGCTGCACGACAAGTACCCGACCCTCAACCAGGCGTCGGCGTTCGACCAGATCGACAAGGCGCCCGAAGAGCGTCAGCGCGGTATCACGATCTCGATCGCGCACGTCGAGTACCAGACCGAGTCGCGTCACTACGCGCACGTCGACTGCCCCGGTCACGCCGACTACATCAAGAACATGATCACCGGTGCGGCCCAGATGGACGGTGCGATCCTCGTGGTCGCCGCCACCGACGGCCCGATGCCGCAGACCCGCGAGCACGTGCTGCTGGCCCGTCAGGTTGGTGTGCCGGCGATCGTCGTCGCGCTCAACAAGTGCGACATGGTCGACGACGAGGAGATCCTGGAGCTCGTCGAGCTGGAGGTCCGCGAGCTGCTCAGCGAGTACGAGTACGACGGCGACGAGACCCCCGTGGTCCGCGTGGCTGCCTTCCCGGCGCTGAACGGTGACGCGAAGTGGGGTGACGCGATCATGGAGCTCATGGCCGCCGTCGACAACTCCATCCCCCAGCCGGTCCGCGAGATCGACAAGCCCTTCCTGATGCCGGTCGAGGACGTCTTCACGATCACCGGTCGTGGCACCGTGATCACCGGCCGGATCGAGCGTGGCGTGGTCAAGGTCAACGAGACCGTCGACATCATCGGCATCCGGACGACCAAGCAGACCACCACCGTCACCGGTGTGGAGATGTTCCGCAAGCTCCTCGACGAGGGCCAGGCGGGCGAGAACGTCGGTCTGCTGCTTCGTGGCACCAAGCGCGAGGACGTCGAGCGCGGCATGGTCGTGATCAAGCCGGGTACGACCACCCCGCACACCGACTTCGAGGCGCGCGTCTACATCCTCAGCAAGGAAGAGGGCGGCCGGCACACGCCGTTCTTCAACAACTACCGTCCGCAGTTCTACTTCCGCACCACCGACGTCACCGGTGTGGTCAACCTGCCGGAGGGCACCGACATGGTGATGCCGGGTGACAACACGGACATGACCGTGGCGCTCATCCAGCCGATCGCCATGGAGGAGGAGCTCAAGTTCGCCATCCGCGAGGGTGGCCGTACCGTGGGCGCCGGTCGGGTGACGAAGATCCTCAAGTGATCTGACTGCTTCAACGTTCCACCCGAAGAGCCCCGCACCTGCTGGTGCGGGGCTTTTCGCTTGCCCGCGCCAGGCAACGCCTACCATCGCCGGGTGGAGGCGAACACGGCGGCGATCATCCGGCTGGGCTGGTCCCGGCTGCTGGGCCTGCCCGATGACAGCCTCGACCCGGTGCGCAACCCCGTGCGCACGGTCCGCGCCGACTCCGAACGGGAGGCGATGGTCGTCCGGCTCTGGGACACCTACGTCGTGGTCGGGCCGGAGTGGCTGCACGAGCGGGTGGCGGAGACCGACCCAGCCGAACTGCTCGACCAGTCGAAGCTGCTGCGGCGCTGCGAAGGTCACCGGGCCCGGGTGGTCGGCCAGGCGGTGCTGGCCTACACCGACCGGTACGTCCAGCTGCCCGGGCTGCGGGAGGTACCGGTCGACGACGGTGCAGCGGCCGCGGTCCTGCTGGAGAAGAGCTGCCCACCTGATGACGTCAGCGAGGTCGGCCTGGCCGAGTTCGGCCGGATCTTCGTCATCCTCGACGAGAGGGACGCGCCCACCGCCGGCGCCGGCTACGACGAGTGGCAGGGTATCCTCGGCCACCTCGGCGCCCTGACCGCACCGGAGCACCGGCGGACGGGCCGGGGGACCGTGGCCGCGGCCCTGGCCCTCAACGACGCGCTCGACGTCGGCCTGGTCGCGCAGTGGCGGGCCCGCGTGGACAACGTCGGCTCCCGCCGGCTGGCCCGCCGGCTCGGGTTCACCGAGGTGGGCGCCCAGACCACCGTCGCCCTCACCTGAAGTCGGGGAGGGTCAGGAGCGCAGCAGCAGGGCCACCGGGTAGCGGTCGAGCACCTCGCCCACCTGGACCGGACCGGAGAACTCGCGACCGGTCAGGTCGTCGGTGTAGGTACCGGTCAACGCCAGGGAGGTGTCCAGCCAGCCGCCGGCCGCCGCCAGTGCCACCGGCAGCCGGGTGGCCAGCGTCACCGCGCCGCCGCGGTCGTACGCGACGAGGTGGTCCGCAGCCGGCCCGCTGGCGAGCAGCGGCTCGTACGTGGTGAACGCCTCGGCCCGGTCGCGGCGGGCCCGCAGCGCCTGGGCGGTGACCCAGAGCTTGGCCGCGCCGCTCTCGTCCACCGCCGGGTGGGTCTGCTGCACCTCGGCCAGCAGGGACCGTCGCCGCGCGTAGTCGACGGGCCGACGGTTGTCCGGGTCGACCAGCGAGTCGTCCCACAGCTCGGTGCCCTGGTACACGTCCGGGACGCCGGGCATGGTGAGCTGCACGAGCTTCTGGCCCAGTGCGTTCGACCAGCCCGGTCCGCGGACCGCAGCGACCAGGTCGTCCCAGGCCGTCCGCAGCTGCGGTTCGTCGTACGCAGCGTCGACCAGGGCGTGCACGGCCGTCTCGTACGCCTGGTCCACGGCGGTGTAGGTGGTGCGGTCGCTGGCCTCGCGCATGGCCTTCTCCGCGTACGCGTGCATCCGGTCCCGCTCGATGGGGCCGGCGCCGACCAGGGTCTGCGCCAGGAAGTAGGCGAAGGCCCGGTTGGGCACCGTGGAGGTGGTGAGGACGTGCTCGGCGAAGGTCGCCCAGGCGCCCGGGATCTCGGCGAGCACAGCGAGCCGGGCCCGGACGTCCTCGCCCCGCTTGGTGTCGTGGGTGGAGAGCCCGGTCATCGACTGCGGCTGCTCGGCCTGTCGACGCCGCGTGGTCTCGTGGAACTCCGCGGGCGCGATGCCGAACGTGCTCGGGTCGCTGCCCACCTCGTTCAGCGCCACGAACCGGGCGTAGCGGTAGTAGGCGGTGTCCTCGATGCCCTTGGCCATCGTGGCGCCACTGAGCTGCTGCATCCGGCGGGCGAGCTCGTCGTCCCCGTCGTGCAGCCGCGGGCTGAGCGTGTCCAGGGCCTCAGCCAGGGCCGGCCGGCGGCGGCGGGCCAGGGCCAACGCGTGGTCGAGGTCGGCCGCACCGTCGGGCAGGTAGGAGCGGTAGACCGCGAAGGCCACGGCCACCTCGGCGATCGCCGCCCCGGCGTCGGTGACGTCGGGGGCGAGGGCGGCCATCCGCCGGATCTCGGCGGGCAGCAGGTCGGTGACCACCATCCGCTTGCCCATCTCGATGTGCTCCGCGACGTCGCGCTCGTCGCCGGTCAGCCGGACGTAGAGCTCGGTCAGCTCCTGCTCGGCGTCCGGGTCGACGAAGAGGCCGTTGACCTCGCGCATGGCGTCGTAGCCGGTGGTGCCTTCGACTGGCCAGTCCGCGGGCAGCGACTCACCCGGCTCCAGGATCTTCTCCACGGTGATCCAGGCCTCCGGCGCGAGCGCACGCAGCCGACGCAGGTACTCCCCGGGATCCACGAGGCCGTCCGGGTGGTCGACCCGGAGCCCGGCGACACCGCGCTCGACCCACTGCCGCACCAGGGCGTGAGTGGCGGCGAAGACCCGCTCGTCCTCCACCCGGACGCCGGCGAGGCTGGTCACGGCGAAGAAGCGGCGATAGCTGAGCTCGGAGTTGCCGCGGGAGTGGTGGGCCAGCTCGTAGTGCTGGCGGGCGTGCACCTCGGCCGGGTCATCGCCCGGGGACCAGGTGCCGGGAGCGAGCGGGAAACGGTGCTCGTAGTAGCGCAGCTCGCCCTCTTCGACGCTGAGCACCGCGTCGTCGCCCAGGACAGGCAGCAGGATCCTCGGCCGGCTCCAGTCGATGTCGAACCAGTCGGCGTACCTGGACTCGCGGCCGTGCTGCAGGACGTCCCACCAGGCCGGGTTCTCCGCTGGTACGTCGATGCCGAGGTGGTTGGGCACGATGTCGATGACCACGTCGAGGCCGCGCTGCTCCGCCGCCGCGAAGAGCGCCTCGAGCGCGACCTCCCCGCCGCGGTCGGGGTCGACCCGGGTGACGTCGACGGTGTCGTAGCCGTGCCTCGAGCCGGTGGTCGACCGCAGCAGCGGCGACAGGTAGACCGCGCCCGCTCCCAGCTCGGTGAGGTAGTCGAGGAGGTCCGTGGCCTCGGCGAGGGGGAAGTCGCGAGAGATCTGCAGCCGGTAGGTCGAGGAGGGAGTCACGGTGGTCGACCTTAGTCGGTACCCAGGGGGAGGCCACTCAGAGCAGGATGACGGCTCCGCTGCGCCTCGGGTCCGCGCCCCCGCCGAGGGGACTCAATGCCGAGACGCCGCCGAAGTACGGGTCGCGGCGTTCGGCGACGGCCACCTCGTTGCCGGCGGCGGCCAGCGCGGTGAGCACCTCGGGCGCGAAGCCCGGCTCGGCCCGGACCATCGCGGGCAGCGCGTTCAGCCGCGGGCCGTCGATCGCCTGTTGCGGCGGCACGCCCCGGAGGATCTGGACCAGCACCTGCACCAGCGCCGGCCGGATCCGGCTGCCGCCGGCCCCGCCGGCCACGGCGACGAGCCGGCGTTCGGCGTCCAGCACGGCCAGCGGCGACATCATCGAACCCATCCGTACCCCGGGTTGTAGCGCGCCGCGGATCAGCTCGCCCTCGCCGAGCATCGAGTTGAGGTGGACGCCGTAACCGGGGACCCAGACGCCGGAGCCCAGGCCGAGACTGGTGGTCAGCGCGCACCCGTTGCCCTGGGCGTCGACGGCGACCACGTTGGTGGTCTCGGCCCGGCGGTCCGGCGCGCGCAGCGCCGCGACGAGGCCGAGCGCCGAGGCGGGGTCGGTGTGCGGGTCGCCGGGGACGAGCCGGTCGACCCGCTGCAGGGTGGCGAGCAGGTCGTCCAGGTCGTCCCCGCGGGCGTGCACGGTGCCGCCGGCAAAGCCGGCCGCCCGGGGTTGGTGCTCCCGGACCGCGTACGCGGCCAGGTCGTCGCGGCTGATCGCGCCGCCGTCGGCCACCGCCGCGACGAGCGCGTCCGCGTACGTGCCGGTGTAGAAGGCCGCCGGGTCCGCGGCGAGGAGCTCGTATGCCCGGTGGTGGTCCGGGTGCCAGAGCCGGTCGCCCGCCTGCAGCAGCGACCCGTCCGGACGGGCGTACACCTGCAGCCCTTCGCCGACGCACATGGCCGGGGCGATCACCGGCAGCAGCACGGCATGGGTCTGGGGAAAGGGCGTGCCGTAGGAGGCGGCCAGACCGGGGGCGACCACGTCGGCCCAGGGCAGCCGGCCGTACCGTTGCCACAGGTGGTGGGCGCCGGCCGGGACGCCGGGCACGGCGACCGTCGCCGGTCCGATCTCGTACGGCATGGCCTGGCCGACGAAGGTGACCTCGATCGCCCGGCCGGCGCCGGGGGAGGTGCCGTCCAGCCCGGGGACGGCGACGAAGAAGTCGACGCAGTGGACCTCGCCGGTGGCGGCGTCGTAACAGGTGGCGAACCCGCCGCCGCTCAGCCCGGTGAAGATCGTCTCGGCCGCGCAGCCGACCAGCATCATGGCCACAGCCGCGTCGACCGCGCTCCCGCCCGCCTCGAGGATCTCGGCTCCGGCCGCCGCTGTCGACGGATGCCCCGCCGCCACCCCCACCCTCATCTGCACCGGATCAGACTAGAGGTGCTGAGCCGCTGAGAAATGCTCCCGGGATGCCCGTTGGGGCCGCTCAGCGGTCGAGAACGGGATCTGCGGAGCATCCGTCAGCGGCTTGTCGTTATCCACAGGCTCGGCGAGCCTGCTGTCTCCTCCACAGCACGGCGGGAAATCCGCATCTCGACCGGGATGTCCGGAGACTCCGTTCGTGGACGAGGTGGGGGAGCGCTTACGCGCTGGCGGTGGTGTGCTGGCCCGGCGCGACCACCGCGATCTTTCGGGCACTCTCGACCGGCTGTTGCGGACGGGGCAGCTGGTCAGTCCGCTGCCCGGTGTCTACTGCCCGCCCGAGCTCAGCGGCGATCCTGGGGTGGCGACGCGCGCCGCCCTCGTCTGGGCCGGCCCTGGGGCGGTCCTCACCGGGCTGGCGGCCGCGCGCACGACCTTCTGGCCGGCCGCCCCGGCAGGTCCGGTGACCCTGGCTCTGCCCACCACCACCAAGCGGTCGTGCGCCGGCGTGGTCGTCGAACGGCGTCGTGTCCCGCCCGAGCTGGTCCTGACCCGCGGAGCCTGGGCCGTGACGCAGCCGTGGGCCACGGCCGTCGACCTGGCCAGCGGACCCCACGGTGGCCCGGCCATCGACGAGGCGCTCAGGACAGGGGCGGCCACCCTGGCTCAGATGTGGGAAGCCTTCCGGCTGCAGCCCGGGCGCCCCGGCAATCCCGCCCGCGAGGCACTGCTGCACGACTCCCGTGACGAACCGTGGTCCGAAGCCGAGCGGGAGGGCCACCGGCTGCTCCGCGCGGCGGGGATCGTGGGGTGGAAGTCCAACCGGCTCGTCGGTGGCTACTGGGTCGACGTGCTCTTCGCCCGCGACCGGCTGATCCTCGAGATCGACGGCTGGGCTGCTCACGGCGGCCGGCAAGCCTTCGAGGACGACCGGGTTCGGCGCAACGCTCTGGTCCTCGCGGGCTACCGGGTGCTCAACTTCACCTGGCGCCAGCTCCAGGACGAGCCCGCCTGGGTGCTGAGCTGCATCCATACCGCGCTCGGCCGCTGACGAATGCTCCGTCTCAGCCGAACCGGGCGCCGTGGGCGCGCTCCCGCTCGACTGGGGAGCATCTGTCAGCGGCCTGGTCGGCCAACCCCCATGATTTGATCTCGACTGGCGAGTCTGACAAGATTGCCAGGTTGCTTTGACGGGGTCGCCGGGGCGCGCCATGTCTTCGCTGGTCTTCGGACGGGCGGGGCGAGAGCCGTCGCACCGCGAGACCCCAGGGTCGATCGGTCCGCCAGGATCGTCTGATCTCTCCCAGCGCGGGTTTACGGGGCTGTGTCGTGCCGAAAGGCACCCGACACGCCCGACCGTGGGGGTCGGAGGAACAGCGGGACCAGCAGGACGTGAAGACGCACATCAGAAGAAGTAGCTCCGACGTAGCGAGAAGTAAGGACGAACTGTGGCGGGACAAAAGATCCGCATCAGGCTCAAGGCCTATGACCACGAGGTCATCGACTCCTCCGCGCGCAAGATCGTGGACACGGTGACGCGTACGGGTGCCAAGGTTGCCGGCCCCGTGCCGCTGCCGACGGAGAAGAACGTGTACTGCGTGATCCGCTCCCCGCACAAGTACAAGGACAGCCGGGAGCACTTCGAGATGCGGACGCACAAGCGTCTGATCGACATCATCGACCCGACCCCCAAGACCGTGGACTCGCTGATGCGCCTCGACCTGCCGGCCGGTGTCGACATCGAGATCAAGCTCTGAGGACGGCGACATGAGCAACGCATCCACTCTCTCCGACCGCAAGGTCAAGGGCCTGCTGGGCACCAAGCTCGGCATGACCCAGCTGTGGGACGCCAACAACCGCGTGGTCCCCGTGACCGTGGTCCAGGCCGGCCCCTGCGTGGTCACCCAGGTCCGCACCCCCGACGTGAACGGCTACGGCGCCGTGCAGCTCGGCTTCGGCGCGATCAAGGCCAAGCAGGTCACCAAGCCCAGTGCTGGTCACTTCGAGAAGGCCGGGGTCACCCCTCGCAAGCACCTCGTCGAGATCCGCACCACCGACGCTACCGAGTTCACGCTCGGCCAGGAGCTCACCGCTGAGGTGTTCGCCGCCGACGAGATCATCGACGTGACCGGTGTCAGCAAGGGCAAGGGCACCGCTGGTGTCATGAAGCGGCACGGCTTCCACGGTCTGCGCGCGTCCCACGGTGTGCACCGCAAGCACCGCTCGCCGGGCTCCATCGGCGGCTGCGCGACCCCCGGTCGCGTCTTCAAGGGCCTCAAGATGGCCGGCCGGATGGGCGTCGAGCGCGTCACCGTGCAAAACCTCACCGTGCACGCCGTGGACGCCGAGCGCGGTCTGATCCTGATCAAGGGCGCGATCCCGGGCAACAAGGGTGGCCTTGTCGTCCTGCGCAGCGCCGCCAAGAAGGGGGAGCCCGCATGAGCGAGACCCGAACTGAGCACCTGTCCGCGGCGCGCGTGGTTGACGTCCTCGACGCCTCCGGCAGCAAGACCGGCACGACCGAGCTGCCCGCTGAGCTGTTCGACGTCACCGCCAACATCCCGCTGATCCACCAGGTCGTGGTGGCCCAGCTGGCCGCCGCCCGTCAGGGCACGCACTCGACGAAGACTCGGGGCGAGGTCCGCGGTGGCGGCAAGAAGCCGTACCGGCAGAAGGGCACCGGCCGCGCCCGTCAGGGTTCGACCCGCGCCCCGCAGTACGTCGGTGGCGGTGTCGTCCACGGACCGCAGCCTCACGGCTACGCCCAGCGGACGCCCAAGAAGATGATTGCCGCCGCTCTGCGCGGGGCACTCTCGGACCGGGCCCGCGACGGCCGGGTGCACGTGGTCGCTGACCTCGTGCTCGGCGACACGCCTTCGACCAAGACCGCGCTCACCGCGCTGGCCACGGTGGCGAGCAGCCCGAAGGTCCTCGTGGTCCTGCACCGCGACGACGACCTGGCCTGGCTGAGTCTGCGCAACGCCGCCACGGTGCACGCGATCGCCGTCGACCAGCTGAACGCCTACGACGTGCTCGTCAACGACGAGGTCGTCTTCACCACGGCCGCCCTGGACGCGTACGTGTCCGGTCCGGCCCGTGGTCGTTCGGTCAAGGCCGTGGCAACCGAGTCCGAGGCCACCGCGGTGACCGAGGCCGACCTCGACGGCTACGAGACCCCCGAGTCCTCGGCTGAGCCGAGTGGCGACGAGCTGGACGCGGCGGCCGCCGTGGCGACCGCGATCGAGCCCGAAGGAGACGACAAGTGACCAGCGTCAAGATCCGCGACCACCGCGACATCCTGCTCGCCCCTGTGGTGAGCGAGAAGAGCTACACGCTGCTCGACGAGAACAAGTACACGTTCCTCGTCGCGCCGGACGCGAACAAGACCGAGATCAAGATCGCCGTCGAGGCTGTGTTCAAGGTGCACGTCACCGGGGTGAACACGCTCAACCGGATCGGCAAGAAGCGGCGGACGCGCGCCGGCGTCGGGAAGCGTCCCGACACCAAGCGGGCCATCGTGTCCGTGGCGGACGGCGAGCGCATCGACATCTTCTCCGCCCCCGCACGCTGAGGACAGGTAAGGAACTAGGACATGGGTATCCGCAAGTACAAGCCGACGACGCCGGGCCGTCGGGGCAGCAGCGTGGCCGACTTCGTCGAGCTCACGCGCTCTACCCCGGAGAAGTCCCTGCTCGTCCCCAGCCCCAAGACCGGTGGCCGCAACAACACCGGCCGGATCACCACCCGGCACATCGGTGGCGGTCACAAGCAGGCCTACCGGCTGGTCGACTTCAAGCGCTACGACAAGGACGGTGTGCCGGCCAAGGTCGCGCACATCGAGTACGACCCGAACCGCACGGCTCGGATCGCGCTGCTGCACTTCGCCGACGGCGAGAAGCGCTACATCATCGCGCCGCAGGGTCTGAAGCAGGGTACGGAGGTCGAGGCCGGTGAGGCCGCCGACATCAAGCCCGGTAACAACCTCCCGCTGCGCAACATCCCGGTCGGCACGACGATCCACGCGGTCGAGCTGCGTCCGGGCGGTGGCGCCAAGCTGGGCCGTTCCGCCGGGGCGAGCATCCAGCTGGTGGCCCGCGAGGGCAAGAACGCCACGCTGCGGATGCCCTCAGGGGAGATGCGGCTCGTCGACGTGCGCTGCCGCGCCACCGTCGGCGAGGTCGGCAACGCCGAGCAGTCGAACATCAACTGGGGCAAGGCTGGCCGTAACCGGTGGAAGGGCAAGCGCCCGACCGTCCGCGGTGTGGCGATGAACCCGATCGACCACCCGCACGGCGGTGGTGAGGGCAAGACCTCCGGTGGTCGTCACCCGGTGTCTCCGTGGGGCCAGGCCGAAGGCCGTACCCGCGACAAGAACAAGGCGAGCAGCCGCATGATCGTCCGTCGCCGCAAGTCCGGCAAGAAGCGCTGAGTCGAGAGCTCGAAGAGGAAACCTAGAACATGCCACGCAGCCTGAAGAAGGGCCCGTTCGTCGACGACCACCTGGCCAAGAAGGTCGAGGTGCAAAACGGCCGCGGGACCAAGAACGTGATCAAGACCTGGTCGCGCCGCTCGATGATCGTGCCCGACATGATCGGCCACACGATCGCGGTGCACGACGGTCGCAAGCACGTGCCGGTCTTCGTGACCGACTCGATGGTCGGTCACAAGCTGGGAGAGTTCGCGCCCACGCGGACCTTCCGTGGCCACATCAAGGACGACCGGAAGGCTCGTCGTCGCTGACGCGGCGACGGACGCGACGAGAAGGAATCTGATCATGAGCAAGGACATCCGCCCGAACCGGCGCACGGCGCTGCTCGGCGACCGTCCAGGTTCGTACGCCGTGGCGCGCCAGGTCCGGGTCTCCCCGACCAAGGCACGCCGGGTCGTCGACCTGGTCCGGGGCATGAGCGTCGCTGACGCCCTGGTGACGCTGAAGTTTGCGCCGCAGGCCGCGAGCGACCCCGTGTACAAGGTCGTGGCGAGCGCGGTGGCCAACGCCGCGAACACCGACAACCTGCGCAGCGACGACCTCTACGTCTCCCAGGCGTTCGTGGACGAAGGCGTGACCATGCGCCGGATCCGTCCGCGCGCCAAGGGCAGCGCGAGCCGCATCCTCAAGCGGTCGAGCCACATCACCGTTGTTGTCGAGCCGCACCCGACCGATGCGGCCTCCGGCCGGAAGGAGGCCTGAGCATGGGCCAGAAGATCAACCCGTACGGCTTCCGCCTCGGTATCACCACCGACCACAAGAGCCGTTGGTACTCCGACAAGCTCTACTCCGCGTACGTGGGCGAGGACGTCAAGATCCGTCGCCTGCTGATCAAGACCCTCGAGCGGGCCGGCATCTCCAGTGTCGAGATCGAGCGCACCCGGGACCGGGTCCGCGTCGACATCTACACCGCACGTCCGGGCATCGTCATCGGCCGTAACGGCGCCGAGGCCGAGCGCGTCCGCAACGAGCTCGAGAAGCTGACCGGCAAGCAGGTCCAGCTGAACATCCTCGAGGTCAAGAACCCCGAGACCGACGCACAGCTGGTCGCCCAGGGCGTGGCCGAGCAGCTCGCCTCACGCGTGCAGTTCCGTCGCGCGATGCGCAAGGCCCAGCAGAGCGCCATGCGCTCGGGTGCGGCCAAGGGCATCCGGATCCAGTGCTCGGGTCGTCTCGGCGGCGCCGAGATGAGCCGGTCGGAGTTCTACCGCGAGGGTCAGGTGCCGCTGCACACGCTGCGCGCCGACATCGACTACGGCTTCTTCGAGGCCAAGACCACCTTCGGCCGGATCGGCGTGAAGGTCTGGATCTACAAGGGTGACGTGTCCGGGACCCGCGCCGAGCGCGCGGCTCAGAAGGCGGCCCGCAACGCCGCCGGTGGTCGGGCCCGTCCGGCTCGCACCGGTCGGCCCGAGCGTGGCGCCACCCGGCCCGAGCGCGGCGGTCGTCGTCGCGCCGAGGGTGCTGAGGCTCCCGCGGCGACCGAGGCCCCCGTGGCCGTGGCCGCTGGCGTGGACGCGCAGGCCGTCAACGCTCAGGCAACAGGACAGGAGGCCTAGTCATGCTGATCCCTCGCAGGGTGAAGTTCCGCAAGCAGCACCACCCCACCCGTCGTGGCGCAGCCAAGGGTGGCACCAAGCTCGCCTTCGGTGAGTTCGGCATCCAGGCCGTCGAGGCCTCGTACCTGACCAACCGTCAGATCGAGTCGGCCCGTATCGCCATGACCCGGCACATCAAGCGCGGCGGCAAGGTGTGGATCAACGTCTACCCCGACCGCCCGCTGACCAAAAAGCCCGCCGAGACCCGGATGGGTTCGGGCAAGGGATCGCCGGAGTGGTGGATCGCCAACATCAAGCCCGGACGCGTGTTGTTCGAGCTGTCCGGGGTGACCGAGGAAGTGGCTCGCGAGGCCATGCGCCTGGCCATCCACAAGCTGCCGATGAAGGCACGCTTCATCAAGCGCGAAGTGGGTGAGATCTGATGGCCAAGACAGCAACCGCTGCTGAGCTGCGCGGCCTGAGCCGCACCGAGCTCAACGCCAAGGTGACCGAGCTGAAAGAGGAGCTGTTCACGCTCCGCTTCCAGTCCGCCACCGGCCAGCTGGAGTCGCACGGTCGGCTGCGTGCGGTCCGCAAGGACATCGCGCGGATCTACACCGTGCTGACCGAGCGTGAGCTCGGCATCGTCGAAGACCCCGACCTGGTCGAGGCGAACGAGACCGAGGAAGCCGCGGTTACCGCGGTGCAGAGAGTGAAGGCCTGAGATGACAGAGCCCCAGATCAATGGGCAGAGCAACGAGACCACCGTGGTGGACGAGACGACGGCTTCGGCCGACCGTGGCGCCCGCAAGGTCCGCGAGGGCTACGTGGTGAGCGACAAGATGGACAAGACCGTCGTGGTGGCGGTCGAGGACCGGGTCAAGCACCGCCTCTACGGCAAGGTCCTGCGCCAGACCGCACGGCTGAAGGCGCACGACGAGGCCAACAGTGCTGGCCTGGGTGACCGGGTCCGGATCATGGAGACCCGACCGCTCAGCGCCACCAAGCGCTGGCGCCTGGTCGAGATCCTCGAGAAGGCCAAGTAAGCAGGTCCCGCGCCCTGAGCCCTCGTGGTTCAGGCCACCCGGAGCCCATCGACCGGCTTCGGAACGACATCGAGTTCCACCAGGCCCACCCAGCCGCTGCGCTGAGGGGAACCAGTGAGACAACCAGGAGAAGTAGATGATCCAGCAGGAGTCGCGACTCAAGGTCGCCGACAACACCGGAGCCAAGGAGATCTTGTGCATCCGGGTGCTCGGCGGTTCCAGTCGTCGTTACGCCGGCATCGGTGACGTCATCGTCGCCACTGTCAAGGACGCCATCCCGGGGGGGAACGTCAAGAAGGGCGAGGTCGTCAAGGCCGTCGTCGTGCGCACCGTCAAGGAGCGCCGTCGCGCCGACGGCTCGTACATCAAGTTCGACGAGAACGCTGCGGTGATCCTGAAGAGCGACGGCGAGCCCCGTGGAACCCGAATCTTCGGCCCGGTCGGCCGTGAGCTGCGCGAGAAGAAGTTCATGCGCATCATCTCTCTCGCTCCCGAGGTGATCTGAGTCATGAGTGTCAAGAAGACCAACAAGGGCGCCGTGCAGACCAAGCTGCACGTCGTGAAGGGTGACCGGGTCAAGGTCATCGCCGGCAAGGACAAGGGTCTGGTCGGTGAGGTCATCGCCGTCTTCCCCGAGCGTCAGAAGGTGACCATCGCGGGCGTGAACATCGTCAAGCGGCACCTGAAGGACACCTCGGCGCAACCGCAGGGCCGGGCCACCACCAAGGGCGGGATCGTCTCCTCCGAGGCGCCGATCCACGCTTCCAACGTCCAGCTGGTCGTCAAGAACGAAGCCGGCGACGAGGTCGTCACCCGGGTCGGCTACGACCGGGTCGCGGTGACGAAGCGTCGGTCCGACGGGTCGGAGTACCCCTCCACCCGTTCCGTCCGTATCGCCCGGGTCACCGGAGAGGAGATCTGATGAGCGCCACCGCTACCGAGCCCACCACGCTGCCGCGGCTCAAGCAGCGCTACCGCGACGAGATTCGCGCTGCCCTGCAGGAGGAGTTCCAGTTCGCCAACGTCATGCAGATCCCCGGTCTGTCCAAGATCGTGGTGAACATGGGTGTCGGCGAGGCCGCACGTGACTCCAAGCTGATCGACGGCGCCGTCCGCGACCTCACGACCATCACCGGTCAGAAGCCGCAGGTCACCAAGTCGCGCAAGTCCATCGCCCAGTTCAAGCTGCGCGAGGGTATGCCGATCGGTTGCCACGTGACCCTGCGTGGGGACCGGATGTGGGAGTTCGCCGACCGGCTGCTCTCCCTGGCCCTGCCCCGGATCCGTGACTTCCGCGGTCTGTCGCCGAAGCAGTTCGACGGCAACGGCAACTACACGTTCGGTCTCAACGAGCAGGTCATGTTCCACGAGATCGACCAGGACCGGATCGACCGCGTCCGCGGCATGGACATCACCTTCGTGACCACGGCCACGACCGACGACCAGGGCTGGGCGCTGCTGCGCAACCTCGGCTTCCCGTTCCGGCAGAACTAGAGAGGTATCGATGGCTAAGACAGCGCTCCGGGTCAAGCAGGCCCGCACGCCCAAGTTCGCGGTGCAGGGTTACACCCGGTGCCAGCGTTGTGGTCGCCCCCGCGCGGTGTTCCGCAAGTTCGGCCTGTGCCGGATCTGCGTCCGCGAGATGGCCCACCGCGGCGAGCTCCCGGGCATCACCAAGTCCTCCTGGTGACCCTGCTCCCCCGCGAGCACCGACGCACCCCGTTCCGAATGCGCTGAAGGTCCCGTCCGGGAAACCACGGCGAGAGAGAAGTACACCCAGCTATGACCATGACAGACCCGATCGCGGACATGCTGACCCGCCTCCGTAACGCCAACCAGGCGTTCCACGAGGTGACGGTCATGCCCCACAGCAAGATCAAGGTCGGCATCGCCGAGATCCTCGCCAGCGAGGGCTACATCGCGAGCTACGCGGTGAACGAGCCGAAGGAGGGCGAGGTCGGCAAGACCTTGGCCATCACCCTCAAGTACGGCCAGAACCGCGAGCGTTCGATCGCCGGCGTCCGGCGGATCTCCAAGCCGGGACTGCGCGTCTACGCGAAGTCGACCGGCCTGCCCAAGGTCCTCGGCGGCCTCGGCATCGCGATCATCTCAACATCATCGGGGCTGCTGACGGACCGTCAGGCGCACTCGACCGGCGTGGGTGGCGAAGTCGTCGCCTACGTCTGGTGAGCGACGAGATCTAGGAAGGAACACACATGTCACGCATTGGCAGGCTTCCTGTCCCGGTCCCGTCCGGCGTCGAGGTCACCCTCGAGGGCCAGTCGGTCTCGGTCACAGGCCCCAAGGGCTCCCTGGCGCTCCGCGTCGCTGAGCCGATCCGTATCGGGCGGGCCGACAACGGCGAGCTCGAGGTCACCCGGCCCGACGACGAGCGGCTCAGCCGTTCGCTGCACGGCCTGACCCGCACCCTGGTGGCCAACATGGTCACCGGCGTCACCGCGGGTTATGAGAAGAAGCTCGAGATCGTCGGCGTCGGCTACCGCGTGGTGGCCAAGAGCCCGACCGAGCTGGAGTTCGCGCTCGGCTACAGCCACCCGGTGCGGGTGAGTGCCCCGGAGGGCATCACCTTCACCGTCGAAGCCCCGACCCGCCTGGCGGTCATCGGGATCGACAAGCAGCAGGTCGGCGAGGTCGCTGCGAACATCCGCAAGCTGCGCAAGCCCGAGCCCTACAAGGGCAAGGGTGTCCGGTACGCGGGCGAGAAGGTCCGTCGCAAGGTTGGAAAGGCTGGTAAGTGATGGCTGTCTCGCTGTCTTCGCACAAGGGAACCGCGGCTCGTACGCGGTCGCGGCTGCGCCGCCAGATCCGGGCGCGGAAGAAGATCTTCGGCGCCCCGGAACGGCCGCGGCTGGTCGTCACCCGTTCGGCCAAGCACATGGTCGCCCAGGTGATCGACGACACCGCTGGTCGCACGCTGGCCTCGGCCTCCACCATGGAGCCCGACCTGCGCGCGGCTGCCGGTGACAAGTCGGCCAAGGCCAAGCAGGTCGGTGGCCTCGTCGCCGAGCGCGCCAAGGCCGTCGGCGTCGAGCAGGTCGTCTTCGACCGGGCCGGCAACAAGTACCACGGTCGAATCGCCGCACTGGCTGACGGTGCGCGCGAGGGTGGCCTCGGGTTCTGACATGACTGATACGGAAGAGGTAGTGCGATGAGTGGAACCCAGCGCCGCGGAGGCGGCGCAGGTGGGGGCGACCGTCGTGGTGGCGGTCGCGATGGCGGACGTGGCCAGGCGGCCGAGAAGAGCAACTACATCGAACGGGTCGTCGCGATCAACCGCGTCGCCAAGGTCGTGAAGGGTGGCCGGCGCTTCAGCTTCACCGCGCTGGTCGTCGTCGGCGACGGTGACGGCACGGTGGGCGTCGGCTACGGCAAGGCCAAGGAGGTGCCCGCGGCGATCGCCAAGGGCGTCGAGGAGGCGAAGAAGCACTTCTTCACCGTCCCGCGCATCCAGGGCACGATCTCGCACCCGGTGCAGGGTGAGAAGGCGGCCGGCGTGGTCATGCTGCGTCCGGCGTCCCCGGGTACCGGCGTCATCGCCGGTGGCTCGGCTCGCGCCGTGCTCGAGTGCGCCGGTGTGCACGACGTGCTCGCCAAGTCGCTGGGCTCAGCCAACGCGATCAACGTGGTGCACGCCACGGTGGCCGCGCTGCAGGGTCTCGAGATGCCCGAGGACGTGGCGAAGCGCCGCGGGAAGTCCGTCGAGGACGTCACCCCGGCCGCGCTGCTGCGGGCGCACCGAGCGGTGGCCCAGGCATGAGCCAGTTCAAGGTGAGCCAGATCCGGTCCGGGATCGGCGGCAAGCAGAACCAGCGGGACACGCTGCGCACGCTGGGGTTGAAGCGCGTCGGTGACGTGTCCGTCAAGGAGGACCGTCCCGAGGTCCGCGGAATGTTGAAGACGGTCGCCCACCTGGTGACCGTTGAGGAGGTCGACTGACATGGCACTCAAGGTCCATCACCTGAGGCCGGCGCCCGGCGCCAAGACCGCCAAGACCCGTGTGGGTCGCGGTGAAGGCTCCAAGGGCAAGACTGCTGGTCGCGGTACCAAGGGCTCCGGCGCCCGCCGCAACATCCCCGAGAACTTCGAGGGTGGCCAGATGCCCATGCACATGCGCATCCCGAAGCTGCGTGGCTTCAAGAACCCGTTCCGCGTCGAGGCCCAGATTGTCAACCTCGACCGGATCAGTGAGCTGTTCCCCGAGGGGGGCCAGATCGGCGTGGCCGACCTCGTCGCCGCCGGTGCGGTTCGTCCGGGTCACGCCGTCAAGGTCCTGGGAACGGGTGAGATCTCCGTCGCGGTGCAGGTCACCGCCGACGCGTTCTCCGCCTCGGCCAAGGAAAAGATCGCCGCCGCCGGTGGGAGCACGACCGAGCTCTGAGCTTGGTCACCACCCACGCGAGTCCAGCAGGGCCGCCCGAGATTCTCGGGCGGCCCTGCTGCGCGTGGGGGGTACAGATCGCTTGCTCGGTGGCAACGGCCGAAAAGCTGGACTAGTCTCGTCGTGCACTGAGCCGCGGGGGCAGCTCGTTATTCGCCTCGGGGGAGGCCGAAGGGTTCCCTCCATGCTCGAAGCAGACTGGCGCCGTCGAGTGGCGCGACTGCTGTGGGACTGCGCCAGCTGGGCGATGGCGGCGCTGCTGGTGGTCTACGCCCGCTACGAGTTCGCTCTCCAGCCGAGCCAGTACCTTTCCATCGCGGTCTACGTCGTCTTCGCCTGCGTCCTGCAGGCGGTCGTGGGGACCGCGATGATGCTCTACCGGGGCCGCTACCGGACGGCCAGCTTTGACGAGATCTTCGGGCTCGCGGTGACCGCCGGGCTCGTGAGTGCCGCACTCTTCTTCGGCACCATGCTCGGCCTGGGCAGCGGACCGTTCCCCCGGGCCACGCCGGTGCTCGTCCCGCCGATCGCCCTGCTGTTGATGGTGGGGGCACGGGGGGGCTACCGCGCGTTCGTCGACCGGCGGGCGCGGACCGCGCAGCAGTCGGAGCGGGTGCTGATCTACGGCGCCGGCCGCGCCGGCTACCAGCTGATGCGGCTGATCAACAGTGACCCGACGGCCGGCTACGAGGTCGTCGGCTTCGTCGACGACGCCCGGACCAAGCGCAACCTGCGGCTGATGGGGGTGCCGGTGCTGGGCACCGGGGACCGGCTGCTTGACATCGCGGCCGACCGCGACGCCACGACGGTGATCCTGGCCATCCCGCAGGCTGACGCCGAGACGGTCCGGCGCCTCTCCTCCGACGTCGAGGGCGCCGGGCTGCACTTCATGGTCCTACCGCCGCTGAGCGAGATGCTCGGCCGGCCGATCTCGCTCGCCGACGTACGCGAGGTCGACATCGCCGACATCCTGGGCCGGCACCAGGTCGAGACCGACCTCGCCCGCATCGCCGGCTATCTCACCGGCAAGCGCGTCCTGGTCACCGGGGCGGGTGGCTCCATCGGTGCCGAGCTGGCCCGCCAGGTGCACCGCTTCGGCCCGAGCGAGCTGATCCTGCTCGACCGGGACGAGTCCGGGCTGCACGGGGTCCAGCTGTCGATCTACGGTCAGGGTCTGCTCGACACCCCCGACATGGTGCTGGCCGACATCCGCGACGAGGACACGGTCACGCAGGTCTTCGCCCGGCACCGACCAGAGGTCGTCTTCCACGCCGCCGCGCTCAAGCACCTGCCGATGCTCGAGCAGTATCCCGACGAGGGCTGGAAGACCAACGTGCTCGGCACCCGCAACGTGCTCCGCGCCGCCCGCGCCTGCGGCTGTGAACGCTTCGTCAACGTCAGCACCGACAAGGCGGCCGACCCGACGAGCGTGCTGGGCCGCACCAAGCGGACCGCGGAGCAGCTGACGGCCTGGTACGCCCAGGGCACGCGCGGGACCTACCTGTCGGTGCGCTTCGGGAACGTGCTCGGCAGTCGGGGCTCGATGCTGCACACCTTCAACGCCCAGATCCGCGCCGGCGGCCCGGTGACCGTCACCCACCCCGAGATCACCCGCTACTTCATGACCATCCCCGAAGCCTGCGCCCTGGTCATCCAGGCCGGAGCCGTCGGCGGGCCGGGCGAGGTGCTCGTGCTCGACATGGGCGAGCCGGTCAGCATCCTCGAGGTGGCCAAGCGGATGATCGCGCAGTCGGGCCAGCGGATCGAGATCGTCTTCACCGGCCTACGGCACGGCGAGAAGATGCACGAGGTCCTGCTCAGCCAGACCGAGAGCGGGCGGCGTCGGAGTCACCCATTGATTACGCACGTGGCAGTCCCACCGCTGTCTCCCGCAGACCTCAAGGACGACAGGGCAGCGGCGACCCCGCTCTGGTTCCCGGCAAACCAGGCGCTGAGCGCCGCGCCATGACAGTGAACCTGGCCGCGCGACCCAGAGCTGGTCGGAGGTACCCGTCCTGCGCCGGCCGGCGGGCAACTCTGCCGGCCAACTCTTCGGAGCCCCACCTGTGAGCCGACTGCTGATCACCGGTGGCGCCGGTTTCATTGGCTCGCGGCTAGCCGCGCAGGCGGTCGAGCAAGGTCATGACGTGGTCGTGCTCGACGATCTGTCAACCGGTTACGAGGATAATCTCCATGGCCTCGACGTCCGCGTGGTCGAGGGGTCGCTGCTGGATGCCGACCTGCTAGGAAACGCGATGGGGGGAGTCGACGCGGTGGTGCACCTCGCGGCACTCGGTAGCGTTCCCCGGAGCATCAAGGATCCCCTCGCCAGCCACGCCGCCAACGCCACCGGCACCCTGCACCTGCTCGAAGCGGTGCGCAGAGGAAAAGCCCCTTACGTGGTGAGCGCTTCGTCGAGCTCGGTCTACGGCCTCAACGTCGAGCTGCCTAAACGTGAGCGATCCTGGGTGCGTCCGATGAGCCCCTACGCCGTGACCAAGCTGGCCGCCGAGCAGTACACGCTGGCCTACCAGCAGTCTTTCGGTCTGGACACCCTCGCCTTTCGGTTCTTCAACGTCTACGGCCCCGGACAACGGCCCGGTCATGTGTACGCCGCAGTGGTTCCGGTCTTCCTCGACCGGCTGCTGCGGGACCTGCCCGTACCGGTGCACGGTGATGGGGAGCAGTCCCGCGACTTCACCTTCGTCGACACCGTCACGTCGGTGCTGCTCGACGCGGTGTCCCGGCGGGTCGTCCACCCCGAACCGGTCAATCTCGCCTTCGGCACGAACACTTCGATCAACGAGCTGGTAGCGACGGTATCGACGATCCTCGGCCGACCCATTGCCCGTGAGCAGCTACCTGCCCGCCCCGGTGACGTGCGGCGATCACAAGCCGACAACGCCGTCCTGCGGAGCCTGTTCCCCGGAGCGGCGCCTACCCCCCTCGCACGCGGTCTCACCGAGACCCTCACCTGGATGAGGACGATGCATGTCCGAGGTTGACCTGGTCGTGATGGGGCAGGGCTACGTCGGCCTGCCGATGGCGCTCGCGGCCGCGCGTGCCGGCCTGGTAGTGGTGGGGATGGATACCGCTCCCGGCGTGGTCAGCGCTCTCGCTGGAGGCCGGTCGCACATCACCGATGTCTCCGACGCCGAGTTGCAAGCCGGTCTCGCGAGCGGCTACCGCCCGTCCGGTGACCCCACCTGTCTCGTCGGTGCCGGGGCGATTGTCGTCTGCGTACCCACGCCGTTGAGCAGCGACGGCGGCCCCGACCTCCGGGCAGTGCTTTCGGCAGCCACAACGATCGGTGAGCACGTAAGCCCGGGAACGCTCGTCGTGCTGGAGTCGACCACCTATCCCGGCACAACTGAGGAGCTGTTCGCCCCGCTGGTGCTCGGCGACCGGTACCGGCTGGGGGTCGACGTCCACATCGCGTTCTCGCCGGAGCGCATCGACCCGGGGAACCGTCATTACACCGTGCAGAACACTCCCAAGGTGGTGGGCGGCCTGACGCCGCAGTGCACGGTGCGGGCGCAGCAGTTCTACTCCCGCTTCCTCGACGAGGTCCTCCCCGCTCTCGGCGCCCGGGAGGCGGAAATGGCCAAGCTGCTGGAGAACACGTTTCGACACGTCAACATCGCCTTGGTGAACGAGATGGTGCGGTTCTGCGACGAGCTGGACATCGACCTGTGGAACGCGATCGAGTGCGCGGAGACCAAGCCCTTCGGTTTTATGGCCTTCCGGCCGGGTCCCGGCGTCGGCGGGCACTGCATCCCCGTCGACCCTTCCTATCTGAGCCACCGAGTCCGGGCCAGCCTCGGCTACTCCTTCCGGATGGTCGAGCTCGCCGAGGAGATCAACAAGGCTGCCCCGCTCTACGTCGCCAGTCGGGTTCGGGAGGCGCTTAACGAGCAGTCGGCCGCGGTCAAGGGGTCGCACGTCCTACTCGTTGGCGTCACCTACAAGCCCGACGTCGCGGACTGCCGTGAGACCCCAGCCACTCCGCTGGCCGAGCGGCTGCTCTCCTGGGGGGCCGATCTGAGCTACCACGACCCGCTGGTGCCGACCTGGCAGGTGGGACGCGGCGAGCGGTCCCGCCGGCTCACCGCTGTCGACGACGTCTACGCCGCGGCGGCGGAGGCCGACGTCACCGTCCTGCTCCAGACGCACCGCGCCTACGACCTTGGGCGGCTCTCCGACAGCGCTCAGCTGGTGTTCGACACGCGCGGGGTACTCAAGCCCGGCGGGCACGTCCTCCGGCTGTGAGCTCTGAGCAGATCGGGCTCAAGACCGAGGACGGTTGCGGGCGCCGGGGGTCCGCGTCGCAGCCGCCCGCTCGAGCAGCGCTTCGAGCTGCTGCACGCCCCGTTCGACCGAGAACGACTGCAGGTAGAACGCCCGGGCGCGCTCGCCCTTCTCGTGGAGCCCTTGCCGACCGAGACTGACGGCTGCCGAAATGGTGGCCGCAATGGCCGGGGCGTGGTGGGGCGGGACCACCCATCCTGCTCCGGAGGCGCGCACCACCTGGGCGACATCGCCGGTGGCGGCGGCGAGGATGGGCTTGCCCGCGGCGAGGGCGGCCTGGGTCTTGCTCGGCATGGTGATCGCGGACAGCGGGTGGTCGCGCAGGCTGACGTAGCTGAGGTCGGCGGACGCCATCAGGGCGGTCATCTGTTGCTGCGGTACGCGGCCGATCATGCGGACGTTTGCTCCGCCGGTGCGGCGAAGGATCTCGCGGAGCGATTCCTCGGTTGCCCCCGAGCCCGCCAGGACGGCCACGAAGCGTCGGTCCGGGACGAGGGCCGCTGCCTCCAGCAGGGTCTCCAGACCCTGGGCTTCCCCGATGGCGCCGGCGTAGAGCAGGACGACCTGATCACGCTCGAGGCCGAGCTGTGCCCGCATGTCCTCCGACGACGGTTGGAAGACCTCCTCGTCGGCCCACAGCGGTACGTAGTGCAGCTTGTGGCGCGGTACGCCCCTCGCCTGCAGTACCGGCCCCACGCCGGGTGAGATGTAGACGACAGCGGTGGAGGCGCGGTACAGCCCTCGGCACCACAGGCCCACCGCCCCGGTGACCAGCTTTCCCGCGGCGCCGCCAGCCAGGAACCCGCTGGCCAGCATGGTGTCCGGCCAGAGGTCGAGGACCTGGGTCACGCACGGCAGGCCCAGTCCGGCCCGCGCTGCCAGCAGGGGCAGTCCGACAGTCGCGGGCGAGCAGCCCACCCACAGCGCGTCGAGACCTCGGAGGGCATCCAACCCGGAGGCCGTCGCCGAGAAGGCGAACGACCCGTAGTTGAGGATGCGACGAACCGCAGACCGGTCGTGGCTCGGGTAGAGCGCCACCCGACGGACCCTGATCCCGTCGAGCTTCTCGTCCTGCCGCCGGCGTTGACGGTAACCGGCAGCGAGCCGACCAGTTGGGTAGTTGGGGAAGCCCGTCAACACCTGGACGTCATGTCCCCGCGCAGCGAGGCCGCGGGCGAGCACCCCGGGAAGTGCTGCCGGACCTGGCTCCGGGTCGTACCACTGGGTCAGCAGCCCGACACGCATGGCGGCCTCTCTCGATGGATCGCTCGTGACGGTTCCCGGGGCCGGCCACGCCGGGGTCCCGGCGCCTGGAGATTAGCGCATGTGACCTCCTGAACCACGACAGCGGCCGGTCCCCAGCGCCCAAACGCGAGGCGCGCCTGGTGCTAGATTCATGCTCGGCTACTGGGCTCTCGGGGGAGAGGGGTCGGTGGAGGGTGCTCTGGTCGGCCCTGGCGTCCTGGGTCGCGGCATCGGTCTCGCTCCTGTGGTGGGTGCCGCTGCTCCGGCAGCGCAGCGTTCTCGACCAGCCCAATCGACGGTCGATGCACAGTTCCGTCGCGGTCCGCGGGGCAGGGCTGGGTCCGGCGACGGGGATCCTGTTTGCCCTACCTATCGTCGTCGTCATAACCGGTGGTGCAGGACCGCTCGCGGGATTGATCCTGGCTCTGGCCCTGGCTTCGGCGCTCCTGGGTCTGCTCGAGGACCTGCGCGGGTTGCCCGTTGGAGGGCGGGCCGCGGGACAGCTCGTCCTCGGGGTGACCTTCGGCCTTGGCCTGTGTTCGCTGTTGGGCCGGTCGCCCTGGTGGACCCTCCTGGTCGCCGCGGCGGTGGTCGCCTACGTCAACGCCGCCAACTTCATGGACGGCATCGACGGAATCTCGGCCTTGCACGGGATCGTCGCCGGACTGCACTACATGGTAGTCGGGACCTACCTCGGACTCGGCTGGATCCAGGGCAGCGGGCTCGTGGTGGCGGCGGCCTTCCTCGCTTTCGCGCCCTGGAACCTCCACCACAGGGTCTTTCTCGGAGACGTCGGCAGCTACCTGCTCGGCGGTAGCGTCGTCGGCTGTGCGGCTGCGCTCTGGTTGGCCACCGGGGAGGGCTTCTTGGCCGCCGCTCCCACGCTGGTGTATCTGGCCGATACCGGCGTGACTCTGCTCGTGCGCCTGCGGCGGCGTGAGCCGTTGCTACAGGCGCACCGCTCGCACGTCTATCAACGGCTGGTCCTGAACGGTCTGACCCATCTGCAGGGCGCTCTGCTGGTGGCCACCCTGTCTGCCGTCTGCTGCGCCGCCGCCTTCTGGGCGGCGAGCGAACACCGTCTCGGCGCGCCGTTGGTGCTCGTCGGCGTCGTCCTGCTGGCCTACCAGCTCGCTCCCGCACGCCCCCTCGCCCGCAGCGTGCGCCGATGAGATGGGTGGTGGTGGGCGCGTCGGGCTTCGTCGGTTCGGCGGTATGCGGCCACCTCGTCGCGCTCGGCCAGGAGGTCGTAGCCGTTTCCGCGCCACGGCTTCGAGCAGACCCCGCCGCCGGAGTAGAAGAACTGGTCCAGGTCGCGGAGATGATGCCGGCCGACCGGCTCCGCGACCAGGTCGCGGGTGCGCAGGTCGTGGTACTGGCCGCCGGGTTGGCTACCCCTGACGCACCGTCGTCCGCGGAGCTGGTCGGCGCCAACGCGCTGCTTCCGCTCGTCCTGGCCCGTGCTTGCGAGGTAGCGGGTGTGCCACGACTGGTGCATCTCAGCTCCGCTGCGGTGCAGGGTCGGCGCGCTGTGCTGGACGAGAGCCCAGAGACGGCGCCGTTCTCGCCGTACTCCCGCTCGAAGGCCCTCGCCGAGGAGGCGCTTCGCCGACGGGATGTCGACCGGACCGAGGTGGTGGTCATTCGGGCGACCTCCGTGCAAGGGGTCGGACGGCCGAGGACGGCCTCGCTACAACGCCTGGCCGGCGGACGCCTTGCGTCGGTGGCCGGGCAGGGCGATGATCCCTCACCCCTGAGCTCGGTTGCCGGTCTCGCTCACTTTGTCTCCCAGGTCGGAGCCTGGCCGGGCCAGCTGCCGCCGGTCGTGTTGCAGCCCTGGGCCGGAATGACGACTGCCGACGTGCTACGGCTCGCCGGTGGCCGGGAACCCCGCCACCTGCCACGAAAGCTGTGTCGAGGCCTTCTAGCGGTGGGCTGGCTGCTCAGCCGTGCCGGCGGCGGGCGCCTGGAAGGGCCGTTGCGCCGGGTCGAGGCCATGTGGTTCGGCCAGGGGGTCGACCCGGCCTGGGCGCGCGTCGCAGGCGTTCAGGTTCGTGACGACCTCGCGGAGGTGCTTGCGCGCCAGCAGGAGGTGGTTCGCGCGGGCCACTCAGGGCTGCCGGGGCGGACCGGATCGCGCTAGGAGGGTGGTGTCAAACGCCGACCTACTGCGCGGCACCCGGGCACGCACCGGGCTGCGTTGCCGTCGCCGCGGAGAGAACACCGCTATCCGACTCCTCCGGCGCCTTGCCCAGCACGTACCTGGGCACCTGCTCGCTACGGCCGCCGCTCGACACCACCCTCCTAGCCCATGTGCCCCACCAGGGGCACATGGGCTAGGAGGTGACCTTGTCTGCCTGCCAGATCCAGGTGACGTCGCCGCGGATGGCGACGGCCGTGCGGCCGTCAGAACCGGCCGACGCTCGGCACTGCCCCGGTAAGCCCAACCCGGTACCGTCCTCGCCGAAGCGCTTGATGACGGCGCCTGCACAGCCGGGCCGGGTGCCAACGGCGACGAAGACGCTGTCGTCGGCGTTGAGGCTGACTACCCGGGTGCGGGTGGCCACGGTGCGCCACGACCGCCCCTCCGCGTCGGTGCGGATGCGCCCGTCGGCGCAGAGCACGGCGGCGTCGTAGGTGCCCAGGCCGGCGAGCGAGACCAGGCCGTCTCCGCACGGCCGGCTGAGGAGCCCGCTCGGTGCGTGCACCACGTCGACGTTCTTGGGGGTGCGGTACCAGATGTCGGCGGCCCGGCTGCGGTCGCGCTGCCACGGCTCGCCGGGTCCGGTCGTCCAGGCGAAGGTGGGCCGGCAGCGGGAGTCGGCGCCGATGGCGAAGACCGACTGGTCGTGGTAGGTCTTCAGCCGGACGATCGAGCCGATCCCGGGTCGGGTACGGGACCAGCTCTTGCCGCCGTTGGTCGTGACCTCAACGGGCGAGCTCGAGCCGCAGTCGGTCCGCTCGGCTCGCCAGGCGACCTGCGCGCTGCTCGCCGCGAGCACCCGGTCAAGGTCCGCGGCCGGCTGCTCAGGCTTCGGGCTAGGTGACGGCGTGGGCGATGAGGAGGGCGAGGGGCTGGGTGATGCCGAGGGTCGAGCCGTCGGGCCCGTGCTGGTGGAGGTCTCGGCCGAGGCCGAACGAGACGGCGTGCTCAGCGAGGTGAGGTCGGGAGCCGGGACTGCGGACGTTGCCGGGCTCGGGACCCGCAGCGCCAGGGCGCCGATCAGGACCACATTGAGCACGACGAGTCCCCCGACTGCGAGCTTCGGCCCGGATCTCCGGAGGAGGTCGGGCATGCCCGGAGCATAGCCGCGTTACCGCATGACAACCCGCAGCGAAGATGTGAGCCAGAGCTGAGTAGCAGGCGCGCTTCCACTGCTGGGGCTTCGGCAGGGCCTTCGTTGCGTGGACGTTACTTCTCTGGGTGCTCGCGCTCGTACGCCGGCAGGTCGTCGTTGCGCAGCGCGCTCGCCAGCTCTTTCAGCTGCGCGGTGTCGACGACGTCGATGCTCTGACCCGAGGGCGACCGGCCGAAGCCCTTGATGGGCGCCTGCAGCGAGGAGATGTCGTCGGGGGAGAAGCGCACCGACAGCGCCGTCTTCCGCAGCTCGGCGACGCTGAGCCCGTCGTCGACGGTGACCTGGGAGGCCAGGCCGCCGGCGAAGCGGTTGAAGGCTCGCGGGTTGAGCAGCGTCTGACGGCTCAGCCCCTTCGCCAGCACCGCGCGCGCGACCAGCCGCTGGCGCTCGGCCCGGTCCAGGTCACCGTGTGGCAGCTGCTTGCGCTCCCGGACGTAGGCCAACGCCGCGTCGCCCCTGATGGTGATCCGACCCGTCGGAAAGGAGAACCCCTGCGACACCGAGGCGTAGGGGTTGTCGACGGTCACGCCGCCGAGCTCCTCGGTGAGGTTGACGAAGCCGCTGAAGTCGATCAGCGCGACGTGGTCCATCCGCGTGCCGAGCAGGCCTTCGAGCGTACGGACGGTCAGCGGGGCGCCGCCGTAGGCGAAGGCGGCGTTGATCTTGTTCTTGCCGTGCCCGGGGATGGAGACGTACAGGTCGCGGGGGAACGAGATCAGGGCGGCGCTCTTCCGGTCCCCGCTGAGGTGCAGCACCATCAGCACGTCGCTGCGTCCCTGGCTCGCGTCGCCCGTCAGGCTGTCGGACCCCATCAAGACGTAGTCGATGGCGTTGGTGGCCGCGGGAGCCTTGGTCGGCCGCGGTGGCTGGCCGGGCTCGGTGGGAGTCTCCGGCGGCAGCTCCTGGCCCCGCTGCAGGTTCTGCGAGACGGAACGGCTGACGGTCGCGACGTAGCCGGTGCCGGCCACGACGGCGACGACGGTCAGCGCGACCAGAGCGGCGAGCACCGCCAGCACGACCCGGGTGCTGCGACGGCGACGGCGGCGCGGCGGAACCGGCGCCCTACCGGAGGGGTCAGTGGGAGAGGACTCGCCCTCGGGGAAGAACACGGACATGGGCCACCTCCGGGGGACGTCGCGCTCGTGGCCCTCCCCCGAGGACTGGCGGCTTGCGCCGGACCATGCGGAGCCAGCATGACAGGTCGGGAGGCCGGCGCCCACCCATCGGCACCGAACCAGACGTGGATGGGGTTCGTACACTCCCTCAGAACCGCACTCGCGGCCCACACCTGCTGCGGTGTCGTTCGACGGTCGACTGCGACCCGACGGCCCCGCACCGAGAACAGGAGAGCACCGATGACGATGCCCACACCGACCCCGCTACGCTCGCGGTCCTTCCGGACCGGACTCCGGGTCGCCACCGTGGCGCTGACCAGCGCGGCGCTGGCGCTGACCCTCGCCGGGACGACGTCCGCTCCCGCCGGGGCCTCGCCGCGGCACGGCGGCCACCACGCCCTCCCCAGCCGGATCGCGCTGCCGGCCGGCTTCCAGCCCGAGGGGATCACGATCGGCCGGCACGGCACGGCCTATCTCGGCTCGCGCGCTGACGGCGACATCTACGCCGTCAACCTGAAGAACGGACGCGGCCGGACCATCAGCCAGGGTCCAGGCACGGCCTCGGTCGGCCTGAAGGTCGCTCGTGACCGGCTCTACGTGGCCGGCGGTGCAGCCGGTACCGGTCGGGTCGTCAGCACCAAGACGGGCAAGACGCTCGCCAGCTATCCCTTCACCAGCGAGCCCAGCTTCGTCAACGACGTCGTGCTGGGCAAGCGGGCCGCCTACTTCACCGACTCCGCGCAGCCGCAGCTCTACCGGGTCACGTACGCCAAGAAGGCCGCGAAAGCCAGGGTGACCACGGTGCCGCTGACCGGTGATTGGGTGCAGACGCCGGAGGTCAACAACGCCAACGGCATCGCGCTCAGCCCGGACCGGAAGTCGCTGCTGGTCGTGCAGTCGAACACCGGCTACCTCTTCAGGGTCAACCCCAAGACCGGGGTGGCCCGCCGCGTCGACCTCGGCGCGACCCTGCTGACCAACGGCGACGGGCTGCTCGTCAAGGGCCGCACCCTGTACGCGGTCCAGAACCGGGACAACCAGATCGCCGTCGTGCACCTCAACGCCCCCGGCACCCGGGGGCGGCTGGTGAAGACCCTGACCAGCAAGGACCTGCCGGCTGGCGCGACCTTCGACGTGCCGACCACGGTGGCGGCCTACCGGGGGAGCCTGTACCTGCCGAACGCCCGCTTCGGGGTCGACGACGCGGACACGGCTGACTACTGGATCACCCGCGTGCCCCGCTGACCCAGGCTCACTGCCCACGCATGCGCGGGGCCGGACGATGAGGGGTTCTGCGCAATCCCTTGATAATCTCGTCCGGTCCTGCGCGTACGGTCGACCCAGACGCTCCGCCTCAGGTCGGCATCACCAGGGACGCACGAGAAGAAAGGGAGGGCCCGAGTGCTCACCGCATTCGCCAACGCATTCCGGACCCCGGACCTGAGGAAGAAGATCTTCTTCACCCTCGCGATCCTGGCCTTGTTCCGGCTGGGCTCCATCATCCCGACGCCGAACGTGAACGTCGGCCAGGTCAACTTCTGCCTCAAGCAGGCCCAGAGCGGCCAGCAGCAGGGTCTGTACTCCCTGATCAACCTGTTCTCGGGCGGCGCGCTGCTGCAGCTGGCGATCTTCGCGCTCGGGATCATGCCCTACATCACCTCGAGCATCATCCTGCAGCTCCTGACGGTGGTGATCCCGCGGCTGGAGGCGCTCAAGAAGGAGGGTCAGGCCGGCCAGACCAAGATCACCCAGTACACCCGCTACCTGACCCTGGTGCTCGCCGTCTTGAACTCGACGGCCTTCGTCACCGTGGCCGTCAACGACCGTCTCTTCAGCGGCTGCACCGGCCTGGTCTACGACAAGAGCATCTTCCCGGTCATCACGATGATCCTGACCATGACCGCCGGCACCAGCGTGATCATGTGGCTCGGTGAGCTGATCACCGAGCGCGGCGTCGGCAACGGCATGTCGGTGATGATCTTCACCCAGGTCGCCGCCACCTTCCCGAGCGCCCTCTGGGGCCTCAAGGTCGCCCGTCCCGGCTCGCAGGGCTGGGTCATCTTCCTGCTCGTCGTGGCTCTCGGCCTGGTCGTGATGGCCGGCGTCATCTTCGTCGAGCAGTCCCAACGGCGGGTGCCGGTGCAGTACGCCAAGCGGATGGTCGGCAGCCGGATGCTCGGCGGCTCGACCACCTACATCCCGATCAAGGTCAACCAGGCCGGCGTCATCCCGGTCATCTTCGCCTCGTCGCTGCTCTACCTGCCGGCGCTCTACGCCCAGTTCCGGCCCGACTCCAAGGTCTCGTCCTGGATCTCGGCCAACTTCGTCCGCGGCGACCATCCGCTCTACATGGTCACGTTCTTCCTGCTGATCGTCTTCTTCGCTTACTTCTACGTCGCCATCACGTTCAACCCGAACGAGGTCGCCGACAACATGAAGAAGTACGGCGGCTTCATCCCGGGCATCCGGGCCGGCAAGCCGACCGAGGACTACCTGGCGTTCGTGCTGTCCCGGCTCACCTTCCCGGGCTCGCTCTACCTGGGCCTGATCGCCCTGCTGCCCTCGGTGGCCTTCATCTTCTTGGACGCCAACCAGAACTTCCCCTTCGGCGGCACCTCGATCCTCATCATCGTCGGCGTCGGACTCGATACGGTCAAGCAGATCGAGAGCCAGCTGCAGCAACGCAACTACGAAGGGTTTCTCCGCTGATGCGCCTTCTGATCATGGGTCCCCCGGGGGCAGGCAAGGGGACCCAGGCCGTTCAGATCGCGGCCCACTACACCATCCCGGCCATCTCCACCGGCGACATCTTCCGTGCCATGCGCACCGCGGACGGCCCGTTGGCCCAGCAGGTCCGCGAGATCATGGCCTCCGGCGGCTACATCAGCGACGAGATCACCAACGAGATCGTGGCCGAGCGGCTGGCGCAGCCCGACTGCGAGCCGGGCTTCCTCCTCGACGGGTACCCGCGCACGCTGGCCCAGGTCGAGACGCTGGACACCTTCCTCACCGGGCGGGGCCAGCACCTGGACGCGGTCATCTCGTTGCTCGCCGACGAGGACGAGGTCGTCCTACGACTGCTGAAGCGGGCCGAGAGCCAGGGCCGGGCTGACGACAAGGAAGAAACCATCCGGGTCCGGCAGCAGGTCTACGCCGACCAGACCGCGCCGCTGCTCAAGCTGTACGCCGACCGCGGACTGCTGATCGAGGTCGACGGTCTCGGTCCGGTCGAGGACGTGTCCACCCGCTTGTTCGAAGCCCTCGACGGGTTCGGCCACCAGCCCTCAGTGACGGTCTGACCCCCGTCGTGTCCGGGACGCCGCGGGGCGTGGAGCTCAAGACTCCGGACCAGCTGCGGCAGATGCGTCGGGCCGGTCTGGTCGTGCACGCGGCCATCGCCGCCACGCTGGCCCAGGTTCGGCCAGGCGTCAGCACCCGCGAGCTGGACGCCGTCGCGGCCGACACCATCCGGACCGCCGGGGCCACGCCGTCCTTCCTCGGGTACGGGGCGGTCGAGGGCATCGGCGGGTTCCAGGGCGTGACCTGCCTGTCGGTGAACGAGGAGGTCGTGCACGGCGTGCCGGGCGACCGGGTCCTCGCCGTGGGTGACCTGCTCTCGATCGACTGCGGCGCCGTGGTCGAGGGCTGGCACGGGGACTCCGCGGTCACCGTCGCGGTCGGCGCGGTGGCCGACGACCTCGCCGCGCTGAGTGAGGCGACCCGGCGGGCCATGTGGCAGGGGATCGGCGCCGCCCAGCTGGGCGGCAACGTGGCCGACATCTCCGCCGCCGTCGAGCGGTCCGTCCACGCCGAGCCGGCCTCGTACGGGATCGTCGAGGAGTACGTGGGTCACGGCATCGGGTCGGCGATGCACCAGCCGCCCGACGTCCCCAACCTGGTCACGCGCCGTTTCGGCCGGCCCAGCCGGGGCCCGACGATCGTCGAGGGACTCGCGCTCGCGATCGAGCCGATGCTCACCCTGGGCGATCCGGACAACCACGTGCTGGACGACGACTGGACCGTGGTGACCGACGACGGCCGACCCGCGGCACACTGGGAGCACACCATCACCGTCACCGCACGCGGGCTGTGGGTGCTGACGGCCGACGACGGCGGCGAGGCGGCGTTGGCCGAGCTCGGCATTCCGTTCGGGCCGCTGGCCGACTGATGACGGTCCGCGAGCTTGTCGGGGGTCCTCCCGCGCCCCGAGCTTGTCGAGGGCCCCGCAGGGGTTGCGATGGCTCGCTAGCGAAAAGTTGACGCAACCTCTTCGAGGCCTTCGACAAGCTCAGGGCGCGTGTGGCTGAGCTCGGCACCGTCGGCATCCGACGACGGAGCAGTTGAATGATGTTGTTGCACCCCCTGAGAGGTGAAAGCCATGGATCTGCCCGCTACCCGTCGGGGTGACGTCGTCGAGGTCCTGCACGGGGTGACCGTGCCCGACCCGTACCGCTGGCTCGAGGACCCGGACGCAGCCGAGACCGTTGACTGGGTGGCCCGGCAGAACGCCGCCACCGAGGCGCACCTCGCCGGTCTGCCGGAACGGTCCTGGTTCAGCGAGACGATGCGGTCCGTGCTCGCCCGACCCCGGGCCGGGACGCCGCGCCGCCGGTCGGGCCGCTATCTGGTCAGCCGCAACGACGGACAGCAGAACCAGGACGTCTGGTACGTCGCGGACAGCCTCGAGGAGCTGCTCGCCGGCGGGCGGGTGCTGGTCGACCCGAACACTTTCTCTACCGACGGCACCAGCGCCCTCACCGAGATGACGGTCAGCAGCGACGGTCGCCGGGTCGCGTACGGGATCAGCGAGGGCGGCAGCGACTGGCACACGTTCACCCTCCTCGACCTGGCCAGCGGCGAGCCGGTCCTCGACGGGTCGGTCCAGACCAAGTTCTCCGCGGCCCTGTGGCTGCCCGACGGCGCGTCGTACGCCTACACCGCGTTCGCGCACGAGGGACACGCTGAGGGCACCCAGACCTCCGCGCTCGGCGGCGGCCAGCTGCGGATCCACCGCGTCGGCGGCCCGGCCGACGCCGACGAGCTGGTGCTGGCCTTCCCCGAGGACGACCGGCTGTTCCTCTGGGCCGAGGTGAGCGACGACGAGCGGTGGCTGCTGGTCAGTATCGCCGAGGGCACCGAGAACCAGAACCGGCTCTGGGCCTACCCGATCGAGACGGTCGACGGCCGCAGCGGCCTCGGCGACGTGGTCAAGGTCGTCGAGGAGCCGGTGGCGGAGTTCACCCCGGTGCGCTCGACCGGGGACACCCTTTACCTGGTGACCGACCTGGACGCCGAGCGCAGCCGGGTGGTCAGCGTCGACCTCGCCACGGTGGGCCGGGGCCGGCCGGTGCGCTTCGTGGAGGTGCTGGCCGAGTCGGAGCACACGCTGGAACGGGTCACCGCCGCCGGCGCGGGCTTCGTCGCCGTCCACCTCGTCGACGCCGCGCCCCGGCTCACTCGCTACGGCCTGGACGGCACCCCGCTCGGCGCGCTGGACCTCGCCGGCGGGGCGGTCGTCGCGCTCGAGGGTCACCCGGACGACGACGAGCTCTTCGTCGGACTGTCGTCGGCGGTCTCACCGACCCAGTCCTTCCGGGTCGACGTGGCGACCGGTGAGGTGGCTCCGCTGCCGGGGCTGGTGCCCGCGTCCGAGCAGGCGTTCGTCCCGCCGGAGATCGTGGTGGAACGCCGCCGGGCGCCCAGCGCCGACGGGACCCCCGTGCCGTACTTCATGATCCGTGCGGCGGACACCGACCTGTCGTCGCCGCGGCCGACGCTGCTCTGGGGCTACGGCGGTTTCAAGATCCCGGTGCTGGCCGAGTACCGCCCGGGGTGGGCGGCCTGGCTCGCGGCCGGCGGCGTGCTGGCGATCGCCAACCTGCGTGGCGGCGGGGAGTACGGCACCGACTGGTACGACGCCGGTCGGCTGAACGCCAAGCAGCACGTCTTCGACGACTTCATCGCCGTGGCCGAGCAGCTGAAGGACACCGATGTGACCACGACCGAGCAGCTCGCCCTGCACGGTCGCAGCAACGGCGGACTGCTCGTCGGCGCCGTGCTCACCCAGCGACCGGATCTGGCGGCGGTGGCGCTACCGGCGGTCGGGGTGCTGGACATGCTGCGCTTCCATCTCTTCACCGTCGGGGCGGCGTGGATCTCCGACTACGGCGACCCGCGCGATCCCGACCAGTTCGCCGTGGCGCTGGCCTACTCACCGCTGCACCACGTCCGCCCCGGCACGTCCTACCCGGCGACCCTGGTGCTGACCGGTGACCACGACGACCGGGTCGTACCGCTGCACAGCCACAAGTTCACCGCCACCCTGCAGGCCGCCCAGACCGGCCCCGCGCCGGTGCTGACCCGGATCGAGACCGCCACCGGCCACGGCCCGGGCAAGCCGGTCGCTCTCCAGGCCGCCGAGTGGGCTGACCTGCTCGCCTTCGCCGCCCACCACACCGGCCTCACCGTCCCGTGAACCCGGGGCACACACCCGTTGTCCTCGCGGACAACGGGGGTCTGACCCGTCGGGGTCAGGCGGTGGTGGAGTCCCGGGCGTCGGCCCAGAGGTCGATGCCGGACTCGACGGCGTGCTCGTCGATCGCGGCGAGCTCGTCGGTGGTGAAGTCGAGCCGCTGGACGGCGGCGACGTTGTCCTCGAGCTGGGCGACGCTGCTGGCGCCGATCAGGGTCGAGGTGATCCGGGCGTCCCGCAGCACCCAGGCCAGCGCGAGCTGGGCCAGCGTCTGACCGCGGCTCTGGGCGATCTCGTTCAGGGCCCGGACCCGGGCCAGGTTCGCGTCGCTGATCTGGTCGGTCGACAGGGACTTGCCCTGGGCCGCCCGGGAGTCGGCCGGCACCCCGTTCAGGTAGCGGTTGGTCAGCAGTCCCTGGGCCAGGGCGGTGAAGGCGATGCAGCCGACACCCTCGGTCTCGAGCACCTCGAGCAGGCCGCCCTCGATCCAGCGGTTGAACATCGAGTACGACGGCTGGTGGATCAGCATCGGCGTGCCGAGGTCGCGCAGGATGGCGGCGGCCTGGGCCGTGTGCTCGGGGGAGTAGGACGACACCCCGACGTAGAGGGCCTTGCCCGCGCGGACGGCCGCGTCGAGCGCGCCCATCGTCTCCTCGAGCGGCGTCTCGGGGTCGGGCCGGTGGTGGTAGAAGATGTCGACGTAGTCCAGCTGGAGCCGCTGCAGCGACTGGTCGAGGCTGGCCGTCAGGTACTTGCGCGAGCCGTGGTCGCCGTAGGGGCCGGGCCACATGTCCCAGCCGGCCTTGGACGAGATGACCAGCTCGTCGCGGTAGGGCCGGAAGTCGGCGGCGAGGATGCCGCCGGCGTTGACCTCGGCGGCCCCGTACGGCGGACCGTAGTTGTTGGCGAGGTCGAAGTGCGTGACGCCCAGGTCGAACGCGCGGCGCATCACCGCGCGCTGGGTCTCCAGCGGCTTGTCGTCCCCGAAGTTGTGCCAGAAGCCCAGCGACACCGCGGGGAGCTTCAGGCCGCTGCGGCCGCAGCGGCGGTAGGGCTGGACGTCGTAGCGGTTGTCGTCAGCAACATAGGAAGGCATGGGCGCCACGTTACCGACCGACTCGGGATCTGGGTCGGTCAGGCGCCTTGGCCCATGGAGAGGACCTCTCGGACGTGCCCGTCGGGGTCGGTGATGCTGTGGCCGTCCATCGGGCCCATCTCCATCTTGTCCAGCCACGGCTTGCCGCCGGACCGCAGCGCGCGGGCGACCGGCCCGGCGAGGACGTCGGCGAACCGGTCACGCTGCAGCGCCAGCACCACGATTGTGTCCGAGATGACGACGCACGCGGCGTTCTCGTCGTTGAGCTGCGGTTTGAGGCTGAGGCCGAGGCCCGGGTAGCAGGCCTTGGTCGCGTCGAGGACGGCGATGGCGGGTCCACCACGACCATGCGGTTCATCGGGGCCTAGGGACCGGTCCGAGGGCGGCTGCTCATCGCCCCTTCTCACCCCCCACGCAGCCGCGGTAGTTTCAGCCCATGTCCCTGGCGACCGACGACGACGTCTTCACGGCTCAGGTGGAGCCGCTACGCGGGGAGCTGACCGCACACTGCTACCGGATGCTCGGGTCGGTGCACGACGCCGAGGACCTGGTGCAGGAGACCTATCTCCGGGCCTGGCGGTCGTTCCACGGCTTCGAGGCGCGCTCCTCGCTGCGCACCTGGATGTACCGGATCGCCACCAACGTCTGCCTCACCGCCCTGGAGAGCAGGCAGCGGCGACCGTTGCCGACCGGGCTCGGCCAGCCGGCCAGCGACCCCGACCACGCGCTCGACTCCCGGCCCGAGACGCCGTGGCTCGAACCGCTGCCGGACCGGGTGGTCTGGGGCCAGCCAAGTGGATCCGGCCGCGCGAACGGCGACCCGGCGGCGACGGTGCTCGACCGCGAGAGCGTCCGGCTGGCCTTCGTCGCCGCTCTGCAGCACCTGACGCCGCCGCAGCGTGCCGTGCTGATCCTGCGCGACGTCCTGGCCTGGCACGCCGACGAGGTCGCCGACCTGCTCGGGATGAGCGTGGGCGCGGCGAACTCCAGCCTGCAGCGCGCCCGAGCCGCGATGGCGCGGCTCGACCCCGAGCAGTCGACCCGGCCCGTGTCGGACGAGCACGCCAAGCAGCTGCTGGCCGACTACGTCGCCGCGTTCGAGGCCTACGACGTCAACCGCATCGTCAGCCTGCTGACCGCTGACGCCGTCTGGGAGATGCCGCCGTTCACTGGCTGGTACGCCGGGGCCGCGGCGATCGGCCGCCTGATCGAGGTCAACTGCCCGGCCGACAGGGCGGGCGACCAGGTGATGGTGCCCGTCTCGGCCAACGGCCAGGCCGCGCTCGCGCTCTACATGCGCGGGCCCGACGGTCGCCACCACGCCTTCCAGATCCAGGTGCCGACCCTGACCGAGCAGGGTGTCAGCCACGTGGTGGCCTTTTTCGAGCTCAGCCTGTTCGAGCGGTTCGGACTGCCTGAGGTCGTGTGAGGGTACCGTGGCGTGGGTGACCAACGAGCTGCCGATTTCGTCTCCCTATCGGAGCACGCCAGGTGAGGTGGTCACCGAGACCGAACGTGACCAGCTCAACGCCCGGCTGAACGCCGCCTACACGTCCGGTTCGCTCGACGCCGACGACTACCAGGCCCGGCTGGACCAGCTGTTCGCCGCCCGGACGCTCGGCGAGCTGGTGCCGGTGGTGAGCGGTCTGCCGGCGCTGCGGACGTACGCCGACCCGGCCCTGGTGGAGAGCACCGGCGGCCAGCCCGGCGAGCTCGCCCCGAGCCGCGACACCAACCGGCTGACGCTGCTGGTGGTCGGTGGGGTCGCACTGGCGGTCGTCGTGCTGGCCGTGCTGCTGCTGGTCCTCGCGGGCTGAGCGCGGACCGCTCGTCACCGACAGCGGTTTGGATTGCCTAACCTAACTGTTAGGAACGACACAAACGCACGGCCGGACGCAGGGGTTACGGTTCCGTAGGATAGGTTCCGTGCCTGGACAGAAGATCACCCCGCGCAAGATCGCTGAGCACGTGCAGCGACTGGGTGAGCTGTACCCGCCCATCGAGCTCGACTCCGTCGACCGCACCGTCATCGACCCGGACCAGGTGGCGGCTCGGTACGGCCACACCATCGACTACCTCGCCCGGGTCGAGCTCGAGGTCGACCGCAACGTCCTCGAGCTGCTGGTCCTGCTGCCGGACGTGGACGAGACCAACAAGACGTTCTACGCCGACGTGTGGGCGCCGCAGGAGATCCAGCACGGACTGATCCTGGACCGGCTGCAGACCGACATCGGCCGGCCGCCCACGGTGCCGCAGCTCGACATCGGCCTCGACATCAAGGTCCTCGGCGCGCTGGCTCACCTCAAGCCGATCCAGGACATCACGCGGATGCTCTACTTCCTGACCGGCGCCAGTACCGAGCGGCAGGCCGTCCTGGCCTACAACAAGCTCTACGCGGGCATGCAGGAGATGGGGGAGACGGCGATCGCCACCACGATCCTGCACCCGATCAAGCAGCAGGAGCCGGGGCACTTCGCCTTCTACCAGATGTCGGCCACCGCGATGATCCAGGACAAGGTGCTCAAGCCCTGGCAGCTGTTCCTGGCCCGGGTGCTGCGCGAGAAGGGCTACTACGTCGCCGGCGGCCAGTCGAAGAAGTACCGCGAGAGCGTCGGCCGGATGGCCACCGACCTCGGCGTCGACCAGGACGTCGAGGCCTACGCCCGCGAGATCGGGCGGGTGGAGAGCCGACTGCTCTGGGCCGGCCGCAAGGGCATGGAGTGCCCGCCCTACATCGTGAAGGCGCTGCGCGAGAGCATCGGCGCCTACCGCGAGCAGGCGGAGCGCCAGGTCCAGCGGGCCTGAGGTCGCTCCGAGCCGGCCTTCCGAGGCCGCTCGTTTGGGGTCCTCGCCCTCCCGGCTTAGCATGGGAGGTCGGTCGGGGAACGCTTCGTGAGAACAGACTCGTGGCGCGCCGTCAGCCCAGTGGTCTGACCGAGGACGAACGAGCGAACCGGCACTGCAGAGCACGGTTCAGAATACAGATTGAGAGTTCATGGCAAAGAAAGAGGGCGCACTCGAGCTGGAGGGCACCGTCGTCGAGGCACTGCCGAACGCGATGTTCCGGGTCGAGCTGGCGAACGGCCACAAGGTGCTGGCCACCATCAGCGGCAAGATGCGTCAGCACTACATCCGCATCCTGCCGGCCGACCGCGTCGTCGTGGAGCTGTCGGCCTACGACCTGACCCGCGGCCGGATCGTCTACCGCCACAAGTGAGCACTCGGCGCCGCCGCACGATTTGAGTCGGTCAGCGCGCGAGCGTACAGTGTCCCCTTGGTCGCCTTCGGGCGGCCTGTCTATCGTGCCTGCGCGTCGGGCACTCCTCGATCCATCCTCTTCCGTGGTCGGCCTCTGGCCTGCGCGGAGCCGAACCAGGAGTGAGCTCCATGAAGGTCCAGCCGAGCGTCAAGCGGATCTGCGACAAGTGCAAGGTCATCCGCCGCCACGGTCGCGTGATGGTCATCTGCGAGAACCCGCGCCACAAGCAGCGTCAGGGCTAGGTCCCTCCCGCGCGCCAGACCCGAGCCCCTTCCGGGCTCACCAGAAGAACCCAACAGTGTGATGACACCTCACCCGGATAGTCCCGGGCGAGTCACCCCCGGTCGGAGGCCGGGGCCCTGGCGGCAGAGCCCAGCTCAGCCGAAGGCAGCCAGGGACGCGTCACGCCAGACACCTCCGCGACGCACCCAGCCCTGACCGGGCTGGAGCCCGGCTCGGGCGCGTCGACGAAATCGAAAGGTAGTTCCGCCTGATGGCACGTCTCATCGGTGTCGACCTCCCGCGCGACAAGCGCCTCGAGGTCGCCCTGACCTACATCTTCGGCGTCGGTCGTACCCGCGCCCTCGAGACCCTGGAAGCCACCCAGATCAGTGGCGACCTCCGCGTCCACCAGCTGAGCGACGAGCACCTCGTCCAGCTCCGTGACTGGATCGAAGCGCACTACCAGACCGAGGGTGACCTCCGTCGCGAGGTGGCCGCCGACATCCGCCGCAAGGTCGAGATCGGCTCCTACCAGGGCCGTCGTCACCGCAGTGGCTTGCCCGTCCGGGGCCAGCGCACCCGTACCAACGCCCGTGGTCGCAAGGGCGCCCGCAAGCCCGTCGCCGGCAAGAAGAAGGCTAAGTAATGGCTACCGCAGGTCGTACCACCCGCACCACCAAGGTGCGCAAGAAGGAAAAGAAGAACGTCGTCTCGGGCCACGCCCACATCAAGAGCACGTTCAACAACACCGTCATCTCGATCACCGACCCCACCGGTGCCGTCATCGCGTGGGCCTCGGCCGGGACGGTCGGCTTCAAGGGCTCGCGCAAGTCCACCCCGTACGCCGCGCAGATGGCCGCTGAGGCCGCCGGTCGTCGGGCCATGGAGCACGGGATGAAGCGGGTCGACGTCTTTGTCAAGGGACCGGGCTCCGGTCGTGAGACCGCCATCCGTTCGCTCGGGGCTGTGGGCCTGGAGGTCGGCGCGATCGCCGACGTCACGCCCATCCCGCACAACGGCTGCCGCCCGCCCAAGCGTCGTCGCGTCTAACCCGCTCAACCACAAAGGACTGACAGAACATGGCTCGCTACACCGGTCCCATGACCAAGAAGTCGCGTCGGCTGGGTGTTGACCTGGTCGGTGGCGACAAGGCGTTCGAACGCCGGCCGTACCCGCCCGGCGTGCACGGCAAGGGGCGCACCAAGGAGTCGGAGTACTCCCTCCAGCTCCGCGAGAAGCAGAAGGCCCGCTTCTCCTACGGCGTGCTCGAGAAGCAGTTCCGTCGTTACTACGAAGAGGCCAACCGGCACGCCGGCAAGACCGGTGACAACCTGCTCCAGATCCTGGAGTCGCGGCTGGACAACGTCGTGTACCGGGCCGGTTTCGCCCGGACCCGTCGCCAGGCCCGCCAGTTCGTCGTGCACGGCCACTTCCTCGTCAACGGCCAGCGGGTCGACATCCCCTCCTACCGGGTCTCCGGGCACGACGTCGTCGACCTCGCCCCGAAGCTGCGCGAGACGACGCCCCACATCGTCAACCGGGAGAACCACGGCGAGCGCGAGGTCCCGGCCTGGCTGCAGGCCCTGCCCGAGCGTGGCCGGATCCTCGTCCACCAGCTCCCCACCCGCGCGCAGATCACGATCGACGTGCAGGAACAGCTGATCGTCGAGCTCTACTCGAAGTAGCACTGCTGGACTCCGTCCCGCAGGAAAGAACGCTGAGAGCGCAAGCGCTCGCGTCTTGTTGGTTCCGTCGAACCAAGCCCCTCCTTCGTCGGGGACGGTTCGACGGTGAGGCTTCGCCTCAACCGGTCGCTGGGTCGAAAGACCCGGCGATCGGGCAAGTCCTCCGGTGTCAGATGCACCGGAGGTGTGTCGGGATCAAATAGCGGGTCCTGACGTCAAGGAAGGAACTTCTCGCATGCTCATCGCTCAGCGCCCCACCCTGTCCGAAGAGGTCGTCAACGACGACCGCTCCCGGTTCGTCATCGAGCCGCTGGAGCCCGGTTTCGGCTACACCCTCGGCAACTCGCTGCGTCGCACGCTGCTCTCCTCGATCCCGGGGGCCGCGATCACCAGCATCAAGGTCGACGGCAACCTGCACGAGTTCTCGACCATCGAGGGCGTCGTCGAGGACGTTACCGAGATCATCTTGAACCTCAAGGCCCTCGTCGTCTCCTCGGAGGAGGACGAGCCGGTCACCATGTACCTGCGCAAGGCCGGTCCTGGCCCGGTCACCGCGGCCGACATCGCGCCGCCCACCGGCGTCGAGGTGCACAACACCGACCTGCACATCGCCACCCTGAACGAGACCGGAAAGCTCGAGATGGAGCTCGTCGTCGAGCGTGGCCGCGGCTACGTCTCCGCCGTCCAGAACAAGATGGCCGACGCCGAGATCGGCCGCATCCCGGTCGACTCGATCTACTCCCCGGTCCTCAAGGTCACCTACAAGGTCGAGGCCACCCGCGTCGAGCAGCGCACCGACTTCGACAAGCTGATCCTGGACGTCGAGACCAAGCAGGCCATCCGCCCCCGTGACGCAGTCGCGTCCGCCGGCCGGACCCTGGTCGAGCTCTTCGGCCTGGCCCGCGAGCTCAACGTCGAGGCCGAGGGCATCGAGATCGGCCCGTCGCCCATCGACGAGCAGCTTGCCGCCGACCTCGCTCTGCCGGTCGAGGACCTCAACCTCACGGTCCGGTCCTACAACTGCCTCAAGCGCGAGGGCATCCACACCGTCTCCGAGCTGGTGTCGCGCAGCGAGCAGGACCTGCTGGACATCCGCAACTTCGGCTCGAAGTCGATCGACGAGGTCAAGCTCAAGCTGCACGAGATGGGTCTGTCCCTCAAGGACAGCGCCCCCGGCTTTGACCCGCTGAGCGCCATCGGCCGCTACGACGAGCTCGAAGAAGAAGACGCCGACTTCAGCGAGACCGAGCAGTACTAGCCCCCCGCGAGGGGGGCGACCCCTTGGACCCCCGCTCTCGGCGGACGGGCCAAGGGTGGGGCCGGGTTCACCGGCCGCCTCGAAGACCGGGGCCGGGCTCGGCCCGACCGACCTGCACATGACCGCATAACGGAGAAGGAAAAATGCCAGCACCTACCAAGGGCGCTCGTCTGGGCGGCAGCCCGGCCCACGAGAAGATCATCTTGGCCAATCTCGCGACCCAGCTGTTCGAGCACGGCCGGATCGTGACCACCGAGGCCAAGGCCAAGCGGTTGCGCCCGCTGGCGGAAAAGCTGATCACCAAGGCCAAGCGGGGCGACATCCACGCCCGCCGCCTGGTGCTCACCACGGTGAAGGACAAGGGCGTCGTGCACACCCTCTTCACCGAGATCGCGCCGAAGATGGCCGAGCGCGAGGGCGGCTACCTACGGATCACCAAGGTAGGCCCGCGCAAGGGTGACAATGCGCCGATGGCGATGATCGAGCTGGTCGAAGAGTCTGTCGCGGACTCCAAGAAGGCCAACAGCACCCCGGTCGCGGCCAAGAAGCGCGCGTCGGCCCAGCCTGTCGCCAGCTCGCCCGTCGCCAGCACCACCCCGGCCGGCGCTCCGGCCGGCGACGCTGCCCCCGACGACGAGGTGCAGTCCACCGGGACCACCGAGGAGACCCCGGCCGAGGGCCTGGTCACCGACACCGAGGAGCTCGACGCGGCGACCGACACCGAGCAGGTGCCGAGCTCCGACGTCGAGACCGAAGAGGCGACGGCCACCCCCGCCGTCGAGCCGGCCGAGGGCGACACCAAGGCCTGAGCCGGCCCCGTACGCGCTGACGGCGCCCACCCTGACGCGGGTGGGCGCCGTTCGTGCGTGCGGGGTGCGGTTTCCGAGCCCGGCTTGCGGAGACGCTATCGTCGCGGGAGTAGATTAGCTGGGCGCCGGGGGGCCCTCGCCAGAAGGAGTCCCCCGTGCCCGAGCTCAGCACCTCGCCCCCTCCGCAGGCGGCCTCCCCAACGACGAGCTTCCGGCGTCGGCTCGTCGACCTGACGTGGCGGTTCGACCCGCGCGTCACCGCCGTCGTCGGGTCGGTGTGGATGACGCTGCGGACCCGGCAACGCTGTCTGCTCCGCTACGAGGAGGGCATCTGGGTCCACCGCTACCGCGATGGCGTGCTCGTTGACGTCAGGCCAGGCAGCATGACCCCCGCCCAGCAGGAGCGCGAGGTACGCGACGTCTTCCTCTTTGACTACGTCCCTCAACCTGGCGACACCGTCGTCGATGTCGGCGCCGGTGTGGGAAGTGAGGTTCGGGTCTTCTCCTCACTCGTCGGTGACCTCGGCAGGGTCGTGTGCGTCGAGGCGGATCCGGTGGCCGCGCGCTGCCTGCGCCGAACGATCGCCGAGAACGACCTGACCAACGTGACCGTCGTGGAGGCAGCGCTCAGCGGCACGTCGGGATCGGTATGGCTTGAGCTGGACGACTCCAGCTACATCAGCAACCGTCTCGGGCGTGACAGCGGGGGGATCGAGGTGTCGAGCCGGACGTTAGGCGACCTCCTCGACAGCCTGGGCAGCGACCCGGTGGCTCTGGTGAAGATGAACATCGAGGGAGCCGAGGGTGAGGTGCTGGACCCCGCGCCCGCCCAGCTGTCCCGAGTGCAGCGGCTCACTGTTTCGTGCCACGACTTCCGCGCCCACGAGCATGGCTGCACCTGGCAGGCCACCTCTGCGGTGGTCACCGCCTCGCTGACGTCGGCGGGGTACACCATGCGCACCCGCCTGGACGACCCGCGCTCGTGGGTGCGCTACTACCTCTACGCGTCGCGCCCGGCATCGGGGGCCTGAGGCTCCGGCGAGCTCGAGGCGGCGCGCGCCTCGGCGGCCGTCCGGAGAAAGGGCGTGATCTCCTGCACCCGGCGTGAGGCGGCGAACCGACCGTCCGCACAGGCCTGGCGCCCTTGCTGGCCGACCTCCTCGGCCCCGGCCGGGTCGTCGACCACCGTGGCCAGTGCCCGCGCGAACGCCGCGGGGTCGTCGGACGGGACGAGGTAGGCGTTGACCCCGTCCTCCAGGTAGTAGTCGACGTCGCCTGTCCGGGTGGCGACGACCGGCCGACCGCTGAGGAGATAGAGCCCGAGCTTGGTCGGAAAACCACCAAGGGCCTGTCGCGAGTCCGGTCTCGGCAGGGTCAGCACGCGGAACCGGGTCAGGGCCTCCGCCAGGGCCGTCGGCGTCAGCCGACCGGGCAGCTCCACCAGGTCAGCGATGCCAAGGGCCTCGGCTCGGTCACGGACGGCCTGCTCGTCCGGTCCGCTGCCGAGCACGGTCAGCTCGACCCTCAGCTCGGGTCGCTCGGCGTGCAGCATCGCCACCGCCGACACGAGGTCCAGGACGCCGTCCTTGGCTTGGCTGATGGTGCCGGCGTAGCCGATCCGCACCACCAGGCCGTCGCCGTCGCCGTCGCCGTCGCCCTCGTCGGCGTCCGCCGGCGGCGGCGACCGGTCTTCGAGGTGGACCATCGGGCCGGTCAGCAGCACGTGTCGGATGCCCACCTCGTCGGCGAACGCGCCCAGCGCGCGGGAGATGACGAGGAGCCCGTCGAGGCGTCGCAGCTCGGCGACCATCCGGCGCCGCTCCACCGCCGCACGCAGGTGACCCGCATCGGTGACCTCGAGGAACTCGGTGAGCTCGTGCACCACCGGAACCCGCAGCCGGTGGCCCGTGCGGCGGCAGACGTGCAGCGTCCACGGCACGCGGTCCACCACCCAGACGGCGTCCAGGTGCGCTTCGTGGTGCAGGCAGGCGAGTGTCGCTCCTAGCCGGGTGCCGACGTCCACGCGCCACCCACCGGGCAACCGTCCGGTTGCCGTCGCGATCGAGACCCAGCGCCAGCGGTCAGCGGCGTCCACTCCCGGTGGTGTTGCGTTCTCCGCCAGAGGCTGGGTGACCAGCACGATGACCACCTCGTGGCCGGCGTCCACCCAGGCCTCGGCGAACGCCAGGATTCGGGTGACCGCTGCGCCGCCGGCCGGGAAGGAGTGACCGCTGACCAGGGCTAACCGCATCAGAGGGTCTTGGAGCAGGAGGTCAACGTTGGAGAGGCCGCTCGAAGGCCCATCGTGGTGGTTCTCCTTCCCTCTGGCCACGCCCCGCCGCGGGTTGGTGTCGCTGAGGCCGCGCTTGATCCTCAGCAGTGGCGACCGTACCTGATAGCGGGGACCTGTGGGTCAGCGACCGCGGCCCACCTCGGTGAGCACCCGGTCCCAGTGGGCGACGAACCGGTCAATGCCGTACCGCTCCAGGGCGGCGGTGCGGGCGACCCGACCGCGGGCCGCTGCCTCGTCGGGGTCGACGAGCAGCCGGGCTGCTGCGCGTCGGAGCTCCTCGATGTCGGTGGATAGTGCGCCGGCATCCGCTGGGACGGCCCGCGAGGCCTCGGTGGTGTCGAGGACGAGCACGGGCATGCCCAGCATCATCGCCTGGATCAGCGAGAGTCCCAGTGAGGTCCAGCGGTTCAGGTGCAGATAGGCGCGGCGGCGGGCGAGGTCGGCATACAGCTCCTCGGGGCTCAGGTTCCCCGCGTAGGTCAGGCGCGGGCACTGGGGCAGGGCAGCCGGCAGCAGGTCGGCGTCGATCCCGAACGCGTCCACCGGGTGCTCGGCGAAGCAAGCCAGCAGGTCGGTTCCGGTGGTGCGCCAGCGGCGGACGGGCTCATTGACCACGAAGCCAAGGTGGGCCAGCTCGCCGGTGTAGCGCGGTCCCGGGTCGGCGACGCCGTGCTCCACGACCACGGCCGGGGTGCTACCGGTGTCCCAGACGAGGGAGTTGAAGTGGGTCACGTGCACCACGGTCAGCTCCGGCCGGTCAGCCAGCGGGTGCCGGCTGCTCGGCACCGCGTCGTGCGGGGTGTTGTGCTCCACAAAGAGCGCCGGGATGTCGACGCCGGGTCGTAGGCCCAGCGCGGCCGCCGCGCCCAGCTCCTCCAGCCGTTGCAGCACCACGACGTCGGGCGGGTCGTCCCGCAGCTCCTCGGGACTCACCACGCGCACGGTGCCGGGACTCGGCCGGTGCAGCCGCGGCGGCCCGCCGCTGAGCGCGGTACCGGCGGGCAGGTAGAGATAGTCGTGGCGGCCGCTGAGCAACGAGTCGCTGTACCCGCCGTGGATGTTCCAGAGGAGGACGCGCACGCAGCAACCGATCAGTCGGGGACATGGCCTGAGCACCGTACCCAAGGCCGGCCGGAGGCCGCCCGGAAGGTCGTCAGACCCGCCGGTAGGGTGGCGCTCCGGTCGCCGATCAGGCGCCGGAACGGGCAGTGCCGTCGTGCGAGGAGTGCAGGTGCCAGCAGTAGCGGGTCGGGTGGCGTTCGTGACCGGCGGGGCGAGCGGGCTGGGCCAGGCGACCTGCCTGGCGCTCGCGGCCGCGGGAGCGCACGTCGTGGCCGCGGACGTGAACAGCGACGGGGCGGCTACGACGGTCGAGCAGGTCACCGCCGCGGGCGGCTCTGCCGCGGCGCGGGTCTTCGACGTGACCGACGCCGACCACCGGGTCGCGGCGATGGCCGAGCTGTTCGCCGCGCACGGCGAGGCCTTCGACATCTTGGTCAACGTGGCCGGTATCGACCGGCCGGGCTACCTCGTCGACGTCGACGAGGCAGCGTATGCGCAGGTCTTCGCGGTGAACTGCCATGGGCCGGTGTTCTTGATGAAGGAGTTCCTGAACGGCTACCTGGGGGTCCGCACCGGCGACCGCGAGGCGGAGATCTTCAACGTCCTCTCGATCTCGGCCGTGACGGTGGGTAGCGGCGCCGTCGCGTACAACAGCTCGAAGGCCGCCTTCACCAAGGCCACCGAGATCTTCCAGACCGAAGTACGCGACTTCTCCCACCCCTGCCGCATCCAGGGGATCATGCCGGCGGCGATGGACACCCCGATGATGGAGCAGTGGCAGATCCCGGCCGAGCGGATGATGGACCCGGCCGACGTGGCGGCGGAGATCCTGCACGCATTGCAGCGGCCCAGCACTGTCCTCGGGCAGAATCTCATCTTCACCCCGCGGCCGGAGAACTTCCCCCGCTGAGCTGATTGACGGCGGGTCCCGGTGCAGCTCCTCCGCTGCGCGCCACGGGCGGACGGAGGTCGGGCCGGTAGGGTGGCGTGCAGCCGGCGTGATCCCTCGTGCCGGTAGCAACTCCGTCGGGCTCGGGGCCGCGGACGAGAGGAAGCTGTGTCCGAGGAGGCAGCCACGCGGACCGGGGAACCGGCTGTTCCGGACGTCTTCGGGAGTCCGAACATGATCGCCGGTACGCGTGACCGCACCCGCCGGCTGGTCGGGGGCATGCTGACGGCGCTCGTCGGCCGGGGCTCGGCCGCGGCGGCCTCCTTCCTCCTGGTGCCCGTCACGATCGGCTATCTCGGCGCGGAGACCTTCGGTCTCTGGATGACGGTTGCCGCCCTGACCAGCATGGTCCTGTGGGCCGACCTCGGCCTCGGCAACACCTTGATGACCAAGCTCGCCGCCGCGGTCGGCCGCGACGACTGGCCGGCCGGCCAACGTCTGGTCTCGAGCACCTACCTGCTGCTCGGCGGGGTCGCGCTCGGCCTTCTGATCGTCCTGTTCGCCGCCGCCCCCCTGGTGCCGTGGGGGGCGGTCTTCGGTACCCAGGACCCGTCCATTGCCCAGCTCGGTAAGCATCTGACCCTGCTGTGCTTCGCGGCCTTCCTAATCAACATCCCGCTCTCGCTGGTGCAGCGGGTGCAGTACGCCAGCGGGCGGATCTCCCAGAGCAACCTGTGGCAGCTGGTCGGCAGCTTGCTGGCGGTCGCGGCGTCGGGGACCACGGTGCTGCTGCACATGGACCCGCTGCTGGTGGTCGCGGTCGCGGTGCTGGGGCCGTTGCTGGCCAACCTCGCCAACTCGGCTTGGTACTACCTGCGCGACGGTCGGCAGGTCCGTCCGCGCCCGTCGGCGGTGTCGCGGCAAACCGCCCGCGACGTGTTGCGCATCGGGCCGCTGTTCCTGGTCATCTCCATCGCCTCCTCGGTCAGCATCAACGTCGACAACCTTCTGGTGACGCACGTGCTCGGGCTCACCGCCGTCACCGAGCTGGCGGTGCCGGTGAAGGTCTTCACGCTGCTGGGGCTGGTGGTCAGCGTGGTCAACCTGCCGCTTTGGCCCTTGAACGCCGAAGCCTTCGCCCAGGGCGACGACGCCTGGGTGCGGCGGATCACCCGACGGATGTCCCTGCTGTCGGTGGCGGCGGTCCTGCTGCCTGCGGCGGTGCTGGTCATGGTCGGCCAGTCGCTGTTGTACGCACTGACTGGGCTCGACCTCGGCGGGGGCCGGTGGCTGTTGGTCGGGCTGGCGCTGTGGTGGACTGTGGTGGCCGCCACCTCTCCGCGCTTCATGGTGCAGAACGCGGCCGGGGTGCTGGCGCCGCAGCTGGTCGGGTGGCTGGGGTTCCTCGCCCTGTCGATGCCCCTCAAGATCTGGGCGCTGCACACCGTCGGGCTGGCCGGGCTGCCGTTCACCGGCGCGGCCCTCTACCTGCTGGTCGTGGTGCCGGCGGCCCACCTGGGCTATCGCAGGGCGCTGCGGCGGGCCAACGAGGCCACGCTGGTCTCAGGTTGACCGTCTACCCGCGCGCAACTTGCTCCTCGTGGGCCTGTGCATCCCTCCTCGCACCACCGCGGCCGGATGACCCGGGCCGGGTTGCCGGCCACCGCGCTGTACGGTGGGGCACTCCTCGTGCACGGCGGAGGCTCCGGTCACCGAACCCCGTCCCGATCACCACGCCGTGCAGGATGGTCGCGGTTGTCGCCCCACCCACACGTCGTCCTCGATCACCACGCCGCGGTCGTCCCCGGGTCACTTCGCGTCCACGGAGACCTCGTCGAGATTGCAGTCGTCGACGTCGCTCCGGTGGTTGCCCCGCGGATGGTGACGCCGGGACCGAACATGACGTGGGTGCCGATCCTGATGGTCGACGCGTTTCTGATCGAGGCGAGAATCCGCACCACCAGCGGGACCTCGACGATCTCCGCGACGAACCGCTGGCGCCACGACGCCGACGGCCGCCTCGTTGCCGAGTCGACCGATGGCGCCTCCGTCCAGCACGTCTACGACGCCGCCGGGCAGATGCTCTCCACCCTCGATGCCGAGGGCCGCGAGACGCGCCACCGCTACGACGGCGCCGGCCGCCGCACAGCGGAGCGTGACTACCGCGGCCAGGCGCGGGAGTTCCTGCTGAACCGGTCAGTGGGGTCAGGTCGCCATCTCCGGCGTGGCTGGCGCCATCCAGGGCGGCGGCGGTGTCGCAAGCAAGGTCGGCGCCAGGGCACCCGCCGCCACCATGAGGCCCGCACTCGGTGACTGGCTTCGTCGGCCATACCGCCCTTGGTGCCGCCGCTCGGCGCCGCTGGCGGCGCTACTGGTCATGGCCTTCACGCGGTCGGCGGCAAGGTTCTCAGTAAGATTCGACCGACCCCAGAGGGCGTCGTGTATCACCGAGTGGACTTGCTGGGGAGCAAGCCGCACGTCGGGCAGGCCAAGAGCATGGACCGATTCGTGGCCAGGCAGGCAGAGCACGCCGCGGACAATCCGAATGCGCTCTTCGAGTTCGACGTCCTCGGTCGTGCCAAGCCGGGCCCCCAGCTCGACCGTCTCGAAGAGTTTCACATTCGCCAGCTCGGCGGCCCCACAAACAAGTCGAACCCGAACGGCTTGCTCGCAAACAAGCGGCACCAGATGAGCGATGCACGATACAAAGCAGCGGGAGGCGATTACTAGAAATGGCGCGCGAACCGAGGATCAAGGTTGGCGATGTTTTCATTCTTCCGACCAACGACGGTAGAAACGTTGTGGGTCAAGTGGTCGCACTCGGAGAGCAGCCGCAGCTGTACTACCTCGCGGTGTTCGACGAGGTGATTTCTCACGACACGCCCGTGGAACGCTTCTTGGAGGCGACCAGTTCGCCGGTTCTGTTCTTCGGGCTCTCGATGAACGCAAAGTTCAAGGCCGGCCACTGGACCATGATCGGCAACAAGCCGGTGGCCAGCAACATCAAGCTCCCTGCGTACAAGGAGACCGTCGGCTTCCCTCCCAAGTGGGAGGTCGTCGACTACACGGGAGCTAAGCGACGAAGAGCGACTGAGTTGGAGGCCGAGCTGCTGCCTTACCGCAAGATTGTTTCACCGATGTATTTCGAAGTCGCGTTGCGGGCGCATCTCGGCTTGGAGCCGTGGAATGACGTCTTCAATACGATCCTGCCACAAGGAGGAGTTAGTTCAAGCGACCTTTTCGAGCACTAGATGACTGATTCTTGGTGATGTGACTGGAGTGGCGGCCGTGATTTGAGGGCGAGGGTGTCCAGAGTTGGCGTTGGATACCCAACTCGAGCCAGGAGACCCTCGGGGACGCTGATCCAGAGGCGGCGGAACCGTCGGGCGGTCGTGACGACCGAGTCGACCGAGCGAGCCGCAGCAACCGTGACCCGGCCCGGTCCGGCGGCGGAGAAGCGGATACGTCATCGTCTCCTAAGGTCAGGTTGTGGAGGAAAGTGGCTAGCCGCTCACCCTGGTGGCGCTGCGAGCGGGTGGTGACGACGAAGCGGGCGGCCTCCTGGGCCCGCAGCCGACGTTGGTCGGCGGGCACCGCCAGCAGCGCGTCGAGGGCGGCGTTGACGCCGGCGGCGCTGTCGTCCTCGATCCAGTCGAGGTGGGCTTCGTAGTCGGCCGGGATACCGGGCAGCCGCGTGGAAAGCACGGGTACCCCGCTGGCCAGGAACTCGATCAGCTTGGACGGGAACGAGTAGGGAACGAAGTCCTGGTTCACCGGACGGGGCTGCACCAGCACGTCGGCTGCTGCGTAACCCAGGGCCACCTCCTCGCGGGGGACGAACTGGACGGGCAGCACCCGCGGCTCCTTCCGCGCCACCTCGTCGAGCCAGTCGCTCAGCTCGCCCCGGCCGTAGAGCTGCAGCCGGGTGCCGTCGGCCCGGGCGAGGACGGCGTCCACCAGCAGGTCCACCCCGTAGCTGCGGGAGAGCCCGCCCGCGTAGACCAGCAGGGGCGCCTTCTCGTCGCTCCGGGTGGTACGCGGCACCGGGACGCTGCTGCAGATTCCCTCCAGCACCAGCGCCGGAACGCCCGGGGCGAAGTCGCTGGCGAGCGCCGCGGTCAGGGCGACCACGCCCCGGACCCGGATGAGTGCGGCCCTGGCCAGTCGCCGGTCGAAGGCGTGCAGCCGGCGACGGAATGAGCCCTCGTCGGGTAGTGCGACCCCCGGCGGGTCGGTCAGGATCACCGCGACCGGGAGGTCCAGGACTCGCTGGACCAGCAGGCCGAACGCCAGAAAGGGGGTGTGCACCCCGTGCACCAGCAGAACGTCGGGACGCCACCGACGCAGCCGCGCTGTGCCGCGGGTCAGGCACTGCACCAGCCGGGTCAGCTGTTTGACCCCGAGCACGTTGACGAAGCCGAGCAGCTGGCCTTCGGCGCCGCCGTCGACGAACCGACGGCTGCGGAACAGCAGCCGCGGCTGGCCGGGATAGCTCGAGACCGGCATCGTGGACAGCAGCGTCATCGTGACCCCGGCGGAGGTCACGGCGCCGAGGACGGCGTGGGCGAAGGTAGTGGTCTGCACCTGCGGGTTCGGGTCGGCGGTGAGGTTGGCGCGGGCGATCTCGTCCGGCACCGTGAAACCCAGGAACGTGACGCGCATCAGCGTCCGAGCAGCTGGCGGTAGACCCCGTCCCAGGCTTGGACCATGTGCTCCAGGGAGTAATGCTGCTCCACGGTCCGTCGGGCCTGCATCCCCAGCCGGTCGCGGAGGTCGGGGTCGGCGACCAGCCGGTCCAGCGCCCGGCGCAGCGGCTGCGGGGCGCCAGCCGGGACGAGCAGCCCGCCGCCGTAGGACAGGACCTCGACGTTACCGCCCACGGCCGTCGCCACCACCGGTAGGCCGGCCGCCATGGCCTCGATCAGCGCGTTCGACAGGTTCTCGTGCAGCGTCGGAAAGACGAAGAGGTCGGCGGCGGCCAGGTAGGGCCTGACGTCGCCCTGCTGGCCGACGAGGAGCGTCCGGCTGCCGGCCCCTGCGTACGCGGCCTCGACCTCGGCCCGGTCCGGCCCGTCGCCGACGATGAGCAGCGTCAGCGCGGCGGTCGCGGGCGTACGGAGGGCCTCGGCGAGCACGAGATGACCCTTTTCGACGCTCAACCGACCGACGAGGATCGCCACCACCTCGTCGGCGGCCAGGCCGAGCGCGGAGCGGGTGCTGAGTCGGAGGTCCGCAGGAGGCCGGGCCAACCCGACACCGTTCGGCACGACCGCGCGCAGCCGACGGCGGAAGGGTCGCAGGAAGCTGCGCTCACTCATCGACTGGCACATGGTGACGACGTCGGTGCTCAGCAGCAGGGTCAGCGGCTCGAGAACCTGGGCGACAACCAGAGCCCGCAGCCGGTGCGGCGGCCGCTGCAGGTCGCGGACCGAACCGTGCACGCTCAGCAGCACCCGGGGGGCACCGCCGAGCCGAGCGGCGAGCGCGCCGTGGAAGCCCTCGTTGCCGAGACCGCGGACGTGTACCAGTTCGGCGTGCTCGCTGCGCACGCGGCGGGCCCAGCGCCAGACACGGCCGAGGTCGACCCCGCCTGTGGCGGTGTCTTGGTGCATCGGGACGAACCGGTACCGCTCGGCGAGCGCGCTGGTCTCCAGCCGGGCGAGGGCGGTGGCCGGCCCGCCCTGGCTGGGGGAGCCGAAGGAGTGCTGGACCACGACCGGTCGATCCGACGCGCGGTCCGGACGAGACCGTACGGCCGACGGGCGACGGTCGCGTCGGGCGATGAGATCGCGGACCCGGGTGGCAGCGTACGGGCCGCGGGCCAAGACCAGGCGCACCTAGGCTCCCGGCCGGATGCCGGCCCAGGCGTGGTGGCGGTGGGCGGTGGAGAGAATGAACCGGACGACTCGCTCGGAGGTGTCGGCCACCTGGTAGTCGATGGGCACGGTGGGCCGGACGGACGCCTCGGTCACCAGGGTCACGGCCGCTACGACCTCGGCGGCGTCGAGCCCGGTCATCACGATGCTGCCGGTGTCGAGGGCCTCGGGACGTTCGATGGAGTCCCGGAGCGTAACCGCGGGAAACCCCAGCACGGACGACTCCTCCGCGATCGTGCCGGAGTCCGACAGCACACAACGCGCCGACAGCTGGAGCTGGTTGTAGTCGAAGAAGCCGAACGGCTCATGGAAGGTGAGGCCGTCGAGCTGTGCCGCCGCCGTATCCAGGGCAGCGAGCCGCTTGCGCGTCCGGGGATGGGTGGAGACGACGACCGGCAGACCGAAGGTGCGGCGGATCTCGCGGAGGCAGTGCAGCAGGGCCTGCAGCCGGGCGGGGGCGTCGACGTTCTCCTCGCGGTGAGCGCTGACCAGGAAGTATTCGCCTCGCTCCAGGCCCATCCTGTCCACGACGTCGGAGGCGGTGATCTGGTCCAGGTAGGCGTCGAGCACCTCACGCATCGGCGATCCGGTGAGCAGGATCCGACGAGCTGGTAGCCCTTCGGCCAGCAGATTGCGCCGGGCGTGCTCGGTGTAGACGAGGTTGAAGTCGGCGACGTGGTCCACCAGCCGTCGGTTGGTCTCCTCGGGGACGTTCTCGTCGAAGCAGCGGTTGCCTGCCTCCATGTGGTAGACCGGGATCCGCATCCGCTTGGCCATCACCGCCGCGATGCTGCTGTTGGTGTCGCCGAGGACGAGCACCGCGTCGGGGCGTTCCTCGCTCAGCACCCGCTCGGTGCCGATCAGGGTCTCACCGAGGACATGGCCGAGCGAGCTGGTCGTCACGTTCAGCAGGTAGTCGGGCGCCCGCAGCCCGAGCTCGTCGAAGAAGACCTGGTTCAGCAGGTGGTCGTAGTTCTGACCGGTGTGCACCAGGACGTGCTCACAGGCCTCGTCCAGCCGCCGCAGGACCCGGGAGAGCCGGATCAGCTCGGGCCGCGTCCCGACGACCGTGACGACCTTCACGGCACGTGGGCGAGCTGGCGTTGCCGCACAGGCTCGGGGTAGGTGTCGGGGTGCGCCGGGTCGAACAGCTCGTTGGTCCAGAACAGCGTGGTCAGCGGCGTGGACCCGGTGTTGGTGATGTTGTGCACCCACATCGTGGGCATGTCCACCAGGCAGGGCTGCTCGCCGTCGACATCGAAGCCGACCACCTCGTCGTGCAGCACGCGGCGCAGCTCGATCCGGGCCTGGCCGTCCAGCACCACGAAGCGCTCCACCTTGCGGAGGTGGAAGTGCTCGCCGCGGGTGATGCCCGGCAGCGTCGTGCTGACGAAGGTTTGCCCGCCGCCGCCGGGAGAGCGGACGACCTCGGTCAGCGCGCCACGCTGGTCGGCGCGGCGCAGCAGCGGGCGCGGCGAGCCCGCCGGGAAGGCCGCGCTGCGCAGCATGTTGAACAGCTCGAGGTGCAGCGGGTCGGTCAGCTCCGGCAGGTCGGCGTCGTGGTAGCCGCGGTGCAGCTGCTGCAGCGTGGCCAGGACCGTGATCACCGAGGTGTCGTGGCCGCCAGGGTGCAGCTGGGTGCTCTGTGGCTCGGCGAGCGCCCGGAGCAGCACCTGCGCGGCACCCTGCGCGTGCAGCAGCGTGATCGGCCGGTCGGCGACCTGGGGTGCGTCCCCGCGCAGCACGGCGTCGACGAAGGTGGCGACGAAGGAGTTGTAGCGCGGCCGACCGTGCTCGCCCAACAGGTTCGGCAACAAGACGTCGACGAAGACGGTGCCCACCTCGGTCGCGGCGGCCGCCAGCACTGTCGCGGCCTCGGCCTTGGCGCTGCCGTACGGGCTGGTGGTGAGGGCCTGGACGGAGTTCGCGTACACCAGGTGGGTCGGCGGCCGCTCGGCCCGGCGGACGGCCTCGGCCAGCTCGTGGGCCAGCGCGAGGTTGCCGTTGACCACCTCGTCTTCGCTTCCCCGGTTCACCCCGGCGAGGTGCAGGACCGCGTTGGCGTGGGAGAGCAGCTGAGGCAGATCCGTCCACCCCGACCGGTCGACAGCGACCAGGCTGTGCACCCTCTCCGCGCGGACGCGCACGCCCACGTGCCAGCCGAGGAACCCGCCGGCACCCGTGACCAACACCTTCATCCGGTGGGAACCATCAGCCGCTCGAACTCTGGTAACCGCTGCAGGAGCGCCTGGGTCTCCGCCACGTCCATCCGCTGGGTGTTCTCCGAGGTGTAGTCGACGTTCCGGCTGGCCTCGCGGTCGCCCTCGTCGAAGTACAGCTCGTACTCCAGCGACCGGGCGTCCAGCGGGATGCGGAAGTAGCTACCCTGGTCCTCGCTCTTGCCCATCTCCTCGCGGGAGAGAAGCGTCTCGTGCCGCTTCTCACCGTGCCGTGGGCCGAGGATCCGGATCTCCGGGTCGTCGTCGCCGAGCAGGCCGGCGACGGCGCGGGCGAGCACCTCCACCGTGCAGGCCGGGGCCTTGCGGACGAACAGGTCGCCCGGCTCGGCGTGGTGGAAGGCGTACTCGACGAGGTCCACCGACTCGGTCAGGCTCATCAGGAAGCGGGTCATCCGGGGCTCGGTGATCGTCAGCGGCCGCCCTGACTGCACCTGCTCGACGAACAAAGGAATCACCGAGCCGCGGGAGTACATCACGTTGCCGTAGCGGGTGATCGAGACGGTCGTGCCCGACTGCGGACGGTTCCGGGCGAAGGCCTGCGCGGTCTTCTCCATCAGCGCCTTGGACATCCCCATCGCGTTCACGGGGTAGACGGCCTTGTCAGTGCTCAGGCAGACGACACTGCGGGCGCCGCCGGCCGCCGCGGCCTCGATCACGTTGTTGCTGCCGACAATGTTGGTCTTCACCGCCTGCTGCGGGAAGAACTCGCAGCTGGGGACCTGCTTCAGCGCCGCGGCGTGGAAGACGTAGTCGGCTCCGGCCAGCGCGTCGCGGGTGCTCTCGTAGTCCCGCACGTCACCGAGGAAGTAGCGGATCCGCGGGTCGGCGAGCTTCTTGCGCATGTCGTCCTGCTTGGACTCGTCCCGGGAGAAGACGTGGATCCGTCCAACGTCACGGCTGAGGAGGTAACGGGCCATCGTGGAGCCGAACGATCCGGTACCACCGGTGATGGCGACCGTCGCTCCGTCGAGTGCGCCCGGGACATCAGGGGACGGCGGTACGAGGGTCGGGTCTGGCGGGGGTCCGGGGGGCACGATCGTCCTTCCACGCTTCAGCTATGTGCTGACCGTGCGGCGGCTCCCCCGAGTCCACAGGTCGTCCTGGTGACGTTCGTGATGCTAGCGCATCGCCCGCGCCCCCGGAACTGCCGCTCTGAGGCCTGCTCGCCTGCGTAGCTGACCGGTCTACGGCACTGGGACCCGGGTCGAAGGACTCTGGGAGCGGGTCCGACCGGCCGATAATCTTGCGGTCAGGCCGGGGGCAGCGACGAGATCAAGACGTGGAGCGAACGTGAGCGCAGCAGCCCCGACGACGGGCGGGGGGACCGACGACCTCGCTCTGCTCGAGCAGGAGCGACCAGCCAGCCGCAGTCGGCGCGCCGTCCTCTTCGGGGCAGGGACGGGCGCCGCACTGAGCGTCGGCGCACTCACGGAGACGGCGGAGGCGGCCACGGCCGACCCGGTGCTGCATCTGCTGCGCCGGGCGACCTACGGGCCCACCCCGGCCCTGGTCAAGCGCGTCCGGGCCCAGGGCACCACGGCGTGGTTGGAGAGTCAGCTGAAGCCCGCCTCGATCAAGGACGCCAAGATCGACTCCCTCATGCCCCGCTGGCCGGGGCGGGACTGGACGTCGCTCCAGGTACGTCAACAGCTCGACTCCGTCGAGCGCTGGGCCTTCATGTACGGCGTCGTCGAGCGTCACATCGCCCGGGCGATCTGGTCGGAGCGGCAGCTGCTGGAGATGATGGTCGGGTTCTGGACGAACCATCTCGTGGTGCCGGTGCCCACCGCCGAGGTCTACGACAGTGCTCACCTGTACCAGCGCGACGTCATCCGTGCCCACGCGCTCGGTCGCTACTCCGACCTTCTCTGGGCGGCCGTCCGGCACCCGGCCCTCCTGCGCATCCTGGACCTGGCCAACAGCACGAAGAACGCCCCCAACGAGAACCACGCCCGCGAGCTCCTGGAACTGCACACTGTAGGCGTCGGTAACTACGCGGAGCCCGACGTGATCAACGCTGCCTGTGCCCTGACCGGCCTTGGTATCGACGACCAGACCGGTGCCTACGTCTACCGGCCCCAGCAGCACTGGGTGGGAGCGGTCAAGGTGCTGGACTGGTCGCACCCCAACGCCTCCGCCGCCGGCGAGCCGGTGGCCAAATCGCTGATCACCCATCTCGCCCGTCAGCCCGCCACCGCCCGGCGGATCGCGACCAAGCTGGCGGTCCGGTTCGTCTCGGACAACCCATCGGCGTCGCTGGTGGACAAGCTGGCCAAGACATATCTCGACCAGGACACCTCCATCACCGCTGTCCTGCGGGTGCTCTTCACCAGCCCCGAGTTCGCCCGGTCGGCCAACCAGAAGGTCCGTACGCCGTTCGAGGACGTCATCGCGACGCTCCGCGTCCTCGGCGCGCAACCGGACGCCTCGGGTACCGCAGGGCTGCACACCATGATCGGACCGCTCCTGCGGATGGGCCAGCTGCCGATGAACTGGGCGGCTCCGGACGGCTTCCCGGACACGGCCGACGCCTGGACCACAACGTCGACGACTCTGTGGCGTTGGAATTTCCACGTCGGTGCCGTCGTGTCGTGGAACGGCACCGCGCTGCCCACTCCCAAGCCCCGTTCGCTGCTGCCGACCACGCTGCCCAAGACCTACCGGGCCCTGCTCGACGGGCTCGCCGCCCGGCTGTGCCTGACCCCGCTCAGCGCCAGCCAGCGTGCCGCCCTGTGCCGCTACCTCGACCACGCGCCGACCGACCGCGTGCGTTCGACGGACCCGGTGACGTCGTGGCGGCTGCCCCACCTGGTCGCCGTCCTGCTCGACTCGCCCAACTTCACCACCCGCTGAGGACCGCCATGACCAGCCCACGACCGAACGCCGCCCGCAGCGACCTGGGGTGCGGCTGCGACGAAGGACAGCGCGCCGCTGCAACCATCGGGCGACGCGGCTTTCTCGCCGGGGCCGGGGCGCTCGGTGTCGCGGCGGGGCTCGCGAGCACCGGCATCACCACCCAGCTGGCGTGGGCCGACCCCTCCTACAGCGGGGACACCCTCGTCGTCCTCAGTCTGCGGGGTGGGTTCGACGGCCTGTCCGCCGTCGTCCCCGTCGGTGATCCCGGTTACGCCCCGGCCCGTCCCACGATCGCGGTGCCGGGCAGCCGGGTGCTTCCCCTGGACGGCATGTTCGGACTGCATCCCGCCCTGTCCCGGCTGCTGCCGCTCTACCGGTCCGGCTCGTTGGCCTTCGTCCACGCCGTCGGGCAGCAGGTCCGCACCCGCTCGCACTTCAAGGCGATGGAGGAGATGGAGAGCGCTGAGCCGGGATCGTCGCTGCGCCGCGGCTGGATCGACCGGATGGTCGGTGTGTCGGGATCGCCCTCGACCTTCTCGTCGGTCGCCATGGGCACCGGCGGCGCGCCGAGCTCGATGCGCGGACCCGTGCCCGAGGTCGTGATGACGGATCTGGAGAGCTTCAGTCCCGTGGCACCGAACCTTCCCGGTGAGCAGCAGCGCCTGGCGAGCGTTCTCACCGCGCTACACCGGAGTGGTCCCGAGGTGCTCAGGACCGCAACAGCAGCGACCCTGGCGGCCACCACGGCGGCCCGGCAAGTCCGCGCGACCGCCCCCGACCTGGCCCCGGCCGCCAGCTATCCCGACACTCCGTTGGGACGTTCGCTGCGCGAGGTCGCCCGGCTGGTCAAGGGCAGGGTCGGGCTGCGGGCGGTGACCGTCGACGTCGGGAACTGGGACATGCACGTGGGTCTCGGCTCCAGCGACCGTGGCTGGATGTTCAACCAGCTCAGCGAGCTGGGCGCGGCCCTCGCCGGGTTCGCCGCCGACCTCGGGGACCGGCTCGACGACGTGACGCTGGTGACCCTGAGCGAGTTCGGGCGGCGCGTCGCCGAGAACGGCTCCGGTGGGGTGGACCACGGCCACGGCAACCTGGCCATGGTCATGGGCGGCGGTGTCGTCGGTGGACGGGTCTTCGGCCGCTGGCCGGGCCTCGGACCAGACCAGCTCGACGACGGCGACCTGGCCAGCACGACTGACTACCGCACGATCATCGCCGAGATCCTCGAGAAGCGGTGCCGCCTCTCGACGGGTACCGTTTTCCCGTCGCTGGGCAGCGACCGGCTGGGCCTGGCGCGTCTCCGCTCCTGAGCCGCCCGGCACCGGGGGCTGCCACGCCGGGCGATTCGTCGGTACGCTGGGCCGAGCCGAGCTGACGCGATCGACCGTGTCGGCGGGCATTTTCGTCGGGCTCGGGGCCGGGGATGAAAGGTTGAGGATGCCTATGCCCCAAGCGCCGATGCCCCAAGCTGCCTTGCCGCCCGCCCAGGTAGCCCGTGGATCGCGATCGCTCACCCTGCCGCTGCGGCTGTCGGTGGTCTGGCTGGCTGGCACCTACGTTCTGTTCGTGCTCTTCGGTGCCGTCGCCGAGGTGGCCAACCTTGGCAGGCTCACCGCGTTCGTCGCGGGCACCATCCTCTCCTTCAGCTTCGGCTACCTGCTCAAGGCGAGGTCATACGCCGCACGGCCGCTGCCGTTGCCACCCGCCGAGCTCTCGCCCGCGCAGACGAAGCAGGTGCGGGCCCTGGCCCTGCTCAGCGCTCTCTACTTCGCGACCTACGGTCTGTCGCTACTCGTGGAGTACGGCTTCCGAAGCCCGGGTGCGGTTCTGGCGGCCCTGCTGGACCCCGGTCACGCCTACCTTGCCAAGTTCGAGGTGTACGCGGCGCAGGAGGCGCTCGGCACGAAGAACCCGGTCGTCCAGGTGGTCACGCTGGTCGCAGTCCTGTCGGCGCCCCTGGTCCCGTTCCTCATCCTCTACTGGCGTCAGCTCAGCGTGCCGATCAAGGTGCTCGGCTTTGTCGGGCTCGGGCTGTACGTCTCGTACTTCCTGGCCATCGGTACGCTCAGCGGGCTGGGGACGGTGCTCATCTTCGCGGGCGTCTCAATGATGGTGGCGAAGGCGCGGAGCCGGCACCTGACGGGACGGCGCCGTCCTGGCCTGACCGTCGCTGTCGCGCTCGCGGTCGCCGTCTTCGTCGGCTACATGGCCTTCAACCAGTCGGCCCGCCTCACGGCCGTCGGCGTGGCCGGGCAGTGGGAACCGAACCCGGTGGTGCGGACACTGGTGGGGGATGGCCTCGCCCGAGGGCTCACCGTTGTGCTGTCCTACCCCACTCACGGCTACCAGGGACTCGCCTACAACCTGGAGACGCCGTTCACCTGGACCCACGGTCGGGGCTCCTCGGTGGCGGTCGACAGCTACCTCGAGCAGTACGGCTTCGGTCCGAGCGTGTACGACACGACCTACCCGCGGCTGACGGAGGCGAGGACGGGATGGCCGGCTGGACAGCGATGGTCGACCATCTACCCCTGGCTGGCCTCCGACCTCACCTGGCCTGGTGCCATCGCTTTCATGTTCGTGGTCGGTTGGTGGACCGCGCGGTTCTGGTTCGAGTCGGTGGTGCTCCGCAGCAAGTTGGCCCTGCTGCTCTTGTGCCAGCTCGCTGTGCTGATCCTCTTCGTCCCAGCCAACAACCAGATCGGGATCGGCCGGCCGTCGATGATTGCTTTCACCTCACTCGTGGTCGCTTATCTGCTGCGCGGCCTGCACCGCCGACTTGCCCGCAGCTACGCCTCGGTGTCGCCGACCGTGACCGCGACTCCTCCGGTCCTCGAGAGCGCGCCGGGGGGCCGAGGCTCTCGATGAGCAGCACTCCCGGAGAGGTGTTTGGCTCTTGCGCGGCTGGGCCGGCTGGGCCGAATGTGTGATGATCGGTGCACGTCTTCGGGGGAAGACACCGTCCTCTGCTCGAAGGATGTCTTGTGAACCTCCATGACTACGCGGTTATCCTACGCCGGCGCTGGAAGATCCTGGCGATAGTCGTTCTCTCCGTGCTGGCTGTTGCCGCTGGCTTCACGCTGGCGCTCACGCCCCAGTACACAGCCAGTACCCGGCTGTTCTTCGCCGTGCAGGGGACACAGTCGACCTCGGAGATGGCGGTGGGTTCCGCCTTCGCCGAGAACCAGATGAAGTCCTACCGGGACGTCGCCACGTCCCCGCTCGTGCTTGAGCCGGTGATTCGCAAGCTAGGTCTGCAGGAGACCTCCGACCGGCTCGCCTCCCGCGTGGTTGTCACGGTGTCGCCCGACACCGTGATCTTGTCCATTGCGGTAACGAACCCCGACCGTGAGCTGGCTGCGCAGATCGCCAACGCCGTTGGGGCTCAGGTAGCCCAGGTGGCGGTGTCGCTCACTCCACCGCGCGCCGACGGGGAAGACGCGGTGCGGGCGACCATCGTCGCACCGGCCCAGGTGCCTCGCGTCTCGTCCTCGCCCCATGTGACGCTCAACCTTGCCCTTGGGCTGGTGCTCGGCCTGATGGCCGGCTTGGCCACTGCGCTCCTACGCGACAGTCTCGACACCAAGATCCGGTCGGCCAGTGACCTTCGCAAGCTCACCGACAGCCCTCTGCTGGGCACTATCGCCTTCGACCCGTCGGTGGCCCAGCACGCTGCGGTGGTCTCCGATCTTCCGCTGAGCCCCTCCTCGGAGTCGATCCGACGGCTACGCACCAACCTGCAGTTTGTCGCCACGGGAAGCGGAGCCAAGCGGGTAGTCGTGACCTCGTCGCTGCCGGGGGAGGGCAAGTCGACGACCTCCCTGAACCTTGCGGTGGCTCTGGCAGACGCTGGTTCCCGAGTAGTTCTGGTGGATGCGGACCTGCGCCGGCCGTCGATTGCCGAGCACGCGGGCATCGAGGGCCGGGTTGGGCTGACGACCGTCCTGATCGGGCGCGCCAAGGTGGAGGACGTGATCCAGACCTGGCAGGACTCTCACCTCGACATCCTGCCAGCCGGCCAGGTGCCGCCCAACCCGAGTGAGCTGTTGGGCTCGAAGGTCATGGCCGACCTGCTGGACGACCTGGCGCGTCGCTACGACGTCATCCTTCTCGACAGCGCCCCTTTGCTTCCGGTGACCGACGCTGCGATCCTGAGCAAGCTAGTCGGCGGCGCCTTGGTCATCGTCGGGGCGGACCGTATTCACCGACCGCAGCTCGTGGAGTCGCTCGAGACGTTGCGCGCTGCCGGAGCTGCGGTTTATGGACTAGTGCTCAACAAGGTTGAGCGTCGAGGAGTAGACGGCTACGGGTATGGCTACGGCTACCAGCCCGACTCCAGCGAAGGCCGTGCACCCACTCCGCTGCGAGCGCCCGAGCCTGCCTGGTCTGCTCCCGGCGGCGGCGGTACGGATATTGGGCGAGGGTCCGGGCCCTCAGTGACGAAGGAGTCCGAGTCAGGTTCGAGTCGCTGGCACGGCCTGCTCAGCGGCCGCAGCCACGGCTGACCCGACGATCGAGTTTCCACGACTGACGGTGCGGGCATGACGCAGCTGATGGTCCTCTGCGTGTGCACGGGTAACGTCTGCCGCTCCCCGGTCCTCGAGCGGCTGATCGGTGCTCGACTCGGGTCTGGTGCTGACGTCAGGTCAGCGGGGACAGGGGCGCTCGTCGGTCAGCCGATTTCCCCGCCCATGGACACATTCCTGGCCGAGGCCGGTGCCGATCCCGGCGGCTTCGTGGCCCGCCAGCTCGAGGAGCGTCTCGTGCGCCCGGCCGAGCTCGTCCTCACGCTCACCGCCTACCACCGGGCAACTGTGGCCGAGCTCTGGCCTGCGTCGGTCCGCCACACGTTCACGGTCCGTGAATTTGCACGTGCACTGGCTCGAGTCAGTCCCGAGCTCCTGCCGGCTGCTCCGCTGGTCGAAAGGCTGCGAGTTGCCATCCCACTCGCTGCGGCCAGCCGCAGGCCGCCGCGATGTCCGGACAGCGACGACGTCCCAGACCCCTACCGGCGAGGGCCTGCTGCCTACGCGACTGCTTTCGCCGCCATCGACGACGCCGTCACCCGGATCGTCGGTGCTGTGGCGGCACCTGCTAGCCCAGCTGCCTGAGCCCGACCCTCACGGCGAGGGCGTTCCCGCCGGCCGTCCGCAGCCGAAGCTGGTCCCCAGGGAGTCGAGAAGCCGGGCGCTGATCAGCTCGACTCTGGCCGACGAGGTTTTTTCGAAAGCCTGCCGCACCTGCCCAGCAATGTCGGTGTCGACGCCGGCCAGGGCTGCGACCGTCAGCACGGGGACGGTTCGGACCAGCTGCCCATGGCCGCGACGTAGGAGACCTGTGACCGGGCAGCTCCGGGATCTCTTGCTGGGCGTTCGCCAGGGCTGCGAGACTGAAGCCGGATCGAGCCGCTGCAAGACCTGAGCATCCCCTGGAGTCGGGTCCGCGACCGGTTGGACAATGAGTGGCCGCACTCGAACGGGATGCCGAGCAGCGACTCCACGTGGTTCGGAGGTTATCTCCAGCAGACCCGAAGCGCGCGGCCTCACCGGGCCCGATGTCAGTGTGTCTGGTTCGCCACAGCGAGGTCACAGCGCGTGAACAGCCGCCGCCGGCAGGGTGGACCGCGTTAGGACCTTGCTGCCGTCCACCCGAAGGACCATCGTGTCGTCTAGCCTCCGCGTCCGCACCCGCCCTCCCGCTCTGCCGCGGACGACCCGGTGGCCCCGGGTCGTGCTGGTGCTCGTCGTGGCCGCCGCCGTGGTCGTCCGCTGGCAGCTGGTCGACGTCCAGACCGGTGACTACCGGGCCTTCCTGCTGCCCTGGTACAACGAGCTGGCCTCGGGCGGGTTCAGCGCCTTGGCCGGGAACTTCTCGAACTACAACACCCCGTACCTGGTGCTGCTCTGGCTGATGACCCACCTGCCGCTCACCCCGATGGTCGCGATCAAGGCGCTGTCGGTCGTCTTCGACCTGGTGCTCGCCGGCTTCGTCTACGCGATCATCCGGCACCTGCGGCCGACCGGGCAGTGGCGGCCGGTGGTCGCCGCCTCCGTCGTACTCCTACTGCCGACCGTGGTGATGAACAGCAGCGCTTGGGCCCAGTGCGACGCGATCTACGCCGCGTTCGGCGTCGGCAGCCTCTACTTCCTGCTGCGGCGACGGCCCTGGCTCGCCTGCGTGATGTTCGGGCTGGCGTTCGCGTTCAAGCTGCAGGCGATCTTCTTCCTCCCCGTGCTGGTGGTGGTCCTGCTCCTCCACCGGCACCGGTTGGTCACCCTGCTGGCCGTACCCGCCGCCTTCCTCGCCGCGCTGGTCCCCGCGCTCGTCGCCGGCCGCAGCCTGGCCAGCCAGCTCGCGATCTATCCCGCCCAGATCTCCGACACCGGCGGTGCGGTCGGGACGGGCCGCAGCGCCGGGGCCGGCGCCGGCCGGGGCGGCTTCGGCGGCGGTGGAGTCCCCGGCGGCGGTCGCGGTACCGGCGGGGCGGGCGGCTTCGGCGGTGGCGGCGGTGGCGGCGGGAGCGGCGGGTTCGGCGGCGGCACGACGTCCAGCAGCACCCTCACCCGCAACGCGCCCACCTGGTACGCCTGGCTGCCCTCGGACGCGGGCACGATCTGGAAGTACGTCGGGCTCGCCCTCGCCGCAGCCGTCGTGCTGGCGTTCGGCATCTGGCTGCTGCGCCGGCACCGGTCGCTCACCGGCGCTCAGACCCTGCTGCTGGCCGCGACGGCCACCCTCGTCGTGCCGCTGCTGCTGCCGCAGATGCACGAGCGCTACTTCTACCTCGCCGAGGTCCTGACCGTCACGGCGGTCTTCGTGGAGCGGCGGTTCCTGCTGCCCGCCGCCGCGATCCAGCTGGCGTCGGTCTCGACCTATCTGGAGTACCTGGGCCAGGGCGAGCTGATGCCACTGGGCCTCGCCGCCGCGGTCGCCCTGCTCGGGGCCGGGGCGGCGGTGGTGCTGCTCGTGGTCGACCTCAGACGACCGCCGCTCGAGCGGACCGAGGTCAGCGCCACACAGCCCGGAACCGGGTCGCTCCTGGTCGGTTGAGCCCGGCCCGGCGACCCGTGGGGCCGAGCCGACCTGACGGCGCTGGCGCTCGGGGACTTACTCTGCCGGGATGAAGGTTTTCCTCGACATCGGCGCGCACGTCGGCGAGACCCTCTCGGTCGTGCTCGATCCGCGCTGGCAGTTCGACCGGATCCACTGCTTCGAACCGGCGCCCGCCTGCTGGGCGCCGCTCCAGCAGCTGGCTGACGAACGGGTGGAGCTCCACCGGTTCGGCCTGTGGAAGGAGACCACGGCTCTGGTTCTGCATAATCCGGGCGCGATCGGCGCATCCGTCGCCGCCGACAAGGATCCGGTGCAGCAGTCGACGGAGTGCGCGTTCGTGGACGCAGGGGCCTGGTTCGCTGAGCACGTCGACGCCGCCGACGTCGTCTACGCCAAGGTCAACGTCGAGGGAGCCGAGGCCGACATCGTCGACCGACTGGTGGAGACGGGGGAGATCGCCAAGATCGACCACCTGGTGATCCATCTCGACGTCGTCAAGTCGCCGAGCCTGCGGGCCCGTGAGCCGCTGCTGCGCGCTCAGCTGGCCGCCAGCGGCGTCGACGTGGTGCCGGCGGACGAGATCATCTTCGGTGGCGCCACCCGGGGCGCCCGGAACTGGCTGCGCTGGTTGGACTCGACCTCCCCGCTGCGGGACCTTCGCTACAAGACGCTCCAGCAGCGGTGGGAGCGGCTGCGGTTCCTCCTTTACCCGGCCAAGCAGTGGCTTGTCGCCAGGGCCCGGACTCGGTGACGCGGCACCCGGCGACGCCGAGCTCGGCGGACTGGTCCGGTCCGGGTACGGACGCGTTCGCCATCCTCTGCGTCTGCACCGGCAACATCTGCCGCTCGCCGGCGGCGGAACGCTTGCTGGCTGCGCGGTTGGGACCTGACGTCGTCGTGTCCTCCGCCGGCACCCGTGCTCTCGTCGGCCAGCCGATCTCACCGCCGATGGACATCCTGATCGCCGAGGCGGGTGGGGATCCTGGGGGCTTCACCGCCCGCCGACTGACGGAGCGGTTGCTCGCCCCGGCCGACCTGGTGCTCGCCCTGACCACCGCACACCGCGGGGAGGTCGTCGACCTCTGGCCCAAAGCGGTACGGCGCGCGTTCACGCTCAAGGAGCTCGCCCGGCTGCTGGGTGCGGTCGACGCCGCTGCGCTGCCGGCGGTCGGGGTGGGGAAGCGGCTGCGGGCCGCGTTGCCGCTCGCGTCGGCGCAACGCCGTCCGGTCAGGCTGCCCGGGGGTGACGACGTGGCCGACCCGTACCGCCGTGGTGCGGACGCCTACGCGCGCTCCTTCGCCGAGATCGAGGAGGCGGTGGCGGTGATCGCTGCGGTGCTGGTGCCGTGAGGTGGAAGAACGCGCAACCCCTTCGGGGCCCTCGACGGGCTCGGGACGCGTATTGCTCGGTCCGGTGCGCCCTCAGGCCGAGTCGTGCAGCGTGGGCACGTCGCTCAGCAGCCGCTGGGTGTACGCGTGCTGGGGCCGGAAGATGACGTCCTCGGCCTGTCCCTGCTCGACCATCACGCCGTGCTCCATCACGAGCACCCGGTCAGCGACGTAGCAGGCCTGGCCGATGTCGTGGGTGATGAACAGCACCGTCATGCCTAGCTGGTCGCGCAGGTCGGTGAGCACGTTCAACACGTTGACCCGCAGCGAGGCGTCGAGCATCGAGGTGGCCTCGTCGGCCACCAACAGCTTGGGCCGCATCATCAGCGCACGAGCGATCATCACCCGTTGCCGCTGACCGCCGGAGAGCTCGTGCGGGAAGCGGTCGAGCACGTCCGGGGCGTTCAGGCCGACGTAGCCGAGCGACTCCTCCAGCCGCTCCTGGCCTACCCGGTCATCCAGCAGCCGGCTCGACCGGGCCAGCAGCCGGCGCACCGTGAAGAACTGGTTGAACGCCGAGAACGGGTCCTGGAAGACCGCCTGCACGTCCTTCCAGTAGTCGGTCCGTGCCCGCGAGCTCATCTTGCTGACGTCGGTACCGCGGAAGGTGAGCGAGCCGGAGGTGATCGGCATCAGCCCCAGCACCATCCGGGCCAGCGTCGACTTGCCCGAGCCGCTCTCACCGACCACGGTGACGACCTCGTTCTCGGCCAGGGTGAACGACACGTCCTTCACCGCCTCGACGGTGTTCTTGCCGTGCCCGAACGTCTTCGAGACACCCTTCGCCACCAAGACGTCGCTCATGCCGACACCTGGGTCTTCTCCGTGGGCGTGGCTTCGGGCTCGGGGGCCCCCGGGTCGTCCAGGGCGACCACCGGGTCGGCCGCAGCGAGGGTCTCCGAGGTGACCGCACCGATCGGCACCGACTCCCCGGGGTGCTTCTTGGCCCAGAAGCAGGTGGCGTAGCGCAGCTCGTCGCCGATGTGCGGCGGCTCTTCTTCTCTGCACTCCGAGTACGCGACGCCGCACCGCGGGTGGAAGCGGCAGCCGGACGGTGGGTTCGCCAGGTTGGGCGGGGCGCCGGGGATGCCGTAGACGCGCATCGCGCGGTAGCGCGGCTCGGGCACCAGGACGGCGCTGAGCAGGGCCGCCGCGTACGGGTGCCGCGGCCGCTCGGTGATCTCGGCCGCGTCGCCGACCTCGACGATCTTTCCGGCGTACATGATCGCGATCCGGTTGCTGACCGTCCGCAGCACGGGCAGGTCGTGGGTGACGAAGACGACGCCGGCCATGATCTTCTGCTCCAGCATCTGCAGCAGCATCTCGATCAGCGCCTTCTGCGACGACACGTCGAGCGCAGAGGTCGGCTCGTCGGCGATCAGCAGCCGCGGGTTCAACAGCGTGGAGATGATGGTCACCGTCCGCTGCTTCATGCCGCCGGACAGCTGGTGGGGGTAGGAGTCCAGCACCCGGACGGGCAGGTCGAGGGACTTCAGCCGGTCCCGGGCCCGGTCCAGCGCCTCGTCGGGCTTGGTGCTGCGGTCGTGCGCCCGTACGACGTCGACCACCAGGTCGCGGACCCGCTGGGTCGGGCTGATCGAGTTCATCGCGCCCTGGGGCAGCAGCGAGACGACCGACCCGCGCCAGGTGCGGGGGATCTTGCTGCGCGCCCCCAGCTCCTGCCGGAGGCCGTCGACCTCGAGCGTGCCGCTCTCGACGTAGAGCGGCGGCCGGGTGGTCAGCGACAGGATCGCCCCCAGCGTCGACTTGCCGCAGCCGGACTCCCCGGCCACCCCCAGCACCTCGCCCTCGTCGATGTAGACGCTGACGTCGTCGACGGCGAAGACCTGCCGGCCATCAGGCGTGCGGTAGGCCGCGCGCAGGTTCTCGGCGTTGAGCAGGCGGGTCATCGGTGACCTCCGGCAGGGGCAGCGGCGGGGGCTTCGACGATTCCGGTGGCCCCGACCGGGGTCGGAGCGGCGGCGGGCACCTCGGCGATGCCGCCCCTCACCACCTTGCTGAGCCGACCGCGACGCAGCCGCGGGTTGAACACCTCGTCCAGGCTCGACTGCAGCAGCAGCAGGGAGAACGCGATCAGCGTCAGCATCACCGTCGGGGGCAGGAAGGCCCACCAGGCGTCGGTGCGGATCGCCCCCCACTGCAGCGCCCAGTAGAGCATCACGCCGAGGCTGGTGGTCCCGGACGGGCCGAGGCCGAGCAGGCTGAGCGCCGCCTCGGCCAGGATCGCGCCCGAGACCTGCAGCACGAACGCCATCACGACGTAGCTGAGCAGGTACGGCAGCACGTCCCGGGTCAGGATCGAGAGCCAGGAGGCGCCCGAGAGCCGGGCGACGTCGATGTGCTCACGGGACCGGATGCTGGTCGACTGGGCCCGCACCGCCCGGGCCATCCACGGCCAGGAGGTGATGCCGATGATCAGGGCCAGCGAGAGCGAGCTGCGGTTGTTGAGGGCGATGCCGAGCAGGATCACCAGCACGATCGACGGGATCGCCAGCGCGACGTTGGTGAGCCCAGAGATCAGGTCGTCCAGCCAGCCGCCCTGGTAGCCCGCGATCAGCCCGAGGGTCAGGCCGATCGTGCTGGCGATCACTCCGGCGACCAGCCCCACCAGCAGCGAGGTACGGGTGCCGTAGACCAGGTTCGCGAGCACGCTCTGGCCCTCGTTGTCGGTGCCGAGCAGCATCTGCAGGCCCCCGGCCGGTGGGTCGTACAGGCCGCCGATCACCGAGTCGGGGTCGGTCTGCACCACGAACGGCCCGATCAGCCCCACCACCAGGGTGAAGAGCACCAGTCCGGCCGCCACCCAGAACCGGGGGGTCAGGTTGACCGCTCTCATCAGCGTTCTCCACTCTGTGCGGCCCGGATCCGGGGGTCGATCAGGCCGTTGACGATGTCGACGGCGAAGTTGGCCAGCAGCACGGCCAGGGTGATGATCAAGGTCACGGCCGAGATGACCGGGTAGTCGACCTGGCTGATCGCGTTGAACAGCAGGGTTCCGACGCCGGGGTAGGAGAAGACCAGCTCGGTGACCAGCGCCCCACCGACCAGGCCGCTGATCGACAGCGCGAGGCCGGTGATCTGGGGCAGCATCGCGTTGCGGAACACGTACCGGGTGATCCGGTTGTCGCTCAGCCCGAGGCCACGGCCGTAGTTCACGTAGTCGGCGCCCAGCTCGTAGATGGCCATCGACCGCATGCCTACCGCCTGGCCGCCGATGAAGACGACCACCAACGACCAGAACGGTAACCAGAAGTAGGTGATGGCGTCACCGAAGAAGGCGGCGCTGAACTCCGGACTGAGCCCGAAGGAGTACGCCCCGCCGATGGGCAGGATCCCCAGCTTGGCTCCGACGATGAAGAGCAGCAGGATGGCCAGGCAGTAGTAGGGGATGGAGGTGGCGAACAGCGACGTGACGAAGGCGCCACGGTCGAACCAGCCACCACGGAAGGCGGCCATGGCGCCGAGGACGTTCCCGACGATCCAGCCGATCAGGATCGCTGGCACCTGGAGCACGATGCTCCAGGGCAGGGCCTGGGCGACGAGGGTGTTGACCGAGGCCGGGTACTGCGCGAACGACGTCCCGAAGTTCCCGTGCACCAGCTGGTTGAGATAGATCAGGAACTGCTCCCAGAGCGGCTTGTCGAGGCCGAACTCACGGTTGTAGTTCTCGTAGATCTCCTTCAGCTGGTCACCGCCCACCCCGCCACCTCGGGACAGGTTGCTGATGATCGAGTCCACCGGGTTGCCGGGGATCAACCGTGGCAGGAAGAAGTTGAGGAGCAACGCCACCACGAGGGTGCCGAAGAACCACAACAGTCTCCGTCCGAGATAGCGGCTCAGGCCCATGATCAGCTCGTCCTCTCGCGTTCCCTGGAGTACCTGGTCCCGGCCTACGTTCCCACCTTCTTCACCTTGAACCGCCAGGTGATGCCCGCACCCTGCCACATCGGCGGTGCGCAGGGTTCTCCGACGTCGGGAAGCCGGTCCAGCTGCTCGTTGAGCTCGTCCAGCTCCAGCGGCCGGTACATCGGGCGCGCACGATCCCGACAGGTCTCATGACCGAATCGCCTCGCTCTCCATCGAACGTTCCCAGGTCAACCCCTCACTTCACCGGCTCGGTGTCAGTGGACCTCGGCTCCCCGAGGCCAGTTCTTCGTGGGTTCCTCGTTCGCGGGAGCGCTCTGACCCCGAACGACTCTCTACCGCGCCACATCGCACGCTCCAGACAGGCACGGGCAGAATGCGAGCCATGCAGCTGAGCAGGTTGACCTCGACGTGGACTGCTCTGGGTGCGACGCGTTCGCGGCTGGCCAAACGGGACCTGATCGCGGCGGTGCTCCGTGACGCCGACGCCGACGACGTGGAGATCGTCGTCAGCTATCTGGCCGGCAGCCTGCGCCAGCGCCGGACCGGCGTCGGCTGGCGTTCGCTGCAGCAGCTCCCGCCGCCGGCGGCCGAACCGACGCTGACGGTGCAGGAGGTCGACCAGGCCTTCGCCGACCTCGGCGAGCTCGCGGGCGCCGGGTCGACCAGCGCTCGTACGGCGGGGGTCGTGGCCCTCTTCGCCCGGGCCACCGAGACCGAGCAGGCCTTCCTGCGCGGCCTGGCGTTCGGCGAGCTGCGCCAGGGCGCGCTGGAGTCGCAGGTGCAGGAGGGCCTCGCCGCCGCGTACGGGGTGCCGGTCGCGGCCGTCCGGCGGGCCGCGATGCTGAGCTCGTCCACCCCAGCCGCGGCCGTGGCGCTGCAGGCCGGTGGTCTGCCGGCGCTCGAGGCGATCGGGCTGCGGGTCGGTACCGCGGTCCAGCCCATGCTCGCGGCCAGCGCGCCCGACCCGGCCGCTGCTGCGGAGCGTACGCGCCTGCCGGCGATCGCCGACGTCAAGCTGGACGGGGTACGGGTGCAGGTGCACCGGTCGGGCGGGGAGGTCCGGGTCTTCACCCGCAGCCTGGACGACATCACCGCCCGGCTGCCGGAGGTGGTCGCGGTCGCGCGCAGCCTCGGCCCGGACCAGCTGGTGCTGGACGGTGAGGTCCTGGCGCTGCGCCCCGACGGCGCACCCGAGCCGTTCCAGGTGGTCGCGTCGCGACGATGAGCGGCGCCCCCGACCCGACCGGACCCGGCGCCCCCGACACCGCCCCGTTGCGGGTCTACTTCTTCGACCTGCTGCACCTCGACGGCCGGGACCTGCTCGACTCAGCCCTGACGGAGCGGCTCGCCGTGATGGCCGAGGTGCTCCCGGCGGAGCTGCAGGTGCCGCGCCGTCGCTGCGAGACCGTGGACGAGGTCGCGGCGGCGTTCACCGACGCGGTCGGCCGCGGGTTCGAGGGCATCGTGGTGAAGAACCTCCACGCGCCGTACGCGGCTGGCCGGCGCGACGCCGCCTGGGTCAAGGTCAAGCCCCGGCACACCCTCGACCTGGTGGTGATCGCCGCGGAGTGGGGACACGGCCGCCGCCAGGGTTGGCTCTCCAACCTGCACCTGGGGGCACGCGACCCGGTGACCGGCGGTCTGGTGATGCTGGGGAAGACGTTCAAGGGACTGACCGACCAGCTGCTGACCTGGCAGACCGAGCAGCTGCTGGCGCGCGAGGTCCGGCGCACGGCCGGCACGGTGTACGTCGAGCCGTCCCTGGTGGTGGAGATCGCCATCGACGGCCTGCAGGCCTCCACCCGCTATCCCGGCGGCGTGGCCCTGCGCTTCGCCCGGGTGCTGCGCTACCGGCCCGACAAGTCTGCTGCCGACGCCGACACGCTCGAGACCGTCCGCGCCCTCGGGATCTGACGCGTCCCGAGCTTGTCGAGGGCCCCGAAGGGGTTGCGCTCACTCGTGCTGCGGGTCAGCGCAACCTCGTCGAGGGCCTTCGACCAAGCTCAGGGCGCGGAGGGCTCAGAAGGGGGCGATCAGGCCGACGGTCTGGGCCTTCGCGGCGGCGAAGCGCTTGGCGGCGTCGCCCCAGTTGACGACGTTCCACCAGGCCTTGGCGTAGTCGGCCTTCACGTTCTTGTACTGCAGGTAGAACGCGTGCTCCCACATGTCGAGCAGCAGGATCGGGATCTGGCCGAGCGGCAGGTTGCCCTGCTGGTCGAACAGCTGCACCACGTTCAGCCGGGCGCCGAGGATGTCGTAGACGAGCATCGACCAGCCGGAGCCCTGGATGGCGTTCGCGTTGGCCTCGAACTGGGCCCGGAAGGCGTCGAAGCTGCCGAAGAACTCATCGATCGCCGCGCCGAGCTCGCCGTCGGGCTTGTCGCCACCGTCCGGGGACATGTTCGGCCAGAAGACCGAGTGGTTGATGTGCCCGCCGAGGTGGAAGGCGAGGTCCTTCTCGAGCTTGTTGATGTTCCCGAACGAGCTGCCCGCACGTGCCTCGGCCAGCTGCTCGAGCGCGGTGTTGACGCCCTTCACGTAGGTGGCGTGGTGCTTGTCGTGGTGCAGCTCCATGATCTGCCCCGAGATGTGCGGCTCCAGCGCGCTGTAGTCGTAGGGGAGGTCGGGCAGGGTGTAGTCAGCCATAAGGTGTTCCCTTCGTCTTCTGACGCGGCGTCAACCGCTCTGTCCGCCACGCTACGCCGACCGGCCCGGCCTCAGTTCGGCGGGCCGTACGGGCGGGACCCGACCAGCGTGCCGGAACTGTCTCCTCGCAGTGTTTGACTGCATGCATGACGTCGGCACTGTCCCTGGTCGGGCTGACCAAGTCCTTCGGGCCCAAGCGAGCGGTGGACGGCCTCCACCTGGAGGTCCGCCGCGGCTGCCTCTTTGGCCTGGTCGGACCGAACGGGGCCGGCAAGACCACCACCTTGTCGATGGCCACCGGACTGCTGCGCCCGGACGCGGGGACGGCCCGGGTGCTCGACCGCGACGTCTGGTCCGACCCGGCCGCGGCCAAGGCGCTGATGGGGGTGCTGCCCGACGGGCTCCGGCTCTTCGACCGGCTGAGCGGCGGCGAGCTGCTGCACTACGTCGGCCGGCTACGCCGGGTCCCGGCCGAGGCGATCGAGCTGCGGTCGGCCGAGCTGCTCGAAGCGTTGGGGCTGCGCGAGGACCGCGACACCCTGGTCGTGGAGTACTCGGCGGGGATGACCAAGAAGATCGGGCTGGCCTGCGCGCTGATCCACGCGCCCCGGCTGCTGGTGCTGGACGAGCCGTTCGAGGCCGTGGACCCCGTCTCGGGTGAGGGAATCCGCTCGATCCTGCGCGGCTACACCCGCGACGGCGGCACCGTCGTGCTGTCCAGCCACGTGATGGAGCTGGTCGAGAGCCTCTGCGACGAGCTGGCCGTGGTGGCCGGCGGCCGGGTGCTCGCGGCCGGCACCCTCGACGACGTACGGGCCGGCTCGACGCTGCAGCAGCGGTTCCTGGAGCTGGTCGGCTTCCACGCGGTGGGGGAGGGAGGTCTGTCGTGGTTGCGCTCCTCGTCCAGCTGAAGCTGACCCTGCTCCGCAACAGCCTGCGGCGCAGCGTCTGGCGAACCGTTGGGCTCATCCTCGGCGGCGCCTACGCCCTCGGCCTCGTCGCGGCGGTGCTCGCCGGGATGGTCGCGCTGCGCTTCACCTCCGCCGTCACCACCGGCAACGTCACGGTGCTCGCCTTCTCCGGGCTGAGCGTCGGCTGGCTGCTGCTCTCGCTGCTGGTCTTCGGGGTGGACGAGACGGTCGACCCCGCCAAGTTCGCGCTGCTGCCGGTCCGCGCCCGCGACCTGCTGCCGGGACTGCTGGTGGCGGCGCTCGTCGGCGTGCCGGGCGTCGCGACCGTCCTGGTCGGTCTCGGCCTGGTGGTCGCCTGGAGCCGCAGCGTGCTGCTGGTCGTGGTGGCGCTGGTCGCGCTCGTCCTCGGCGTCACGACCTGCGTGCTGCTGGCCCGGGCCGCCACGTCGGCGTTCGCGGCCAGCCTGTCCTCGCGGCGCTTCCGCGACCTGGCGTTCGTGGCGCTGGCCCTGGTCGGGGGCGCCTTCGCGATCGTCGGCAACCTGATCAGCGGGGTCGTCCGGCTCAGTCCAGACCGGTTGCGTGCCGTGCTGGACGCGGCCGCCGGCGTCGCGGGCTGGACGCCGTTCGGCTGGGCCTGGACGGTGCCTGCCGACGTCGCCCGCGGCCGCTGGCTTGCGGCCGGGCTGCACCTGCTGCTCGCGGTCGGGCTGATGGTGGCGCTCTGGTCGGCCTGGGGCTATCTCCTGGGTCGGAGGCTGGTGGAACCGGTCGAGGCCGGCGGCGCAGCCGTCCGGGTCCGCCGGAGCAGCATCGTCGACCGGCTCTACCCGGCCACCCCGGCCGGCGCGGTCGCCGCCCGGACCTTGCGCTACTGGCGGCGTGACCCGCGCTACGTGGCGGCGGTCGCGGGCTTCCTGATCGGCCCGGCCGCGATCCTCGTGGTGTCGCTGACCTCACCCGACACCAGCCCCGTGATCGGCGTTCTCGCCCCGAGCGTGCTCGCGCTGCTGGTGGGCGCCAGCATCGCCGCCGACCTGTCCTTCGACGGCAGCGCGGTCTGGACCCACGTGACCGCCGGCCTGGACGGCACCGCCGACCGCCGAGGCCGGGTGCTGTCCAGCCTGACCGTCTACGGCTCGCTGCTGGTCGTGATGGTCGGCCTCGCGCTGGTGCTGACCGGGGAGTGGCGGTTGCTGCCCCTGTCGGTCGGGCTGGCGGTCGCGTTCCTGTGCGCCGGTCTCGGGGTCGGCTCGGTGGTCGGGGTGCTGTGGCAGTGGCCGGCCCCCGCGCCCGGCAGCAACCCGTTCGCCCGGAACGGGACGGGTGGGTTGGCGTCGGCGCTCTCGTTCTCGGTCACCACCGCCGGCACCATGGTGCTGACGCTGCCGACCCTCGTCCTCGCGGTCGCCTCCATCTGGGTGCCGTGGGCCGGCTGGGCCGCGTTGCCGGTCGGGACCGTCAACGGGCTGATCGTCTTGCAGCAGGGAGTGGTCCGCGGCGGTCGGCTGCTGGACCGCCGCTGGCCCGAGGTGATGCTGGCGGTGTCCGAACGCAGCGGCTGAGGGTCCGCCCCGCCGACGCCAGTGGAAGCGACCGCTAGATCATGGAGCGGCCCACGCCGCGGTTCTCGTACGCGGCCTGGAACTCCTCCAGGCCCGACAGGCCGGGGACGAGCGGGTCGAGCGGCAGTAGCGGGTCGAGGTCCACGGCCGAACGGGGGCGGTGGAGCGAGAGGGCGAGGTCGGTCGCCAGCTCGTCGAAGTACTCGGTCTGGCCGGCGTAGCAGGTGAGGACGATCTGCGCGGCGGGGTCGTCGCTCAGGCACAGGGAGAACGCGCTGCTCACGTCGTCGGCCTCGACCGGCGCGGCCGCGAGGGTCAGCGTCACCGGAGGTGCCGCGTCGAGGTCGACCGTCACGGTCAGCGCGAGGAAGGAGCGGACCGTGAGCTTGAAGTCCCGCTGCACCATGGTCGCGGCCGCCGGCAGGTCGATCGCGTTCCGCGCCAGCTCCTCGGTCAGCTCGACCAGGTCCAGAGCCAGCACGTTCGCCATCAGCGATCCGACCTCCGTCTCGACCGGTGGCGGTTTCGTCGTCATGGAGTTCCGTCGTAGCGGTCATCGTTGCGGTCCTCGAGCACCTGGGTGGCGGCCTCGGCCACGGTCTGGTGCCGCGCGGCGGCCAGGTTCGAAAGGCGTAGCCGGGCGTCCTCGGCGCTGAGGCTCTCCCGGTGCCGGAGGAAACCGACCGCGGCGGACACGAGAGCGTGGACCTCGAGGGTGTCCTGCATCTGGTCGGTGAGCTCGTCGAGGTTCCGCAGCACCTGGGCGCTGCGAATCGCGGCGGCAACCGGCCAGGCGAACCGTATGCCGTTCGTCACGTCTTCGTCGACAAAGGCGTCCGCACGCCGGCTGTAGATGTTGATCGAGCCGATCACGTCTGCACGCACCATCAGCGGCAGCGACAAGACGCTCTCGATGCCCAGCTGGCGGACGTCGTGCGCAAAGCGTGGCCACCAGGTCTCGTGCTCTCGCAACGAGCCTGACTTGAGCCCCCGCCGCTCGGCGACGGCGGTCAGGCACGGACCCTCGCCGAGCCCGTACTGCACGTCGTCGGCCTGCTCGGCCAGCCGGGAGGAAGCCACCCGGAACGTGACCGTCCCGCCGTTGCTGAGGGCGACGCCGGCAGCGTCGGCGCCGCGAATGTTGCGCTGGACCAGGCCGGCGACCTCGGCGAGGCCGTTGCTGAAGCTGGGGTCTCGTTCGAGCATCGCCTGCACGGAGTCGTAGACCACGTCGAGCATGGGGTCCGGCGGGTCGGCACTGTCGTAGTACGGGCGGGATGCGGACATGGAGTCCCGGGACTTTCTGTGGTCAGCCTTCAAGAGAGCGCGCCCTCGAAGGGCCAGCGCGTCAACTTGGTGAAGATGCGCGGCAACCGTGCGGCGACTTCACCCGACCCGGGGATACCTGGGACATAAGCACGGTAGCGCACCCCCGGTCCCCAAGCCAGGATCGGACGCGCACGACACGTCTCAGCGCGAGACGACCAGGACCCGAAATCCCTTGGCCGAGGCGACCCGTTCGCACGGCCAGCCCTGCTCGACGAGCCAGCGTTGCAGGGTGTCGGCACCGAGGTTCTTGCTCACCACCAACCGCGCCTGACCCGCAGGTGCCAGCCTGGGCAACCACTGCAGCAGCAGCTCGTGCAGGGCTTGCTTGCCCACCCGGATCGGCGGGTTGGACCAGATGGCGTCGTAGCGCCGGCCGTCCTCGACCTGGTCGGGCCGCAGCACCCGGACGCGATCGGCGACCCCCAGCGCGGCCGCGTTCTCGCGGCAGAGCGCCAGCGCCCGTTCGTTGACGTCGACGGCGTCGACCTGGGCGCCGAGGCAGTGGACGGCGAGCCCGAGGGCGATCGGTCCGTAGCCGCAGCCGAGGTCCAGCACGGTCGGCGACCCCGTGGGCGGTGCGGACTCGCGCAGCAGGATCGCCGTCCCGCGGTCCAGCCCGTCGCCGGCGAAGACGCCGTTGGCGGTGGTCAGCTCGAGGTCCGAGCCCCAGATCGACGCGTGCACGGTACGCCGGTGCTCCGGCCCGGACGGGGTGGCGTTGAAGTAGTGCGCCTGTTCGGTCACGGCCGACCCTGTTCGGTCATGACCGGCCCGGGGTGGCGGGTGTCAGCTCGCGTACGGTCCGGGACTCCCGGCCGCGGGCGAGGAGCTGGTCGTCCGGGGGATAGCCGACCTCCTCCAGGGTCAGCCCCTTCGCGGGCATCACCGGGACGTCGGAGGTACGGGCGGCGGCGTCGGTGACCCTGGCCAGCCAGGCCAGGTCGCTGCGGCCGGAGCTCACGCTGACCAGCGCCCCGACCAGTGAACGGACCATCGAGTGGCAGAAAGCGTCGGCCCGGACGGTCAGCTCGAGCACCCCGGCGTAGGGGCCGGCTGAGATGCGGTGGGCGCTCAGCTCGAGCAGCGTCCGGATCGAGGTCGCACCCTCACGGCGCCGGCAGAAGGCGCCGAAGTCCCGCAGCCCGAGCAGCACCGGTGCGGCCTCGTCCATCAGGTCCAGGTCCAGGGTGACCGGTACCCGAACGACCTGGTGGCGCAGCAGCGGGTCCAGCGGGGTGCCCTGGTCGACCAGCCGGTAGACGTAGCGCCGCCAGACGGCCCCGAACCGGGCGTCGAAACCCGCCGGCGCCGCCCGCACCGACAAGACGACGACGTCGTCCGGCAGCACCCGGCCCAGCCGTCGCAGCAACGCCGTCCCGTCGTCGCGGACCGCGTCGGCCGGCAGGTCGACGTGCGCCACCTGGCCGCGCGCGTGCACCCCCGTGTCCGTACGCCCGGCACAGACCAGCCGGGCCGGCGTCGGCAGCCGCAGGACCTGTGTCGTCCAGTCCTCGAGCTCGCCCTGCACGGTCCGCTGACCCGGCTGCCGGGCCCAGCCCGAGAAGCCCCCGCCGTCATAGGCGATGTCCAGCCGCCAGCGGGAGTTCGTAGGGTCTTCAGCGCTCATCGGGCACCCGTACGTAGGTCAGGTCGCTCACCTCACGCCCGGCGGCGAGTCCGCGCGCCTCGAACCGGGTGACCGGGCGGTCGGCCCAGCGGCCGCCGGGTTCGCGGACCAGCCCGGGCTGGGCGTCCAGGACCTCGCGCATCTGGCGGGCGTAGTCGGCCCAGTCGGTGGCCAGCCGCCAGCGGCCGCCCGGCACGAGCCGGCTGCTCGCGAGAGCGGCGAAGTCGGCGTCGACCAGGCGCCGCTTGTGGTGGCGGGCCTTGGGCCAGGGGTCGGGGAAGAAGGTCCAGAGCTCGGTCACCGTGGCCTCGTCGAGGAGGTGCTGCAGCCCCTCCGCCGCGTTCGCCGCGACGATCCGGACGTTGTCGAGCTGGGCGCGGGCGAGGGCGCCGACGAGCTGGGCCACCGCGGGTGCGTAGACCTCGAAGGCCAGCACGTCGACGCCTGGGCGGGCCGCCGCCATCGCCACGAGCGACTCGCCGGTCCCGGGCCCGATCTCCACGACCAGCGGTGCGGTCCGGCCGAAGGCAGCGCGCAGGTCGACCCGGGCAGCCGGGTCGACCGACGTGCTCGTCTCGCGGGCGGGCACCTCGAGCACGTAGTCGGCGCCGTGGCGTTCCCACGCCCGGCGCTGGTTGGGCCGCATCCGGGCGCTCCGTCGGACGTAGGAGACGACCTCGCGGTGCACCCGCGCGCGCCCCGGGACACCGACGTCGGTCACCGGTGGCGCCGTTCGTAGACCAGCAGCAGCGGACCCAGGACCGCGAGGGCGATCAGGAACGCGATCACGCCGGGAGGGATGGCGCCGGTGACGCTGACCGTGACCGCACCAGCGGTCGCACAGATCAGTGCCAGTCCCCAGAGCCGCCCGGTCTGGGCCAGCTCGCGCCGGATCTTCGGGTCGAGAGCCACGAGGAGAGACCCTACCTGGCGCTCAGCTGGTGACGTCCTTGCTGGAGAACCGGGCCCAGGCGGCCAGCCAGAAGACGGCGGCGTAGACCGCAGCCGTGATCAGCCCGCGGGTGATGTTCTCTCCGGCGATCGGGTCGCGCAGCAAGTCCCCGAACGCGGTCCACCAGTGGGTCAGCAGCCAGGGGTGCAGCCACGCGAGCTGGGAGATCGAGTCGAGGACGAACATCATCACGTTGATCAGCACGACCGCGACGGTGGCCCCGATCGGCTGTTCGGTCAGCGAGGAGACGAACAGCCCGATGGCGCCGAGCGCGGAGAACTGCGCGGCGAGGTAGAGGCAGGTGAGGGCGAGCCGGCCGAGGCCGCCGGCCATCGAGGTCTGGCTGCCCGACAGCAGGGTCATCTCGCCGCCGCCGAACAGGGCCAGTCCGATGATTACGCCGACGGTCGCGACGAGGACGGTCGCGGCGAGGGAGGAGATGACGATGGCGGCGAACTTGACCGCGAGCAGCCGGGTCCGCCCGGCCGGGATGGTGAGCAGGTAGCGCAACGTGCCGATGTTGGCCTCACCGGCGAGCGAGTCACCGGCGACCACGCTGACGGCGAGCGGCAGGAAGATCGGCAGCTCCAGCGCCAGCGCGGCAAAGGCGACGAAGAGCCCGTTGCCGGTGATGGAGCTGATGAAGCTGGGACCGCCGCCGTCCCCGCCGGGTGAGGACAGCCGGACCGCGACCGCGAGCAGGACGGGGACGACCGCCAGCACCCCGAGCCCCGCGATGTTGCGGCGACGGCCGCCGATGATCCGCAGCTCCGACAGCAGGAAGCGCGGGGACGGCCGACGGCGGACGTCGCGTCCCGGCGTCGCCAGCACCTCAGCCGCTGACATCGAAACCTTCACCGGTCAGGGACACGAACACGTCCTCCAGGCTGGGCCGCTGCACGGTGAACCCGAGCACGGCGATGTTGTCGTTGACGAGGTTGGGCACGATCTTGGCCACCTCGACGTCCCCGAGCACGCCGGTGGCCCGCTCGGCTCCCACGGTGACCTCGGTCAGGCCGAGCTCGCGCAGCACCCGCGCGGCCTCCTCAGGACGGTCGGTGTCGACCCGGACGGACTGGACGGTGCCCGCCTGCAGCTCACCGATCGAGCCCTGCGAGACCAGCCGGCCCTCGAACATCACCCCGATGTGGGTGCTCATCTGGGCCACCTCGGCCAGCAGGTGGCTCGAGACCAGGACGGTGGCACCGTCGGCGGCGAGGTCGCTGATCAGGTGCCGTACCTCGCGGGTGCCCTGGGGGTCCAGACCGTTGGTCGGCTCGTCGAGCACCAGCAGGTCGCGCGGCATCAACAACGCGTTCGCGATGGCCAGCCGCTGCCGCATGCCGAGCGAGTACGCCCGGTAGCGCTTGGTCGCGGCGGCCAGCAGCCCGACCCGGTCGAGGGCCGCGTCGATCCGCCGGCCGGCCGTACGTACGTCGCTGTGCCGGTCGGCGGCGTCCAGCCGGGCCAGGTTGGCCCGGCCCGAGAGGTACGGGTGGAAGGCCGGACCCTCGACCAGGGCCCCGACCCGTCGCAGCACCTCGTCGGTCCGCTGCGGCATCGGCATCCCCAGCACGCTGATCTCGCCCGCGGTGGGGCGGATCAGGCCGAGCAGCATCCGGATGGTGGTGGTCTTGCCCGACCCGTTCGGACCGAGGAAGCCGTACACCGCGCCAGCCGGGACGCACAGGTCGACCGAGTCCACGGCGGTCTGGGACCGGAACTGCTTGGTCAGCCCCCGGGTGAGGACGGGGTCGGCCATCGGCCGGACCTACTTCGCGAGTGCGTCGTAGAGCAGCGAGGCGTCGACCGCCCCCACCGCCAGCCGACCGTCGTCGCTGAGCACCGCGGAGAACGCCGGGCCGGAGAACAGCCGGCCCGAGCCCCACGGGCCCGAGACCGCGGTGAGGGCCTTGACCACGCCCGCCACCTGCGGCGAGCTGGTCGCGTCCTTCGGCAGGGTGGTCACCACCACGCTGGTCCAGCCCTCGCCGACGACCTTGGTCGCCGACTTCGCGGCCTGCGCTTTCTCCTGAGCGGCCTTCTTGTCGGCGGCGCTCGGGGCCTTGCGGGCCTGCGGCACCGCGCCCTCGGTCACCTTCGCGCCGGGCGGCGGGGTGAACACGAACTGGCCGGCGTCCGGGGCGCCGAAGGTCACGTCGGTGTAGCCCACGTCGAACACGGTGGTGCCGTCCTTGGCGATCGCCTGCACGTCGAGGGGGACCGAGGTCTCGGCGTCGACGGCGATCCGGACCGACTCGATCTTGGACCGGTCGTCCTTGGGCGTGAGCACGAGCTCGTACGCGTCTCGCTTGGCCACGACGGCGGACTTGTCGGTGGTCACGGCGGTCGTGTCACCGACTGCGGCGAGGACCTGCTTGGCGGCTTCCTCCGGGGTGCTCGGCGCGTCCGGGGAGACCGGCAGCTTGGACTTGTCCGCGCTGCCCACGTCCTTCGGCAGCGTCCGGTGGGTGGCCTCGTTGGTGCTGCTCGACCAGGTCCAGACGTCGGACCCGTTGACCACGACGTCCGTCGCGGCCAGGTCGTCCAGCACCTCGACCCGCGACTGGGTGGGGCCGGTCGTCCAGACCTTCAACGTGTGGGTGCCCGAGAGCAGCGAGGTGAGCTCGGAGGTGGTGGCGCTACCGGTCGAGGACAGGTCCGGCAGGCCGAGGTTGGCCTTCTGCACGACGGTGCCGGACAGGCCGTCCACCTTCGCGTTCTGGACGTCGACGAGCAGCTGCTCGGCCGACTTGGGGGCGAGGGTGGGGTCGGCGTTCGCCGTGGTGGCCAGCAGGCTGGTCCCGCCGACGACCGCAACGACCGCCAGCGGGGCAAACCAGCGCAGTGCGGGCCGGGAGTCGAAGAAGCTCATGGGGCCATTGTTCTCCGCGCCTGCTGTGGGAACGCTGAGCAGGCTCGCAGTCAGGAACTTGTGTGGAGAAACCCCTCGTAGTCGAGGGGTTTCTCAACACACAAATCTCCTCCGGGCCTCTGGCAGGCTGGAGGGGTGCGGGTGCTGCTGGTCGACGACGAGGAACGGCTGGTCGCCGCCCTGCGCCGGGGGCTGGTGGCGGAGGGCTTCGTGGTGGCCTCGGCCGCGACTGGGACCGAGGGGCTGCGCCAGGCGCGGTCGGGCGACTTCGACGCGGTCGTCCTCGACGTGATGCTGCCCGGCATGTCGGGGTATGAGGTGGTGCGGCGGCTGCGCGCGGAGGACAACTGGGTGCCGGTGCTGATGCTCTCGGCCAAGGACGGCGAGCACGACCAGGCCGACGCGCTCGACGACGGCGCCGACGACTGGCTGACGAAGCCGTTCTCGTTCGTGGTGCTGCTCGCCCGGCTGCGGGCGCTGCTGCGCCGTGGCCGGCCGCCGCGGCCCTCGGTGCTGGTCGCCGGCGAGGTGAGCCTCGACCCGGCGAGCCGTGAGGTGTTCGTGGGGACGGAGCCGGTGGAGCTGACGCCGCGGGAGTTCCTGCTGCTGGAGTACCTGATCCACCGGGCCGGCCAGGCCGTCAGCAAGGACGAGCTGTTGGAGCACGTCTGGGACCGGGCGACCGAGGTGGCCCCCAACGTGGTCGAGGTGTACGCCGGCTACCTCCGGCGCAAGATCGGCAGCGACCGGCTCGTCACGGTCCGCGGGGTCGGCTACCGGCTGGTCACGTGACCCGCCGTTCCCTCAGCTTGTCGAGGGGCGGGAGGCGGCCGCTCAGCCTGCGGGCACGGCTGATGCTGGTGGGCGTCATCGGCGTCGCGCTGGCCCTGCTGGTGGGCGGGACCGCTTTCTACGGCGCCCTCACCTTCGCCGTCGACCGCACTCTCGACAACGAGGCGCTGGCCAGCGCGCAGGAGGTGGCCGCCCTCGTCGACGCTGACCAGCTGCCCAACCCGGTCCCGGTCTCCGGCGCGCAGGTGGTGCAGGTGGTCGACGCCGAGCACCGGGTGGTCGGCGGCTCGGCGACCGCCGACCGGCTGGTCCCGCTGCTCCGGGCGCCCGAGCTGGCCCGGGCGGTGGCCGGCGAGGCCGTCGTCATCCCCGGCTCGCGGGCCGCGCTGTCCACCCCGCTGCGGGTACGGGCGGTCGCCGCCGGGCCGTCGAATGCCCCCGTCAGCGTGCTGGTGGCGCTGCCGGTCGGGGACGTGCTGGCCAGCCGGGCGGCGTTGCGCCGGGGCCTGCTGATCCTGTTCCCGCTGGTGCTCGCGGCGATGGCCGCGGTGGCGTGGCGGGTGATCGGCTCGACCCTGCGGCCGGTGGAGGAGCTGCGCGTCGGAGCCGAACGGATCAGCGGCACCAGCCGGGCCGAGCGGCTCGCCGTGCCGGCCGCCAGCGACGAGATCCAGGCCCTGGCGGTGACGCTGAACCGGATGCTCGACCGGCTGGCCGACAGCCGGGCCCGGCAACGCTCGTTCGTCGCCGACGCCGCCCACGAGCTGCGCAGCCCGCTGGCCAGCATCCGGACCCAGCTCGAGGTGGCCGAGCGGTTGAAGGAGGGCGGCAGCCTGCCCGCTGAGCTGTTGATCGACGTCGACCGGCTCGCCCGGCTGGTCGAGGACCTGCTGCTGCTGGCGCGCGTCGACGCCGACACCCGCGGTCCGGCCCGTCAGGACCGGCTCGAGGTCGCGGACCTGCTCGCGGAGGTGGCGGCCAGCCAGACCGGCAGCCGCGTCCCGGTCACCGTCCGCACCCAGGGGGAGCCGCAGCTGGTCGGCGACCGCGACGAGCTGCGCCGAGCGTGTCAGAACCTCGTCGACAACGCCGTTCGGCACGCCACCTCCGCCGTCGAGGTGGAGGCGGTGCTCGCCGACGACGAGGTCCGGCTGGTGGTGCGCGACGACGGCCCCGGCCTGAGCGCGGACGAGCGAGAACGGGTCTTCGAACGCTTCACCCGGCTGGACGACGCCCGCGGTCGCAGCCTGGGCGGGACCGGCCTGGGCCTGCCCATCGCCCGCGAGCTCGTCACCCGCGCCGGCGGCACGCTGAGCTTTGCTGACGCGCCGCCACCGTGGTCGCTGCAGGCGGTCGTGACGTTGCCGCGGCCAACGAGCTCGTGATCTCGGTCACGCCGACGCTCGTCTCAGGCGTGCCAACCGTCACGCTGGCACTCGCACCCCCTTGTGTGCCAGCCCCTGCGTACGGACGATGAGCCCACCCACCGCGCCCTGAGCCTCCTCGACGAGGTACCGGCGGTCCTGCTCACCCCAGCTGCTGGAGGTTGTCATGGATGGTCGTCCGCGAGCGGTCGAAGTCGCCCCGTTGCAGTCCGACGGGTCGCTGTACGGCTTTCTGCTGATCGGTCGGTGGCCGCAGGACACCGTGGAGTGGGCCAAGTTCCTCGTGCTCGCCGTGCAGATGGCGGCCGTACCCGGCCTGCTGCCTGTGAGCACGGTGTTCCGGGTCCGCGAGGAGCTGCCCGAACGGCCGCAGCCCGGCGCGGTCGGGCTGGTGGTGGCCGAGGGGCAGTTCACCGGCGACCACCCGCTCAAGCCCGGGCTCTTTGCCGCGGCCCAGCCACCGGGACTGTTGGTGCTGCACCCGCCGTCCAGCACGTTGGCGTCGGTCCCTGAGTACGAGACGGCGTCCGGCTGCGTCTTTCTGCCAGGCCTGCCGCACCTGGGGCTCGAGCACCGCGCCGCCTGGGTGGAGGCCGATGTCGACGGCACGATCACCCACCTGGTCAGCCGGACGGGCATCAACCCGCAGAGCGACGCCGACACGGCCGCCCTCGCGATGCTCCTCGCCGCTTAACCGACTTGTCAGCATGGGGGTGCTCTATAGCACCCTGAGAGTCTGACTCTGGGAGAAGCACATGGGGCACGTCGATCTTTCTGCTGTGGGGTACCACCTGCCGGACGGCCGCGTGCTGCTGGACGACGTCTCGTTCCGGGTGGGCGAGGGCTCGGTGGTGGCGCTCGTGGGCCCGAACGGGTCCGGCAAGACCACGTTGCTGCGGATCATCGCCGGCGACCTGAACCCCAGCAGCGGCACCCTGTCGCGCAGCGGCGGGCTCGGTGTGATGCGCCAGTTCATCGGCAGCATCCGCGATGCGAGCCAACTACATCCTGGGGGGACGACCCCGCAGACCCCCCGCGGCTCCGCCGATGTGCGCGACCTCCTCTTCTCCCTCGCCCCCGCCCGCATCCGGGATGCCGCCGCGGCCGTCGACGCCCTCGAGCTGACGCTGATGGAGGACGACAGCGAGGCCAACCAGCTCGCCTACGCCCAGGCGTTGGCCGACTACGGCGACGCCGGCGGCTACGACGCCGAGGTCACCTTCGACGCCTGTTGCACGGCAGCGCTCGGGGTCCCGTACGACCGGGTCCGCTGGCGCGAGGTGAGCACCCTGTCGGGCGGGGAGCAGAAGCGGCTGGCCCTCGAGGCGCTGCTGCGGGGGCCAGACGAGGTGCTGCTGCTCGATGAGCCCGACAACTACCTGGACGTGCCCGGCAAGCGCTGGCTCGAGGCTCAGCTCGCCGCCACCCAGAAGTCAGTGCTGCTGGTCAGCCACGACCGGGAGCTGCTCGCCCAGGCCGCCACCAGCGTCGCCGTGCTCGAGCTGGGCGCCGCCGGCAACAGCGTCTGGGTGCACGGCTCCGGCTTCGCCGGGCTGGCGGCGGCCCGTAAGGCCCGCTTCGCGCGGTTCGAGGAGCTGCGACGGCGCTGGGACGAGGAGCACCAGAAGATCATCGACCTCGTCCAGATGTACAAGGTCAAGGCCAAGTTCAACGACGGACTCGCCTCCCGCTACAAGGCGGCGCAGACCCGGCTGGCCAAGTTCGAGGAGGCCGGTCCGCCCGAGGCGGTCCCGCTGGAGCAGAACGTGTCGATGCGGCTCGGCGGCGGTCGGACCGGCAAGCGTGCCGTGGTGGTCACCGACCTCGAGCTGAGCGGGCTGATGAAGCCGTTCGACACCGAGATCTGGTTCGGCGACCGGGTAGCCGTGCTGGGCTCGAACGGGTCCGGCAAGTCCCACCTCCTGCGGCTGCTGGCCCGCGGTGGCTCCGACCCCGACGTCGAGCACCAGCCGGTCGGCGGCGTCGACATCGCGGCCGTCGCCCATACGGGCAGCGCTCGCCTCGGCGCGCGCGTCCGGCCCGGCTGGTTTGCCCAGACCCACCACCACCCGGAGCTCCTCGGCAAGACGCTGTTGGAGATCCTGCACCGTGGCGATGCCGAGCCGGACGGACGCGGTCGGCAGGGGATGGGCCGCGAGCTCGCGTCGCGCAAGCTCGACCGCTACGAGCTGGCCCCGGCCGCCGAGCAGCGGTTCGACTCGCTGTCGGGCGGCCAGCAGGCCCGGTTCCAGGTGCTGCTGCTCGAGCTGTCCGGCGCCACCCTGCTGCTCCTCGACGAGCCGACCGACAACCTCGACCTCGAGTCGGCCGAGGCGCTGGAGCAAGGAATAGCGGCCTTCGAGGGCACGGTCGTCGCGGTCACCCACGACCGCTGGTTCGCCCAGGGCTTCGACCGGTTCCTCGTCTTCGGCTCCGACGGCAGCGTCTATGAGTCCGCCGAACCGGTCTGGGACGAGCTGCGGGTGCAACGCGCCCGTTGAACGCCCCGTTACGGTGAACCCCATGACGCACCTCGGTCTGACCCGGTGACGGGCCCCACGTCTCCGAGGGTCCTGGTCGCCATCCCCGCGTACGGGTCGGCCGAGCTCACCGACACGGTGCTGGCCGATCTGCTCCGGGACGACCCCGACCTGCTGCCCGACACCCGGATCGTGGTCGTCGACAACGCGGGCGACTACGAGCTGCCGCCGTCGGCGCTGGCGACCCAGCACCAGCCAACGGTCTACCGAGCCGGCGCCAACCTCCGTTGGATCGGGTCGGCAAACGGGGCCCTGCAGTCGGCGATGGACGAGGGCTTCGACGTCTGCGCGGTCCTGAACAACGACACCCGGCTCTCGCCCGGCTTCCTCGCCGGTCTGGTCGCCCCGTTCGCCGAGCGCCCGGACGCCGCGATCGTGGCCGCCTGCTACGACGACTTCTGGCTGCACCAGCGGGCCTCGGTCATCCCCGAGACCGCGGCCGCGTACGCCCCGCAGCCGACCGTCCGCGAGGTGCCATTCTGCGACGGCACGGCGATCGCCTTCTCGGTGCCGGCGATCGCCGAGATCGGCCTGCTGGACACCGTGGCCTTCCCACGCCACGGCTACGGCTCGGACATCGACCTCGCCCTGCGGGCCCGAGCGGCCGGCTACGTCTGCCTCGTCACCGAGGGTGCCTACGTCTCGCACCTGCGGCGGGCGACGATGAACCGGCTGGGCGAGACGTCCGAGGCCAACCGGATCGAGATCCTGAACGGGATGGACAGCCTCTGGGGCGAGGACTGGCGCGCGCAGGTCGGACTCAGCCCGGACTCCTTCCCGCCGCACAACACCGGCAGCGGCGCCTCGTGGTACCTGTAGGAGCGTGACCGGCCGCATCCTGTACGCCGGGTTCGCCACGCCCCGGCACAGCGGCGGAGTGCACGTGCTCACCCAGCACGTCCAGCTGCTCGGGGCCTCGGGGTACCAGGCCTGGCTCTGGCTGCCCACGGCACGGCCCGACTGGATCGACGCAACCGTGCCGGTGCTGGTCGGCCCGACGCTCGAGATCGGCGCGGCCGACCTGCTCGTGCTGCCCGAGGTGCCGATCGTCCCCGGGCTCGACCCGGCGCTTGGCGCGCGGAAGGTGATCTTCAACCAGAACCACTTCTACACCTACGCCGCGGCGCCCGGACGTGTCAGCACCGGCAGCGACCAGACCTACCCGGGCTGGTCCCCGTCGCCCGCGGTCTGGGCCGTGTCGACCGAGAGCCGGGACGTCCTGGCGAGCCTGCTGGTCGACCTCGACGTCCGGCTCGTGCCCAACCCGGTCGACGGCGAGCTGTTCCGGCCCGGCCCGCCCACCGGCCCACGGGTCAGCTGGTTCCCGCGCAAACGGCCGCGGGAGGCGTCGCTGCTGGCGCGGCTGCTGGCCGTCGACCCGCGCCTCGCCGAGGTCGAGCTGTGTCCCCTGACCGACGCCCCGCGTACGACCGTGGCCCAGACCCTGGGCGCCACCACCGTCTTCGTCTCGCTGGGGCACAGCGAGAGCTTCGGGCTCCCGGTCGCGGAGGCGTTCGCCTCCGGCTGCCTGGTCGTCGGCTACGACGGCGGCGGCGGGTACGAGCTGTTCGAGGCTCCCGGCGCGTGGCGGGTGCCCGAGCAACGACCGCTACTGCTCCGCGACGCCGTGGTCGACCTGCTCAGCCGAGCTGACGAGCTCAGCGAGCTGCGCGAGGCGAACCGGGCCTGGGTCCTGGAGCGCTACGGTTTCGAGCGGACCGCCTCGGCGCTGGACTCGGCCGTCGTCGCCGCCCTGGCCCGACCGGGTGCTGCGGCCACGGCGACCCACCCGGTGACCTGGCTGGACGCGCTCGGTCCGAACTTCACGGCCTACGCCTGAGCCAGTCCCCCAGCGGATTTGTGGAACACGGTGCGACATGGTGCCGCGAGTACGCGGCACGATGTCGCAACCTATTGCTGGGTGGAGCTAGTAGTCGCCCTCGACCACGTTGATCAGCGGCTCACCGGCCAGGTAGCGGCGCAGCTGGGCGTTGACCAGCGCGAAGGCCCGCGCGCCGGCTTGGGTGATGTCGCCGGCGGCGTGCGGGGTGATGATCACGCCCGGCGCGCTCCACAGAGGGTGCCCCTCGGGCAGCGGCTCGGGCTCGACCACGTCCAGTGCGGCCCGTAGCCGGCCCGAGGTCAGCTCGGCCACCAGGGCGTCGGTGTCCACGATCTTGCCGCGGGCGACGTTGACCAGCAGCGACCCGGCGGGCATCGACGCGAGGAACTCGGCGTCGACCAGGCCCTCGGTCTTGCTGGTCAGCGGCAGGGTCAGCACCACGACGTCGGCGTCCGGCAGCAGGTCGGGCAGCTCGGCAGTGGCGTGCACGCCGTCCCGGGCGGAGTGCGCCACCAGCACCGGCTCGGCGTCGAAGCTCCGCAGCCGGCGGGCGGTCTGCTCGCCCAGGTCGCCGGCCCCGATGATCAGGACGCGCTTGTCCCGGAGGTCCTCGCCCTGCACCAGGTCCCAGACGCCGCGGCGCTGCGCGTCCAGGAAGTGGGGCAGTCGGCGGTTCGACGCGAGGATCAAGGCGAGCACCAGCTCAGCGACCGAGCTGCCGTGCACCCCCCGCGCGTCGCACAGCTGGACGCCCTCGGGAACGTGGCCGGCGACGTCCTCGACCCCGGCACTGAGCAGCTGCATCACCTTTAGCTTCGGCATGGCGGCGAACTTGCCGGGCAGGTCGGTCGAGTCCTCCACCTGAGGCACCCAGAACGTCGTCTCAGCCAGCCCGTCGGGCTGGTCGGCCTCGCCGTTCCAGGCCACCACGCGGACACCGTCGGGCACGGGGCCGAGGAGCTCGACGGCATGGGAGTCAGGAAGGCACACCACGGTCATGCGCACACCGTACGCGGGCGGCTCAGCGTCCACCCGGATCGGGAAGGCGACGGAGTCCTGGTTACGGTCTCGCTGCCGGCGTCGGACTGGGGTGACCGACCCGCGGACGAGGCGTAGCGGTGGCGTAGCGGCCAGTCAGCGGTCGCCGATCGCCACGAAGTCCCGGGTGCGGATGCCCGTGTAGATCTGCTTCGGGCGGGCGATCTTCTGGTCCTTGTCCTGCACGAGCTCGTTCCACTGGGCCAGCCAGCCGGGCGTCCGGCCGATGGCGAACAGCACCGTGAACATCTCCGGCGGGAACTGCAGCGCCTCGTAGATGAGGCCGGAGTAGAAGTCGACGTTGGGATAGAGCTTGCGCTTGACGAAGTACTCGTCCGCGAGCGCGATCCTTTCCAGCTCCTGGGCGATCTTGAGGAGCGGGTTGACCCCGGTGACCTCGAAGACGTCGTCGCAGGCCTTCTTGATGATGGTGGCGCGCGGGTCGAAGTTCTTGTAGACCCGGTGGCCAAAGCCCATCAGCTTTTCCTTGCCGGCCTTGACCCCCTCGATGAACGCGGGGATGTTGTCGGTGGAGCCGATCCGCCGCAGCATGGCCAGCACGGCCTCGTTCGCCCCGCCGTGCAGCGGCCCGAAGAGGGCACCGATCCCGGCGCCGACGGCCGAGTACGGGTCGACCTCGGACGAGCCCACGGAGCGGACAGCGTTGGTGGAGCAGTTCTGCTCGTGGTCGGCATGCAGGATGAGCAGGATGTCGAGCGCCTTGACCAGCCGCGGGTCCGCCTGATAGCTCGGCTCGCTCATCTTGAACAGCATCGCCAGGAAGTTCTCGGTGTAGCTGAGCCGGTTGTCGGGATAGACGTACGGCTTGCCGAGCTGGTGGCGGTAGGCGAAGGCGCCGAGCGTCGGCATCTTGGCGATCAGCCGGGTGATCTGCAGCATCCGGTTGTCGGCGTCGGTGATGTTCTTCGCCTCGGGGTAGAACGTGGACAGCGCACTGACCGAAGCCATCAGCATGCCCATCGGGTGGGCGTCGTAGCGGAAGCCCTCGATCAGCTGCTTGACGTTCTCGTGCAGGAACGTGTGCCAGGTGATGTCATGCGTCCAGTGCTCGAGCTCGGCGCTGGTCGGCAGCTCGCCGTTGATCAGCAGGTACGCGACCTCGAGGAAGGTCGAGTGCTCGGCGAGCTGCTCGATGGGGTAGCCGCGGTACTCCAGGATGCCGGCGTCGCCGTCGATGTAGGTCACCGAGCTGCGACAGGAAGCGGTGTTCACGAAGCCCGGGTCGTACGTGGCCAGGCCGACTTCGCCGTCGACCGCGATCTGCTTCAGGTCGGCGGCGCGGATGGTGCCGTCGGTGATCGCCAGCTCGTACTCGCGGCCCGTACGGTTGTCGCGAACCGTGAGCGAATCAGTCATGCGCACAACCTAGCGGCGCGCCTAGGGCCGAGCCAGCGGGGGGACTATGATCCCCGACACGACGCCGACGGCAGAGGTTTTCGGGCTTTTTGACCCATCTTCGGCGCGGCGGTAGTCTGGTCCGCTGTTGCCTTCACCCACGTGTGCTGACCGTGTGCGGCGACCGCGAACAGCCAGATCGCACGACAGCTAGACCGCACGACGAAGACCCGCACGAACAACACAGCGTGAACGACCGACAGAATCACCTCGAACAAACGGAAGCTGGTCAAGGACCGTGTCTACGTACAGCCCCAAGCCTGGCGAGATCACCAGGCACTGGCATGTCATCGATGCCAACGACGTCGTCCTGGGGCGTCTCGCCGTCACCGCCGCGACCTTGCTCCGCGGCAAGCACAAGCCGACCTTCGCCCCGCACGTCGACGGCGGCGACTTCGTCGTCATCGTCAACGCGTCGAAGATCGCGCTCGGCGGGGCCAAGCGGACCGACAAGTTCTACCACCGGCACTCCGGCCGTCCTGGCAGCCTGACCTCGATCGCCGCGGGTGACCTGCTGGCCAAGGACCCGCGTCAGGTCGTCGAGCTTGCCGTCTGGGGCATGCTGCCGAAGAACCGGCTGAGCCGCCAGCTGATCAAGAAGCTGAAGGTCTACGGCGGGCCCGACCACCCGCACTCGGCCCAGCAGCCGCAGGAGTACCAGATCACCCAGGTCGCCCAGTGACCGTGAGTACAGTGACCGGCACTGCCCTCACCACGCAGCACGTGACGTTCGACGCCAGCAGCAAAGACCACCAGAGCATGAGGATCAAGAGTGTCTGACACCGCCACCGAGACCACTCCCGACGAGGTCACGCCCTTCGTCGACGAGGACCGCGAGATCGCCTACCGTTCCGAGGCTGCCCCGCAGACCTCGTTCGGCCCGTCCGGTCGGCCCGCCGTCGTGGCCCCCGCCGGGGCGACCGGTCGTCGTAAGGAAGCCATCGCGCGCGTCCGGATCACCCCGGGCAACGGTCAGTGGGTCATCAACGGCCGCACGCTCGAGGACTACTTCCCCAACAAGGTGCACCAGCAGATCGTGGCCGAGCCGTTCTCGACCGCGGCCGTGCCCGGTTCCTACGACGTGATCGCCCGCATCCACGGTGGCGGCGTCACCGGCCAGGCCGGCGCCCTCCGTCTCGGCATCGCCCGCTGCCTGAACTCCGTGGACGAGGAGGCGAGCCGCGCTTCGCTGAAGAAGGCCGGCATGCTGACCCGTGACTCGCGGATCAAGGAGCGCAAGAAGGCTGGCCTCAAGAAGGCCCGTAAGGCGCCTCAGTACAGCAAGCGCTGACGTCACGACAGGCGCGGCATGGGCCGGCTGTTCGGTACTGACGGTGTTCGGGGCCGGGCCAACGAGGCGCTGACCGCCGAGCTGGCCCTGCAGCTCTCGGTGGCGGCGGCCCACGTGCTGGCCGAGACCGGTGAGTTTGCCGGTCGTAAGCCGTGTGCCGTCGTCGGTCGGGACCCGCGGGCCTCGGGGGAGTTCCTCGAGGCCGCTGTGGTCGCCGGGCTCGCGAGCGCCGGGGTGGACGTCGTCCGCCTCGGCGTTCTGCCTACTCCAGGGGTGGCCTACCTCACCGGAGCCACCGGAGCCGACCTCGGCGTCATGTTGTCGGCCAGCCACAACCCGATGCCCGACAACGGCATCAAGTTCTTCGCCCGCGGTGGCAGCAAGCTCGACGACACCCTCGAGGACGCGATCGAGGACCGGCTCGACGACGCGTGGTCGCGGCCCACCGGGGCAGCAGTCGGCCGGGTCTCCGACGACCTGTCGCTGGTCGAGAGCTACGTCGCTCACGTGGTCAACAGCGTCGGGCCCGTCAGCCTTGACGGCATCACCGTCGTCGTCGACTGCGCGAACGGGGCCGCCTCCATGGCCGGCCCGGCGGCGTTCGAGGCCCAGGGTGCGACGGTGGTCCGGATTCACGCCGAGCCCGACGGCACCAACATCAACGAGAACTGCGGTTCCACCCACATGGACTCCCTCCGCGAGGAGGTGCTGGCCCGGCACGCCGATATCGGCATCGCGCTCGACGGGGACGCCGACCGCTGTCTCGCGGTGGACGCCGCCGGCCGGATCGTCGACGGCGACCAGATCCTCGCCGTCCTCGCCCTCGCACTGCGCGAGTCCGGCCGGCTCAAGCACGACACGGTGGTGGCCACGGTGATGAGCAACCTCGGCTTCGTGCATGCGATGCAGGCGCAGGGGTTGACGGTCGAACAGACCCGGGTGGGGGACCGCTACGTGCTCGAGTCGATGCGCAAGGGTGGCTTCTACCTCGGCGGCGAGCAGTCGGGCCACGTGGTGATGATGGAGCACGCCACCACGGGCGACGGCGTGCTGACCGGTCTGCACCTGATGAGCCGGATGGCCACCAGCGGCAGGACCCTCGCCCAGCTCGCGTCGGTGATGACCCGGCTGCCTCAGGTGCTGGTCAACGTGCCAGGCGTGGACAAGTCCCGCGCCGACAGCGACCCGGTGCTCTCGGCTGCCGTGGCCGAGGAGTCGGCCCTGCTCGGTCACTCGGGCCGGGTGCTGCTGCGCCCCTCCGGTACGGAGTCGCTGGTCCGGGTGATGGTCGAGGCAGAGACCTTCGACCAGGCCAACGATGTGGCCCACCGGCTCGCCGACGTGGTGAAGACCTCCCTGTCGCTCTGAGCCCGGCTGCTGCCCGGCACAGTCGCCGAGGTCCTGCCGTCCGCGCTCGCGGGTCAGGATCTACGCCGGTGTGAGTCCTGCGGAGCCTGGGGTCACGGACCGGGTCAGCGCTCCCGGCCGAAGGCTGGCGTTTCGTCATCTCCGCCTAGGCATGGCCAAAGGCTAATGGTGGCTGCGGCGCGTGTGCGGTGAACTTCTGTTGCGGAACAACCCGCAGGGTCCTCGGATCCAAGCAACAGAAAGGACTGCTTCTGCCGGTTCTGATCTCGCGGCAGACGGCCCCAGCGGCCGTCGTCGCCCTACTCGCCACCGTCGGCTCGGCGCTGGGCGCAGCGGCCAGTGACATCGTCGCGGGATGCTCACCGGTGGCACGGCGGGCAGCTACGCGTTGGCCACCAAGATCGTCGACGCCATCATGGCTGGCGCCACCGCGGCGGCGATCGTTGGGCTCTTGCTCACCGGCGGTCTCGGGGCCGGCGTCATCGCCGTTATCGGCTGGGCCATCGGGTCCGGTCTTGCCCGTCGCTGCGAAGGATCCAGGGCACCGCCCCTGGTCGGAGCTGATCCCGATAACCCCTCACGAATCTCGGCGTGGCGCTGCTGCCGTTCGCCGCTTTCGGGCTGGCGGGCCTGCTGTGCGCTGCGGTGGCCGGCTTGCTTCCGACCGTGCACACCCTCGTTCTAGCTGGAGCGGTGGACGACTTATGCCCAACCCCGCAGCAGCCGGGCGGGTTTGTCTCGCTGGTCTGCGTCTGTCCTGTCCATGGTGCGCGGCGGCAGTTGTGTTGGTCGCTGTCGGCGCCTTCCTTGAGGTCTTCGGAGGTCTCCCACGATGAAGCAACATCTCCATGGTGTACTCGGCCCCTTCGCGGTGGTCACCAATCTCGCACTCGTGACTGCTGCCCTGGTGCATCGGCGGCCCATGTTCGACCAGACTCTGCACACCGCCGGACTACAGGTCGACAGTGACCAATGGGGTCTGGCTGTGAATGCGGCTCTGGCCGTGGTGGTCCTGGGTACGGCCCTGGTGTACGTACTGGTTCGAGGTCTCGGACGTGCGGTGGACGCGGCCATCGAGCGGCGGATCGCCGTACCGACCCGGCTGGCCAGCCGGGTGTTGGACGTCACAACCGCTGCCCTCCAGCTGGAGAAGACGCATTGAACACCGCCTCCAGCAGCCTCCGTCCAGCCCTGCGCGGCCTCCAGCTGGCCACCACGCTGGGATCCGTCGTCCTGCTGCTCGCCGCTGCGGTGGCTGGGTCGCTCTGGGACCAGCAGCCGCAGTTCCCGCCGCCCGCGGCCAACGAACTGTTGCTGAGCTTGCGGAGGTTGGCCGCGATCACCTTCGGGGTCCTGGGGCTCGCGACGCTGCCGTGGGCCTTCCGTCCTGCCATCGTGCCCATGGCTGGCGTGGGCCTGCATGTGCTCGCCCTGGTGACGGCGGTCTGCACGGTGGCCGTGCTGCGGGGTGAATTGCTGGCCCCCCTGTTTTGGCTCCCGGTAGCTTCGTCCGCTGCGGCATGCGTGGCCGTCGTCTGGGCGGCTGCCCGACCAGGCCCACGGCGGTCCTGATGTCGGTTCTCCCGAGGTCCTCGGACCCTCGCCTCGCGGTGACCGCACGCCCCGCGGCCTTGGGCGTCCGCCAGGTCTGGTTGGCCGATGCGCTGCGCTGGTGCCGGCGCAACCAGGTGCCCGCCTCTGTGCTCGGGCTGCGTCGGTGCGCGGCGGCGGTGGCCGCTCTGATCATGCTGGGAGGTGCGGCGGCACTCGTCGGTGTGGCCGCATTGCTGGGGATCGTGATGGCGGCGCTGACCGGTCGGCCGGGCGACCTCGCCGGGCTGCTGCCTTGGCTACTGCTGGTTGGTTGCGCTCGCCTGGTGGTGCTCGGGGTGCTCCCCGCCCAGCGCGCCGCAATCGCTCGACCGGCCGATGTTGACGTGCTGGACGCGTGCGAGGCGAGCCGGCTGACGGTGTGGCAGGCCCGGGTGCTGCTGCCCGGGATGACCGCGGCCGCGACGACAACGGTGCTAGCACTGGCCGTGGTGGCCCAGACCGAATCCGCGGTGCCTGCCGGCCTGGTTGCCTGGTGCCTGCTGCCCGTGCCGGTATCGGTCCTCAGCAGCCAGGTGAGCGCGCTGCTGGCGCGCTCCGGGCGTGAGCTTTCGGTCTGGGTTCTAGCTGTGCCAGCCGCGCTGCTCGGGCTGGCGCTCGGGCGGCAGCTGGGTCACTGGCTTCCGGCCGTGCCTCACTGGGACGACGCGACCGTGCTCCACCTGGTAGGTCGAGTCGCATCATCGGGCGTCGTGCTGACCGCGTTCGGCTGGGTGTTCCTCGGTGCTGGTGTGCTGGGTTGCGGTCTGACGTTCAGGTCGGTCATCCGAGAGTTGCGCGGACCATGGCCGGGGACGCTGGAGAGGCCCCAGCGCCCCGTGCGCTCAGTGCTTGCCGCTGAGGTGCGCCGCGGCCGACGGCTTGCCACCCGCGTCCACCGTCGCCTCGCGGGTGGCCTGGTGCTGGTGGCCGCGCTGTCGGGCGGACTCGCTGCCGCGCTCCCGTGGTGGAGTGGGCCGAGTGAAACGGTGATGATCGGTCTGGCCGGCACAGTCGGTCTCCTGCTGGCGGTCTCGGTTGTCGCGAGCCAAGGTCCGCTGGTACACGTTGACACCCTGCGGTGGTTGGTCGACGCGGGCCTTCCCGCGCAGCGTGTGGTGGCTCGCCACCTCAGTGAGACCCTGTGGCTTCTCGCCCCGACTCTGGTGCCCGTCAGCCTGGCCTTGGCGGTGGTGGGCCGGCTCTGGTGGCTCGCGCCGGTAGCCGTGCTCCTGGCGGTCTGCCTGCTGCTGGCCGCATGCTGGGCCGACCTGATCGATCCCACCCGCGAGCAGCAGCCCGATGGCACCACCGAGTCCGGTGTCGTGGCCGGCCTGCTGACGGCGCTGGTCTGCGGGCTGCTGGTCGCGCCGCACGCCCTGCTGCCGACATCGGCCGCGCTCGGCTGGGACCTGGTGGTCACGGCCGCCGTCGCTGTCGTCGCACGCCGACGGCTGTCGGCCGAACTTCATGCTGCATCGCCCCTGTCACCAGTCGTCTAACCATCCGCGCACCGCAGAACCCCAAGGAGCCCTTGGTGACCTCGACCGATCATGCCGTCGTGTGGACGGATCAGCTGAGTGTCGGCTACCGACCCGGGCGTGAGGTGCTGACCAAGCTGGACGTGCACCTGCCGTCGGGTCTCGGTCAGCTGCGCGGAGCCAACGGCTCCGGAAAATCGACGTTGGTCGAGGTGTTGGCTGGTCGGCTGGACCCCTGGACAGGCGGGGCCGGTCTCTACGGCCGTGATGTTCGGACCGCCCGTCCGCTCCGGCGCGTGTGCCGCAGCCGACCGGCGCTCTACCCCACGCTCACCCTGCGCGAGCACCTCCAGCTACTCGCCGACGCCCGTGTCGTGGAATTGGCGGACGCGCTGATGAGGTGTGAGCGCTACGGAGTGGGCCCTTGGCTGGACGTACCGTCGGATCAGCTCTCTACCGGGAACCTGCGCAAAGCCTGGATCGTGCTGTGCACCGTCCCGACGGTGCCGCTCTGGCTGATGGACGAGCCGTTCAACGGGCTGGATGAGTCGGGCGCTGCGGTGCTGGTCGCTGAGATCGGCGAGCGGGTCGCCGCGGGGCTCGACGTCGTTCTGGTCGCCCATCAGATGCCGCCGGGGCTGACGCCCACCACCGTGGTCGAGCTGCCCAGCCGCAGCCTCGTTGAGGCTGGAGATCCCCGATGATCCGCGCGCAGCACCTGACGAAGAGCTGGCAGGGCCGAAGTGTGGTGGACGATCTGTCCTTCGACGTGCCTGCCGGTCAGGTGACAGGGCTGGTGGGTCCCAACTGCGCAGGTAAGACCACCACGCTCAAGATGCTGCTTGGTCTTGTCCGATCTGACCTCGGTGTTGCGACGGTGGACGGCATGCACTACCGGGAACTGGGCTGTGCGACGACCGTCGTGGGTCGGCCCTCGACGGGGCTGACGGCGGTCGCCCGCCGGCCGTGCCGGCGTTTTTCGCTCGGCATGCGCAAGCGGGGCCGGCCGGGCGGTCGCTGCCGGGACGGTGAACGACATCGTGGCCCGCTTTGGCGCTCGTCGTCTGGAGGTGCAGGTGCTACCCGAGGATTGCTCAGACCTTACGGATGCGGACCCACTTGACGTGGTGGTCGGAGTCCTTGCGCAGGATGGCGGTGGCCCGGCCGCGGGTGGGCCGGATGTTCTGCACCAGGTTGGGTCCGTTGATCGTGTCCCAGACCTCGCGCGCCTGATGAATAGCCTGGTCGGCGCTCAGCTCGCCGTACCGGGTGAAGTAGGAGCGCGGATCGCGGAAGGCGGTCTCGCGCAGCGAGAGGAAGCGGTTCACGTACCAGTCGCGGACGTCGTCGGGGTCGGCGTCGACGTAGACGGAGAAGTCGAAGAAGTCGCTGACGGCCAGGCCGGTGGTGCCGTCGGGGTGGACCCGGGCCGGCTGCAGCACGTTCAGGCCCTCGATGATCACGATGTCGGGGCGGTGCAGCACGACGGCGGTGTCCGGCACGATGTCGTAGACGAGGTGGCTGTAGACGGGTGCGCTGATCTCCTCGCGACCCGACTTCACGTCCATCACGAACCGCAGCAGCGCCCGCCGGTCGTAGGACTCGGGGAAGCCCTTGCGCTGCATCAGCCCCCGCCGCTGCAGCTCAGCGTTGGGATAGAGGAAGCCGTCGGTGGTCACCAGATCAACGCGGGGGTGCTCCGGCCACGCGGCCAGCAGCTCGCGCAACAGCCGGGCGGTGGTGGACTTGCCGACCGCCACAGACCCCGCGATGCCGATCACGAACGGGGTCCGGTCGACCGAGAGCCGCAGGAACTCACTCGTCGACCGGTGCAGCTCACCGGTGTGCAGCACGTACTTCGTCAGCAGTCGGCTCAGCGGCACGTACACCTCGCGTACGTCCAGCAGGCTCGTCGGGTCGCCGAGCCCTCGCACCCGCTCGAGCGCGGCCGCGTCCAGGCTCAGGTCCGTCTGCTCCGCCAGGGCCGCCCAGTCGGCGCGGCTGCGCTCCACGTACGGTCCGAAGACCCGTGCTTCGGACGGCATGGGCAGAAATCTAGTGCGTGCGACTGAGGTGGCGGACCCGTTGCGTCAGAGCCGGGCGGGTCGCGTCGCAGCAGGTAAGGTTCCGCGCATGTGCGGAATCGTCGGCTACGTCGGTCCCCAGGCGGCCGTCGACGTCGTCGTCGGCGGTCTCCGACGCTTGGAGTACCGCGGCTACGACTCGGCCGGGGTGGCCATCGTCGCGGACGGCGCCCTGCACCTGGCCAAGAAGGCCGGCAAGCTGGGCAACCTCGAGAAGGAGCTGGCCGACCGGCCGATACCGGCCACGGGCCTCGGGATCGGGCACACCCGCTGGGCCACGCACGGCGGTCCGAACGACGTCAACGCCCACCCGCACCTGTCCTCCGACCAGCGGGTGGCCGTGGTGCACAACGGCATCATCGAGAACTACGTCCTGCTGCGCGACGAGCTGGTGGCGGCCGGGATCACCATGGTCTCCGAGACCGACACCGAGGTCGTCGCCCACCTGCTCGGTCAGCGGGTGTCGGCGGGCGACCGGCTGGACGATGCGATGCGAGCCGTCTGCACCCGCCTGGACGGCACCTTCACCCTCGTCGCCGTGGACAGCCACGACCCGACCGCGGTCGTCGCCGCCCGCCGCAACTCCCCGCTGGTCCTCGGGGTCGGCACGGGGGAGAACTTCCTCGCCTCCGACGTCGCCGCCTTCATCGAGCACACCCGCGAGGCCGTCGAGCTGGGCCAGGACCAGGTCGTCCGGATCACCGCCGACGACTTCGAGGTGACCACCTTCGACGGGCAGCCCGCTTCGGTCCGGCCGTTCCACGTCGACTGGGACCTCTCCGCCGCCGAGAAGGGTGGCTACGACTGGTTCATGCGCAAGGAGATCTACGAGCAGCCGCAGGCGGTGGCCGACACGCTGCTCGGCCGCTACGACGCGAGCTCCCGGCTGACGCTGGACGAGATCCGGATCAGCGAGAACGAGCTGCGCAGCGTGGACAAGATCGTGATCATCGCCTGCGGCACCGCGTTCTACGCCGGGATGGTCGCCAAGTACGCGATCGAGCACTGGACCCGGATCCCGTGTGAGGTCGAGCTGGCGAGCGAGTTCCGCTACCGCGACCCGATCGTCGGGCCGACCACGCTCGTCGTCGCGATCAGCCAGTCCGGTGAGACCGCCGACACCTTGATGGCGATCCGGCACGCCCAGGAGCAGCGCGCCCGGGTGCTCGCGATCTGCAACACCAACGGGTCGACCATCCCGCGCGAGGCCGACGCGGTGATCTACACCCACGCCGGGCCCGAGATCGGGGTGGCCTCGACGAAGGGCTTCCTGACCCAGCTGGTCGCCTGCTACCTGCTGGGGCTCTACCTGGCGCAGGTGCGGGGCACGAAGTTCGGCGACGAGATCGCGGCGGTGATGACCGAGCTGGCCACGATGCCGGACGCGATCGCGGCCGTGCTCGCCGACATCCAGCCCGTCCTCGACCTCGCGGCGGAGTTCGTGGACGCGCCATCGGTGCTCTTCCTCGGCCGGCACGTCGGCTATCCAGTCGCGTTGGAGGGGGCGCTCAAGCTCAAGGAGCTGGCTTACATCCACGCCGAGGGCTTCGCCGCCGGTGAGCTGAAGCATGGGCCGATCGCCCTGCTCGAGGCCGGGCTGCCCGTCTTCGCGGTCGTGCCACCCAAGGGCCGCGACATGCTGCACGCCAAGGTGCTGTCCAACCTGCAGGAGGTACGAGCCCGTGGCGCCCGTACGGTCGTGCTCGCCGAAGAAGATGATCATGACGTCACCGCCTACGCCGACGTGCTGATCCGCCTCCCGCGGGTCTCCACCCTGCTGCAGCCGCTGGTGGCCACCGTGCCGCTACAGGTCTTCGCCTGCGAGCTGGCCAGCCGTAAGGGCCACGACGTCGACCAGCCCCGCAACCTGGCGAAGTCGGTCACGGTCGAGTGATCGTCGGGGTGGGGATCGACGTCTGCGACGTCAGCCGCTTTGCCACGGCGGTCTCCCGCCGGCCCGGGATGGTCACCCGGCTGTTCACCCCGGCCGAGGCCGAGCGGCCCGTGGCCTCCCAAGCCGCCCGGTTCGCGGCCAAAGAAGCGCTCGCCAAGGCGCTCGGTGCCCCGTCCGGCCTGTCCTGGTTGGATTGTGAGGTGCTCACTGATGATCTTGGTCGGCCGTCGTTCAAGATCATCGGCACGGTCGCGGCCCGCGCTGCCGAGCTGGGCATCGGCAGCATCCACCTCTCGTTGTCCCACGACGCCGGCATCGCCTCGGCGATGGTGGTGTGCGAGTCATGACTTCGCTCGCCGCGAGGGCTGGAACTCGCTTCGCTCGTACGGCCTGGTCGTGACCTCTTTCGCCTACCGCGCCGACCAGGTGCGCGCCCTGGAGCAGGCCGTGATGGCGGTCGAAGGGCCGAACGTGCTGATGCAGCGGGCCGCCCATGGCCTGGCCCGCAGTGCCCTCGACCTGCTACGCCAGATCCGCGGCTCGGTCTACGGCGCCCGCGTCGTGATCCTGGCCGGGACCGGCAACAACGCCGGCGACGCGCTGTACGCCGGGGCCCGGCTGGCCCGTCGGGGCGTCCGGGTGACCGCGGTGCTCTGCCTCGGCCGGACGCACGAGGCCGGATTGGCCGCACTGCTCGCCGCCGGCGGGGTCCTGCGCTCGGCCGAGGAGGCCGGGTTGGTCAACCTGGGCGCGGTGCCACGGCCGCCGATCGATCTCTTCGTCGACGGCATCCTCGGGATCGGCGGCCGGGCCGGGCTGACCGCCCCGCTGACGGATTTCGTCGCGGTGACCGGACGCTGGTCGATCCCCCTCCTGGCTGTCGACCTCCCGTCCGGGGTCGACACCGACACCGGAGCGGTGCCCGGACCGGCGATCCAGGCCACCCGGACGGTGACCTTCGGCGTGCTCAAGCCCTGTCACCTGGTCGAACCGGCGCGCAGCCGGTGCGGTGAGATCGAGCTGGTCGACATCGGGCTGGACGATGCCGACCCCAACGAGCTGCCCGTTCTTCAAGGCCTGTCCGACGACGTCCTGGCCCAGGCCTGGCCATACCCGCCGGCCGACGGCGACAAGTACGCGCGGGGCGTCGTCGGCATTGACACCGGTTCGGACACCTATCCGGGCGCAGCAGTCCTGTCCACCTACGGCGCGGTCTACGCCGGCGCCGGCATGGTCCGCTTTCTCGGCTCAGAGCGGCCGGCGCAGATCATCGGCGCGCAGCTGCCCAGCGTCGTTTTCTCTCCCGGTCGGGTCCAGGCCAACCTGTTCGGGTCTGGCTGGGGCGACCGCGCGGACGGTCGCGACGTGCTGCTCCGTGCCGCTGAAGAGGGCCTGCCGGCCGTCGTCGACGCGGACGGGTTGCGCTACCTGCCGGACCGCTGTCCGGAAGAGTGGCTGCTGACCCCGCACGCCGGCGAGCTGGCGCGGCTGCTCGACGTGCCGCGGAGCAAGGTCGAGGCTGACCCGCTGCGCGCCGTCCGGGCTGGTGCCGAGCAGACCGGCGCCACCGTGCTGCTCAAGGGCGCCACCCAGCTGGTCGCTCGGCCCGACCGCGACACCGTCTTCGTCGCCCGGCCCGGCCCGGCCTGGACCGCCCAGGCCGGTTCCGGAGACGTGCTGGCCGGTGTCTGTGCAGCTCTGCTGGCCGCCGTGCATCGGCCGCAGTACGCCGGACAGCTGGGTGCGTCGATTCAAGCGGCCGCCGCCGAGGCCCATCCCGGAGCCGTCCCGCCGCAGGAGCTGGCCAGAGCCATCGGGTCGCTGCTCGGTGACCTGCAGCGTCGCCGCGACGAGCTGGTGCGCCGCAGGTGGTGACGGAGCTGATCGACCCCGGCACCGCGCGCGCCGACATCGACCTCGACGCCTTCCGGGCCAACATTGCGGCCCTCCGCGGGGTTGTGGGCGAGGCGACCCTGATGGTCGTGGTCAAGGCGGACGCGTACGGCCACGGCATGCTGCGCTGCGCTGCCGCAGCCCGCGCCGCCGGCGTCGAGTGGCTCGGGGTGGCCACCCCCGGGGAAGCGATCGCGTTGCGGGAGGCCGGTGACGATGGCCGCGTGTTGGCCTGGCTCTACGGCGTCAACGAGGACCTGACGCCGCTCGTGGCCGCCGACGTCGACGTCTCGCTGCAGTCCCCGGACCAGGTCTCCCGAGCGGTGGCCGCCGCGGCGGTGACCGAGCGGCGGGCGCGGGTCCACCTCAAGGTCGACACCGGGCTCTCCCGCAACGGCGCCGAGCCGGCCGGGTGGGGTGAGCTGTTCGCCGCCGCCGCCGAGGCCGAGCAGGTCGGTGCGCTCGAGGTGGTCGCCGTCTGGTCGCATCTCGCCGCCGCCGACGAACCCGGCCACCCCTCGGTCGAGGTCCAGGTCGCGGCGTTCGAGCGGGCCTGCGCCGAGGCGCGGGCGGCCGGCCTGCGACCACAGCTGCGGCACCTGGCCAACTCGGCCGGCGCCCTGCTGCTGCCTCAGGCCCGCTACGACCTGGTCCGGGTCGGCATCGCCGCGTACGGGGTCGAGCCGGCGCCCGGACTCGCTGCGTTGGCCGGGGTCGAGCTGCGACCGGTGATGACGCTGCGCGCGACCCTGGCGAACGTCAAGCCGATCCCGGCCGGCGCGGGCGTCTCGTACGGCTGGGTCTGGACCGCCCCCGGGCGCACCACCGTGGGCCTGGTCCCGCTCGGCTACGCCGACGGCATCCCCCGACACGCCGGCAACCGCGCCGAGGTCGCCTTCGGCGCCGGTCGCGCGCCGGTGCGCGGCCGGATCTGCATGGACCAGCTCGTCGTCGAGCTCGGCCCCGACGCGGACGCCGAACCCGGGGCGGAGGTCGTCCTCTTCGGTCCCGGCGACGCCGGTGAGCCGACGGCGGCCGAGTGGGCGGTCTGGTGCGACACGATCGGCTACGAGATCGTCACCCGGATCGGCGCCCGGGTGCCGCGCCGCTACCTCGACCAGGGGTCGGTCTCCTGACGCGGGCGGCGGTGGCCGAGACCGCCCTGGTCGCCGGCGTGCTGGCGCTCGCCGCCGGTGGCGTGGTCGCGGGTCGCGAGCTCGAACGCCGCCTCGTCACGGCCCGGATCCACGCGCGGCACGCAGCGGAGGACGACGGCGGCGGGGTGTCCTACTTTTCCCTGCAGTCACCCGGGCCGGACGTCACCACCCCCGACGGCGTCGTGCTGCACACCGAGATCGACCCGCCGGCGGACCCCGAGGACGACCTGACGGTGGTGTTCGTGCACGGCTACGCGCTCAGCCTGGAGTGCTGGCACTTCCAACGGGTGCACCTCCGCCAGCTCGGGGCGAACCGGCCGCGCGCCGTCCTCTACGACCAGCGCTCCCACGGCCGGTCGACCCGGTCCGCGCCCGAGCGTTGCCGGCTGCCTGTATTGACCGACGACCTCGTCCAGGTGCTCGAGGAGGTGGTGCCACCCGGTCCGGTCGTCCTGGTCGGGCACTCGATGGGCGGGATGACGATCATGCGGCTGGCCCAGACCCGGCCTGAGCTCTTCGGCAGCCGGGTGCTGGGGGTGGCCCTGTTCTCGACCGCGGCGGGGGAGATGGCGGACTACTCGCCGCTCCCGGCCATTCCGGGACGGATGTTCTCGAGCGTCGCGCCCGGGTTGCTTGCGGCGCTGAACCGGCTGCCGCGGCTGGTGGAGCGCCGGGGCTCCGGTTCTGACCTCAGCTATCTGGTGACGCGGCGAATGTCGTACGGCTCCGCGGTCGGCGTGGACGAGGTCGAGTTCATGAGCGAGATGCTGAGCCGGACGCCGCTGGAGGTGCTGACCGACTTCTACCCCGCCTTTGCCGAGCTGGACGAGTACCGCGCGCTCGAGGTGCTCCGTCGGGTCGAGGCGGCCGTCGTCGGCGGCGAGAACGACCTGATCCTCCCCATCGAGCGCACCGAGCGGATCCGCGAGCTGCTGCCCGAGGCGGACGCGCGCTGCCTCCCCGCCTGCGGTCACATGGGAATGATCGAGCACCCCGACGTGTTCAACACCGTGCTCGACCAGCTCGTGCAGCGGGTTCGGGACCGTTCTCTCCGGGAGACCTGAGCGGCGATTCTCGAATCGGCGGCACAACTGGTAATATTTGACCTTCCGGCTGCTCCACAGTTCGGACACCGCGCGCTCCCGACGGAGAATGCGCTCGTAGGCTCGTCTTCCCACCTCACCACAGATGGTTCGGGCGTTGACGTGCCTGAACCAAGGTCCGCATCGCCGGACAGAAGTGTGAGTTCCATGCCTGCCAGCAAGCCCCCCTCTCGATCCAACACCGCCAAGTCTCGCGGGCCGAAGTCCTTCAAGTCCGACGGCACCGAGAAGAAGCGCTGGAGCTCCAGCGAACGCAAGGAGCGCGGCCACGACCCCCGTCGTCGTGGCGGCCAGCCGGCCACCACCTGGGGTACGTCCCGTCCGGAGCGTCGCGAGGACGTCCGTCCCGAGCGGCGCAGCGACAGCGTCCGTAGCGCCGGCCCGGCCCGCGACGACCGTCGCCCCTCCTCGGCCCGCGACGACCGGCCCCGCTGGGAGAACCGCAGCGACGACCGTCGTCCCTCGACCGATCGCAACGACCGTCGCCCCGCCTTCAACCGGGACGACCGCCCCGCCTTCAACCGGGACGACCGCCCCGCCTTCAACCGGGACGACCGTCGTCCGTCGAACGATCGGGATGAGCGTCGCCCGTCGTTCAACCGGGACGACCGCCCCTCGTACAAGCGGGACGACCGCCCCTCGTACAACCGGGACGACCGCCCCTCGTACAACCGGGATGACCGTCGTCCGTCGAACGATCGGGATGAGCGTCGTCCGTCGTTCAACCGCGACGACCGGCCGTCGTTCAGCCGGGACAGCCGACCGCGCTGGGAGAACCGGACCGACGACCGCCGCCCGGCCCGTAGCGACGACCGCCGCCCGTCGTTCGACCGGGACGACCGCCGCCCGTCGTTCGACCGGGACGACCGTCGCCCCAGTTTCAACCGGGACGACCGTCCCGCCGTCAACCGCGACGACCGTCGCCCCACGTTCAACCGGGACGACCGTCCCCGTTCGGAGAACCGCAGTGAGCACGTCCGTACCAGCCCTCGCGACGACCGTCGCACTGACGACCAGCCGGAGCGCGAAGTGAGCGCCCCCACCGTGGCCGCTCCCGTCGCCGCCCCGACCTCGACCTCCGGCGACTTCGCCGGCCTCGGTCTGCCGCCCGCCCTGGTGAGCGCGCTCACCGCCGGCGGCATCACCAGCCCCTTCCCGATCCAGACCGCGACCATCCCGGACGCACTCAAGGGTCGTGACGTCCTCGGCCGCGGCCAGACCGGTTCGGGCAAGACGCTCGCCTTCGGTCTGCCGATGGTGACCCGCCTCTCCGGCGGCACCAGCACCCAGCCCCGCGGCCTCGTGCTCGTCCCGACCCGCGAGCTGGCCATGCAGGTCACCGACGTGCTCACCCCGCTGGCCCGCACTGCCGGCCTGTCGACGGTGCTGATCGCCGGCGGCATGTCCTACACCCCGCAGCTGCGCGCCTTCCAGCGTGGCGTCGACATCGTCGTCGCCACCCCGGGCCGGCTGATCGACCTGATGGACCAGAACGCGGTCGACCTGACCCGCGTCGAGGTCGTCGTGCTCGACGAGGCCGACCACATGGCCGATCTCGGCTTCATGCCGGCGGTCACCCAGATCCTCGACACCGTCCCTGCCGGCGGTCAGCGGATGCTCTTCTCCGCCACGCTCGACGGCGCGATCGACCGGCTCGTCCGGCGCTACCTGAGCAACCCGGTCACCCACGAGGTCGACTCGAGCCAGGCCAGCGTCACCACGATGGCCCACCACCTGGTCTACGTCGCCCCGCACGACAAGGCGACCCTGACCGCCGAGATCGCCGGTCGCGGCGGCCGTACGGTCGTCTTCGTCCGCACCCAGCGCGGCGCCGACCGTGTCGCCGAGCAGCTGCGGGACGCCGGCGTGATGGCCGGGGCCCTGCACGGTGGCCTCACCCAGGGCGCCCGGACGCGGATCCTGTCGGTCTTCAAGGAGGGCGACCTGCCCGTCCTCGTCGCCACCGACGTCGCGGCCCGCGGCATCCACGTCGACGAGGTGGGCCTGGTCCTCCAGGTCGACCCGCCGGCCGGTCCCAAGGAGTACCTGCACCGCGCCGGCCGTACGGCCCGCGCCGGTGGCACCGGCGTCGTCGTCACGCTCGCGCTGCCGCATCAGCGTCGCGAGATGACCCGGCTCACCTCCCAGGCCGGCGTCAAGCCCGAGTCGCTCACCGGCCAGCCCGGCGATGCGGCGGTCGCCACCATCACCGGTGCGCGTCAGCCGAGCGGTGTCCCGGTCTCCTCCGTCGACTACGAGCGGCTGATCGCTCCGCCGCGCAGCAACCGCAAGCCCTTCGGTGGCGACCGCGGCTCCCGCGGCCCGCGTTCCCGCTCCGGCGGCTACGAGGGCAAGCGCAGCGGACCGCGTCGCAGCTTCGACCGCTGACCTCACCCGGTCAGTCGAGCAGACCCGCTCGGCACTGAACAACACACAGGCTCCCGGCTGTTGCCGGGAGCCTGTGGCGTTTCCGGCCGCTGACCGATGCTCCGCAGATCCCCGGCGGGCACCGACATCAGCCCCGGACGCTCAGCCAGGGAGCACTGGTCAGCGCTCGACGCTGGGTCAGCAGTTGACCTGGTCGACCCGGTTGACCTTGAAGTCCCAGCTCGACCCCGGCGTGACGTAGGCGTAGGGGCTGTTGCCGATGAAGCAGACGCGGCCGACGCGGTAGAAGGCCTGGAACTTGATCGTCTGGTTGGCCGGGAGGTTCCACCGCTCACAGCCGTTGACGCTGCCGGCGTCAGTACCGATGTTCTGCCACGCCTGAGCGGCCGCATTCCATTGCTGCGCGTACGTCGTGTACGTGTAGGGGCTCCCGTTCGGGTGCCGGAAGCACACGGTTCCCGACTGCGTCGCGGCCGAGGCCGGCACGGCGAGTCCGACGACGCCGAGGGCCGAGGCCGCCACCGCGATCGCCGACCGGATGAGCAGCCGACGGACGTGGCGACGGGGCTGACGAGTGGTGGGGGTGGTAGCGGTGGTGTTCATGTCGTTCTCCTTGAGTAGCGGGTGGTTGACCTGAACACGATCCTGTGGCCACCCGCTTACGGCGCACTTAAGCGATTCTTATCGAGCAGAATGGGTGGCTCCGATAGAAGGTCGACGTAGTTCCGGAGTACGACAGCTGGAAGTAACCGGCCTTGGCGACGCAGTTGGCCACGTTGCAGATGCTGTCCCCGAGGGTCGTCGGATCGACGTCGCTGTAGAGCGAGGATCAGCGCGAGGAGCGCGAGCGGAGCAACGGCGATGCGAGCGCGTGAGGTAGTCATGGCCTGACCTTCACGGGAGCCGCTGACGACCGACCTACGTCCCGGTCATGCGCCCAAGAGCGCGCAGTGTGAGCGAGGTGCGGCCGATCTCGATCACGTCGCCGTCGTGGAGGGGTTCGTCCTCGACGACGCGTCGGCCGTTGAGCAGGGTCCCGTTCCGCGACTTCAGGTCGGAGAGGACGAGACCGGCCGGGGTGAGGTAGATGAAGGCGTGCTGCCGGCTGGCCCGGTCGTCGGCGATGACGACGTCGCTGTCCGGGTCGCGTCCGACCCGGGTCCGCGGTAGCAGGCGGAAGACCTCTCCGGTGGCGGAGACGAGCTCGGAGGCGACCTCGTTGGTCGGCTCCCCGACCGTTGCTGCCAGTACGGCCGGCGGGTGGGGTCGGGGATCCTCACGCCGCAGGTTCTGGCGGAGGATGTCGAGCTCGAGCTGCTTGACCGCCGGGCTGGGGTCGATCCCGAGCTCGGCGTCGAGCACCTCCCGGAGGCGCTGCAGCGTCGCCAAACCTTCCGCTTGGCGACCGAGGTGGTAGAACGCCACGGCCTGTTTCGCCCAGAGCTCTTCTCGCAGGGGATGGCGGACGGTGAGGTCCAACAGCTCGGGCAGCACCGCCTCATAGCGGTGGCACTGCAGGTCGGCGTCCAGCCTGAGCTCGAGGGTGAGCAGCCGCACCTCACCGAGGGCCGTCGCGAAGTCGACGGCGAAGGGGAACCGCTGCAGGTCTTCCAGGGGTACGCCGCGCCACAGAGCGAGTGCGCTCGCGAGCGACTCGGCGGCCTGCTCCGGGCGTCCTGCCCGCAGGTCGGCGGCGCCACGGTCGCGGCGAGCGGTGAGCTCGACGAGGTCGACGCTGGCGTCGTCGACGACCAAGCGGTAGCCCGGCGGGCTGGTCTGCAGCACGCTGCCCCGGGATGCGCCCGCGCTCGGCTCGTCCGCGTTCGGCAGGGTCCGGCGGAGCCCCGAGACGGCGACGTGGACGCTCGACACGGCCGACCGGGGCGGGGCGTCGTGCCAGATCTCCTCGATCAGGGTGTCCATCGACACCACTCGGTTGCGGTTCACCAGGCACAGCCCGAGGATCGCCCGTTGGTGGGCCCCGCCCAGTGCGATCGGCTGACCCCCGAGCAGCACCCGGAGGGGGCCGAGGACCTCGTACCTCAGCGGGGTCGCGGCCGGGAGAGACGGGCTCACCGGTGCAACCACGCCAAGTAGCCGAGAACGCCGAGGCTGATGCCGAGGACGGCGATGGCCAGCCGGAACCCCAGCAGCCGGCCGCGCGCCGGTCGGTAGACCGGGGGCACCACCCAGGACGGAGGCCCGTCCGCGACCTGGAGCGTGGTTGCCGGCTCAGACCGTCCAGCCGCCAGTGGCGGCCGCTCGAGGCCGAGGTCCGCCGTACCGGCCGCCAGAGCAGGCGGGCCCTGCTCGGTCCCCAGGTCGGTGGTCGCCGGTGCAGCAGCGTCGAGGACGGCCGCCCGGCCGGGGATGAGCGCGTCCCAGCGGTCGGGGGTGAGACCGTCCAGGGCACGGAGGAGCTCGTCGGGACGGCCGCGGCGGCGGGCGTCCTTCTCCAACAGGCTGCTCAGCTCGGCGGCGACGCTGGTCGGCAGACCGGGCAGCACCTCGTTCGCGGGGACGGGCACGGCGTGCAGGTGGGACTCCGTGACCGAGTGCCACGTCGGCGGGGCGTAGGGCCACCGACCGGTCACCAGCTGGTAGGCGAGCACCCCGAACGCGTAGTGGTCAATGCTGGGCGCTTCCAGCTGGGGGTGCAGGATCTGCTCGGGAGCGAGGTAGAGGGGGGTGCCCGTCACGACGGAGCCGACGGTACGAAAGGCGTTCGCGTCGCGGGGCAGCCGGGCCAGCCCGAAGTCGGCGAGGACCGCCCGGCCGTTCTCGTCGAGCAGCACGTTCGCCGGTTTGACGTCGCGGTGCACGATCCCTTGCTGGTGCGCGGCGGCCAGCGCCGCCGCCAGGTCGCCGAGCGCGTCCACGACCTGGCTGCCCGTCAACGTGGCGGCCGCCGCGCCCAGGTCCCCGCGAGGCTGGTGCTTCATCACCATCGCGAGCGAGGCCGGGCCCTCGTGCAGCTGGAAGACCGGGAGGATGTTCGGGTGCCGCAGAGCCGCGAGGACCCTGGCTTCTCGCCGTAGCCGCTCGACGTCAGCCGAGGCGGTGATGACCCGGATCGTCTTGACGGCGACGAGACGGTCCAGCGCGAGCTGGCGGGCGAGGACCACGATGCCGTTCGCGCCGTAGCCGAGCACCCGGACGAACTCGAAGCCCGCGGGCAGGTCGAAGGCAAGGCCCGGCATCAGATCCGCTCGACGGTGATCCGCCAGGTCACCCTCTGCAGCGGCACCTGTTGGTTCTTGCACTTGTCGAGCTGAAGGTCGACCGCGGAGCCCTTCATCGACACGACACCGCGCTCGTCGCTCTTGCTGACGCTCAGGGTGCGCTTGTACCGGCTGGTGACCGTATAGCCCTGCTTCTTCTTGGTCTTGGTGTCGATGCAGTCAGACTCGTAGGTGAAGTTCTCGCCCAGACCACCGGCCTTGCTGGTCAGGGTCCGCTCGGAGCTGCTGTCGTCGACGGTGCTCTCGCACTTCTTGGCACAGCGGGTGGTCACCGTCCAGGTCTGGGTGACCTTGCTGCCCACCTTGTAGTACGAGGTGTTGCTCGCGGTCACTGTCTCCCGGTATCGGTAGCGGCCGACGAAACCTGCTTGGGCTGGCTTGGGACTAGCTGACGGGGTCGGCGAGGGAGTCCTGACCGAGACCGGTTCCGCCGCAGCGCTGACCGGCGCGGCCGCTGGCACTGCGGTGGTGGTCGAGGAGTCGGACCGGTTCACGGCGACGGCGGCACCAACCACCGCGAGGACCGCCACGCCGGCGACCGCGGCGATGGCGGCCGGTGCTCGGCCCACGCGCCCCACGTGCCTCACGCTCCGGACCGCTGTCGACATCACGGGGCTGCCGCCACCCGCGGCCACCTCCGTCGCCACCGCTCCGGCCCCGGCGCCTGCTCCCAGGACGGCGAGGAGGGCCGGTGTCGCGGCGGCCGCTGCCGTACCTACGCCGGCGGTGGTCCACCACCCCGCCCCGAACGCTCGCTGGGCGGCGTCGCTGAAGTCGTCCAGGAAGGACTGCGCGTCGGGGTGCCGCAGGGCAGGGTCGGTGGAGAGGGCGCGCTGCAGCACCGGGACGACCGGCGCCGGCAATCCGCCCAGCTCGACCGTGCCAACCGGGACGCCCTCGGCGGTCACGCTGCTCGCCTTGCGCAACGCCCGGGTGACCACGGCAGCCGCGGAGTAGACGTCGGAGGTGAGCGAGAGCGGCTGGCTCGCCAGCGACTCGGGGCTGGCGAAGCCCGGCGTGCCGCCACTGCCCACCTGCCCGAGCGTCCCGGCGAGGCCGAAGTCGATCAGCTTGGACTCACCACTGGTCTCGACCAGGATGTTCTGCGGGGCGAAGTCGCCGTGGACGACCCCCTGGCGGTGCGCGTGGGCCAGGCCCAGCAGTCCGCCCCGCACCACCCCGAGAGTCTGGGCCACGGTGAGCCGCCCCGCCGTGGACATGATGGTCGCCAGCGAGGCACCCTCGACCCACTCCTCGGCCAGCCACAGGCCGTCGTCAGCCGTGACGAGGTCGAAGACCCGCACGATGTTCGGGTGGTCCAGCCGCGCGAGCACGGCAGCCTCGGAGCGCAGCCGATCCATCGCGTCGGCCTGGGCGGCGTGCAGCTGCTTGAGCGCCACGTCGATGCCCAGACCCGGGTCTCGACCCTTCCAGACCGAGCTGGACGGACCTGCGGCCACCCGGCCCACGACTTCGTAGATCCCAACCCGCATGAGACACTCCCGTCGATCACGCGAGGCCACCCCGCCTAGCGGCGAACGCTAGCAGTTTCAACCTGGGGCGGGGGTGGGTCTGGCCGTAGATCTGTCACGCCCAGTCAGCGGGGTCGGGCGGCCTCGCTCACGGGCCCGCAGCACCCTCGTCGCGGTCGAGCTGTGACCCTCGGGCCAGCTGTATCGCCTCAGCGGCCAGCGTCGGGTCGAGGTGGTCGCGATCGACCCGTCAGCGGCGTTCGCAGGAGCGATCGTCGAGCACCTGCCGCGGCCTCAAGGTCGACCCTGCGTGGGCGCACCGCAGGCCGGCGGCAGTCACGATAGGGTCCGCGGCGGCTCCTCGTGCCGCTGTCCACAGGCGAGACTCGCCCTCGGTCGGCGAGCCTGACGACTCGGCCCGTAGGATCGTCCGACGGTGAGCGTCTCGGTGGTGGATCTGGTCGTCTCGGTGGCTTCGCAGGACGACGCCGCCGGGATGGTCGACGTCATCCACGCCGCCTTCGGGGCCCGTCCGGCGCTCGACCCGCCGTCCACCGCCAGCGAGGAGACGGCCGCGACGGTGGCCGCGCAGCTCGCCTCGGGTGCCGGCGTCTACGCCGAGGTGAACGGACGACCGGCCGGCGCGATCCTCGTCGTCGCCGACGGTACGGACGCCCGCGTGGCCACCTTCCGACGGGTCTCGGTGCACCCTGACTTCCAGCGGCACGGCATCGCCTCGGCGATGGTCGCGGCCGCCGAGGAGGTCGCCGCCCGGGCCGGGTACGACCGGGTGGAGCTGTTCGCCCGCGGCGAGTTCGCCGACCTGATCGCCTACTGGCAGCACCGCGGCTACGTCATCGACCGGCCCGGCCCGTACGGGGTCGTCCTCGCCAAACCGCTGCCCACCGTGCTCACCGTGGCCACGGCCGAGGACATGCACCAGCTGGGGGAGCGGCTGGCCGGACTGCTCCGGCCCGGTGACCTGGTCATCGCCACCGGCGAGCTCGGGGCGGGCAAGACGACCCTTGCTCAGGGCGTGGGTCGCGGCCTGGGGACTGAGGGTCCGGTCATCTCGCCGACCTTCGTGATCTCTCGGATCCACCCGTCACAGGACGGCGGCCCGAGCCTCGTGCACGTCGACGCCTACCGGCTGTCCGGGCCGGACGAGCTCGACGACCTCGACCTCGACGCCACCCTGCCCGACGCCGTCACCCTGGTGGAATGGGGCGCCGGGCTCGCCGAAGGTCTCGCGGTCGACCGGCTCGAGCTCGAGATCGTGGCCCGTCCGGACGCCGACACCGGCGCCGACACCCGGCTGGTGGCCCTGCGGGGCGTCGGACCGCGCTGGGACGCCGTCGACCTGTCCGTGCTTGCGGGAGACACCCGTGCCTGAGCCCTCGGCCGACGGACTGCTCGTGCTCGCCGTCGACACCGCCACCACCGTGGCCGTCGGACTGGCCCGCGGCGGCACCGTGCTGCAGGTGGCCACCCTGGCCGACCGGATGGCGCACGCCGAACAGCTGACCCCGATGGTCCACCGCTGCCTGGACGCCGCCGGAGTTGTCCCGGCCGACCTCGACCTCGTCGTGGCCGGCCTCGGCCCTGGCCCGTTCACCGGGCTGCGGGTCGGCATCGCCACCGCCCTGATGCTCGCCTCGGCGCTCCACCTCCCGTGGCGCGGCGTCTGCACGCTGGACGTGCTGGCCGCCCAGCTGGTCGCCGAGCACACCGAACCGCCCGCGGATTTCGTCGTGGCGACCGACGCCCGCCGACGCGAGGTCTACTGGGCCCGCTACGACCGTCGGGGGGTTCGGGTCGACGGACCGCACGTCAGTCCCGCCGCCGAGGTGCCGCCGCTGCCCACGATCGGGCCGGGTGCCGACCTCTACCCCGACCACCTGCAGGCCGTGCTCGGACCGCGCACGCTCGACCCGGGCGTGATGGCCGTCCGCGGTCCTGAGCTGCTCGACGCCGGCCGTACCCCGCTCTACCTGCGTCGGCCGGACGCCACCGAGCCGACCCGGCGCAAGTCGGTGCTGCTGCCCGCGTCGGCCGCCGCCCGCCGCCCGGCGGACCGGGGACGTTCGTGACGACGAGCGAGACGTCCGCGACCACCATCACGGTCGCCCGCCACGACGACCTGCCGGCCATCCTGGCCCTGGAGCGGACGGGCTTCGCCGAGGCCGAGCAGTGGAGCGAGCGCAGCTGGGCCGGCGAGCTCGCGGGATCTGGCCGTACGGTGCTGCTGGCTCGCCTTGAGCAGGTGGCCGGGGTCATCGCCCTGCGCACCACCGGCGAGCTGGCCGACCTGCACCGGCTCGTCGTCGCTTCCGGTCGCCGGCGCAGCGGCATCGGGTCAGCGCTCGTCCGGGCCGGTCTGGAGGCTGTCCGGCACGCGGGCGCGCTCGCGGTGATGCTCGAGGTCGGCTACGCCAACGAGCCGGCGATCGCCCTCTATCAAAGGATCGGCTTCGAGCAGCTGCGCGCCCGACCCGACTACTACGGTCCGGGTCAGCACGCCCTGATCCTCAAGCTCTACGACCTCCCCGAATGGCCCGCGCGGTACGCCGCCGCCGAGCGCGAGCTCGCCCGCTGGAACGAGGCGGACCAGTGACCGGGCCACTCATCCTGGGCATCGAGTCGTCCTGCGACGAGACCGGCGTGGGCATCGTCCGCGGCCACGAGCTCTTGGCGAACGAGGTGGCCTCCAGCGTGGAGGAGCACGTCCGGTTCGGCGGGGTGGTGCCCGAGGTGGCCAGCCGCGCCCACCTGGAGGCGATGGTGCCGACCCTGGAGCGCGCCTGCGCCGCCGCCGACGTCGACCTCACCGAGCTCGACGGCATCGCCGTCACGGCCGGACCGGGGCTGATGGGCGCCCTGGTGGTGGGTCTGGCCAGCGCCAAGGCCCTGGCGCTGGCGCTGAACGAGCCCCTGTACGGGGTCAACCACCTGGCCGGGCACGTCGCGGTCGACCTGCTGGAGCACGGTCCGCTGCCCTCACCCTGCGTGGCTCTGCTGGTCTCCGGCGGGCACACCTCGCTGCTGCACATCCCCGACGTCGCCACTTCCATCACCGAGCTCGGCTCCACCATCGACGACGCCGCGGGGGAGGCCTACGACAAGGTCGCCCGCGTCCTCGGCCTGCCCTATCCCGGCGGTCCGGTGATCGACCGGGCCGCGACCGGCGACCCGAAGGCGATCGCCTTCCCGCGCGGGCTGACCGCGGCCAAGGACGCCGAGCGGCACCGCTTCGACTTCTCCTTCTCCGGGCTCAAGACCGCGGTCGCCCGGTGGGTCGAGGCCCGCGAGCGCGATGGCGAGGACGTGCCGCTGGCCGACGTCGCCGCGAGCTTCCAGGAGGCCGTCTGTGACGTGCTCACCGCCAAGGCCGTGGACGCCTGCCTGGCGACCGAGACGCGCTCGCTGCTGATCGGCGGCGGCGTCGCGGCCAACTCGCGGCTGCGGTCGCTGCTGGCCGAGCGCACCGCCGCGGACGGCATCGAGCTGCGGACGCCGCGGCCGGGGCTGTGCACCGACAACGGAGCGATGATCGCCGTCCTCGGCTCGGAGGTCGTCACCGCCGGCCGCCCACCGTCGGCGCTGGACATCGGCGCCGACTCCTCGCTGCCGGTCGGCCGCATCCTCGTCTGAGGCAGCGCAGAATGACGCTGTGTCACTGTTGGGGCCAACGTCTGGGACCGGGCCCGCTCCCGTCCTCCCGTTCGGCTTGACCCCGGAGGCGCTGGCCGCGGCCATGGCCGAAGCCGACCCGGACGGCCTCGGCGCCGCGGGCCGGCTGCGGACGGCGTACGGGCCCGACCTGGCCGCGGCCGCTCTGCACCAGGCGTCGCTGCGGGCTCGCGCGCGGGCGAAGTTCGGCGCCGACGCCGACACGATGTTCTTCACCCGTGCCGGTCTGGAGCAGGCGACCCGGCCGGCGGTCGCCGACCATCACGCCGCCCGGTTCCGCGGGGCCGGCGCCCGGCGGGTGGTCGACCTCGGCTGCGGGATCGGGACGGACGCTCTCGCCTTCGTCCGGGCCGGGCTGGAGGTGGTCGCGGTCGAGCGGGACCCCGACACCGCCGCCGTCGCCCGGGCCAACCTGGCCGGGAGGGCGGAGGTGGTCTGTGCCGACGCCGAGGAGGTGGCCGCCGACCTGCTCGAGCCTGGCGTCGCGGCCTTCTGCGACCCCGCCCGGCGTACGGACCGGGGACGGCTGTGGCGGGTGGCCGACTTCACCCCCGGCTGGGACTTCGTCACCGGTCTGCTGGCCGGTGACCGGGTGGCCGGGGTCAAGCTGGGACCGGCCCTGCCGCACAGCCTGGTGCCTCCGGCGGTCGAGGCCGAGTGGGTGACGGCGGGTTCGGAGACGGTCGAGGTCGCGCTCTGGGCCGGCGCCGGCGCGCAGCCGGGGGTGGACGCGGCGCTGCTGCTGCCGGACGACCGGCTCGCCGTGACCCGGCCTCTCCCGGGGCGACCCGAGCCGGCCCTACCCGTGGGACCGGTCGGTCAGTACCTGTACGAGCCGGACGGCGCGGTGATCCGGGCGCGCGGTCTCGGGATGCTCGCCGACCGTCTCGGCGCCTGGTTGCTCGACCCGCAGATCGCCTACCTCACCGGTGACACGCTGGTGTCGAGCCCGTTCGCGGTCGCCTTCGCGGTACGGGAGGTGCTGCCGTACGACCGCAAGGCCCTGCGCCGGTGGCTGCGCGACCACGAGGTGGGCACGTTGGAGATCAAGAAGCGGGGGCTCGACGTCGACCCCGCCGAGCTGCGGCGGCGGCTCGGCCGCCACGGTTCGGCCGCGGCCACCCTGGTGCTCTCGCGGACCCCTGCCGGCGCAGTGGCGCTGGTCGTCGAGCGCAGGTAACAACCAGACGAACGACACGTTGCACTTGCCGTTCGAGGGTGTGAGTCCGCTCACGCCCCCCGCCCAGGATCAGTCTTCGGGAGCGGTTGAGCCCTCAATCGCACACTACGCTGCCAGCACATCCCCACCCAGTGAGGCCACGAAGCGGAGACCGACGTGTGCACCCAGCCCCAACAGGCTTCACGGCCCCCTGCTCGCCGACGACGGGCGGTCGTCGCCCTCGTGACCGGATCCCTGGCGGCCCCGGTGCTGGCGCTGCTGGGCCCCGCCCCGACCGCGAGCGCGGCCACCCCGACCTGTGCCTCGTTCGACACGACGGTGCTCGAGCGGGTCCACCCGGTCACGCAGACCAACTCGCTGACGCTGTCCAGGGGCCAGTCGGCCGCGACGGTGTCGCTGGGCTTCACCTCGGTCCGCGACGCGTCCGTACGGGCGGCCTCGGACGGCGGCACCGGTCTGGTCGCGGTGCACCGGCTCTGGCGGCCCAGCCGCGGTGGCGACTTCTTCTACAGCACCTCCCCGACCGAGATCAGACGGCTGGTCACCACCCTCGGCTACCTCGACCAGGGCACCGTCTTCCACGCCAGTGTGGTCCCCCGCAGCTGCCTCGTGGCCGTCTGGAGCTATCGCCACGGCACCCGGCACCGCTACGTCACCAGTGCGGCCGACAAGGCGGCCCTCGTGGCGGCCGGCTGGAAGAAGCAGAAGCTGCGCTTCTACCTGGCCAAGGCACCCGTCGACCCGACCTTCACGATCGCCGTGATGCCCGACACGCAGCAGGAGGTGCTGAGCGACGGCGACGGCCGGCTGCGCAACCGCGCGAACTACCTGGTGCAGCAGCGCCGCAAGCTCGACCTGCGCTACGTCAGCCACACCGGTGACGTCGTCAACTGGGACACCGGCGACCACGCCCAGTACCGGCGGGCCGCTGCTGGGCTCAAGCCGTTGGAGACGGCCGGGATCCCGCTGTCGCTGAGCATCGGCAACCACGACACCCGGGCGACCTGTCCCGGCGGCAGTGCCTGCGACGCCGCCAAGACGCGGCAGCTCTTCCGCACCACGGCGACGTTCAACCGCTACCTCAACCCCGGTCCGCTCGACCAGGAAGGAGCCTTCGAGGCCGGCAAGATCGACAACACCTACCACGTCTTCACCGCCGGCGGCGCGAGCTGGCTGGTCCTGAACCTGGAGCTCTGGCCGCGCAAGTCGGCCGTCCGCTGGGCCCAGCAGGTCGTCGCCTCGCACCCGAAGCACAACGTGATCGTGCTGACCCACTCCTACCTGACGTCCTCGGGAAAGATCTACTCCGGCCGCGGCGGCTACGGCGACACCAGCGGGACCTACCTCTACGACAACCTGATCTCGCGGTACGCCAACATCCGGCTCGTCTTCTCCGGCCACACCGGCCAGGCGAAGCACCGTGTCGACCGCGGGGTCCACGGCAACCGGGTCGACTCCTACCTGCTCGCCGTGCACTCCGCCACCACCAACCCGATGCGGTTCCTCACCATCAACACCTCGACCAGGTCGATGCGGACCTGGGTCTACGCGCCGTGGACCAAGCACACCTATACCGGCGCGGGCTACTCGGGCCGGGTCACCGGCCTGAAGTGGCTCCGCTGAGCTCGCTCGTCTACTCCCCGTTCGAGGCCGAAACGTGATCGTTTTGTTATGGGCCTTTTATCGTTCCGTGATCTAGCACTAGGATCAGCCGGAGTCGCCCGGGGGGGCGCACCTACGAGGAGCCCGATCTTCATGTCGTTCGACCATCGTCTCCACCCGACCGTGGCGTCCAGCCCGCGCCGCCGGCTGCGCTCCGGTTGCGTGCTCGGCACCGCTGGCCTGCTGGTGACCGCCGGCCTCGTGCTGTCGCTGGCCACCGTGGCGGCGGCCACCGCGCCCAGCTGCTCGGCGTTCAGCGAGCCCGTCTACCGCGTCGTCAACCCCACCACGGCGGTCAGCCTCGTCACCCGGTCGGCTGGTGAGGCGACCAAGGCGGTCAGCTACGGCTTCACCGACCAAGGCACGGCGTTCCTGGCCGCGTCCAGCTCGGGCACCGGACTGGTGCCGGTGCACCGGATGTACCGGCCGGCAACCGGTGACTACCTCGCGACCAAGTCCACCACCGAGCTGGTCTCCGCCACCCAGAAGTACGGCTACGTCGACCAGGGCATCTCCTTCTACGCCTCGGCGGTGAAGGCGGACTGCCTGCAGCCCGTCCAGCGCTACCGCAAGGACGGCAAGCACCGGCTGGTGACCACCGACGCCGACAGGGCCGCTCTGGTCGCCGCTGGTTGGACGTACGAGAACGTCGCCTTCTACGCCGCGCCGGCCACCTCGAGCCCGGCGCCGGCCCCGGCTCCCGAGCCCGAGCCGACACCCTCGCCCAGCACCGGCAGCACGTTCAGCTTCGCCGTGATGCCTGACACCCAGCTCGAGGTGCTCTCCGGCACCGACACGCGGATGGTCAACCGCGCGAACTGGCTGGTCAAGCAGAAGGTCTCCTTCGTCGCCCACACCGGTGACATGGTCAACTGGGACACCCCCGACCACTCACAGATGGCCATCGCGAAGAAGTCGATGGACGTCCTGCACAAGGCGGGCATCCCCTACACCGTCGCCATCGGCAATCACGACACCGAGGCCACGGGTGTGGGCGGCAGCGCGCGGGACCCCAGCAACACCTACCAGCTGCAGCGCGACACCTCGACGTTCAACTCCTACTTCAAGGCCAGCGACTTCGGCGGAGTGGCTGGGGCGTACGAGAAGAACAAGATTGACAACGTCTACAGCACCTACTCCGCCGGCGGTTACCAGTGGCTGGTGCTCAGCCTGGAGTTCTGCGCCCGGCCGGGCGCGGTCACCTGGGCCAAGCAGGTCGTGGCCGCCCACCCGGACCACAACGTGCTCATCGCCACCCACAGCTACCTCAACGGCAACGGGGACATCGACTCGAGCAACCAGGGCTACGGCGACACCAGCGGTCGGCAGCTCTACGACCAGCTGGTCAGCCAGTACCCCAACGTCAAGATGGTCTTCTCCGGCCACGTGGGTCTGGCCGAGAAGGCGCGCGTCGACACGGGCAGGAACGGCAACAAGATCTACTCGTTCCTGACCACGATGCACGACGGCACCACCAACCCGGTGCGGATGTTCGACGTCGACACCGCCGCCGGAACGGTCAAGACCCGGATCTACGCCCCGTACACCGGCAAGACCTGGACCGAGTACAGCCAGACCCTCACCGGCGTCACCCTCGTCAAGTAATCCTGCTCGCGCTCGGTCAGGCCCCGAGACCCTGTCTTCCTCCTCGCTCGCGGGGGACGGTGGTGGTCGGGTGCCTGCTGGCACTCGTTCGGGGTGAGTGCTAATGTCAAAACTGGCACTCTCCCCTGGAGTGTGCCAATGGCCGAGATGGCACCGCGACGACATCTTGACCGCCTGCCAACCGCACATCCCATACTCGTGAAAGGGGTTTGAACGTGGCAACCACGATCAAGCCGCTCGAGGACCGCATCCTCGTTCAGCCGCTCGAAGCCGAGCAGACCACCGCCTCCGGCCTGGTCATCCCCGACACCGCCAAGGAGAAGCCGCAGGAGGGCAAGGTCATCGCGACCGGACCCGGCCGCGTCGACGACAACGGCAACCGTGTCCCGCTCGATGTCGCCGAGGGCGACGTCGTCATCTTCAGCAAGTACGGCGGCACCGAGGTCAAGTACGACGGCAAGGAGCTCCTGCTCCTCAACGCCCGCGACATCCTCGCCGTCGTCTCGAAGTAACCCTCCCTCAGCCTCAAAGGACACACACCTATGGCAAAGATCCTTCAGTTCGACGAGGAGGCCCGCCGCTCTCTCGAGCGCGGCGTCGACATCCTCGCGAACACCGTGAAGGTCACGCTCGGCCCGAAGGGCCGCTACGTGGTGCTCGACAAGAAGTGGGGTGCGCCCACGATCACGAACGACGGTGTGACCGTCGCCCGTGACGTCGAGCTGGACGACCCGTACGAGAACCTCGGCGCTCAGCTCGCCAAGGAGGTCGCCACCAAGACCAACGACGTCGCCGGTGACGGCACGACGACCGCGACCGTCCTGGCTCAGGCGCTGGTGCACGAGGGCCTCAAGGCCGTCGCGTCCGGGGCCAGCCCGATCAGCCTCAAGCGGGGCATCGACAAGGCCGTGGCCGCGGTGGTGGAGCGGCTTCGCGAGAACGCTCGCGAGGTCCAGACCACCTCCGACATGGCCAGCGTGGCCACCATCTCCGCCCGTGACGAGGTGATCGGTGAGCTCATCGCCGACGCGTTCGACAAGGTCGGCAAGGACGGCGTCATCACCGTCGACGAGTCCAACACGATGGGCACCGAGCTCGAGTTCACCGAGGGCATGCAGTTCGACAAGGGCTACCTCTCGCCGTACTTCGTGACCGACGCTGAGCGGATGGAGGCCGTCCTGGACGATCCCTACATCCTCATCAACTCAGGCAAGATCTCCTCGATGACCGAGCTGCTGCCGCTGCTCGAGAAGGTCATCGGCGCCTCCGGCACGCTCTTCATCGTGGCCGAGGACGTCGACGGCGAGGCGCTCTCCACCCTCGTGGTGAACAAGATCCGCGGCACCTTCACCTCCGTGGCCGTCAAGGCCCCGGCGTTCGGTGACCGCCGCAAGGCCATGCTGGAGGACATCGCGACCCTGACCGGTGGTCAGGTCGTGTCCCCCGAGGTCGGGCTCAAGCTCGATGCTGTCGGCCTGGAGATCCTGGGTCGGGCCCGTCGGATCGTGGTGACGAAGGACAACACCACCATCGTGGACGGCTCCGGCAGCGCGGACGAGGTCAAGGCCCGCGTGGCTCAGCTGCAGGCCGAGATCGAGCGCACCGACTCCGACTGGGACCGCGAGAAGCTGCAGGAGCGGGTCGCCAAGCTCGCCGGCGGCGTCTGCGTGATCAAGGTCGGCGCGGCCACCGAGGTCGAGCTCAAGGAGAAGAAGCACCGGATCGAGGACGCGGTCTCCGCGACCCGCGCCGCGATCGAAGAAGGCATCGTCGCCGGTGGCGGCTCTGCCCTCATCCACGCGGTCGAGGCGCTCAAGGGCGACCTCGGACTGACCGGTGACGAGAAGACCGGGGTCTCGATCGTCCGCAAGGCGGCCGTCGAGCCGCTGCGCTGGATCGCCGAGAACGGTGGCGAGCCTGGCTACGTCGTCACCGCCAAGGTCGCCGAGCTGAAGCCGGGCAGCGGCTACAACGCCGCCACCGGTGAGTACGGCGACCTGATCGCCGCTGGCGTCATCGACCCGGTCAAGGTCACGCGTTCCGCGCTGGCCAACGCCGCGTCGATCGCCTCCCTGCTGCTCACCACCGAGACTCTCGTGGTGGAGAAGCCGGAAGAGGACGAGCCGGCTGCGGCCGGGCACAGTCACTCGCACTGACCACGGCTCGCTTCTTGGACGCGACGGGGGCCCTTCCAGCCCGGAAGGGCCCCCGTTCCGTCGTTCCTACGCGTCCGCGCTCGGGCGTGGAGGAAAGTTCCCCGTTCGGCTGAAGCTGTCACCTGGAGGCGATACGCTTCGCGAGCAACTGCTGCAGCGGGCGATCGACATCGCGGGGACGACCGGGCCACCGGAATGCGAGTCGAAAGCACGTAGCGGCAGGGAGCAGGACCTTCACTCGGGGACAACAGGGGGTGAAGAACACGATGTCCGCTGATTCCAACCAGTTCGACTCCGAGCTCGTGGCCGAGGCTCAGGCCGGTGATCCAGACGCGGTGCACGCGCTCATCGCGGCCGTCCGGCCGATGGTGCTGGCCTACTGCCGCTCGCGGCTGGGTACCTACGCCGGCGGCCTCGAGGCTGCCGACGACGTGGCGCAGGAGACCTGCGTCGCCGTGCTCAAGGTGCTGCCGCGCTACGAGAGCCAGGGTGCACCGTTTGCCGCGTTCGTCTACGCCATCGCCGCCAACAAGGTGGCCGACGCCCAGCGCAGCTATAGCCGTTCGGCCGTGCTCGTCGATGAGTTCCCCGACCAGACCGAACCTTCCCCGACCCCCGAAGAGCGGGTCGTCTCCTCCGTCAGCCTTCAGGCGACGAACGAGCTGCTGGCCCGGCTGCCGGACAAGACCCGTCAGGTGCTGCTGCTGCGCGCCAGCGGCTTCGCCGCCGACGTGGTCGGCGCTCAGCTGGGGATGACCGCCAACGCCGTCCGGGTCGCGCAGCACCGTGGCGTGGTCAAGCTGCGGCAGCTGATCGAGGACTCCGACGAGCACCGCGAGCTCTTCGCAGGCCTGATCCGGCCCGCGGTGGAGGCGCCCCCGATCCTCAAGCTCGCCGTCGGCTACTGAGCGGTCGTCGCCGTCTGGTGCCCTCGCGTGGCCCGGCTACGATGAGGGCCTCCTCTTGATGTACGCGTGAAAGGCCCCGGCTGTGTCCTCTGTTCCTGGTCTCAGTGGCGCTGGAGTGCCTGAACCCTTCGCCACCCTCGGGCTGACGTTCGACGACGTGCTGCTGCAGCCGGCGGAGAGCGACATCATCCCTTCCCAGGTGAAGACGGAGTCGCGTGTGTCCAAGCGGATCACCGTCAAGGTGCCGCTGGTCTCCTCGCCGATGGACACCGTCACCGAGGCCCGGATGGCGGTCGCCATCGCCCGGCACGGCGGGCTCGGCATCATCCACCGCAACCTCTCCATCGAGGACCAGGCCCACCAGGTCGACGTGGTCAAGCGGTCCGAGGCTGGGATGATCGACGAGCCGATCACCATCTCGCCCGAGGCCACGATCGGTGAGGCCGACGCGATGTGCGGCCGGTTCCGGATCTCCGGCGTCCCGGTGGTCGACCGCGACCTGACGCTGCTCGGCATCGTCACCAACCGCGACATGCGCTTCGAGAGCGACCCCGCCCGGCTGGTCGGCGACGTGATGACCCGGATGCCCCTGGTCACGGGTCAGGTCGGGATCAGCGGTGAGGACGCGATGCGACTGCTCGCGCAGCACAAGATCGAAAAGCTGCCGCTGGTCGACGCCCAGAACCGGCTCAAGGGCCTGATCACCCTCAAGGACTTCGTCAAGTCTGACCAGTATCCCGACGCGTCCAAGGACGACCAGGGCCGGCTACGGGTCGGGGCGGCGGTCGGCTTCTTCGGCGACGCGTGGAAGCGGGCGATGGCGCTCGTCGAGGAGGGCGTCGACCTGCTGGTCGTCGACACCGCCCACGGCCACTCCCAGGGCGTGATCGACATGGTCCGCCGGCTCAAGGGCGACCCGGCCGTCGCCCACGTCGACGTGGTCGGCGGCAACGTCGCCACCTACGCCGGCGCCAAAGCCCTGGTCGAGGCGGGCGCCGACGGCGTCAAGGTCGGCGTCGGACCCGGCTCCATCTGCACCACCCGGGTGGTGGCCGGCGTGGGCGTGCCTCAGGTGACGGCCATCCACAACGCCTCGCGCGCCTGCCGACCGGCCGGTGTCCCGCTGATCGGCGACGGCGGCCTCCAGTATTCCGGCGACATCGCCAAGGCACTCGTCGCCGGCGCCGACACCGTGATGCTCGGCTCGTTGCTCGCCGGCTGCGAGGAGAGCCCGGGCGACCTGATCTTCCTCAACGGCAAGCAGTTCAAGACCTACCGCGGGATGGGCTCGCTCGGCGCCATGGCCTCGAGGGGACGCAGCACCTCCTACTCCAAGGACCGCTACTTCCAGGGCGACGTCACCTCCGACTCCCAGCTGATCGCCGAAGGGATCGAGGGCCAGGTGCCCTTCCGCGGTCCGCTCGCCGCCGTCGCCTACCAGCTGGTCGGCGGACTCCGGCAGTCGATGTTCTACACCGGCGCCGCCACCGTCCCCGAGCTGCAGGAACGCGGCTCCTTCGTCCGGATCACCTCCGCCGGCCTGCGCGAGTCCCACCCCCACGACATCCAGATGACGGTAGAGGCGCCCAATTACTCTGGGTAATCTGCACGCTGCTTGACCGCGGCCTGAAGATCCGACCTTCCTCCTCACGGATCGACGGAAAAGCATGTCGATCCGTTTCGTCGTGCAGGCCGGATCGGCCGCGGCCTTCACAGCGCTTCGACGTGCCCACTCGCCCCGCGTGCGCAGCCGCCTGTGGCCAGGTTTGGCCACTAGGGTTCTGTGCATGTTCGACATCGGTTTGTCCAAGAGGGCGCAGCAGGCGTTTGCGTTTGACGACATCACCATCGTGCCGTCGCGGCGGACGCGCGGTGAGGAGGAGGTGTCGATGTCGTGGCGGATCGATGCCCAGACGTTCGCCTTCCCGATGGTCGCCGCGCCGATGGACTCGGTGATGTCACCGGCCACCGCGATCGCCGTCGGGCGGCTCGGCGGGCTCGGGGTGCTCAACCTCGAGGGCCTGTGGACCCGCTACGCGGACCCGATCGCCTGCCTGGAAGAGATCGCCTCGATCGAGGACCCGGTCGAGGCCACCCGGCGGATGCAGCAGATCTACGCCGAGCCGATCCAACCGGAGCTGATCGGCCAGCGGGTGGCCGAGATCCGCGCCGCCGGGGTGCCTGCGGCCGGGGCGCTCTCGCCGCAGAACACCCAGGCGTACGCCAAGGTCGTCGTCGACTCCGGGGTCGACTTCTTCGTCATCCGCGGCACCACCGTCTCGGCGGAACACGTCTCGAGCGCGACCGAGCCGCTCAACCTCAAGCAGTTCATCTACGACCTCGACGTACCCGTCATCGTCGGCGGCTGCGCGACCTACCAGGCCGGGCTGCACCTGATGCGGACCGGGGCGGCCGGCGTCCTGGTCGGCTTCGGCGGAGGAGCGGCGGACACGACCCGCTCGGTACTCGGCATCGCCGTCCCGATGGCCTCGGCCGTTGCCGACGTCGCCGCCGCGCGACGGGACTACCTGGACGAGTCGGGCGGCCGCTACGTGCACGTCATCGCCGACGGGTCGGTCAACCGTTCCGGTGACATCGCCAAGGCGATCGCCTGCGGCGCCGACGCCGTGATGGTGGGCTCGCCGCTCGCCAAGGCTGAGGAGGCGCCCGGTCGTGGGTTCCACTGGGGACCCGAGGCCTGGCACTCCACCCTGCCGCGCGGCGAACGCGCGCACTACGAGACGGTCGGCACCCTGGAACAGATCCTGCTCGGCCCGGCCACCGTCGGCGACGGGACGATGAACCTCGCCGGTGCCCTCCGCAAGGCCATGGCCACCACGGGCTACACCGACATCAAGGAGTTCCAGCGCGTCGACATCGTCGTCGGCGGCGGCGCAGCGGTCTGACCCTCCAGTGCGGCCATCCGCGGCCCGTCGACGAGCTCCGGACGCCGTTAGTGCCGGGGCTTGACCGCGACGACGGGGCAGTCGGCGCCGAGCAGCACGGCCTGGGCGGTGCTGCCGGTGATCAGCTTGCCGACGGCTGAGCGTCGCCGGATGCCGATCACGATCAAGTCGGCTCCGACCTCGCGGGCGGCGGCGAGGATGCTCTCGTCGGCCGTGCTGCCGTCGGTCGGCTGGACGATCGTGTGCGTGACCCCGGCAGCGTCGAGCTGGGCGGCGAGAGCGTCGAGGTCGGGGCCCGAGGCGAACACCGGGTCGGAGTAGTCACCCGCCTTACCGGTGTTGACCACGGTCAGCACGGCCCCGGCGCCCTTGGCCTGCTCGATGGCGTAGTCGACGGCAGCGATGCCCTCCGGCGTGGGAATGTACCCCGTGACGATGTTCATCGGCTCAGCGTAGTGGCACGGCCTCTTGTGCGGCCCGGCGCGCTTCGGCCAGGACGACGGCCGGGGAGAGCGCGCGGGTGCTGCCGAGCCGGACGGTCATCGACGTGCTCTGCTGCTTGGTCACCCGCAACCGGACCCCCAACCCCGGGGTCTGCACGCCCACGCTCGGCAGCGCGGAGCGGACGTAGCTGCGGGTGTCGTCGAAGAGCGGCTGCGGATCCAGACCCCACAGATAGCTCGGTTCGCCGTCCACGTGCAGGGTCAGCGAGCTGGCCCGCTTGGTCGAGAAGGGCGCGTCGTAGACCTGGATCCGGCCCCGCCAGATCTGGCCCTCCGTGGTGCGCAGCACGTCGGGATGGGCGTCCACCGGCAGCACCAGACCGTGTCCCGGATGGGCGCTGGTGTTGTTGTCGGCGTACAGGGTGTCCCAGTAGCTGACCAGCAGACCGCTCTGGTACGGGAAGAACTCGGCCCGGTCGGGCCGCTCGGAGCCGAAGCCGAAGTTGTACGGCCCCGTCTTCAGGTACTTGTCATAGGACGTGTACGTACGGTAGGACGCCAGGTAGTAGCGCGGATAGGCCGTGGTCAGGCTGGCGCCCACCCTGGTGAAGCCGTCCGCCGTCCAGCCGTTCGCACCGTCCTCGGCCCCGTCGCTGAAGACCGTGGTGCGGCCACTGGTCAGCGTGAGGTCGTCGAGGAACAGGCCCTGGCCACCGCCGTACGCGCCACTGGCGTAGCGCAGCCGCAGCTGGACCGACTTGCCGGCAAAGACCGACAGGTCAAAGCTGGCCGGGATCCAGCCGCCGCTGTTGCCGGCGATCGTGTCGCCCTCGTCGTGGTTGGTGATGGTGCCGGCCATCGTGGTCCAGCCCGTGCCCTCGTTGACCTGGACGTAGGCGTAGTCGCAGGGGTCAGGCCCGCAGTCTTGGATGTCGTAGCTGGTCTGGAAGGTCAGGATGGCCGGGCCTTCGCCGAGGGTGATCGCCCGGGTGAGGCTGCGGTCCACGTTGCGGCTGTTACCGCTCCACCACTGCGACCGGCCCTCCGGGGGAGTGGGCAGCTCGGTCACGACCTTGGTCGGCGGCAGCACGACGGCGAGCGCCTGCGGCTTGGCCGTCTGGTACTCGTGCGGGCCGAGCGTGACCGTCCGCGACTGGCCGGCGATCGCGACCTCGTGGTCGAGCCAGCCGAGCTGCAGCTTGTCCCAGGCGCCGAGGTCGAGCGGTCGCTGGCCGATGCCCCCGTCACCCGCCCCCCGCGCCCGGCTCTGCGCCATCAGGGTCCACCACTCCGCGGAGTTGTCGCCCCCGCCGCTGGTGTCGTAGTGGTCGGGCAGACCCAGGTCGTGGCCGAACTCGTGGGCAAAGACCGACAGGCCGCCGTTCTCCGGGTGGATCGTGTAGTCGGCCACCCAGACGCCCGTGTTGCCGATCTGGGTACCGCCGCCCAGGTTGTTGGTCGGTCCGGCCTGGCCCTCGCGGTTCTGGAACGCCCGCCAGCGGTGCGACCAGATCGCGTCCTCGCCGTGCTGCGGGTCGCCGTCGGCCTGGTCCGCGCCGGCGTGCACGATCTGGAAGTGGTCGATGTAGCCGTCGGGCTCGTTGAAGTTGCCGTCCCCGTCGTAGTCGTAGCGGTCCTGCTGGTCGAACGCGGTGACGTCAGCCTTGAGCTCGGCGTCGGTCCGGCCGGCCGTGTGCTGGTCGGCGACCCACTGGTCGAGGGCGTCGCGGAGCAGGTTCCAGGTGTTCGAGCAGACGTTGGACGCGCAGACGGCGGGGTCGTTGCCGCCCGCGTCGGACGGGTCGTCGTCGGAGCGTCCGTACGCGGCCTCGTTGTAGCGCACCCTGACCCAGTCGGTCACCGCACCCTCGACGGAGTAACGGCCTGAGGACTGCCGCTCGTAGTAGGTCTTCAGCGACTGCACGCCCTTGCCCTCGCCGAAGTAGAGCTGGCGGAAGTGGTCGGCGCTGTAGTCGGGCTGCCAGACCGTCCGGTTGTCGCGGCTGCGGTCCGGCTCAGGGATCTGGTTGTGCTGCGGGCCGGCAAAGCTGGTCGGCCCGGGGATCCGCGGGTTGGTGTCGCGGTCAGGGAAGCTCGGGTCGCGCTCGTCGCCGAACTCAGCGAGCACCACGAAGATCTTGTCGGTCTGCTGCCGGCCCAGCTGGACGAAGGAGTCGACGGTCCGCGGCTTCACCGCCTGCCCGGAGCGCAGCCGGGACAGCTCCCGGCGGGTGTACGGCGCCGGCTTGCGGCCCACCAGGACCACGTCGGAGCCGTTGATGTGCTGGATCTTGCGCTGACCGGTCATCACCAGGTCCAGCGCCCGCTGCCGCAGCCGACGCTGCTCGGCCTCCTGGGGGCTGGTCAGGTCGTCGCTCGTCGTGATCGTCGCGGAACCGCTCGCGGATGCGGTCGGGGCGAGGGGTCCGTCCCGACCGATCCCTCCCGTCGGCTGGACCCCCGGTGGTCCGGCGGCGGCGGGGCCACCTGCTCCGACGACGAAGGCGACGGTCATGGTCAGGGCGAGCAGCCCGGTCGTTGCTGTACGCACGACATCCTCCCTGGGCGACCCCCGCTGGCCCTCCAGTACACGGACGAGTGCTCACCGTAGCGGCGGACTCGGACGGAATGATAGTCACGCCAGATGGCCGGTTCGCGACATGTTGTGTCGCCCCGTCCGCGGTCTCCGAACGGCGTCCAGGGACGGGTCGCGACCGCCCGTACCGCCCCGTCTGGCCTCTTGCCGCGTCAACTGGCAGCTCGTGGCCGGTGGTCAGGTGAGCCGACGGTAGAGCTCGTCGACGCGCCAGGCGATGTCGTCGCGGACCAGCCGCATCCGCTCGATCCCGTCGATACCGCGCGCCGACGGTTCGTCGGTGTCCCAGCTCTCGAACGCCGTGCCGGGCACGGTACCGACCTGGGCTTCGCGGCCGAGGGTGATGACCAGGTCGGCGTCGCGCACCAGCTCGGGGGTGATCGCCTTCGGGACCTCGCTGCTGATGTCCACGCCGACCTCGGCCAGCGCCTCGGCGGCGAGCGCGTTCACGCTTCGGCCCGGGTCGGTGCCGGCCGACCGTACAGTGAACGCATCTCCGGCCCGCTGCGCCATCAGGCCAGCGGCCATCAGGGACTTGCCGCCGTTCCGGACGCAGACGAACAGCACCTGCGGCTTACGGCCGGTCACGACCGGACCCCCGGCTGGTCCGCCTCAGCCGACCAGCCGGGGAAGAGGCGTCGGCGGCTCCAGAGGCAGAGGTGGACCAGCGCCACGAGGGCCGGTACCTCGACCAGCGGTCCGACCGCGCCGGCCAGGGCCTGCCCGGACGTGACGCCGAAGGTGGCGATCGCGACGGCGATGGCGAGCTCGAAGTTGTTGCCGGCGGCGGTGAACGCCAGCGTGGTCGACCGGGCGTAGCCGAGCCGGAGGGCGCGGCCGGCCAGCAGGCTGGCGCTGAACACGACGGCGAAGTAGACCAGCAGCGGCGCCGCGACCCGCGCGACGTCGAGGGGCCGGTCGACGATCGTGTGGCCCTGCAGGGCGAACAGCACCACGATGGTGAACAGCAGTCCGTAGAGAGCCCACGGCCCGAGCCGGGGGACCAGCCGGTTCTCGTACCACTCGCGTCCGCGCCGTCGTTCGGCGATGGTGCGAGTGAGGAACCCGGCCGCGAGCGGGATGCCGAGAAAGATCAGCACGCTCGCGCTGATCGCCCCGACGGAGAAGCCGGCCGTCGTGGTGGGGAGGCCGAGCCAGGACGGCAGCACCTGCAGGTAGAACCAGCCGAGTGCGCCGAACGCCACCACCTGGAAGACGGCGTTGACCGCCACCAGCACCGCGGCCGCCTCCCGGTCACCGCAAGCCAGGTCGTTCCAGATCATCACCATCGCGATGCAGCGAGCCAGACCCACGATGATCAGCCCGGTCCGGTACTCGGGCAGATCGGGCAGGAACAGCCACGCCAGGGCGAACATGAACGCCGGCGCCAGCACCCAGTTGATCACCAGTGAGGTGATCATCAGTCGGCGGTCAGTCAGCACGACCCGGGTGTCGGTGTAGCAGACCTTCGCCAGCACAGGAAACATCATGATCAACAAGCCGATGGCGATCGGCAACGACACCGAACCGACCGTCACCGCGTCCAGCACGCCGGCCAGGCCGGGAACGAGCCGTCCGAGCAGCAGACCGACCGCCATCGCCCCGAGGATCCAGGCCGGCAGCCACCGGTCGAGCAGCGAGAGCCGGCTCAGCACCGGCCCGGCTGCCGTGGTCGTCGGCGCCGCGGGCAGGTCCGCTGTCTCGGTCATCGTGCCTCCTTGATCGACGTCTGTCGATGGATCCAAACTACTAGCCCGTACCCATCGACGAACGTCAATCTTGTGGCATGCTCGGGCCGTGACCGTGATCAGCCTGTGGACCCGGCCAGCGGCGACCGACTCGTGCTGCGTCCCGGGGACGACCGCGCCCCTGCCCCTCGACGAGGCCGAGCGACTGGCCGCGCTGCTGAAGGCGGTCGCGGACCCGACCCGGCTGCGGCTGCTGTCGCTGCTGGCGCAGGCGTCCGACGCCGAGCGGTGCATCTGCGACCTGACCGCGCCGGTCGGGCTGTCCCAGCCGACCGTCTCCCACCACATGAAGATCCTCGTCGAGGCCGGGCTCCTCACCCGGGAACAGCGCAGCAAGTGGGCCTACTACCGCCTCGTCGACGGCGCTGCCGAGGCGTTGACCACGGCCCTCCTCGCCGTGGTCTCACCACCTGGGGCCACTACGCTGACGCCATGACCGAGGTTCGTCTCGACACCGCGCTGGCCGACGCTGTGTCCGTTGACGCCGGACCTGACGCCGTGCACGCCGAGCTGCTGCGGTTGCGGGACAGCATCGACAACATGGACGCCGCGCTGGTGCACCTGTTGGCGGAGCGTTTCAAGATCACCCAGCAGGTCGGGGTGCTCAAGGCCGAGCACGGGCTGCCGCCGGCCGACCCGGCTCGAGAGGGCCAGCAGATCGCCCGGTTGCGCAGCCTGGCGGAACAGGCCCGGCTCGACCCCGAGTTCGCCGAGAAGTTCCTCGGCTTCGTCGTCGCCGAGGTTGTCCGGCACCACGAAGCCATCGCCGACAGCAGCCGTACGGCCGACCAGACCTGACCTTCGGCCACACTGCGATCTCGGTCACACGCGGCCGAGGACCGCACCCGACCCGCGTCGCGGACGTTTGCGTCGGTCGGGCCGACGGGCCTAGCGTGCTCGGGCGGGCGCCCACCCCAGGGCGCGGGGACCGCGCGACGGACGGATACCGATGGGCGCACCTGTGCGTCGGCTACTGGTCGGCCTGATCGGACTCCTCCTGGCGGTCCCGCTCGCGGTGGACGCCACCGCTCCGGTCGCGGCGGCACCCCTGCCGCCGGCGGCGCCCGACGCGGCGCCGGCACTCAGCATCGGGTCGGCCTACCTGTCCCAACGGCTCGACTGGCAGCCCTGCGACTTCAGCCCGTACGTCCAGAGCGTCGTCGACACGGCGCCGGAGACCGACTGCGCCACCATCGTGGTGCCGATGGACTGGCGGCACCCGGACGCACACCCCGACATCAGCCTGGCGATCGCGCTGAGCCACGCGACCGGCACGTCCAAAGGGTTGCTGACGCTCAACCCCGGCGGCCCCGGCCTCGCGGCGCTCGACAACCCGGCCCTGTTCGCGATGGCCCGACCGCGGCTCTTCTCCGACTACGACCTGCTGGGCTTCGACCCTCGTGGCTACGGCGCGAGCCAGTCCGCGGAGTGCACGACCTCGGCGGCGGCGCTGGCGGCCCTGCCCAAGGTCGCCGACCTACGGGTGCGCAACCTCGCCACCCACCGCGCCGAGGTGGCGTCGGCCAAGCTCGCGGCCCAGGCGTGCGGGACCAACGAGCTCAACCGCTACCTCGGCACCCAGCAGACCGTGGACGACCTGGAGTTCCTCCGTACCTACCTGGGCGCGCACCGCGCCGCCTCCGCGCCCAGCTACGACAAGCTCAACTACATCGGCTACTCCTACGGCACCTGGCTCGGTGCCTGGTACGCCGACAGCTATCCCACCCACACCGGCCGGTTCCTGCTCGACTCGAACATGAACTGGACCAGCTCGATGTACGCCAACCAGCGCAGCGACTCGTTCTCCTTCGAGCGGCGCCGGGACCGGATGCTGTTCCCCTGGATCGCCCGTCACCACAAGCGGTACAACCTCGGGACCACCAAAGCCACGGTCAAGCGCCGGTACGAGACCATCCGCGCCGGCGTGCTGCGCGCCTTCCGCGAGGGTCGGTCACCGGTGAGCGCGGAGGACCTGGACGCGGAGCTGCTGAGCCTGCTCTACAGCGACGCCGACTTCCCCGACGCCGCCCAGACCATGCGGGACTACGCCGATCTAGCCGCGTCCGACCAGTCCGCGGCGGGTCGCCGGACCGACCGCCGCGCCGCCGCCCCGACCGACAGCGCGAGCGCGCCGGTCGAGGTCGACAACTCCCAGATCGTGCGTTGCAACGACAGCCCGTACCCCCGGGCGGTGGCGCCGGTGCTCAAGCGCGCGGACGCCGACGCGAAGACGTTTCCGTTCATCGGCTACTGGGACACCGTCGGCCCGTGCAACTACTGGCCGTTCCCGTCAACGACACGCAGCATCGACCTGGCCGGGGCGCCGACGATCCTGATGGTGCAGTCCGAGGGAGACCCGGCGACCGCGTACGAGGGGGCCCGGGCCGCCCACCGCGCGACGGCGATGCACACCCGGCTCGTCTCGGTGGACGACGAGGGGCAGCACGGTCTCTACCTGACCGGCGTCTCGCCCTGCGTGGACAAGATCGGCGACGCCTTCATCTTCGGCGGCCGGTTGCCGAGCGCCGACACCACCTGCCAGGCCCGGCGGCTGACCGGGGACAAGAAGGTGTACAAGATGAAGGGCCCGGTGGATGGTTACCGCCACAGCCTGAACGCCGTGCGGCCCCCCGAGGTCGCCGCTCCGACGTCCAGCGCCGCGGCCACCGCAGTCGTCCGGCGGCTGCAGCGGCGGGTCGCTGAGCAGGAGAGCCGGTCGTTGCTGCCGCGGTAGCTAGCGGCCGACGGGGTTGGTCCGGAGGCTGCGCTCGTCGAGGCGCCGGCCCTGCAGCCGTCCCTCGCTGACGCGGACCTCGAACGCGGTCTGTGGCCGGCTGGCCGGGCCGAGGGCGACCGAGCCGTCCCGCAGGTCGAACGCGGCGTTGTGCCAGGGGCAGACCAGGCAACCGTCCTCGACCGTGCCCTCGTGCAGCGGCGCACCCCGGTGGCTGCACCGGTCGGCGTAGGCGACGACCCGGTCCGGCAGCCGGGTCAGCACGACCGGGACGCCGTCCAGGTCAGCCTCGGTCAGCTCGCCGGCCACGATCTCGGCCGGGTCAGCGAGGTCGCTCCACTCGGACTCACTGTGCTGGAAGGCGGTGGTGTCCACGCCGACGCCCATCGCGTACGCCAGGTGGCCGCCGAGCCAGCCCCCGCCGCTCACCCCGGCCATCCCCGCGATCGAGAGGAGGACGCCCGGCCCGCGGCGGCCACTCCTGCGCAGCACCCAGCTGGCCACGAAGGCCGACAGGGCCAAGCCGTTGAAGGCGGCGTGCAGGAAGCCGACTCGCTTCTCGGCCCCCTCGGTGTAGCTCCAGTCGCTCAGCCCGGTGTACATCGTGGGCAGCGCGGTCACCACACCGAGCGCGATCAGCGTGCTGGCCCCGTCGTCGTCGCCGAGCGCGTCGAAGGCGAGTGCTGAGGACCACGCGCCGATCGGGATCGCGACCAGCAGCGGGTGCAGCGGGTGGCCGATCGGCGTCCCGCTCGCCACGTGCCGCGGTCCCGGTCGTTGGACGACCGGGGAGATCAGCTCGGCCAGCTTGGCGGCCGGCGCGTCCAGGAACGATGCCTTCTCCACGCTTGTCGTGGCGATGTCCATCAGCTTGTTCAGCACGCCGGTCTCCTCAGGGCTAGCGGACGATGGTGACGGGGCACGTCCCCTGCTTCATGGCTTGAGCATGATCTTGATGGCACCGTCCTGCTTCTTCTGGAAGATCTCATACATGTGCGGCGCCTCCTCCAGCGGGACCCGGTGGGTGGCGAAGGTGTCCACGCCGAGCGGGTCCTCGTCGGTCAGCAGCGGCAGGATGTCGTCGACCCACTTCTTGACGTTGGCCTGTCCCATCCGGAGCTGTACCTGCTTGTCGAACATCACCAGCATCGGCATCGGGTCGGCCATGCCGCCGTAGACGCCGCTGAGGGAGATGGTGCCGCCGCGACGGACGATGTCGATCGCCGAGTAGACCGCGGCGAGCCGGTCGACACCGGCGGTCTTGAGCAGCCCCTGGGTGACCGGGTCGGGCAGGTGGGCGGCGAAGCGCTGCACCAGCGAGGCGCCGGGGGACCCGTGAGCCTCCATGCCGACGGCGTCGACCACCGCATCGGCGCCGCGGCCGCCGGTCTTCTCGCGGATCACGTCGCCGAGGTCGTCACCGACCTCGTTGAGGTCGACGACCTCGATGCCGCGGGCCCGGGCGCGGGCCAGCCGCTCGGGCACCAGGTCGACGGCGATGACCTTGCGGTCCGGACAGTTGTACTGGGCGATCCGGGAGGCCATGTCCCCGATCGGGCCGAGGCCCAGCACGACCAGCGAGCCGTCCGCCGGCGCGTCGGCGTAGGTCACGGCCTGCCAGGCGGTGGGCAGCACGTCGGAAAGGTAGACGAACCGGTCGTCCGCCGGGCCCTCGGGCACTTTGATGTGGGTGAAGTCCGCGTGCGGCACCCGCAGGTACTCGGCCTGGCCGCCCGGCACCTGGCCGTACAGCTTGGAATAGCCGAAGAGCGCCGCGCCGGAGCCCTGCTCGCGCACCTGGGTGGTCTCGCACTGGGTGTAGAGGGTGAGATCGCACATGTAGCAGTGGCCGCAGGCGATCTGGAACGGGATGACGACCCGGTCGCCGACCTTGAGGTTGGTGACGGCGCTGCCCACCTCCTCGACGATGCCCATCGGCTCGTGGCCGAGGATGTCGCCCGGGTCCATGAACGCGCCGAGCACCTCGTACAGGTGCAGGTCCGAGCCGCAGATGTTGGTGCTCGTGACCTTGATGATGGCGTCGGTGGGTTCGGAGATGATCGGGTCCGGAACGGTGTCGACGCTGACCTTACGGCGGTCCTGCCAGGTGACTGCTCTCATACTTCCGAGGTATCCACTCGCGCCCAGGGCAAACGGCCTGGCCGGCGACAGCTGCTCCGCAGCATGGCTCGCACGCGAAAGACGTTGCCGCGTACTGCCGTGTACTGACGGCACCCTGCAGCAATGTCTTTGCTCAAGGACTGAGACCTCACGAGGCTGGAGCCCACAACCGGTCGATGGGCATGACGTGGAGACGCTCCCCCGTGGTAGCTGTACGAGCGCTCGCCCGTACTGAGCCCGACGCCGGCGAGGAAACGTTCACCGAGAAATCGCGGGGCTTCCGTAGCCCCTCCGGATACCGACCGCGGACGTGCTCGTTCGCTCTGACCTCGAAGGCGAGTACCCGGCTGTCGTCGAACTCGATGACGAATTCCACCTCGTCACCGTCCCGGGTCCGCCAATGCCCTATAGAGACCTGTTCGTCCAGCCGCGAGACTTGCTTAGGAAGCTCGCCGACCACGAACGTCTCCAGTAGGTTGCCGAGCTCGGTCAGCCGCGGCTGGGTCCACCGTGGCCAGCTTGGCTGGGCTGACCCGTATCAGCCGCGCAGCGACACCGGAGTAGATGACGTGAACCTTGGGTGCCGCGCCAGTCGGGCTGGTCAGGGTCTTCGCCCAGGCGGGAGGCACTCGAGCAAGAACAGGTCCTCGAGCAGCCGCCGGGTGTGGGCGTCAAGTATCTCTCGGTGCAAAGTCGCCCCCTGGCGACTTACGAACGGCACGACTGCGAGGATCAGCATTGGATGGACGGAGTTTCCGGGATGACCTCACCTGCACCGCTGGCTGGCCGGGTCGCGCTGGTCACGGGCGCCAGCCGCCGCTCGGCCATCGGGGCTGCCGTCGTCCACCGGCTGGTCGCCGACCGTGCGGCGGTCCTGGTGCACTCCTGGGCGCCGGCTGATGGCGAGCGGTCGGATCCCGGGGGCGCCGAGAAGCTGGTGGCTGAGCTGAGCGCTGCCGGAGGTCAGCTCGCCCACATCAGCGCCGACCTCGCTGACCCGGCCACCCCGGCCCGACTCGTCGCGGCGGCTCGAGAGGCGTTCGGTCGGCTGGACGTCGTGATTGCCAACCACGCTCGCAGCACGCGGCAGTCGCTCGAGGAGCTCACCGCCACCGAGCTCGACCTCACCTACGCGGTCAACACCCGCGCTACGCTGCTGTTGGTCCAGGAGTTCGCCACCCAGTTCGACGCGGGGAAGGGAGGCCGGGTCGTGCTCTTCACCTCGGGCCAGTACCACGGGGTGATGCCGGGCGAGCTGCCCTACATCGCCTCGAAGGCCGCGCTGCGCGAGCTGACGCCGACGCTCGCCGCCCACCTCATCTCGCGCGGGGTCACGGTCAACTGCGTCAACCCGGGGCCGAACAACACCGGCTACGCCGACGAGGCGGCCTGGGCGCGGGTGGCCGAGCGCAACCCGGGTGGCCGGGCGAGCACACCGCAGGACACCGCGCGGCTCATCGGGTGGTTGGTCAGCGACGAAGCCGCCTGGGTGACCGGTCAGGTCATCGCCTCCGACGGTGGCTGGTCCACCCTGGGCGCGTGAGCCTCGTCCGCGGTCAACCCGCTACAGCTGCTGGTGGTCACTCCCGAGCGCTGGTTGTCGAAGACCACGACCGATGACCGCCACCAGCCCCGACCAGTCGGGCGCGTGGTCGGCGTCCCCCTCGTGGCGCCATCGCCCGTACAGCTCGACCGCCTGTTCCACGAGGTTGGGCCGCACGGCCACGTCGAGAGGCAGCTGCGCCAGCCGCAGGACCTCGTCCGCGAGGGCGTCGTGGCCCGTACTGGCCCGGTGAATCTGTTACCCCTCGTCCGATCGCGAAGCAGCATCGCTTGGACGAGGCACGCCTGCAGCAGCTCGAGTACGAGGTGGGCTCCGATGAACCGGTCGTGTCTGGCCAGCTTGCCCACCGCGAACGCGGCCAAGAGCCGCACCACGTTGTCGGCCGCCAGGGTCGGCAGCAGGATCTAGCCGAGCTCGACACGAGGTCGAGGCGGCGCGCGTCGGCCAAGATGACGCGGACGACTGTCCGTCACCGGACTCGGTCGCTTCGGCCGCCCGCGCCGCGGATCCGCTGACCAGGTCGACGAGCTCGACCGAACGAGGGAGCCGTAGATGCAGGTCCAGGAAGCTCCAGCCGTCAACCAGCGCCTGGTCCGTGACAGAACCGCCGACCTCGAGCTTCAGCCTGGCTGGCAGTCGAGCAGAGATGCCGCGAACCAGCTGATCCTGCCATCCCATGTCTTTGGCTCAGCCCTCTTCCTGGCTCAGCATCGCGCGGGCAGCTCTCATCACCTCGGGAGCAGGCCTCGACGCGATCCGGTCCAACAGGCGCTTGCGGATCCCGCGATTGGCGGCGTAGCTGAGCGAGGCGTCGGCGTAGGTGTCGATCATGCCGTTCTGCACCACTTCTTCCAGCACTTCGGCCACGATCTCATCGGCCCAGGCGTCCAGGGCTTGGTCTGGCGTCATAACGGCTCCTCCTTGCTCGGGGAACAGGGACGTGCACCACCCTTTCGGATGTCTGACCGGAGGGCATCAGCCTGTGGTCCCGTCTCCGCTTCGCCTCGTCACTCTGTATCGGGCCAGCGGCTTGGCGGGGCGCCGTGCCCTCGTCGTGACGTAGCGTCAGCCCTGATCGGGCGGAGTGTTGTCCGATTGGCGATGATGAGGAATTTCGGTAGCTGATGGCAGGACGTCTCTGACCGAGCCGTGTCGGACATCCTGCGCCCCGGCTGGGCATCGCGTTCACGGACGGCTCGTCGACGGTGATCGATCCCTACTGGGCCAACAGCCCCGACCAGCTGCAGGCCGCGCTCGAGCAGCTGCTGCCGGATGGGTCTCCGAGACTGCCTGAGCGCGCCTGGTCCTCGGTTCCCGGGCCACGGCGGCACGCGCGTGCGCACCGGAACGACTCGTGCGCCCACTACACCGGGCGCAAGAGTCGTTTGAGGGCGCAGGAGCGCTCGCCCACCGGCGAGCAGCCTCTCGATCGATGCGTCAGCAGCGGACTCCGGCGGGGGAGATGGTCGGTGTGTCGGGCGCCGGAGCTGCGGGCGGGGGCACGCTGGTGAACGTCGCCGGCACCGTCAGCCGTCGGTTGCGGTCGAAAGGAGCGGCGATGGCAAAGGCCGGTCCCACGACCAGGTCTTCGGGCACGAACGCCACATATCCCTGGGGCTCCGACGCTGAGAAGTCCGAGAGGTGGCAGCGGGAGTCCAGGCTGTCGTCGCGGTGGTCGCCCATGACGAAGATCCGGCCCCGCGGCACGACGACCCGGAAGCGGACGACCGAGGGGGCCACCTGGGTGCCGTCGGGGTTGGTGTAGAGATAGCTGGTCTCATCGAGGGCGTCACCGTTGACGGTGAGGCGACCGTCCGCGTCGCAACAGACCACGGTGTCTCCCGGCATTCCGATCACGCGCTTGATCAGGTGACCCGGTGTGCTCGTGGTCGGTACGCCGATGAACTCCAGCACGTTGTCGAGGGGCTTGGCGGCCGTGACCGGCGCCTCCGGCAGCCAGCCGCCTGGGTCGGCGAAGACGACGATCTCGCCGCGTTTGATGTCGGTGATCTTCTGAACCACCACCCGGTCCTTGACCAGCAGGGTGTTCTCCATCGACTCCGACGGAATGATGAACATCTGGCCGACGAAGGCCCGCAGCAGCGAGGAGATCACCACCGCGCCCAGCACGACGAAAAGCAGCTCTTTCGCGAAGGAAACGGCATGGTGGGCCGCACCCTTCGGAGCCGCCGGAGCGGTTTCTGACCCCGATGAGTCGGTGGCCGCGCCGCTGCTGCCCGGGTCGTTGCTGGAGCTCACCTCACCCCTTTCCGGGCTGCTGGAATCACGAACGTGTCGACCGCTCACCCACGGCCGGTCCGTTTCCCGAGCATACGGTGGGCGCAGCTGGACTGCCTCTGCTGATCCTGACCATCGTGGTCGCTGCACGTCACGCCCGAGGACGGTGAGTGCGTGCAACACGGTGTAAGGGAACCAAGATGAAGAGCGCACGTGAGCCAGCACGAGGATTTGATCAGGGAGCGCGTTTCCTCCCGGCGCTGCCGGCTAACCGCGCGGGTCCCGGCTCTACTACCCCGCGGCGGTGGAGGTGGTCGCGTGTCTGGCTCAAGGCCTGATCATCACTCGGGGGAGACGACCGACAACACCCGCCGGACGCAGTCGTCCTGATCTGCGGCAGTGTCGACCTCGACGGCGCCCGCCCACGGGACGAGCCTGCTCAGCCGCGCTTCGACGTCGGCCCAGTCGCTGGCGTCGTGCCAGCCAGGAATCCCCCGATCTCGGTGCTCCACCCGGTCCCGGTGCAGCGCCCGGTCAGAACACGTGCACGCAACCGCCACGAAGCGGGCCCCGAACGTCCAGGCCAGACCCTCCCAGCGGCGCCGGGACCGCGGATCTTCGGTGGTCGTGTCGACGATGGCACTGCGCCCGGACCTCAGCTCGCGATAGGCCAAGGTCACCAGCAGCTCCTCACCGATGACCCCCAGATCGCTGCGGTGCCTCAGACCGAACGGGCTCAGTGCCCCGAGCAGCCAGTCGCCGGCGAACACCATGATGCCCAGCTGGTCGCCGAGCAGCTCGGCGAGCGTGCTCTTGCCGCTGCCAGGAACGCCCGTGAACACCATCAGGAGCGGCTCCGTAGCGCCCGTCGGCCGCTCGACCACCGCGCCGGGGTGGCGGGACGGGACCGTGAAGTCGGTCGGCAGCGCCGGAGCGAGGTCCTCAGGCACCCACCGTTGGACGTAGCTCGACACGATCCGGTGCGGACGGTCGGGCTCCACGTCCGTCCGCGCTACCCACAGATCGCCGTCAGCGGCTCGAAACCGGGCCACGGCCGAACCCTCCGCCACATCGAGACCGACGACCTGGACCGGAGCCAGCCTCGTCGCGCGCTCCTTCATGACCCGGACGTACCGCTCGGGGGACACCATCGCCGCGAACTCCGGGGCCATCACCTCGGCGGCGTTGACTTGGTCGGACCAACCGCCGTTGAGCCCATCCAGCAGCCAGCTCAGCCGCCGGCCCGCCGGGCCCGCACGCAGCAGATCCTCCATGCCGAGATCATGCAGCACCGCCACGCAACCGGCCGCCGACGCCCGCGATGACCAGCAGGGTGACGGCATAGACGGCAGCGCCAGCGGCGAACGCGACGGCCGCACCGTCGTGATCGACGAGCAGGCCAGCGGTGGCAGCGCCGAAAGCGACACCGAGGTTGACCGTGGTGTTCACCCAGGTCGAGGCCTCGCGTTGCTGCTCGACCGGCACCAGCATGTCGGCGGTGAGGTAAGCCGTGACCATCAGCGGCGAGCCGGCTAGCCCGACGACGAACAGCAGCACCGCGACGGCAACGAGGTTGGTGGTGGGCACCAGTGCCACGCTGAGCACGGCCGACACCGCGACGAGAGCCAAGAAGTGGCGGCGGGGACGGTGCCGGTGAATCAGTCGGCCCCACAGCAGACCACCGACGGCGCTGCCCACCGACAAGCTCGCCAAGAGGTAACCGACGGCTGCGCTTCGGTCGGCGGCCTCCGCCCGAGCCAGCACGGCAACCTCGAGCGGACCACCTCCTAGGCCGACGCCGAGCAGCACGACCAGCATCACGATGAAGCCTCGCTGGGACAGCGGGCCTGTCCATCGCGTCGCGGCAGCTTCAGCTAGGTGTGGTCGTCCGTGCCGGCGGGACAACGGTGAGGTGACCAGGGCCAGTGTCCCTGACAGGTTCAGGACCGCGGTTGCCACCAAAGCGGCGGGGCTGGAGATGAGTTGCACGATGACCCCGACGGCCAGGGGGCCGACAGCGAACAGGACTTCCTCGACCACCCCGTCCAGGCTGTAAGCGCGGCGTCGTGCTTCGGGTTCGGGAGTGGCGGCAGCCCAGATGGCTCGCATCGAAGGGCCCAGTGGCGGAGCGCACAAGCCGGCCCCGACCGCGAGTGCGACGTACAGCCCTGGAGCAGTGTGGCCCGCAGTCGCTAGCCCGGCCGCAGCAGTCAGGCTGAGGGCCAGTCCGGCCGAGAGCCAAGGGAGGACCGAGGCCGCGCCGAGGCGGTCGATCAGCCTGGACTTCAGCGGCATGAGGAAGCTGGCGAGCGCATACCCGCCGAGTGCGGAGCCGGCTGCGGCGTAGGAACCGGTGGCGTCCTGAATAGTCAGGAGCAAGGCGAGGGAGATCATCGCGTAGGACAGTCGTCCGATGATCGCGGCGGCGAAAGCGCGCAGTACTCCGTCACGACGAAGGACTGCGGTGTAGCTCACCGCCTCAGGTCGGCGGGGCATGGTGTTGTCTCCTGGGCGTAGAACAACTCGCCACGGCTGAATCGGAGGTCAGCCGCAGGAGCGGAATGGTGAAGTCGGACAGGGCATCACGAGGACGGCCCGTCGACTAACCCGGGAGCAACATAAAGTGACCCTAACCTGACGGCGAACAGGCGAGATTGTCGCGGTCCGAGCTCGTAAATCGGCGGGCTAGTGTCGAACCGTGTCGGCCCGTGATCCTGCTCCGATCAGGTTGGTCGATGTCGACGAAACAGTCCTCGACGAGCTGGTTGCGTTGGCGACGACCGATGCCTCAGCTGACGAGGTGACTCCGTCTGTGACCAGTGGCAGCTCCTGGACCATCGAGCGCATCGCCTGGTTGCGGGACTACCACCGCGGCTGTCGATCAGGGCTAGATGGATCGAAGGGCGAGGCGACCTGGGCCGTCGTGGTCGGCGGCCAGGCGGCTGGATCCGTCCGCCTCAAACGCACGGAGATCGCCGGTGTCGTGGAAACCGGTATCTGGCTGGCCCGTCGAGCTCGAGGCAACGGATATGGATCCGCGGCCGTCGTTGCGGTCGTTTAGCTGGTAGAAGCCTTGGGTACGCGGCTGTCTGCGCGAACACCACGTCGACCAATGTGCAAGCTCTGGCCGCGGTCAAGCACGCAGGGTTCAGCGTCGGTCCGGCCGACCGCAGCGGGATAGTTCACGCGCGCATCGCTCTCGAGCCAATGACAGCCGACTGACCGCCCCGTCGAACTGCGTCCCACCCGACGCACCGCACGTTCCGTACTTGATGATCAGCCCTTTGCCCTTGCCAGAAAGGACGATGCGGCGCGAACCTGGGTCATGCCTTGAAACTTGCGCTGGCCCCTGATCGCTGTGTGGGCGGCGATCGGAGTGTTGGCGGGTGTGTACCTCAGCGATCCCTTCACCCGCTGGATTCTTCTACTGGGTGCCAGAAGGCGAACGCTAGGGCAAGGTGTGGGTGCAGGGCCTGTTCTGGTCCCTGCGCAACTTGCGGCCAGTGACGGCCGGAATCGGCGGTGGTTCTTGAACACCCCCGCCCGGCAAGAGAGCATCGGGAAGACCCGCAGCACCAGTTCGACGGTCTAGTTTTCCGAATAATCCCGCTATCTCCCCAAGAACACGCCGTGGAGCGCCATCGTGGCCTCGGTGTTACTCGGTGCGTCCGCCTCGCCGATCTGGCTGATGCCGTTCGGCGCGTGACTCGGGGCGCGGCTCGGCGCGACCGACCAGCGGTCGGCGCGGACGTCGTGGAGGTGGCGCCGCCGTACGGACCACGCCGAGCCCACCGCGCTCGCCGCCGCTAACGTCGTGTAGGGGATGCTCGGACTGCTCGCCCTGCAGGCCGACCGCCCCATCGAACCGCCCACCCGTGACCATCTCCCCACCCAGCGCAACGGAGCAGACCATGGCTGACTACGCCGTCACCAACCCCGCGACCGGCGAGACCGTCCGCGAGTACCCCACCGCCACCGAGGCCGAGATCGAGGCCGCCCTGAGCGCCGCCTCGTTGGCCGCCCGTACGTGGGGTCGCACCTCCACGGTCCCCGACCGGGCCGCCCTGGTCCGTCGCGTCGGCGAGCTGCACACCGAGCGACGCGACGAGCTCGCGGCGATCATTGTCCGCGAGATGGGCAAGCCGACCGAGGACGCGCTGGGCGAGATCGACTTCGCCGCGGCCATCTACGGCTACTACGCCGACCATGCCGAGGAGTTCTCGGCCGACGAGCCCATCGACCTCCTCGACGGCGAGGGGTCCGCCCTGATCCGCCGCAGCCCGTACGGTGCGCTGCTCGGGATCATGCCGTGGAACTTCCCCTACTACCAGGTCGCCCGGTTCGCCGGACCGAACCTCGCCATCGGCAACACCATCGTCTTGAAGCACGCCCCGCAGTGCCCGGAGTCGGCCGCCGCGATGCAGCAGATCTTCACCGACGCCGGCTTCCCCGACGGGGCGTACGTGAACGTGTACGCCACCAACGACCAGGTCGCCACGATCATCGCCGACCCGCGGATCGCCGGGGTCTCCCTCACGGGCTCCGAGCGTGCGGGGGCCGCCGTGGCCGAGCTCGCCGGGCGCAACCTCAAGAAGGTCGTCCTCGAGCTCGGCGGTTCGGACCCGTTCGTGCTGCTCTCCACCGACGACCTCGACGCCACCGTCGAGGCCGCGGCCGGGGCCCGCCTCGACAACACCGGCCAGACCTGCAACGCCGCGAAACGCTTCATCGTCGCCGACGACCTGTACGAGCCCTTCGTCGAGCGCTTCACCGCCGCCCTCCTGCAGGCTGGCGACGGGATCGCGCCGCTGTCGTCGAACGCCGCCGCCGACCGGCTGCAGGACCAGGTAGACCGGGCCGTGGCGGCCGGAGCCTCCATCACGACGGCGGGGGAACGGTCCGGGGCCTACTTCCCGCCTGCGGTCCTCACCGGGGTCCTCCCCGAGCACGAGGCCTTCCGCGAGGAGTTCTTCGGCCCGGTGGCGATGGTGTTCCCCGCCGCCACCGAGGACGCCGCCGTCGCGCTGGCCAACGACACCCCGTACGGGCTCGGCTCCTACGTCTTCACGACCGACCCCGAGCAGGCCGCCCGGGTCGCCGACGGCATCGACGCCGGCATGGTGTTCGTCAACGGGGTGATGCTCGACAGCGCCGAGCTGCCCTTCGGCGGTACGAAGCGGTCCGGTTTCGGCCGCGAGCTCGGCCGCTTCGGCATGGACGAGTTCGTCAACAAGAAGCTGATCCGCAACGTGACGCCGCTGCCCAGCCCCGTCTCCGCTGGTCCGCTGGACGAGGCCCGGGTTCTCGCGGCGGCCGACCGGCTCGTCGCCGCGTTCGCCGCCACGGACACGGCTCGCTACTTCGACTGCTTCGCCCCGGACGCGTCCTTCGTCATCTACTCCGAGGGTGAACGCTTCGCCGACCGGGCGGCCTACGAGCAGGCCTGGGCCGGCTGGCTGGCCGACGGCTGGCGGGTGCTGACCTGCACGAGCACTGAGCGCCTGGTGCAGGTCTACGGGTCGACGGCGATCTTCACCCACCGCGTCCAGACGGTCACCACCACCGGCGACGTCGAGACCGCCACCGACGAGCGGGAGACGATCATCTTCGCGCTCCAGGACGGTCGGTTGGTCGCCGTGCACGATCACCTCTCCGCCGTCCCCGCCTGAGGACGGCGGTGCGGCAGCGCCGTTACACTTCTCGCCTGCCCGGGACGGCCGGGGAGGCGACGAACGGGGTTGCAGGGGCATGAGCCAGCCGCAGGACCACGACCTGGTGATCGTGCTCGACTTCGGGGCGCAGTACGCCCAGCTGATCGCCCGGCGGGTGCGGGACGCGAACGTCTATTCCGAGGTGCTGCCGCACACCACCTCGGTCGCCGAGATCGCGGCTCGCAAGCCCAAGGCCATCATCTTGTCCGGCGGACCCCAGTCGGTGTACGCGCCGGGGGCGCCGCAGGTCGACCCGGCCCTCTTCGAGGCGGGCGTCGCCACGTTCGGCATCTGCTACGGCTTCCAGGCCATGGCTTCGGCGCTCGGCGGCGACGTCGCCCGGACGGGACTGAGCGAGTTCGGCCGGACCGAGGCGACCATCGGCACGCCGGGCACGCTGCTCGCCGACCTGCCGGAGTCGCTGCGGGTCTGGATGAGCCACGGGGACTCCGTCGCCGCCGCGCCCGCCGGCTTCACCGCACTGGCCAGCAGTGCCGGCGCCCCGATCGCGGCGTTCGAGGACGCGGGCCGCGGCTTCGCCGGCGTCCAGTGGCACCCCGAGGTGCTGCACACCCAGGCCGGTCAGAAGGTGCTGGAGCGTTTCCTGTTCGACATCGCGCACTGCACGCCCGACTGGACCGCCGCCAACATCGTCGAGGACTCGGTCGCCGCCATCACGGCTCAGGTGGGGGACCGCCAGGTCATCTGCGGGCTCTCCGGCGGCGTCGACTCCGCGGTCGCGGCCGCCCTCGTGCAGCGAGCGGTCGGCGACCAGCTGACGTGTGTCTTCGTCGACCACGGACTGCTGCGTCAGGGCGAGGCCGACCAGGTCAAGCGCGACTTCGTGGCCGCCACCGGCGTCGACCTCGTCGTCGTCGACGCGGCCGACCAGTTCCTCGACGCCCTCGCTGGTGTGAGCGATCCGGAGACCAAGCGCAAGATCATCGGGCGCGAGTTCATCCGGACGTTCGAGGCGGCGGCCCGCGACATCGTGCAGGGCGGCCTGTCCGCCGCAGGCGGCGCTCCGCACCAACACCCTGTCGAGTTCCTCGTCCAGGGCACCCTGTATCCCGACGTGGTCGAGTCCGGTGGCGGCGAGGGCGCGGCCAACATCAAGAGCCACCACAACGTGGGCGGCCTACCTGAGGACCTGCAGTTCGCGTTGGTCGAACCGCTCCGCGCCCTGTTCAAGGACGAGGTACGCGCGGTCGGCGCCCAGCTGGGGCTGCCCGCCGAGATCGTCTGGCGGCAGCCGTTCCCCGGTCCCGGGCTCGGCATCCGGATCATCGGTGAGGTCACCCGGGACCGGCTCGAGATCCTGCGCCAGGCCGACGCCGTCGCCCGCGCTGAGCTGACCGCTGCCGGGCTGGACCGGGACGTCTGGCAGTTCCCCGTGGTGCTGCTCGCCGACGTCCGCTCGGTCGGCGTCCAGGGTGACGGTCGGACCTACGGCCACCCCGTCGTGCTGCGGCCGGTGAGCAGCGAGGACGCCATGACCGCGGACTGGAGCCGGCTGCCGTACGACCTGCTGGAACGCATCAGCACCCGGATCACCAACGAGGTGCGCGAGATCAACCGCGTCGTCCTCGACATCACCAGCAAGCCGCCGGGGACGATCGAGTGGGAGTGACCTCCCGCCGCTCGTGCTGATCCTGCTGCCGCCCTCGGAGGGCAAGGGGGCGCCGCGTCGACGAGGGCACCCGGTCGACCTGGAGGCGTTGCCGTTCCCTGAGCTGACGGCGACCCGGCTGGCCGTACGGGCGGCCCTGGTCGAGGTGAGCGGACGCGACGACGCGCTCGAGCTGCTCGGCGTGGGTGCCAGCCTGCTGCCCGAGGTGCGACAGAACCTGCGCCTGCCCACTTCGCCGGGTGCGGCCGCGGCCAGCGTCTACACCGGCGTGCTTTACGACGCCCTCGACTTCGCGGCGCTGTCCGCCGCGGCCAAGCGGCGGGCCGGCCGCTCCCTGCGCGTGCAGTCGGCGCTGTGGGGACCGGTGGGCCCGAACGACCGGATCGCGCCGTACCGGCTGTCGATGGCGACGACGCTGCCCGGGCTCGGACCGCTGGCCGCGGTCTGGCGAGGGGTGCTCGGACCGCCGATGGCCGCGTTGGCGGGGTCGGGCGTCGTGGTCGACTGCCGCTCCGCCGCGTACAGCGGAGCCTGGCTGCCGACCGGTGAGGCCGCGCGCCGGTTGGTCGGCGTCCGGGTGCTGACCGAGGTGGCCGGTCGGCTGACCGTCGTGTCCCACCTGGCCAAGCACACCCGCGGGCTCGTGGCCCGCCGCCTGCTGGAGTGGCCGGGTCGCCTCACCACCCCCGCCCAGGTGGCCGAGGCGGTGGCCGGGGAGTACCGCTGCGACCTGGTCGACCTCGGTCGCAGCGGTCACCGTCTCGACGTCTTGCGCTGACCGCCCTGAGAATCGACCCCGAGACAGCCCTGATGCCGCTCCTCGGCGCCATTTGCTCGATCTAGCGGTCGTTTCTCAGGGCGAACCTGATCTCCTGAACCACGATCTCGGGGTGGTCGACGATCATCGTCCAGGTGAATCGGAGGACGCGCCAGCCAGCACGGACCAGTGCGTTCTGTCGCCACCGGTCCGACTCGAAGACGTCCTCATCGAGCTCGTGCAGTCGTCCGTCAATCTCGATCGCCAGCTTGGATCGGCCGAAGGCGATGTCGATGAAGTACAGCTGGCCGCCCACCACGACTGGGCGGTTGCTGCGCCAGCCCCGCAGACCGGCGGCCCGCAACACTCGGTGAGCGCGCCGTTCCGCCTCGGACCACGGCTCGTCCCGCGAGTCGAGCAGCAGCCGCCGCCGCGCTGCATTGCCTGTCCGGGATCCAGTGGCGAGCAGGGCCTCGTGCATCCCCGCCAGCGTCGCCGTACGGCTGCGGAGGGCGCGGTCGATGGGCTCCGCCCAGTCGAAGCTCGCCATGTCAATGGCCGTCAACGCCGGTGATGTGAAGCGCAGCCCTGCGCTCTCGACCACCAGATCGGCCGGGACGACCCGTCGGCTGAGGTCATAGCCGCTGCGGGCAGCCACCTTGTGACCGACGGCAACGTCGACCGTCGTCAGCGGAGCATCCGGCCAGAACGAGCAGCGAGCCGCAGCAGCGCCCGTCAGCACAGCGTCGGGATAGGCCCGGCAGGCTGCGCGCATCCGCACATCGGTGAGAGGTGCACGTTCGGGAGCGGCATAGACGCCCGGAAGGACCGGTGCCAGTCGGCCGGTGCGGACGAGCCAGTCGACGGTGGCGGCCTGCTCCGGGTGCTCGCGGCGCACGACCAAGCCGTCGAGTTCGGTGATCAGTGAGAGTGTCATGCAGGGACTCTCCGGACGCTGCCCCGGTTTGTGCTGCTCAGGCCGCCTCCTGTGGACAGAGAGCCGTTGTCCACAGGACGAGTAGGCCCTGACAATCGACCCCGAGACGGCCCAATGTGGGCCGGATCTTGTCATTTCAGTCGTCTCGGGGTCGATTGTCAGGGCCGCGTTGGGATCACCTTCTTTGGATCCGTCGCGGTCGCCCGCAGCGGATCCTCGAGGTCGGTGGGGAAGCCGGCTCCGCCCCCGGTGGAGCCGGGCGTGAGCTTGGGCGACCTGGGATCGGTCTGGTGCAGGTGCGGGCGGACGAGCGTACGGATCAGCGCCGGTCGGCCGGATCGGCGGGGTCTGCCGGATCGGCCGGCTCGGCCGGCTCGACGGACGTTACGGGGGCGACGGGTGCCTCCGGCTCGGCGGGAGCGGGCGGGCTGAAGGGCGCGGCCGGCGGGGCGGGCGGCTCGGGGGCGTGGGGCTGCTCCCAGGGGGCGCCCTCGCGACCCCAGATGGGGTCGGTGCCGGCCGGTGGGTGCGGCCACGAGCCCGGAGCCGGCGGCGGGGTCGGGTAACCGGTCGGGGCGGGCGGCGGTCCGACCCGGCGGTCCTCGGGCATCAAGAACAGCGCCACGAGGTAGAGCAGGACCGGCGTTCCGCCGGTGACCACGGTGAGCACGGCGGTCAGCACCCGGACGAGCGTCGGGTCGAGGTTGGCGTAGTTGGCGACACCGGCGCAGACGCCGCCGATCACCCGGTCGCTGCTGCTGCGCTCGAGTCGGCGCGGGCGCGGGGGTGGGGGATAGCTGCTCATCTGCTGGGGTCCTCTCGATGGGGTGGGGTCGGGGAGGTTCATGGGTGGGTCCTTCGGTGAACGGGGCGGGACGAGGGGAGGGTCAGGGGGCTCGGCGGCTGAGGATCAGCCCGACCACTCCGACGGCGACGAGTCCGAGTGGGGCTGCGGTCTTCAGCAGCGACCAGTTCAGCGACCCGGCGAGGGACAGCCGGAGGGCTGCTGCGGCGACCCCGGTGAGCACGACGCCGAAGACCAGCGCCACCACGTCGAACCGGGGCCGGCTGGGCGGGGTCCGGGTGCTCATCGGCGTACCTCCAGCTGGCCACGGTCCACCGACAGGTGAAGGGTCAGCACGTCGTCGTTCGGGGTGGCGCTCGACGGGGCCGTGCGGTTGGCGAGGTGCCCGCCGGCGGCGACCTGCTGGCCGTCGACCCGGACCTCGCCGACGCCGACCTGGTAGTCGACGACGACGTTCGCGTCGGGCGGGACCAGCACCTCGAGCCGACCTGTGCCCAGGTGGGCCGTGTAGTCGACGTCGGAGGTGGTCGGCAGCTTGCTCAGGTCGACCACGAGCTCGCCGGCCTGCTGGGTGTCCCCGGCCGCCGGCAGGTCGCTGACCTGGGGGTAGCTGTGGGTGGCGGTGGACCAGTGGTCGAGGTGGGTGACGGGACCAAAGATTGAGGTTGCGACGACCACCGGCACCAGCAGCAGCCCAAGCGGCAGCAGCCCGCGCGCCCGGCCCAGCCAGGTCGCGGCGACGAGGGTGAGACCGACCACCAGCAGGGCGGTCGCGGCGTAGATCGCCGGGGTGATCGCCACGCCCGCCTGGTCGGCGAAGCCGAGACCGGCCAGCGCGAGACCGAGGACGACCAGGGAAGTCAGCCGCAGCCGGCGGGCGGCGAGCCGGTCCCCACGCCGACGGGGCAAGGCGGTAGACCCGGTGTCCGGCTCCGCGACCTCGGCGTACAGACCGACCGGGTCGGGTTCGGCCAGGAACGCGGTCTGGGCGGCCAGCTCGGGGTCGGGGTCGGCGATCGTCGACGACGTGGGGGTGGCCGTGGTGGGCATGGTGGGCCAGACGGTCCGAGGCGGTGCGGCGGCCGGGGTCGGTGCGTAGCCGGTGGTCCCGTACGGGGACGCGGGCTGCTGAGGGGTGTGCTGCTGGGCGTGCTCCTGGATGCGGCGACGCCAGCTGTCGGCCGCCTCGGTGAAGGGCGTGACCTGCGCTGGGGCGCTGGGGGGTGGTGGAGTCCCCGGGGTCCGGGGCGGGCGGGAGCGGTAGAAACCGAAGTACCAGATGCAGGCCAGCACCACGGCCGGCCCGACGCCGAAGGGGGCGACCGTGCCGAAGGTGGCGAACGCGGCCACGCAGGCCACCACCACCAGGGTCACCCAGACCTCCCTCGGCCAGCGGCGGGTGCCGACGCCGAGGAGGTCGTCGAGGGGAGCCGACGTCCGGCCCGCCAGCGGGATGAGCAGCCAGCCCGCCAGGTAGAGGACCGCGCCCACCCCGCCGCTCAGGGCCAGCAACGCCCAGCCGACGCGGACGAGCACCGGGTCGATGCCCCAGTGTTCGGCGACTCCGCCGCAGAGGCCGGCCACCTTGGTGTCGGTCGTGCTGCGACGCACGGTCCAGATCGAGCTCATGCACCCATCGTGTGCGGCGGGCCGTGCGCGCACCATCGGGGACGACCCCCACTCGGCCCTGCCCCTGGGGGTCGGGCCCGGGTCGGCCCTGGTGGTCAGAACCGCCTGCGCGTGGAACCCTTGACTCACGATGTCCACCACCGACCGCAGCCGCGTGCAGGCGCCTCCGCCGCCCGGCCCGGTCGCGCCGCCAGCCGTTCCGGGGACACGGCCGGCCGTAGCCCCGCCCCTCATCCCGCCGCCCCTCATCCCGCCAGCCGTGCCGCCCCTCGCTCTGCCGGCCGTCCCGGCCGACGCCACGCCTGACGCGTCCGCGGGCCGGCCGCGAGCGACCCGGGTGGCCGAGGGCGCCGTCCTCGGTGGGGTCTGTACGGGCCTGGCCCGGCACCTGGGCTGGCCGGTGATGGCGATCCGGATCGGGTTCGTCGCCCTGTTGATCTTCCAGTTCATCGGCGTCCTGGCCTACGGCGCCCTGTGGCTGCTGATGCCGGCGCAGTCGACCGTCGCCGCGCCGGGCCTGGAGTCGGCCAGCCGGGCGGGGATGCGTGCTCCGTCGACCCCGCACCGTCGCCTCGACTGGGGGATGCTGGCCGCCCTGACCGCACTGGGGGCCGGGCTCCTCTGGCTCGTCCAGAGCAGCGGTCTCGGGGTCAGCGCCCAGCTCTTCTGGCCGGTGGCCTTCGCTTGCGCCGGTGCCGCGCTGGTCTGGCGCCAGGCCGACAGCGTCCAGCAGAAGCGGTGGCAGGCCGACGCCGGCGGCCGCGTCTGGCTCGCCCCCTTCGTAGCCCGCGGTGGCTGGCCCGCGCTGGTCCGGGTGGTCATCGGCCTCGGCCTCGTCGGCGGGGCGTTCGGCCTGGTCGTCGCGCAGCAGGGTCAGCTCAACCAGCTACCCGAGGTGCTGGCCATGACCACCCTCGCTCTTGCCGGCGTGGCGATCGTGGTGGCGCCCTGGCTGCACCGCTCGCAGACCGCGCTGCGGACCGCGCGGGCGGAGAAGGTCCGGGCCGACGCCCGCGCCGACATGGCCGCCCACCTGCACGACTCGGTCCTGCAGACCTTGGCCCTGATCCAACGTCAGTCCGACGACCCGAAGGCGGTCTCCCAGCTCGCCCGTCGGCAGGAGCGCGAGCTGCGCACCTGGCTGTACGGCGAGGAGCTGGCCGGGACGACGCTCAAGGCGGCGCTCGCGGCGGCCGCGGCCGAGGTCGAGGACGAACGTGCCGTCCCCGTCGAGCTCGTGGTCGTCGGCGACGCCGAGCCCTCCGACGCGGTGCAGGCCCTGGTGCAGGCGGCGCGCGAGGCGATGGTCAACGCGGCCAAGCACTCGGGCGCGGACAAGATCGACGTCTACGCCGAGGTCACCGACGACGTGATCGAGGTGTTCGTCCGCGACCGCGGCCGAGGCTTCGACCTGGACGCGATCGGCGAGGACCGGATGGGCGTCAGGGGCAGCATCATCGCCCGGATGGCGCGGCACAAAGGCACGGCGACCGTCCGTTCCCGACCAGGGGACGGCACCGAGGTACGACTGGAGATCCGACCATGACCACTCCCGCTCCTCCCACCGGCGAGTCCGCGCCGACTCCATCAGGCCCGACCCCGGCCACCGCCGAGCGTGGCCCGTACCGGGTGGTGGTGGTCGATGACCACGCCATGTTCCGGACGGGCGTCAAGGCCGAGATCGGCCGGGCGGTCCGGGTGGTCGGCGAGGCCGCGGACGTGGACTCCGCCGTGGCCGCCGTCACCGCGACCCGTCCCGACGTGGTGCTGCTGGACGTGCACCTGCCCGGCGGCGGCGGCGTGGAGGTGCTGCGCCGGGTGCACGAGACCGCACCGGACCAGAAGTTCCTCGCGCTGAGCGTCTCCGACGCCGCCGAGGACGTGATCGGGGTGATCCGGGGCGGCGCCCGCGGCTACGTGACCAAGTCGATCAGCGGTCCCGAGCTGATCGACGCCATCCGTCGGGTGGCTGAGGGCGACGCGGTGTTCTCGCCGCGGCTGGCCGGCTTCGTGCTCGACGCCTTCTCCGGCGCCATCGACCTCGCGACCGTGGACGAGGACCTCGACCGGCTCTCCACCCGCGAACGCGAGGTGCTGCGGCTGATCGCCCGCGGCTACGCGTACAAGGAGGTCGCTCGCGAGCTGTTCATCTCGATCAAGACCGTGGAGACCCACGTCAGCAGCGTGCTGCGCAAGCTCCAGCTCTCCAACCGCCACCAGCTCACCCGCTGGGCCACGGACCGCCGGCTCGTCTGAGCCGGTCGGCGCTGGCTCCGGGAACGACAAAGCCCGACCGATCACCAGGATCGGCCGGGCTGTGTCGGGAGAGTCAGGCGCGGCTGCGGGCGCCCACGCGGGTGTAGATCAAGAGCACGATGATCGCACCGATCACCGAGCCGATGATGCCGGCGGGCTGAAGGAAGCCGTTGCCGCTGTGGAAGATGAGGTACCCGAGGAGACCGCCCACGAAGGAACCGACGATACCCAGCAGGATGGTCATGGGGATCGACATGGCTTGGCGTCCGGGGACGATGGCGCGGGCGAGGAACCCGGCAATCGCTCCGACAATGATGATGGTGATGATGAGGCCGAGCATGGTGAGCCCTTCTTTTCGGTGACTTTGCCCTTCGATCTTAACGCAGCGCGAGCTTCGTCCGGGTTGCCGAGCCATGCCGTACGCGCCCTGTCCTCCTCGTGTGCCGCGGCTCTCCACTACGCTCCTCCCGTGCACCTGGCCCAGCAGCTTCTCGTGCTGGCCCACCTGGTCGGCTTTGCGGCTCTGCTGGGCGGGACGCTCGCGCAGGTCTGGACCCACGAGCCGGAGGTGACGGGAACGATGCTCTGGGGCGGCGTGGTCGAGCTGGTGACCGGGGTGGCGCTCGTCGTCCTCGAGGTGGTCGGCGGCGGGGACGTCGCGTGGTGGCCGGTGAGCCTCAAGCTGGTGCTGACGCTCTTCGTGTTGCTGCTGCTGGTCCGGAACCGGCGGTTTCTGTCCATCCCTCGCGGGCTCGGTGTACTGATCAGCGTCCTGGCGTTGGCTGGCGCCGCCCTGTCGGTGCTCTGGCCCGCTCCGCCGGGGCAGTAGGGTCGACCTCAGATCGACAGCCGAGCCGAGGAGCGTACGGGATGACCAGGGGTCGCGAGTGAGGCTCTCGGCACGCGTCGACTACGCGTTGCGGGCCATGTCCGAGCTGGCCGCGGCCGACGCACCCCGGACGGTCGACCAGCTCTCGGTCGCCCAGCAGATCCCCAACAAGTACCTCGAGAGCATCCTCGGTGAGCTCCGCCGCGGCGGCCTGCTGCGCAGTCAGCGCGGCCCGGACGGCGGCTACCGGCTGGCCCGGCCTGCTGCGGAGGTCAGCATCGCCGACGTCATCCGTGCTCTGGACGGTGAGCTGGCGAACGTCCGGGGCAGCCGGCCCGAACACCTGGAGTACGTCGGTGCCGCCGCTTCGCTGCAGAAGGTCTGGATCGCGCTCCGGGCGTCCGAGCGACTGATTCTTGAAGGCGTCAGCCTGGCCCACGTCGCCGCTGGCCAGCTACCTGCACCGGTGGTCGATCTGGTGGCCAACCCCGCCGCCTGGAAGTAGGAGAACGCAACCGCCCCGCCTGCAACCCGACCGAAGGGGTCAGAGCAGGATCCGCAGGCGAGCGGAGCGAGCCAGTTACAACAGGGGCCGGAACGGGGTCAGCACGGTCTCGGAGAACTTGACCATCGCGTGCCGGCGCGACCAGGCGGGCAGCGTCAGCTCGACGGTGTTGGAGGAGTCGAGACTGAAGATCTCCTCCATCTGGCGGGCGACGTCGACGTTGACGACCTCCATGTTGATCTCGTAGTTGCCCGAGAGGCTGAGCCGGTCCAGGTTGGCCGTGCCGATGGTCGACCACTGGCCGTCGATGGTCGCCGTCTTCGCGTGCACCATCGCGCCCTGGTAGAGGAAGAGCCGGACGCCGGCGCGGAGCAGCTGGCCGTAGAAACCGCGGGACAGCCAGTCGGCCACGATGTGGTTGGACTCGGCCGGCACGATGATTCGCACGTCCACGCCGCGCCGCGCCGCTCGGATGAGGGAGTCGAGGATGTCGGAGTCGGGGATCAGGTAGGCGTGGGTCAGGTAGATGTGGTGCGAGGCCCGCTCGAATGCGTCGAGGTAGACGCTGCGGATGGGGTAGACGAGGTTGCGCGGGATGTTGCGGTGGAGCCGGATGTCGGACTGCCAGCTCAGGCCGCCGACGTCGGGCAGGGCGGGTCGGTGGCGGCCGCGGGACAGGTTCCAGAAGTCGACGAAGGCGTTCTCGGCGTCCCAGACGATGTCGCCGGTCAGCCGGGCATGGGTGTCGCGCCAGTCGGTGGCGTAGAGGCTGCCGATGTTGTAGCCGCCGAGGAAGGCCACCGACTCGTCCACCACCATCAGCTTGCGGTGGTCGCGGCCGGAGTTGCGCAGGCCGGGCCAGAGCCGGGCGATCGGGTGCCGGCGGACCGAGATGCTGCGCGGGAAACGGTAGAAGCTGCGCGGCACGACGAGGTTCGCGAACTCGTCGAAGATGATGTACACCTTGACGCCGCGCTCGGAGGCCTCGACCAGGGCGTCCTTGAACTCCTGCCCGACGGCGTCGCTCTTCCAGATGAAGGTCTCGAAGAAGATCTTGTCCCGGGCCTGGCGGATGGCCCCGAGCATGTCGCGGTAGAGGTCCTCGCCGTAGGTGTAGACCGTCACCTCCGAGCTGCCGGCCGTGACCGACCTGGGCGCCACCCGCGGGAAGACGACCGGCTTGCGGACCTTCTTGCGACGGTGGTCGACGATGGCCAGCGCCAGCAGCGTGCCGCCCTGGACGGCGGCCACCGCCAGCACGATCTGTCGCAGCATCCGACGAAGCCGGCTCCTCCTCCACATGGCTCTAACGTAACCCGGCGGCCCGCTTCGGGTCAGCCCTGCGTCGAGGTCCCTCATCCGGGGCCGGGGGCGTCGGCGAGGCAGGGGAGCAGTGTCAGTCCCGGCGTCTAGGGTTGGACCCGACATGACCAGCCTGCCCCAGCCCTCGTTCGGCGTCGACCAGTTCGGAGACGTGGTGCCCGACATCTTCGGCGAGCGGCCGTCGCCTCGGCCCCGCAAGGCCTCTCGGCTGAGCGCGGAGGCGCTGCTCGACGGGCTCAACCCGCCGCAGCGGGAGGCCGTGTTGCACGAGGGGGCGCCGGTCCTGGTGGTCGCCGGTGCCGGCTCGGGCAAGACGCGGGTGCTGACCCGCCGGATCGCGTACCTGGTCGGCGAGCGCAAGGTGCACCCCGGCTCGGTCCTCGCGATCACGTTCACCAACAAGGCCGCCGCGGAGATGCGCAGCCGGGTGATCGAGCTGGTCGGCAACCGGGCCAAGCTGATGTGGGTCTCGACCTTCCACTCGGCCTGCGTCCGGATCCTGCGCTCCGACATCGGCCGCTTTGGCATGGCCCGTAACTTCTCGATCTACGACGACGCCGACGCCAAGCGGCTGATGCAGCTCGTGGCCAACGACCTCGAGCTCGACCCGAAGCGGTTCCCGGTCCGGGTGATCATGAACTGGGTCTCCAACTGCAAGAACGAGCTGGTCGACCACGAGACCGCGCGGGCCCGGGTGAGCGAGGGCAGCCTCGAGCAGTCCTACGCCGAGGCGTACGGGGAGTACCAGCGCCGGCTCGCCGCAGCCGACGCACTCGACTTCGACGACCTGATCATGACCGCCGTGCACCTGCTGCAGGCGTTCCCCGACCTGCGCGAGCAGTACCGGCGCCGCTTCCGGCACGTGCTGGTGGATGAGTACCAAGACACCAACCACGCCCAGTACGCGCTGATCCGCGAGCTGTGCTCGGCCGAGATCGACACGCCGCCCGAAGTGGTCAGTCTTTCTCGAGGGGGTCAGGGGGGGTCGTCCCCCCCTCAGGTGCACGCGGAACCACCGGAGCTGATGGTGGTCGGCGACTCCGACCAGTCGATCTACGCGTTCCGCGGCGCGACGATCCGCAACATCAACGACTTCGAGTCCGACTTCCCCGGGGCGCGGACGATCATGCTGGAGCAGAACTACCGCTCCACCCAGACCATCCTCAGCGCCGCCAACGCGGTCATCGTCCAGAACGCCGGCCGTAAGCCCAAGAACCTGTGGTCCGACGCCGGCGACGGGGATCTCGTGGTCGGCTACGTCGCCGACACCGAGCACGACGAGGCCCAGTTCGTCGCGGGCGAGGTCGACCGGCTGAGCGACGCCGGCGAGGCCCGCTACGGCGACACGGCGGTGTTCTACCGCACGAACGCCCAGTCCCGAGCGTTCGAGGAGGTCTTCATCCGGGTGGGCCTGCCGTACAAGGTGGTCGGCGGGGTCCGCTTCTACGAGCGGCGCGAGGTCCGCGACGCCATCGCCTACCTCCGGGCGATCAGCAACCGGGCCGACGACGTGTCGGTACGGCGGATCCTGAACGTGCCCAAGCGGGGGATCGGGGACCGGGCCGAGGGCGCGGTGGCCGACCTCGCGGCGCGGGAACGGATCAGCTTCGGCGAGGCGTTGCGTCGGGTCGACGACATCCACGGCCTTGCGACCCGGTCGGCCTCGCAGCTGCGGAGCTTCGTCGAGCTGATGGACGCGCACGAGGCGATGGTGGCCGAGGGTGCGCCGGCGGACGCGATCTTGACCAGCGTGCTCGAGCGGTCGGGATACCTCAGCGAGCTGCAGGGCTCCGCCGACCCGCAGGACCAGACCCGGCTCGAGAACCTGATCGAGCTCGTCACGGTGTCGCGGGAGTTCGTCAGCGGCGTGGCGGTGCTGGCGGCCGCGGACTACGGCGACGTCGACGGTCCCGAGGACGGCCAGGCGCCTGACGGCGTCGATGAGTTCGGTGTGCTGCGCGGCGGGAGCTTGCGGGTCGCCGAGGGACGGAGCGTCGACCCGCTGACCGTGGCGCTGGACCCCGAGCAGGACCTCGCAGCCGGCGCGGCCGAGGTCGACGCCTCGCTCGGCGCCTTCCTCGAACGGGTCGCCCTGGTCGCCGACTCCGACCAGATCCCCTCACCCGACGCCGAGAGCGCGGGCGTGGTCACGCTGATGACCCTGCACACCGCGAAGGGGCTCGAGTTCGACGCCGTCTTTCTCACCGGCTGCGAGGACGGCGTCTTCCCGCACCAGCGGGCCCTGTCCGACCCGGCCGAGCTGGCCGAGGAGCGCCGGCTCGCGTACGTCGGGATCACCCGGGCGCGGAAGCGGCTGTACGTGTCGCGGGCGGTCGTCCGGGCTGCGTGGGGGACGCCGCAGCACAACCCGCCGAGCCGGTTCCTAACCGAGATCCCCGACCGGCTGATGGACTGGCGCCGCACCGAACGGGCCGTCACCTCCTGGCGCAACACCTCGGCGACCTCACGGTCGAACACGAGCTGGCGTACGACAGTCGGCTACGGGGCGCCCAAGCCCCAGGCCCGCGTCGTCCCGGTGCTGACCGCCGGCGACCGCGTCCTGCACTCGACCTTCGGTCTCGGCTCGGTCGTCGCCACCTCCGGCGCCGGCGACGACACGAAAGCCGACGTCGACTTCGGCTCCGCCGGCCTCAAACGCCTCTCGCTCCGCCACGCCCCGCTCGAAAAGCTCTGACCGCCCGCTCGTCGCGCGCTTCCTCCCGGGCCCAGCCCAGCCCAGCCCCTCCACGGCCGCCTCTGCCTCCCGGGCCCTGGCCTGACCCCCACTTCACAGGTTCGCGGGCGACATCACAGGCGCGCGCGCAGACGCAAAGTCGGCCTTGAGCCTGTGAAGTGACCGTCCGGGCTCTGCCCGGGGGAGGGCGCCAGCCGGGAGGGTCCGCCGAAAGCCGGGCTGGCGCCGGGGAGCGCTACGGCTTGAGGCCGTGGGCGTTCAGCCAGGCGACCGGGTTGACGGCCTTGTAGACGTCGCCCGGGGTGACACCGGCGGGGTAGATCTCGAAGTGGACGTGAGGGCCGAAGGTGCGGCCGGTCATGCCGATCGCGCCGACCACCTGGCAGGCGGTGACGTTCTGGCCGACGCTGACCGAGACGGTCGACATGTGCGCCATCAGCGACGAGGTCCCGTCCGGGTAGCGGATGGCGACGTAGTTGCCGGCCCAGCCGCTGGCGGGACCGGAGCCGGCGTTGGTCACGACGCCGTTCGCCGGAGCGTGCAGGGGGGTGCCGACGGGTGCGGAGAAGTCGAAGCCGGTGTGGTAGCGCGCCCACATGCCGACCTGGCCGAAGCGGGCCGCGATGCTGTAGTGGCCGGTCACCGGCATGCAGCTCTTGCCGCCGCTCGCGGGCGTGGCGGGGGCTTCGGCTGCCGGGCTGCTGCTGGCCGAGCTAGCACCGGCGGCTTTGTCCTTGACCAGCTGGGAGCCCTGCTCCTCGGTCGACTTCGAGGCGGACTCGAGCGACTTCTCCCGCGCGTCAGCCGCCTTCACCTTGGCGGCCTGGGTGATCTGGTCGTCGGTCTTGCTGAGCTCTTCGGCGCGCTGGTCGGCGAGGCTCTTCAGCTGCGCGGCGCCGAGGGCGGGCCGGCCGCTGCTACGGCTGGTGCTCTGCTCGCCGCGGTCGAACGCGGACGGCAGCGCAACGGAGGAGTTCTTGACGACCTGTACGCGGGGGGCGGCCAGCTGGGTGCTCTCGGCATGACCGGTGAGGACGACGGAGCCCGCGACGCCGAGGCCGAGCAGCGAGACGGCGAGGGCAGTGATCCCGTGCCGGAACCAGCCGCGACGGTCGGTCTTGAGGTCCTCGATCAGCGCACGGCGCGCAGGCGCGTCGGGCAACAGAATCGTGGGCACTCAGGATCTCCTCGGACGGCGGGGCGTGGACTGCTCGGACGTTCTCGTGCAGTAGCCCCCATCGCGCGGTGGTACACCGCTTCCCCCGAGGACCTGCAGACTGCATCAGACCTAGAGACCATAACGGATGGGTAACGCCCAGCCAAAGTGCGACCACACGAGGTCCCGCTCAGCGAGGCTCCCGATGTGAGGCAACTCTCGCCGGCCAGCCCCGATCAGCGGGTGATGACCCCGGCGGCGCGCAGCCAGGGCAGCGGGTTGACCGCCTTGTAGACGTCGCCGTACTTGACGCCGGCGGGGTAGAGCTCGAAGTGGAGGTGGGCCCCGAACGCTCGGCCGGTCTCCCCGACGTAGCCGATCACCTGGCCGGCGGTCACGGTCTGGCCGGCGGTCACGGCCATCGACGACATGTGCGAGGACATGGTCGTCATGCCGTCGGCGTGCTGGATCGCGACGTGGTTGCCGGCCCAGTTGCCCGAGTTGCCGGCGTAGAGGACGACACCCGACTTGACGGCGCGGATCGGGATGCCGTACGCCGCCCGGAAGTCGAGCCCGGTGTGGTAGCGGGACCAGAGGCCGACCTCACCGAACCCGGCGCCGACCACGGCGCCCGGGACGGGAGCGACTCCCGCACCGCTACCGGCGACCACCGTCGTCGTCGGGTCGGTGGGGGGCGTGGTCACGGCGGGCTGCCCGGCTTCGGCGGCGGCACGAGCGGCGGCCGCGGCGAGCCGGGCGGCCACGGCGCGCTCGAGGGCGGCCTTGGAGAGCTCGGCCCCCTTCGACTGAGTGGCGAGCTCGTCGGCGGTCAGCTGTTCCTGCCGGGCCTTGCTGGTGGCGGTCCGGGCGGTCCGGCTGACCTCGTCGGCGCTCTTGGCGAGCTCTTCGGCCCGCTGCGCCGCCCGCTCGCCGACGATGGCCTCGCGGAGCCGGGACGGCTCCACCTCGTCCGCACCCGGGTAGGCGCTCAGGATCTCGGGGTCGACCGCCGGGGCGGGCGTCGCGCTGGGCACCGTACGGACGGGCGCGGCGGCCGAGGAGGCGGTGGGGCTGCTCACCGGGGTACGGGGAGCCGCGCTGGTGCTCAAGGCTCCCGTACCCGCCAGAGCGAGCCCGACGGTCGAGATGCCGAGGGCGACGACGGCGTTGGAGAGCCAGCTGCGCGACGCCGACCGGTGAGTCACAGCCGCGCGGGAACCGCCACTCACGGCCGCGCGGGAACCGCGACTCACGGCCGCGCGGGAACCGCCACTCACGGCCGCGCGGGAACCGCGACGCGTCGTCGGCTCGGCTGGCACGTGAGTTCTCCCTCGGTGTTCGTCCAGGAGGGGGAAGGCTGCCCGGATCGGCTTACTCATGGTAGGCGCCACTCTGGTGTGCTCCCAACCCTTCAATCAGGGGCTTTAGTCCTGAAACTAGTCCCGAATCGCGCACGGCACCGGAGTTCGGACGGACGCGCTGACCTCTATTCGGAGCGGGAGCGACGCCGGATCGGACCGGACGGGTCGGCCGACTAACCTGGCGGTCGTGCCCGCCACCGCGAACGAGCCCCTGGCGCGGCTGCGTGTCGTGGTGGCCAAACCGGGGCTCGACGGGCACGACCGCGGAGCGAAGGTGGTGGCCCGGGCGCTGCGGGACGCTGGCATGGAGGTCATCTACACCGGACTGCACCAGACGCCGGAACAGATCGTGGCCACCGCGCTGGCCGAAGACGCCGACGCGATCGGGCTGTCGGTGCTGTCGGGGGCTCACCTCACCCTGTTCGCCCGGGTGCTGGACCTGTTGGCGGCGCACGACGCGAGTGACATCGTCGTCTTCGGCGGCGGCATCATCCCGTCGGCGGACCGGGAGGCGCTGACCGCGCTGGGGGTGGGCGAGGTCTTCACCCCAGGCGCCTCGATGGCCGACATCGTGACCTGGGTGCGCGCTCACGTGGGGCTGTCCCGCGAGCTCTAGCGGGTCACGGACCGGCCGCCCCCGTTGGGTGTGCCGACTGCTCCTGGCACTAGTCTCGACTACGCCTTCGACGCAGGAGGCCGACGAGCAGGAGGCACGGTGGATCTGTACGAGTACCAGGCCCGCGACATCTTCGAGGCGCACGGCGTCCCGGTGTTGCGCGGGATCACCGCGACGACACCGGAGGAGGCCGAGGCTGCGGCGGCCGAGCTGGGGACGCCGGTCGTCGTGGTGAAGGCCCAGGTCAAGGTCGGCGGACGCGGCAAGGCGGGCGGTGTCAAGATCGCCCGCAGTCCCGCCGAGGCCAAGGCCAGGGCGAGTGAGATCCTCGGGCTGGACATCAAGGGCCACACCGTCAAGACCGTGATGGTGACCGAGGGCGCCAACATCGCCGAGGAGTACTACTTCTCCCTGCTGCTCGACCGGGCCAACCGCCGCTACCTCGCCATGTGCTCGAAGGAGGGCGGCATGGAGATCGAGCAGCTCGCCGTCGAGCGACCGGACGCCCTGGCCCGGGTCGCGGTCGACCCGATCGTCGGTATCGACCAGGCCAAGGCCGAGGAGATCGTGGCAGCCGCCGGCTTCGACGCCGCGGACGCGGCTGAGCTCGCCCGCGTGTTCCAGCTGCTGGGCCAGGTGTACGAGGGGGAGGACGCGACCCTGGTCGAGGTCAACCCGCTGGTGAAGACCGCCGAGGGCGCCATCGTGGCCCTGGACGGCAAGGTCTCCCTCGACGAGAACGCCGACTTCCGGCACGCCGAGCACACCGGGCTGGTCGATGACTCCGCCAGCGACCCGTTGGAGAACGCGGCCAAGGAGAAGGGCCTCAACTACGTCAAGCTGGACGGCTCCGTCGGGATCATCGGCAACGGCGCCGGCCTGGTGATGAGCACCCTCGACGTCGTCGCGTACGCGGGGGAACAGTTTCCCGGCAGCCCACGGCCCGCGAACTTCCTCGACATCGGCGGCGGCGCGAGCGCCGAGGTGATGGCGAACGGCCTCGAGATCATCCTTGGCGACACGCAGGTCAAGAGTGTCTTCGTCAACGTCTTCGGCGGGATCACCGCCTGCGACGCGGTGGCGAACGGGGTCGTGCAGGCGTTCGAGCTGCTCGCGAGCCGCGGCGAAGCGGTCACCAAGCCGCTGGTCGTCCGGCTGGACGGCAACAACGCCGAGGAGGGCCGGCGCATCCTCAGCGAGGCGGCGCTGCCCGGCCTCGAGCAGGTGGACACGATGGACGGAGCGGCTGAGCGGGCCGCCGAGCTGGCTGCGAACTGAGGACCTGACATGGCAATCTTCCTGAACTCCGCGTCCAAGGTCATCGTGCAGGGGATGACCGGCTCCGAGGGCCGCAAGCACACCGGCCGGATGCTGGCCTCCGGCACCGCGATCGTCGGCGGCGTCACCCCGGGCAAGGGCGGCCAGAGCGTCGACTTTCCCCCGGCCGAGGCTGCCGGCTCCGCCAGCAAGGGCACGTCGGTGCCGGTGTTCAACTCCGTCGGCGACGCCGTCGCGGCCACCGGTGCGAACGTCACCGTGATCTTCGTCCCGGCCAAGTTCACCAAGGCGGCGGTGGTCGAGGCGATCGAGGCCGAGATCCCGCTCGCCGTCGTGATCACCGAGGGCGTACCGGTCAAGGACAGCGCAGAGTTCTTCGCGCTCTCCCAGGGTTCGAAGACCCGACTGATCGGCCCGAACTGTCCGGGGCTGATCTCGCCCGGACAGGCCAACGCTGGCATCATCCCGGCCGACATCACCAAGGCGGGCCGGGTGGGCCTGGTCTCCAAGTCGGGCACCCTGACCTACCAGATGATGTACGAGCTGCGGGACTTCGGCTTTTCCTCCGCGGTGGGCATCGGCGGCGACCCGGTCATCGGGACCACCCACATCGACGCCCTGCAGGCCTTCCAGGACGACCCCGACACCGACGCGATCGTGATGATCGGCGAGATCGGCGGCGACGCCGAGGAGCGGGCGGCCGAGTACATCCTCGCCCATGTGACCAAGCCGGTCGTCGGCTACGTCGCCGGGTTCACCGCTCCCGAGGGCAAGACCATGGGTCATGCCGGCGCCATCGTCTCGGGCTCCTCGGGCACCGCCGCGGCCAAGAAGGAAGCCCTCGAGGCCGCCGGGGTCAAGGTCGGCAAGACGCCGAGCGAGACTGCCGACCTGATGCGCGAGATCATGCAGGGCCTCGCCGGCTGATAGCTGGACGACCCGCACGTGCCCCGGAGCCTCTCGTCGAGGTCTGGGGTACGCGCTGGTGACCGTGGACCGGGACACCACCAGACGGGCGACGCCGTAGGTGCCGGCCGTCGGTTCGGACGGAGGTGCCGGCAGTCGGCGCGGACGGGGAGGACACCTGCTGATCGCGGCAGAGCCCGGACGGTCACTTCACACCCTCACGGGCTGCGTTGCGCCCCTTGCCGAGGGCGCACGAGACGCCTTGGGCCTGTGAAGTGACCGTCCGGGCTCTGCCCGGTCGCTGTCGCCCAGACGGACGGGGCGGGCGAGCTGCCGAGCCGCCGCCCAGCCGTCGTCGCTCCGGCGTGAGACCCCGGCGGCGAGGGTCAGGGGACCTGGGTCATCCGTTGGCCGGCGCGGACGGCGACGACGTCCCACTCGTCGTCGGTGAGGTCGTAGCCGCCGGTCTGGGGGCTGAGGAAGGTGTAGGCCACCTTGGTGCCCGAGGCGACGACGCCGACGCGGTAGCGCAGGGTCTCCTTCGGGGTCTTCTGCGAGACGGTCGAGGTCCAGCCGGTGACGGTGGTGCCCGAGGCGCCCACGCCGCTGACCTCGGCCGGGTCGGTGACCGAGGCGGTGAGCTGGCGCTTGCTGCAGCTCAACAGGTCGTCGCGGATCTTCTCCGCAAAGGCGGTGGCGGCCTTGTCGTCCTTCATGGTCAGCACGATGTCGTTCAGGCCGAACTTGACGCTGCTCTGGATCAGGTAGATCCGCGAGCTGGCGGCGGTGGCACCCGTACGGGCCCAGTTGACGGTCTCGCACTGGGAGCCGAGGAAGCTGTCGCTCGGCTCCTCGGCCGGGGTCGCCACCCAGGACTCGTCGGCATCGCCCGCCGGCGGCAGGTCGCCGGTGGCCAGGAAGCCGGGCACGTCGCCGCCGAGGGGCGGTGGGCCGGGCGTGACCTCGGGCGAGGTGGCGCAGGTGCCGCCCGCCGCCTCGCACTGGGTGGTGGTCACAGCGGCGAGCGCCGCGGCCACGTCGCGGACGGGCAGCGACTTCTTCGGCCGGGCGGCGTCCAGGACGTTGAGCACCCGGCCCGTCCGGCTGAGGACGATGCTGTGCCACTGCACCTTGCCTCCGGTCACCACGTTGACCACGAGCCCCGCCGACTGGTCGCCGACGCCGGTGACGGTCGCGCCGCCGGCGATGTAGGAGCCGGCCGCCACGCAGCTGCCGAACGCCTTGGCCGCGAGCGCGTAAGCCTGGGCTGCGTCCTCGGGCGAGGCGTACGCCGTCGCCTGGTGCAGGGCGCTCGGCGCGTCCTTGCCGGTACTGCTGAGCAGCTGCAGCACCTCCTGCTTGGCGGCGGGCTCACCGTCGACCGGGTCGTCGGTCAGGCAGGCGGGCGCGGCGGGGGCGTTGCCGGCGCCGCGCTGGGTCAGCGCGACCTTCCAGGTGCGGTCCCCGTCGATCTGCCCCGCCTCGGTCGTCGTCAGCAGCTGGCTGTCGGCCAGCAGGGCGTTGGGGTCGGCGGTCGGGGTGCCCGAGTCTGAGCTGGTCGGGCCGACCGACGTGCTGGTGCTCGGCTGGACCGCGGGGGTGCCGACCGAGCTGACGGCGTAGATGATGGCCGCGCCGACGACGATGACCGCCGCGAGGGTACCGGCCAGCAGGGCCAGCCGGACCCGCGGTCCGAGCAGGCTGCGCCTGGGCTCGTCCTCGTCGTCGTCGTCCTCCACCGAGGTCCGCCGCCCACCGGTCACGGTCCGGGGCAACAGGGTGGTGGCGTCCTCGTCCACCGGGGCCGGGCGGCGCTGCCGGAAGGTCAACGGTCGGACGATCCGGGTCTGCTCGCCGAGGGACTCCTCGGCCACCGACGGCTGCCGGGTCGAGCCGGGCACCTCGTCACGGAAGAGCGGCGGCGGCTGTTCCTTGTCGGCGGGCACTGCGGGCGGGGGCGTCGCGGAAGCTGCGGGTGCTGCGGAGGTCCTGCTGTCGGTCGCGTCGGCGTCGGCGGGTTCGACAAAGGCGCGCCGGGGTCGGTACCCGGGATCGGGATCGACCATGCGTACGAGCTCCTCGCGGTGTGGATGGGTCGCCGCCGGACGCGGGACCCCAAGACTTTACCCCGGGTCGGGCGTGTCCGGCCCGCTCGTCCTGCCCGGCTGGGCGAGCATGGACGGGCCATGGCTTCCTTGTTGTCCCCGCGCCGTACCGACGTCGACCTCGCCCTGCACGCGAGCGTTCCGGCCGACCCCGATCGCGGCCGGACCAGCCCGGAGCCGCAGCGGCTGCGGATCGGCTGGCCGTTGGCCGCCCTGGTCGGCGTCCTGCTCAGCGTTGCGGCCACCTGGCTGCTGGTGGCCGGACTGGCCGTCGTCGGCTGGGTGGCGGGCGATCCGGGCAGCCTGAACGGGGCCCTGCGGGTCGGCACCCGGCTGTGGCTGGCCGGCTCCGGGGTCGGGGTCCAGCTCGGCAGGGTCGACGTCACGCTCGTGCCGTGGGGCCTCACCGCCCTGACGGCCGTCCTGCTCTCCCGGGCCGCCGCCTTCGCGGCCCGCTCCGCCCGCCCGGACACCGAGCCACGGCCGTTGCCCCTCGCCCTGTTCGTCGTGGGCTGCTATCTGCTACCGGTCCTGGTCGTCGCGGCCGCCGAGGGACGTCCCTCGCTGGCGCCGGGTCACCTCGCGGTCGTCGTCGCCGTGCTGGCGCTCGCGGCTCTGCACGGCGCCGCGCGGGCCCTCGGCGTCTCGCTCACCCGCCGCTGGCCGGCCTGGCTGCGACCGGTGCCGCGGGCGGTGGTCGGGGCTCAGGTCGTACTGGTCGCGTCCGGCGCTGCGGTCCTGATCACGGCGGTCGTACGCCACCTGGACCGGGTGACCGCGCTGCAGGAGCAGCTGCACCCGGGCGTCACCGGTGCCATCGCGCTGCTCGGTGCCCAGCTCGCGCTCGCCCCCAACGCCTTCGTCTGGGCCACCTCGTACGCGCTCGGCGGCGGCTTCACCCTCGGCAACGGCTCGATCGTCGCGCCGGGCGGCACCGACCTCGGCGTACTGCCCGGGCTGCCTCTGCTCGGCGCCCTGCCCGGCGAGGGCCCCGGACCGGTCGTGGCCCTGTGGTGGCTGGCGGCGGGCGTGCTCGCCGGGACGGTCGCGGCCTGGCTGGTCGTCCGGGCCCGGCCGCAGGCCCGCTTTGACGAGACGTCTCTGGTCGGCGGCCTGGCCGGGCTGACGGGCGGCCTCGTCTTCGTCGGTCTCGCCTGGGCGGCCAGCGGCGACCTCGGCATCCTGCGGCTCTCGGGTCTGGGGCCGTTGCTGCTGCCGCTGCTGGTGATGGCCGTGACCACGCTCGGCCTGTCCGGGATGGTGACCGGGCTCGCGCTCGGCCTCGGGCGCCGGCGGTCACGTCGGACCGCGACCGTCCCCGAGACCGCGACCGTCCTCGAGACCGCGACCGTCCCCGAGACCGAAGCCACCGAGGTGCTGCACCGCCGTGCCGGCGCCACCGCCCTCAAGCCCGACGCCGCGGAGCCGGGCGCCGCCGTCCCCAGCACGGACGAGCCCACCGAGATCCTGCGACCCCCCGCGACCCCCGGCCGCCCGGAGCAGTCCCGATAGGCTGGCCCCCGTGCCCGTCGCCGCTGCTTCCTCCCCGCCCGGCGGGCGTCAGGCCAGCGGCCCGGCGAGGCTGGTGGTGCTCGTGTCGGGGACCGGTACGCTGCTGCAGGCGCTGATCGACGCGTCGGCCGACCCCGCGTACGGGGCGCAGATCGTGGCCGTCGGCTCGGACCGGCCCGGAGTGGCCGGACTGGACCGCGCGACTCGGGCCGGGATCCCGACCTTCGTGCACGCGCTGGTGCCGGGCACCGAGCGGGCGGTGTGGGACGCGGGGCTGACCGAGGTGGTCGCCGCGTACGAGCCGGACCTGGTGGTCAGTGCCGGCTTCCTCAAGCTGGTCGGTGCGCACTTCCTCGGCCGTTTCGGCGGCCGGATGATCAACAGCCACCCCGCCCTGCTGCCTTCCTTTCCCGGCATCCACGGGCCGCGGGACGCCCTCGCGTACGGGGTCAAGATCACCGGCGCGACCGTGTTCCTCGTCGACGCCGGCGTGGACACCGGCACGATCCTGGACCAGGTCGCCGTCCGGGTCGCCGACGACGACACGGTCGAGACCCTGCACGAACGGATCAAGACCGCCGAACGCGACCTGCTGGTCGCCATCACGCACGCGCTCGCCACCCGCCGGTGGCAGGTCGCCGACCGAAAGGTGCACTGGGACGCATGAGCGAGCCGCAGACCCCCGTCGAGAACGCCGTCGACGTCAGCCCGACCACCGAGGAACGGCGTCCGATCCGTCGCGCGCTGGTGTCGGTGTACGACAAGACCGAGCTGTTGACCGTGGTGGCCGCGCTGGTGGACGCCGGGGCCGAGATCGTCTCCACCGGGTCCACGGCCCGCACCATCGCTGACGCCGGCTATCCGGTGACGCCGGTCGAGGCGGTCACCGGCTTTCCCGAGTGCCTCGACGGCCGGGTCAAGACGCTGCACCCCACGGTGCACGCCGGTCTGCTGGCTGACCTGCGGCTGCCGGCCCACCGGGACCAGATCGACGAGCTGGGCATCGCACCGTTCGACCTGCTGGTCAGCAACCTCTATCCCTTTGCCGACACGGTTGCCTCCGGCGCCACCCCCGACGAGTGCGTCGAGCAGATCGACATCGGTGGCCCGGCCATGGTGCGCAGCTCGGCCAAGAACCACCCGTCGGTCGCCGTGGTCACCTCCCCGGACCAGTACGCCGAGCTGCTCGCCGCCCTCGCCGCGGGCGGCACCACGCTGAGTCAGCGAAAGGCCTTGGCGGCCGCGGCTTTCGTGCACACCGCCACCTACGACGTGGCCGTGGCCAGCTGGATGGGCAGCGTGCTGGCGCCCTCAGCCGAGAGCGGGTTCCCCGGGTGGGTCGGGGCGACGTGGACCAAGAGCGCCGAGCTGCGCTACGGCGAGAACCCGCACCAGGCCGCAGCGCTCTACCGCCGGCCCGGGGCGTCCGGACTCGCCGGCGCGCAGCAGCTGCACGGCAAGGAGATGTCGTACAACAACTACGTCGACGCTGACGCGGCCCGCCGTTCGGCCTACGACTTCGCCGTCCCGGCGGTCGCGATCATCAAGCACGCCAACCCGTGCGGGATCGCCGTCGGCGCCGACGTCGCCGAGGCGCACCGGCTCGCCCAGGCCTGTGATCCGGTCTCGGCCTTCGGTGGCGTGATCGCGGCGAACCGGCCGGTCAGCGTGGCGATGGCCCGCCAGGTCGCCGAGGTGTTCACCGAGGTGATCCTGGCCCCGGCGTACGAGGACGGCGCCGTCGAGGTGCTGACCGCCAAGAAGAACATCCGCATCCTCGTCGTCGAACCGGCCACGACCGGCGGGGTGGAGCTGCGGGCCATCGACGGCGGTCTGCTGCTGCAGCAGCGTGACGTCGTCGGCCTCGACCACGACCTGGCGGCGCACTGGCAGCTCGCCGCGGGGGAGCCCGCGGACGCGGCCACCCTCGCTGACCTCGAGTTCGCGTGGCAGGCGATCCGTGGGGTGAAGTCCAACGCCATCCTGCTCGCCGCCGGCGGCGCCTCGGTCGGGGTCGGCATGGGGCAGGTCAACCGGGTCGACTCGTGCCGGCTGGCCGTCGAGCGGGCCGGTGACCGGGTGCGCGCCGCGGTGGCGGCATCCGACGCCTTCTTCCCCTTCGACGACGGGCCCAAGATCCTGCTGGAGGCTGGCGTCCGCGCCATCGTGCAGCCGGGCGGGTCAATGCGCGACGACTCGGTGATCGAGGCCGTCAGCGCGGCTGGGGCGACCATGTACTTCACCGGTGCCCGCCACTTCTACCACTGACCCACCCCTGATCGACGAACCCTCGCGTACAGAACCGGAGCAGCCATGACGGCGCAGATCTTCGACGGCAAGGCCCAGATCCTCGACGGCAAAGCGTTGGCCGCCACCATCAAGGCAGAGCTGAGGGTGCGCGTCGCGGCGCTGGCCGAGCGGGGCATCGTCCCGGGCCTGGGCACGGTGCTCGTCGGCGACGACCCGGGCAGCCACTCCTATGTCGCCGGCAAGCACCGCGACTGCCAGCAGGTGGGCATCGCCTCGATCCAGGTGCAGCTGCCGGCCTCGACCAGCGCCGCCGAGCTGCAGGGTGAGATCGAACGACTGAACGCCGACCCGGCCTGCACCGGCTTCATCGTGCAGCTGCCGCTGCCGGGCAGCCTCGACGACAACTGGGCGCTCGAGCTGGTGGACCCTGGCAAGGACGCGGACGGGCTGCACCCGATCAACCTGGGTCGGCTGGTGCTGTCCGAACCCGCGCCGCTGCCGTGCACGCCCCGCGGCATCGTCGAGCTGCTGCGGCGCTACGGCGTCCCGCTCGCGGGGGCCGAGATCTGCGTGATCGGCCGCGGTACCACGGTCGGACGCCCGCTCGGGCTGCTGCTCACCCGCAAGAGCGAGAACGCGACCGTCACGCTCTGCCACACCGGCACCGTTGACGTGGCCGCGCACACCCGGACCGCCGACATCGTGATCGCGGCGGCCGGCCGGCCGGGTCTGGTCACCGCGGACATGATCAAGCCCGGCGCCGTCTGCGTGGACGTCGGCATCACCCGCACCGACGCTGGCCTGGTCGGCGACCTCGACCCGAGCGTGCACGAGGTCGCCTCCTGGGTGGCGCCCACCCCGGGCGGCGTCGGCCCGATGACCCGGGCCATGCTGCTCAGCAACGTCGTCGACCGGGCTGAGGCCCTGGCGGCGCAGCGCGGATGAGCCGACGGTGACCCGGCCCGAGCCGGCGGCGGCGCTCTCCCTGCGCCAGTGGCCGTTGCTCGTCGTCGCGGCCGGGGTGCTCCTGGGGCTCGTGATCGCGCTGGTCGGTGACTCCAGCTGGCGGCTCGGCAGCATCGTGATAGGCGCGTCCCTGCTGGTCGGTGGGGCGGAGCGGCTCCTGCTGCCCAGCCGAGGCGCAGGACTGCTGCAGGTACGCGGCAAGGTCTTCGACGTCTGCGTCCTCGCGCTGGCCGGAGCCTCCGTGCTCGTGCTGGCCGTCGTCGTCCCACCCGGTCGCTGATCCCCGAGCCCACGTTCCTCACACCACCCTCCTAGGGCGCGGCCCCGGTGACGAAGGCGGCGAGGTCGGCCGACTGCTGTCGACGGCTCGGCTCGTGCACGTACATCATGTGCCCGGCCTCGTAGTAGGCCCAGCTGATCCGGCTCAGCTCGGCCGGCGGCACCTTGAGGTGGGCGAACACGTGCTCGGCCGCAAAATGCGGCGTCGACCCGTCGTAGTAGCCGCAGGAGACGTGCACCCGCAGGTGCGGGTTGGCGCGCATCGCGCTGGCGAGGGCGGTGGCGACCTCGACCGGACGACCCTCGAACTCGGCGTAGGACCAGGGCTGGACCGCGTCGGTCAAGATGTTGTACGTCGTGTCGGTGACGTAGCCGAGCTCAGCGCGAAGATAGCCGTTGATCGCGGCGGCGTACGGGCCGAGGATCGCCGCATAGCTCGGGTCGGTCGCAGCGACGGCGGCCAGGCGGTCCTCGGGCCAGCCCGTGAAGCGCATGTCCAGCCGGCCGAGCTGCAGCCCGCGGTCGCGCAGCAGCTCGACGGTGAAGGCACCCAGCTCGACCCGCAGGTTGGCCCGGTCCACGTAGTCCTCGGCGAGGCCGGTCAGCTCGGCGTAGCGGCGGACGACGGCGGCGCGTTCGGCGCCGTGCAGCCGGTGGCCGCGGGCCAGCGCCCACGGCAGCTCCCGGGAGGCGAACTCCTCCGCCTCGGCGATCCGGGCCCGCAGCTCGCCGTCGATCCGGCCGTGGAAGTGCGCGGCGGCGGTGTAGGTCGGCAGGTAGAGCGCGTACGCGCTGTCGAGGCCGTCGACGAAGTCCACGGAGCCGATGTCGAGGACGGAGGAGATCAGCATCAGGCCGTTGAGGTAGAGACCGAACCGCTCGGCCAGGTGCGACGCCAGCGCCGCGGCCCGGGTCGTGCCGTAGGACTCACCGGCCAGGAACTTCGGTGACCGCCAGCGGTCGTGCCGGCTGGTCCAGAGCCGGATGAACTCCCCGACCGACTCCAGGTCCCGCCCGTAGCCGTGGTAGTCGTGGGCCTGGCGGCCCTTGCTGCCGCGCGAGTAGCCCGTGGTGACCGGGTCGACGAAGACCAGGTCAGAGACCCGCAGCAGCGACTCGAGGTTGTCGGTCAGCCCGTACGGCGGCGGGGCCAGCGCGCCCACATCGCCCATCACCACCCGGCGCGGACCGAGCAGCCCCAGGTGCAGCCACACCGAGGACGAGCCGGGACCCCCGTTGAAGGCGAACGTGACCGGCCGGGTCGCCGGGTCAGCGTCGTCGAGGACGTACGCGGTCGAGAAGATCTGCGCTCGCGGCTCGGCGCCGAGATAGCTGCCCTCCTCGACGACCTCCTCGCGGAGCACGACCCGGCCGGTGGTCGCGGTATAGCTCAGCCGGCTGCGACCGGTACCGATCGTGTGGTTGGTGGTGACCAGGTCGTCGGTCGGTGGCGCGGTCTCGGTCGGCTGTGCTGGTGGGTCCTCGGACATAGGAGGACCCTACGAGCGGGCGCTGACAATTTTCTGCGACCGCTACCGGGAGGCGAAGATCGCGCCGTAGCCGATGACCCAGAGGACCAGGATGCCCAGGCCGACGATGCCCATGATGAAACCTGCGTTGGCCTTGGACCGGCCGGTGTAGCGGGCGGGGTCGGCGTCGATCTCCGACGTCGCCCGGCGGCCCAGCGCGATGCCGGCGATGCCGACGATGGCTCCGACGCCGCAGAAGAAGCTGAGAACCAGACCGATGATGCCGGTGATCAGGGCCGGCGTGGCCGAGGGGTGCTCCGGGGCCGCAGCCCCGTAGGCCGGGTAGCCGTAGCCGCCCTGGTACGGGTTCACGCCGTATCCGGACTGGTCGTACCCGGGCGCGCCGTAGGCCGGGGGCTGCTCGTACGGCGGGTTGGCGCTGGGCTGGCCGTACGGCGTCGGGTCGGGCTGACCGTAGGGAGCCGCACTCGGCTGGCCGTAGGGGGTTGCGGGCGGCTGGTCGTACGGCGGGTTGGCGGGCTGGCTGTAGGGCTGGCCGTAGGGGTTGGCGCTGGGCTGGCTGTAGGGCTGACCGTACGGGGGCTGGTCGGCGGGCGGGTAGCCGTAGGGGTCGCTGCTGCCGCTCGGGTCTGCGCCCGCGGGCGGCAGGGCGGTCGAGCCCTGGTGGCCCTGCACCGACTCAGCAGACGGGCCCTGGCCCTGGCCGGCCCCGTACTGCTCGGTCCCATACTGGCCCGCCCCGTACTGCTCAGTCCCATACTGCTCGGCCCCGTGCTGCTCGGCCCCGTGCTGCTCGGACCCGTGCTGGGCCGACGGCTGGTCCGGGGTGCCCGGGGTCTCGGCGGGGGCCGCACCTTCGCGGCTGAACGGGTTGGGGTCAGCGCCCTGTCCGGCCGGGCCGGAGGTGTGATCGGTCATGCCGACCAGTGTCCTCCATGCCGGGAGCGGGCGGATCTGGCCTCCGGTACCGGCTGCTGGCGTCAGCCGATCAGGCCGAGGGACCGTACGGCTTCGCGCTCCTCGACGAGCTCAGCCACGCTGGCGTCGATCTTGCCGCGGGAGAAGTCGCTGACCGCGAGCCCGGGGACGATCGTGTAGGCGCCGTCGGTGACGGTGCACGGGAAGGACGAGACCAGACCCTCGGGCACCCCGTACGAGCCGTCAGAGGGGACCGACATCGAGACCCAGTCGCCCTCGGGCGTGCCGTGGACCCAGTCGCGGACGTGGTCCGCCGTGGCGCTGGCGGCGCTGGCGGCCGAGCTGGCGCCGCGGGCCTCGATGATGGCGGCGCCACGCTTTTGCACCGTCGGCAGGAAGTCCGACTCGAGCCAGGCCTGGTCGACCAGCTCGGGCGCCGGTCGGCCAGCCACGGTGGCGTAGCTGATGTCGGGGTACTGGGTGGCGGAGTGGTTGCCCCAGACGGTCATCCGGGCGATGTCGGTGACGGCGCTGCCGGTCTTGTTCGCGAGCTGGCCGATGGCGCGGTTGTGGTCGAGCCGGGTGAGGGCGTTGAAGCGGCCGACGGGGATGTCCGGGGCGTTGCTCAAGGCGATCAGCGCGTTCGTGTTGGCCGGGTTGCCGGTGATCAGCACCTTGACGTCGTCGGCCGCATGGTCGTTCAGCGCACGACCCTGGGGCTTGAAGATCGCGCCGTTCGCCTCGAGCAGGTCCCCGCGCTCCATCCCCTTGCTCCGGGGGCGGGCGCCGACGAGACAGGCGATGTTCACCCCGTCGAAGACGACGTTCGGGTCGTCCCCGATCTCGACCTTGCTGAGCAGCGGGAAGGCGCAGTCGTCCAGCTCCATCACGACCCCCTCGAGGGCCTTGAGCGCCGGGGTGATCTCGAGCAGCCGCAGCTCGACCGGCGTGTCCGGGCCAAGCATGGCGCCGCTGGCGATCCGGAACAGCAGGCTGTAGCAGATCTGGCCAGCGGCCCCGGTGACGGCGACCTTGACGGGTGTGCTCACGTACGCTCCTCGGCTGGCCCCCGTCGACCCTCGATCAGACCTGTGGAGGCAGTGGTGTCTGTCTTGCTGACGCTAGCAACACCCCGGCTTGCCCGGGTACGGGAGGTCCGGTGATGCCGGCCACGTCCGTCGACGAGGTGCCCGCGCTCGTGCGGTCGCGGCTCGCCGGCCGTACCGGCACGCTGTGGATCGGTCTGGACGGGTTGGGCGCCTCCGGCAAGAGCACGCTGGCCGGCCGGATCGCCGCGGTGCTGCCGGGAACGGTTGTGGTGCCGGTGGACGACTTCGCCCACCCCGACGTCCCGACCTGGCAGCGGGAGCGCTTCGTCGCGGACGTGCTTGATCCCCTGCTGGCCGGCCGCCACGCCCGGTACCGGCCGGCGGACCTGGTCACCGGCGCGCTGGGTGCGGCCGTCGAGATCCCGGTCGGTGTCCCGGTCGTGGTGGAAGGCGTGTCGGCGACCGACGTCCGGCTCGGCGTGCCCTGGGACCTGACCCTGTGGCTGGATGTGCCCGAGCCCGTACGGCGGCGGCGGATCGCCCAGCGCGACTCACCGGAGCTGGTCGAGCGCTGGCGGACCGACTGGTGGCCCCAGGAGGAGGCCTACGTCGCAGCCCAGCGCCCGTCCGAGCGCGCGGACCTGATTGTCCGCGCGTAAACCCGAGGTGTCAGACGCTCACGGGGCCAGGGCACCCGCGGCGGCTGACAGGTCGTCAAGCGTCTTGTTGAGGGTGGGGCTGGGGGTCATCACCTTGGTGGCCAGGGCGTCGTCGGGGTGATAGTAGCCGCCGATGTCGGTCGGCGAACCCTGGACGGCGAGCAGCTCACCGGCGATGGCCTGCTCTTCGGTTGTGAGCCGTTCGGCGACGCTACGGAACGCGTCGGCCAGCGCGGGGTCGACCGTCTGCGCGGCCAGCTCCTGCGCCCAGTAGAGGGCGAGGTAGAAGTGGCTGCCCCGGTTGTCGATCCCGCCGAGCCGGCGGCTGGGGGACTTGTTCTCGTCCAGCAGGGTGCCGGTGGCCCGGTCGAGCGTGTCGGCCAGCACCTGCGCGCGGGCGTTGCCGGTGGAGGTGGCCAGGTGCTCGAGGCTGACCGCGAGCGCGAGGAACTCCCCGAGGCTGTCCCAGCGCAGGTAGTTCTCCTTGAGCAGCTGCTGGACGTGCTTGGGCGCTGAGCCGCCGGCGCCGGTCTCGAACAGACCGCCGCCCGCGATCAACGGGACGACCGACAGCATCTTGGCCGAGGTGCCGAGCTCGAGGATCGGGAACAGGTCGGTGAGGTAGTCGCGCAGCACGTTGCCGGTGACCGAGATGGTGTCCTCACCTTTACGGATCCGCTCGAGGGAGAAGGCGATCGCCTCGGCCGGGGCGAGGATCTGGATGTCCAGACCGTCGGTGTCGTGCTCGGGCAGGTAGGCCTTGACCTTGGCGATCAGGTTGGCGTCGTGCGCCCGACCCTCGTCGAGCCAGAAGACCGCCGGCGCACCCGAGGCGCGGGCTCGGGTGACGGCGAGCTTGACCCAGTCCTGGATCGGCAGGTCCTTGGTCTGGCACATCCGCCAGATGTCGCCCTGGTTGACCAACGTCTCGAGCACGGTCGTCCCGGACTCGTCGACGACCCGGACCGTCCCGGTGCTGGGGATCTCAAAGGTCTTGTCGTGGGAGCCGTACTCCTCGGCCGCCTGGGCCATCAGCCCGACGTTCGGGACCGAGCCCATCGTGGTCGGGTCGTACGCGCCGTGGGCCCGGCAGTCGTCGATCACGACCTGGTAGATGCCGGCGTAGGAAGAGTCGGGGATCACCGCAAGCGTGTCCTGCTCCTCACCGTCGGGCCCCCACATGTGGCCCGAGGTGCGGATCATGGCGGGCATCGAAGCGTCCACGATCACGTCGCTGGGTACGTGCAGGTTGGTGATGCCGCGGTTGGAGTCGACCATGGCCAGCTCGGGTCCGGCCGTCAGCCCCTGCTCGATGGCGGCCTTGATCTCGGGCCCCTGGTCGAGCTTGTCGAGGCCGGCGAGGATCGCGCCCAGCCCGTCGTTCGGGCTGAGGCCGGCGCTCGCGAGCGCGTCGCCGTACTGGGCGAACACCTCGGGCAGGAACGCGCGCACCACGTGGCCGAAGATGATCGGGTCCGAGACCTTCATCATGGTGGCCTTGAGGTGGACCGAGAAGAGCACACCCTCGGCCTCGGCGCGGGCGATCTGGGCGGCCAGGAACTCGTGCAGCGCCGCGACGTCGAGCGCGGTGGCGTCGACGACCTCGCCGGCCAGGACCTTGACCTCGGGCCGCAGGATCGTGGTCGTACCGTCGGCGGCCACCAGCTCGATCCGCAGCGTGCCGTCGTGGTCGGTCACCGTGGAGGTCTCGTTGGAACGAAAGTCACCGGCGCTCATGTGGGCCACGTTGGTCTTCGAGTCCGGCGACCAGGCGCCCATCGAGTGCGGGTGGCTGCGGGCGTAGGACTTGACCGAGGCGGGGGCGCGACGGTCGGAGTTGCCCTCGCGCAGGACCGGGTTGACCGCGCTGCCCTTGACCTTGTCGTAGCGGGCGCGGATGTCGCGGTCGGCGTCGCTGGTCGGGTTCTCGGGATAGTCCGGCAGGTCGTAGCCCTGGGACTGCAGCTCGCTCACGGCCGCCTTGAGCTGGGGGACCGAGGCGGAGACGTTCGGCAGCTTGATGATGTTCGCCTCGGGCGTCTTGGCCAGCGCGCCCAGCTCGGCCAGCGCGTCGCTGACCCGCTGCTCGGGGGTCAGCCGCTCGGGGAACAGGGCCAGGATCCGGCCGGCGAGGGAGATGTCGCGGGTCTCGACCCGTACCCCCGCGGTCGAGGCGAACGCCGCGATGATGGGCAGCAGCGAATAGGTCGCCAGCGCCGGGGCCTCGTCGGTCCGGGTGTAGATGATGGTGCCGGAAGCAGTGCTGTTCTCGTGGTCGGTCACGACGCGAACGTTATCGCGCCCAAGGTTTCACCGACTTGTCAGCGTCAGTGGCCGCTAGAGCGACCACCAGGGCTGACAGGTCGGTATCCACAGGTCTGGGGCGTCGGAGTGGCCGTCCACAGGTCTTCCGTTTGGCGCAAATTCGGGGTCCGGATGCCCAGGATCTGGACATGACCACCGATCTTGGGAACGATTCTGCCGCGCTCGCGCGGGCTGCACTGGGTCACCGGGTGCTGCGGCGTGACTGGTCGGAACACCACCGGATGACTCGGAGCTTCGTGCGCAGCCAAGTCGAGGCCGGTCGGTGGACGACCTGGGGCGACCACGCGGTGTTGATGAGCAACGGGCTGCCGACGCGGCAACAGCTGATGTGGTTGGCGGTGCTGGACGCTGGGCCACTGGCGGCACTCGCGAGCCATACCGCCCTGGAGCTTGCGGGGCACGCCGGCTTTGCCCGGGAGGCCGCAGATCCATGTGGTGATCCCCCGCGGCGCTCGGTCGGCGCCGCTGCCGGGAGTCCAGGTTCACGAGTCGCGGCGAGTCGATCCCGCAGGGTGGACGTGGCGCGAAGGACTCCCCAGGACGCCGACCGCGCAGTCAACCCTCGATGCGGCCGCTTGGCAGCCTTTCCCGCGTTTCGCCTGCGCCCTTGCCGCCTCGGTCGTCCAGCAACGACTGTGCACGGTCACCCAGCTGCAGGAGGAGATGGCCCGCGTAGGCCGGATCAGGCACAAGGCTTACCTACGGCTGGCTCTCGAGGACATCGCGGCGGGTGCGGGAGCTTCGGGCGAGCTCGACGTGGCCCGGATGTGTCGACGATTCGGGCTGGTACCGCCTCGACGGCAGGTCCTGCGCTACGACTCCACTGGCCGTCCCCGGTACCTGGACTGCGAGTGGGACCTGCCCGACGGCGGCATCGTGGTGCTCGAGGTGGATGGGCGTCACCACCTCGACGTGAGCCAGTGGCAGGCCGACATGCGACGCGAACGGTCCGTCGTGGTGTCCGGTCGCAAGGTCCTCCGTGCCACCAACCTGGAGCTGAGGCTTGATCCGGGGCCGATTGCGTCCGACCTGCTGGCTCTCGGCGTCCAACAGATCCGACTTGTCAGCGTAGGTGGTCGCTATGGCAGCCACTGACGCTGACAAGTCGGAGCTAGAGGGTGGCGGCGCGGCCGATCTGGACGAGCTTCCAGCCGGCGTCGGTCCAGGAGGGGACGTGCAGCTTGAGCCGGCCGTCGATGATCACCTTGTGCCGGACCAGGGTGCCGAGCTCGACCGGGTCGAGCTGGCGGAACTCCGGCCACTCGGTCAGGTGCAGGGTGATGTCGGCGTCGCGGAGGGCCTCCTCGACGCTGGCGACCTGGGTGAAGCCGTCGCGGGTGGGCAGCCGGGCCTGGGGGTCGAAGACCCGGACCTGAGCGCCGCGCGCGTGCAACAGCTCGGCGACGGTCAGCGCGGGGGAGTTTCGGGTGTCGTCGGTCCCCGGCTTGTAGGACGCGCCCAGCACGGCGACGGTGAGCCCGTGCACGTCGCCGCCGGCCTGGGCGATCGCCAGCTCGGCGACCTCGGCGCGCTGGCCGTCGTTGATCGCCTCGACCGCGTGGATCAGGTTGCCGAGGACGTGGACCCCCAGCTCGTCGGCGCGGACGGCCAGCGCGGCGATGTCCTTGGGCAGGCAGCCGCCGCCGAAGCCGAGGCCGGCGTTGAGAAAGTCCCGGCCGATCCGTTTGTCGTAACCGATCGCGTCCGCCAGCAGGGTCACGTCACCGCCGGCGGCCTGGCACATCTGGGCCATGGCGTTGATGAAGCTGATCTTGGTGGCCAGGAAGGCGTTCGCGGCGACCTTGATCAGCTCCGCGGTCGCCAGGTCGCAGCGAACCACCGGGGTGCGGTCGGTCAGCGGGATCGCGTACACCTCCTCCAGGAGGTGCAGCGCGGGCGCGGAGTGGGTGCCGAAGACGAGCCGGTCGGGACGCAGCGTGTCCTCCACCGCGGACGCCTCGCGCAGGAACTCCGGGTTCCAGGCGATCTCGACGCCGTCGCCGGCCGGGGCGAGCCGGCGCAGCCGCTGTTCCAGCGCGACCGCCGTCCCGACCGGCACGGTCGACTTGCCGACCACCAGCGTCGGCCGGGTGAGCAGCGGCCCGAGCGCGTCCACGGCGGCGTGCAGCTGGCTGAGGTCGGCGGCCCCGTCCGGCCCGGAGGGCGTGCCCAAGGCGAGGAAGTGCACGTCGGCCCAGTCGGCGACCGCGGTGTAGTCGGTGGTGAAGCGCAGCCGGCCGGACGCCGTGTGCTGCTCGAGCAGCGGCTCCAGACCCACCTCGTAGATGTGGGACTGGCCGGCGTTGAGAATCTTGACCCGGTCGTCGTCGATGTCGACGCCGATCACGTGGTGGCCGAACTCCGCCATCCCGGCCGCGTGGGTGGCGCCCAGGTAGTTGGTGCCGATGACGCTGATCCGCAGCGTCACTGGCCGACCCCCGTCGTCATCGTCGTGCCCCGCTGCGTCATCCCCTCAGCCTCATCCGAGCATCATCGCACTGCCGGGCCCACCACCGGTGACGTCAGGGACGCGCGTACGAGACGAGGTCGACGAGCGTGCCGTCGGCCAACGGCTCGGACCGCCTCAGGACGCCGGCCTCGTGATAGCCGTTCGCCTCCGCGACCTGGCGAGACGCCAGGTTGTCCGCAGCCGCGCGGATCATCAGCGAGTCGACCACTCCGGCCCCCTCGGCCCACTCCGTCACCATCCGGACCGCTTCGGTGGTCAGACCGCGGCCGCGCGCGTCCGGGTGGCTCCAGTAGCCGAGCTCGGCCCGCCGGTGGTAGCCGCCCAACCCTTCCAGCCCGAGCGAGCCGACGCACCGGTCGTCCGTCGCGTCCGCGACGCACCAGAGGATCCCCGTGCCGCGAGCGGCCGCCTCCCGCGTCGCCTCGACGTACGCGAGGGCCTCGGGAAGTCCGTAGGTGCGGGGCAGCGAGACCAGCCAGTGCTGGGTCCGCGGGTCGGCGCACGCCTCGGCGACCCGCGGCGCGTCGGTCTCGACGAACGGCCGCAGCCGCAGCCGGGCGCTGGTCAGCCGGGGGACGTCGAGCCACGGCACCGCCGTCCGCGGGTCGTCGGCGGTCAAGGTGGCGATCCAGCCGTCGTGCCACTCGCCCCGGTGGTCCAGCAGCCGCCGGACCGTCCCCTCGTACCGGAAGCCCGCCGCCGCGGCGACCCGACGAGAACCCCAGTTGCCGACCACCGCCCGCCAGCGCAGCGCCGTCAGTCCGAGGACGTCGAACGCGTGGTCGCGGACCAGCCGGACGGCCGGGCTCATCAGGTGCCGCCCGCGAGCGTCGGGGTGCAGGCCGAAGCCCACCTCGCCCAGCCCGCTACCGCGGTCGATCAGGGCGATGGAGCCGCAGAACGTGCCCGGGCTGGTCTGGTCCTCGACGGCCCAGCTGAGCCGTTCGCCACTACGCCAGCCGTCGGCCACCGCCGCGAGGAACCGCTCGGCGTCAGCCATCGCGTACCCGCCTTCCGGGGTCGGGACGGTCGTCCGGCGGATCATCTCCGGGTCGCGGCACTGTTCGACGACCCGCGGCAGGTCGCTGCGGCTCAGCGCCCGCAGGATCACCCCGGCCGCCGCGTCCACCAGCACAGGTACGTCCTCGGGGAACCGGCCGACGGCGCCGACGGCCTCAGGGGCATCGCGAGCGGGGTCCGGGTCGGCAGCCATGGCCTCATCCAATGCGGGCTCCCGCCGTCCGGCAACCGAGTTCGGCCACCAAGTGGCACCCGTCCCCGCCGCCACTTAGGATTGCGCCGTGCATAGACGCCGGGGCTCCCTCGGTGTCCCTTCCCCCACGTACGCCGACCCGTCGCCCGCGAACCCCGGAGCGGACGGAGGGCTGGCGTGAACGGCGTCATCCTCAACGTCGTCCTGATCCTCGTCTTCATCATGGTCGGCGGCGTCTTCGCGGCCGCTGAGATGTCGTTGGTCTCGCTGCGCGACAGCCAGATCCGTCAGCTCTCCCACCGCGGCAAGCGTGGTCAGACCATCGCCCGGCTCACGGCCAACCCCAACCGGTTTCTCAGTGCCGTCCAGGTCGGGGTGACCCTGTCGGGCTTCCTCTCGGCGGCCTTCGGGGCCGCAACGCTGGCCGACGACCTCTCACCGGTGCTGCAGCGGCTGGGTCTGGTGCCCACGGCGGCAGACACGATCGCGCTGGTGCTGATCACCGTCGTGATCTCCTACGCCTCGATCGTGCTCGGCGAGCTCGCCGCCAAACGGCTGGCGCTGCAGCGGGCCGAGAGCGTGGCCCTGCTGCTGGCTCCCCTGGTCGACCGGATCGCCTGGTGTGCCCGGCCTGTCATTTGGTTCCTCGGCGCGTCCACCAACGTCGTCGTGCGCATTCTCGGCGGTGACCCGAAGGCCGGCCGCGAGGAGGTGAGCGATGAGGAGATCCGGGCCATGGTCTCGGGCTCGAGCACCCTGGGCGATGAGGAACGGCGGATCGTGGACGACGTCTTCGCCGCCGGCGAGCGGGGCCTGCGTGAAGTGATGGTGCCCCGCACCGAGGTCGACTTCCTGCCCGGCGCGATGCCGGCGCACCGGGCCGTCCGCGAGCTGCACAAGTCGCCCCACTCGCGTTATCCGGTCACGGGGGAGTCGGCCGATGACATCCTCGGCTTCGTGCACGTCCGCGACCTGCTCGACCCCGACGTGAGCACCCGCACCACCCCGATCTCGGAGGTCACCCGGCCGGTGCTGTCGATGCCGGACACGGTCCGGGTGCTGCGCGCCTTGAGCGAGATGCGGCGGACGACCTCCCACCTCGCGATCGTGCTCGACGAGTACGGCGGCACGGCCGGGATCGTGACCATGGAGGACCTCGTCGAGGAGCTGGTCGGCGACATCACCGACGAGTACGACGTGGTGGCCACGGAGCCGCCGCCGGGAGTCCTCGGCGACCTGACCATCGACGGTTTGCTCACCCTGGACGAGTTTGGCGAACGGACCGGTTTTGAGCTGCCGGAGGGCCCCTACGACACCGTGGCCGGGTACTTCATGGCCCAGCTGGGCCAGCTGCCGCAGGTCGGCGCGGTGATCCAGGCCGAGGTGCAGCGGGTGGACGCTGGCGAGGACGAGATGACGGCGCTCGAGATGAAGGTCGCCGAGCTGGACGGACGTCGGGCGGCCACGTTCGTCGTGCACCGGGTCGACGGCGGCGAGCTGCACCCGATGCCCGTGTAGGAGGGTGGTGTCCGTTCACAAGCGGCGGGGACCCGGCGCCGCCGCGTGACAGGATGGTCGCCATGTCTGTCTCCGACCGGGCCGGCCTGCCGCGGGTCCTCTCCCTGGCCCAGCCCACCGCCGACTCGTTGCACCTCGGCAACTTCCTCGGGGCGCTGCGCCAGTGGGTGCCGCTGCAGGACGACCACGACGCGTTCTACGGCGTCGCCGACCTGCACGCGCTGACCGTCGAGGCCGAGCCGGCGGTACGGGTCGACCGCAGCCTGCGCAGTGCCGCCCAGATGCTGGCCGCCGGCGTCGACCCGCAGCGTTCGACGGTCTTCCTGCAGTCCCACGTACCCGAGCACACCCAGCTGATGTGGGTGCTGGCGACGATGACCGGCTTTGGCCAGGCGTCCCGGATGACCCAGTTCAAGGACAAGTCGGCCCGCTTCGGCGCCGACGCCACCAACGTCGGCCTGTTCACCTATCCCGTGCTGATGGCGGCCGACATCCTGCTCTACCAGGCCGACCGGGTCCCGGTCGGGGAGGACCAGCGCCAGCACCTCGAGCTCACCCGCGACCTGGCCGTTCGCTTCAACGGCCGGCACGGCACGACGTTCGTGGTGCCCGAGCCGCACATCCTGCCCTCGGTCGGTCGGATCGCCGACCTGGCCGACCCGAGCGCGAAGATGAGCAAGACCTCGTCCTCCCCGAGCGGCATCGTCGAGCTGCTCGACGAGCCGAAGGTCAACATCAAGAAGATCAGGTCCGCCGTCACCGACTCCGAGCGCGAGATCGAGTTCGACGAGGAGCGCAAGCCGGGCGTGGCGAACCTGCTGACCATCCTCTCCGCCCTCACCGGCACGAGCGTCGAGGTGCTCGTCAAGGAGCTGGCCGGACGCGGCTACGGCGACCTCAAGGGGGCCGTCGCCGACGCGGTCACCGCGTTCGCGACCCCGTACCGGGAGCGGACGCTGGAGCTGATGGGGGAGCGGACCGAGCTGCAGGCCATCCTCGCTGACGGCGCCGACCGCGCCCGCGCGGTCGCCAGCGCCACGGTGGCCGAGGTCTACCGCAAGATCGGCCTGGTCCAGCCCCGGATCTGAACCCGACTTGTCAGCGTGAGTGGCTGCTCTGGCGACCACTGACGCTGACAAGTCGGCGAAAGCTCAGCCCAGGCGTTCATCGACGTAGCACCAGCGCCAGGACTCACCGGGCTCGTGGCTGCGCATCACCGGGTGGTGGGTCTGGTGATGGTGCCGCTCGGCGTGCCGGCCGACCGAGGAGTCGCAGCAGCCGACGTTGCCGCAGCTGAGGCAGCGCCGCAGGTGCACCGGCCGGGTGCCTTCGCGGACGCAGTCCTCACAGCTGGGGGAGAGCGGTGTGACGTCCGTGGGGGCTGCCTCGAGGTGGCGGCAGCTGCCGCTCGGGTCGATCGGGGTGGCGACGCTCTGGTCGCTGCTGAGCCGGTCGGCCCGTTCGGTGGCGATGGTCAGCATCGACTCCTCGATGTCGAACGCCGCCAGTACCTGCTCGATCACGTCGTGGTCCACGGTGCCGCTGGACCGGATCTTGAGCACCTCGTTGCGTTCGGCCCGCATGGTGGCCAGTCGGAGCCGCCGGTACTGCTCGGCCGGAGTCTCGTCATTGCCCCGTCCGGCGCCGAGCTGTTCCCACAGCGCGTCGGGCCGGCCGGCGATCCGGTCCCGGACCAGCTTGACCGTCTCGGGGGCGTCGTCAGGGCCGGTCAACTGGTCGAGCGAGGCAAGTCCGGCGTTGCTGGCGGTCTGCAGCACGGTGGCGGCCTGCAGTGCGTCCGACCGCGCGTCCGGTCCGCGCAGCTGCAGCACCCGGACCAGCGCGGGCAGCGTCAGCCCCTGGATGAGCAGTGTGCCGGCAGTGACCACCAGCGCGGAGAAGACCAGCACGTCGCGGTGCTCGACGCCTTCGGGGATCAAGAACGCGGCGGCCAGGGTGACCACGCCGCGCAGCCCCGCCCAGCCCAGGGCCAGCGACTCGCCCCAGGGCGGGGAGTCGGCGTCGTCGGTCCGGCGGAAGAGAACGACGCGCGCCAGCGCCACGAAGACGAGGCGCAGCACGATCACCCCGGCCAGCACCGCCGCGCAGAACAGGCCGATCCGCAGCCCCGAGAGGGTGTCGTCGCTGCGGAGCGCGACGATCAGCCCGTGCGCCTGCAGCCCGATCAGCAGAAAGACGGTGTTCTCGAGCAGGAACTGGATCGTCGCCCAGTTGACCCGCTCAGCCAGCCGCGACTGGCCGCTCTGGATGACCGGTGACTTGTGCCCCAGCAGCAGCCCGGCGGTCACCACGGCGATCACGCCCGACCCGTGCGCGTCGCCGAAACCGAGCTGCTCGGCGGGCAGGTAGGCCACGAAGGGCACCAGCAGCGAGATCGCCGTGTCGAAGACCGGGTTGGTCACCCGGCGCCGGATCCGGCCCCCGACAAACGCCACCGCGACGCCGACCGCCGCCCCACCGATCGCGGCCACCGCAAAGCTGATGGCGACGTCACCGACGCTGAACGCACCGCCGATGGCGGCGATCGCCACCCGGAGACAGGTGATGGCGGTCGCGTCGTTGAGCAGCGACTCGCCCTCCAGCAGCGTCACCACCCGGCGCGGCAGCCCGATCCGGCGGGCGATGGAGGTCGCCGCCACCGCGTCGGGCGGCGCCACCACCGCGCCGAGGGCGAAGGCGACCGGAAAGCTGACGGGCAGCACCAACCAGGTGATCAGCCCGATGCCGAGCGCGGTGATGACCACGAGCAGCACCGAGAGGAAGCCGATCGAGGCCAGGTTGGCCCGGAACTCGATCACCGACGAGCGGATGGCGGCCGCGTAGAGCAGCGGCGGCAGGAAGCCGACCAGCACCAGCTCGGGCGTCAGCCGGGGTTCGTGGATGAACGGGACGAAGCCGGCCCCGATCCCCACGAGCATCAGCAGCAGCGGCGCGGAGAACCGGATCCGCTCCGCGACCGCGGTGATCACGAGCACCGAGGCGACGATCGCGAGCAGGGTCAGGGCGATGTGCACTCGGTCACCCTTCCACCCTGCGCCCCGATGTGACGACCTCGTTCGCCCAGGGCTCACCGCCGGCGCTGTCCGTGGGCAGGATCGCGACCATGGCGATCGGCCCGGCGGACCTGCGGCTCGAGATGTCAGCTGTCGTCCTCGGCGCCACCCGCCGCTGAGCCGGTTCACCGACGGCAGGGGAGGATGGTCGCCATGGCGAGGTCAACCGAGTCCGGGACGCCGTTCGAGCCCGTCTACGGCCCCGAGGCGCTGGCCGGCTTCGACCCAGCGGCGGCGCTCGGTGAGCCCGGGCGGTTCCCGTACACGCGCGGCATCTATGCCTCGATGTACACGACCCGGCCGTGGACGATGCGCCAGTACGCCGGCTTCGGCACGGCGCGGGAGTCGAACGCGCGCTACCTTGAGCTGATCAGCCACGGCACCACGGGACTGAGCGTCGCGTTCGACCTGCCGACCCAGATGGGGATGGACTCCGACGCGCCGCTGGCCGCCGGCGAGGTGGGCAAGGTCGGGGTGGCGATCGACTCGATCGAGGACATGCGGCTGCTGTTCGCCGACATCCCGTTGGCCGAGGTGTCGACGTCGATGACCATCAACGCCCCCGCCGCGGTGCTGCTGCTGCTCTACCAGCTGGTGGCCGAGGAGCAGGGGGCCGATCCGACGGCGCTGACCGGCACGATCCAGAACGACGTGCTCAAGGAGTACATCGCCCGCGGGACCTACATCTATCCGCCCGCGCCGTCGTTACGCCTGGTCAGCGACACCTTCGCCTATTGCGCCACCGAGCTGCCCCGGTGGAACACCATCTCGATCTCGGGCTACCACATGGCCGAGGCCGGGGCGACGCCCGCGCAGGAGGTCGCATTCACCCTCACCGACGGGATCGCCTACCTCGACGCGGCGCTGGCCGCCGGGCTGACCGTCGACCAGGTCGCGCCGCGGCTCTCCTTCTTTTTCGTGGCCAGGACGACCCTGCTGGAGGAGGTGGCCAAGTTCCGGGCCGCCCGCCGGATCTGGGCCCGGCTGGTCCGCGACACGTACGGCGCCCAGGACCCCAAGTCGGCGATGCTGCGCTTTCACACCCAGACCGCCGGCGTGCAGCTGACCGCCCAGCAGCCCGAGGTCAACCTGGTCCGGGTCACCGTCCAGGCGCTCGCCGCCATCTTGGGCGGCACGCAGTCGCTGCACACCAACTCCTACGACGAGGCGCTCGCCCTGCCCAGCGCCAAGGCCGCCCGGCTCGCGCTGCGGACCCAGCAGGTGCTCGCGTACGAGACGGACGTGACCGCGACCGTCGACCCCTTCGCCGGCTCGTTCGTGGTCGAGTCGCTGACCGACGACCTGGAGGCCGAGATCGTCCGGCTGATGGACGCCGTGGCCGAGCTCGGCGGCGCGGTGACCGCGATCGAGGAGGGCTTCCAGAAGTCCGAGATCGAACGCTCGGCGTACGAGGTCACCCGCTCCATCGACGCCGGCGACCGGGTGATCGTGGGACTGAACCGTTTTGCGTCCGCCACCGAGGAGCCGTACGAGCCGCTGCGGGTCGACCCGGCGATCGAGGCCGAGCAGTCGGCCCGGCTTGTCCGGCTGCGGGCCGAACGCGACGGTGAGGCGGTCGCCCGCGCCCTGGCCCGGCTGCAGGCGGCCGCGCGGGGCAGCGACAACGTGCTCTGGCCGATGAAGGAAGCCCTCGCCGCGCGGGCCACGGTCGGCGAGGTCTGCGACGCGCTGCGGGAGGTCTGGGGCGTCTACCACCCGACCGAGTTCTTCTAGGATGCTCCGCCCTGGAAATCAACCCCGAGAACGCCTAAATCGCGGCTCGGATGCCGATTGCGGGCTTTCGGGGTCGATTTTCAGGGCGAGCCGGGGCAACCGCTCACCGGGCCATCCTGCCGGACCGAGCGACTCGCTTCGGAGCCGTGAAGGTTGCGTTAACGAACGCGCGAACGCACCGGCTCGCCCACAGTGCCGTGCGAGACTGTCTCGGATGTCTTCCACCCCGAGCGACGGTCTCCGACGCGCCCTGATCGACCGGGCCGCCGACGAGTTCCACGACCGGCTCGTGGTGCTCCGCCGCGACATCCACGCCCATCCCGAGATCGGCCACCGCGAGCACCGGACGACCGACCTGATCGTGGACACCCTGGAGCGCGCCGGCCTGGTGGCCAAGGTGCTGCCGGTCGGCACCGGAGCGTGGTGCGACGTGCTACCCAAGGGCTTTGACTACGCCGACGGCCTGGTCGGGCTGCGCGCCGATATTGACGCGCTGCCGATCGCCGAGCGCACCAGCCTCGACTTCGCCTCCGTCAACGCCGGCGTCGCGCACGCGTGCGGCCACGACGTGCACACCGCCATCCTGCTCGGGGTCGGGCTCACCCTCAGCCGGCTCCGGGACGCCGAGCTGTTGACCCGTGGCGTCCGGCTGATCTTCCAGCCGGCCGAGGAGACCAACCCCGGCGGAGCGGTCGACGCGATCGAGGGTGGGGTGCTGAGCGACCTGACGGAGGTCTACGCGCTGCACTGCGACCCGCGGACCGACGTGGGCCGGATCGCGCTCAAGTCCGGCCCCATCACCTCCGCAGTCGACCAGGTGAAGGTCACCTTGACCGGTACCGGCGGCCACACCTCCCGGCCGCACCTCACCCAGGACGTCGTCGGCGCGCTCGGCGCGCTGGCCACCGAGATGCAGCTGCTGCTGTCGCGCCGGGTCGACCCGCGCAGCGGGGTGTCGCTGATGTGGGGCCGGATCTCGGCCGGCTCGGTCGCCAACGCCATCCCCAGCTCGGGAGAGATCGAGGGCACCCTGCGCGCCCTCGACGTGCCCGGCTGGACCGCGGCCAAGCAGCTCGTGCCCGAGCTCGTCGCCCAGGTGGTCCGCCCGTTCGGGGTCGAGGTCGAGGTGGAGGTCCAGGACGGCGTACCGCCCGCGGTCAACCACGTCCGTGGCGTCCGCCGGCTGACCCGCGCCGCCGAGGAGATGCTCGGTCCGCACGGGGTGACCGCCACGGAGCAGTCGCTCGGTGGTGAGGACTTCTCCTGGATGCTGCAGCAGGTGCCGGGTGCGCTCGCGCGGCTCGGCGTCCGGCCGGTCGGGGCGGCGTCGTGCCCCGACATCCACCAGCCGGGGTTCGTGGCCGACGAGGCGTGCATCCCGGTCGGGCTGAAGGTCCTCGCCGACGTGGCTTCCTCGGCGGAGCGGCCCGGGATCTAGGTGTTGGTCGAAGCAGGATCAGTCGACGATCCGCACTCCCAAGGAGACGGGGACCTTGACGGTGTACTTCTTCGTCTCGCTCTTCTTGCTCGTGTAGTCAACCTGCTTGACGTTGGCGCTGACGTAGCCGTAGGTGCGCTGGCACGTGACACTCTCGTGCGGGTCAAGCTCCACCGAGCCGCCCGCTGACGTGGCCTGGGTCGCCGTCTGGGTGAGCGACCTCGAAACTTCGATAGACGTCGACAGGTCGACGACCTTGAAGACACTAATCTTGACTGACCCGCTCACGCTCTGCGAGGCCGTGATCGACTGTGAGATTGTCTTGGTGAAAGAGCAGTACAGCGTGGCTTTCTTGCTGGAGCGGTTTTCCAGGGGCACCGATTCCACGACCTTGGTGTGCTTTTTCACCTTAGTGACCGTGATACACCGGCCGGAGCCCGTCCCGCCCTCGCACTTGGTGGCAGCCTCGGCCGGAGTGGCTCCGAGCGTTCCGGCCATGATCACTCCTGTGGCCAGCGGTGTGGCGAGAGCGAAGAGGAGACGGTTCATGAAGCTCCGTTTCTTACTGTGACTTCGGACTCTCCGGTGTCGGACGCCAAGTGGACCACATCCGCTGTGGCGGCGCTAGGTCGGCGCGGCTCGTAAGTGTGGCGCAGCTGCTGACAGCCAGTGAGGCAGAACGGCGGTGCGACACAAAGATCCGAGCGCGGGGCGGAGTGGGTCAGTCCCCCATCCTTGGCGGCTAGTGTGTGCCAAGCGAGGTTCGCCGGCAGGCCGCACGAGTCGGTGGCCTCAGCATGCCTGTAAGGCAACAACCTACTTTGGAGGCTATCGGTGAAGAAGTCGTTGTTCGTCGGCCCAGCGCTCAGCGCTGCGCTGCTGCTGACCCTGGCCAGCTGTGCCCAGGCACCCGGCACCGAGAGCCCCTCGGCCGCCCCGAGCGGCAGCACCAGCGGCAGCGCCAGCGCCGCCACCTCCGACTTCAAGGCCTGCATGGTCTCGGACTCGGGTGGCTTCGACGACAAGTCGTTCAACCAGACCTCGTACAAGGGCATGACCGACGCGGCGTCCGAGCTCGGCATCCAGACCGGTGAGGTGGAGTCCAAGGACGACGCCGACTACGCGAACAACGTCAAGTCGATGCTCGATGCGAAGTGCAACATCATCGTGACCGTCGGCTTCAAGCTGGGCGACACCACCCTTGCTGCTGCGAAGGCCAACCCCAACGTCAAGTTCGCGATCGTGGACAACAACGACCCGGCGTACGCCAAGGTCAAGAACATCAAGCCGCTGGTCTTCAACACGGCTCAGTCGAGCTTTCTCGCGGGCTACCTTGCCGCTGGCACCACCCAGACCAAGAAGGTCGGAACCTTTGGCGGCCTGAAGATTCCCACGGTGACGGTCTTCATGGACGGCTTTGCCCAGGGCGTGCAGTACTACAACAAGCAGAAGGGGGCGGACGTCCAGGTGCTCGGCTGGGACACCGCCAAGCAGGACGGTCAGTTCGTCGGTGACTTCGAGGACCAGAAGGGTGGCCAGCGCACCGCTCAGAACCTGATCAGCCAGGGCGCCGACATCATCTTTCCGGTGGCCGGTCCTGCCGGTATCGGCGCACTGCAGTCGGCGAAGGCCAGCAGCGGCAAGGTCAACTCGATCTGGGTGGACACCGACGGCTGCGTCAGCGCCGAGACCTACTGCCCGCAGCTCATCTCCAGCGTCTACAAGGGCATGGACGTGGCCGTGGCCGACGTGATCAAGGCGGCCAAGGACGACAGCTTCTCCAACGACCCGTTCGTGGGCACCCTGGACAACGACGGAACGGGCCTGGCGCCGTACCACGACTTCGACTCCAAGGTCCCGGCTGAGCTGAAGACCGAGATCGACACGATCAAGGCCGACATCATCTCGGGCAAGATCACCATCGAGTCCAAGTCCCAGCCGAGCTCCTGAGCTGAGATCCTCAGCTGACCCCTCCTCAGCTGATATCGGGTAGACCTGAGCCGGGTAGTCGCGGCTCAGGTCTACCCGGTCTTCCGCCCGCCCACGACGATTCGGAAGGACCCCCGGTGACCGACGCCGTTTCGGGCCTGCGCCTGCGGGGCATCACCAAGCGCTTCGGGTCCCTGGTGGCGAACGACAGCATCGACCTCGACGTCGTGCCGGGGGAGATCCACTGCCTGCTGGGGGAGAACGGCGCGGGCAAGTCCACGCTGATGAACGTCCTCTACGGGCTGCTGCAGCCCGACGAGGGCGAGATCAGCGTCGACGGCCGGCCGCAGACCTACCGCAGTCCCAAGGAGGCGATCGCCGCCGGGATCGGGATGGTGCACCAGCACTTCATGCTCGTCGACGTCTTCACCGTCGCCGAGAACCTTGCCCTGGGCCGGGACGGCGGCGGGCTGCTCAACATGCGCGCCGCCCGGCGTACCGTCCGCGAGCTGTCGGCCCGCTACCGCCTCGACGTCGACCCGGACGCCCTGGTCGAGGACCTGCCGGTGGGAGTCCAGCAGCGGGTCGAGATCCTCAAGGCGCTCGCCAACGACGCGAAGTACCTGATCTTCGACGAGCCGACCGCCGTCCTCACCCCGCAGGAGATCGACGAGCTGATCGCGGTGATGCGGTCGCTGCGCGACGAGGGCAAGGCCATCGTGTTCATCACCCACAAGCTGCGCGAGGTACGGGCGATCGCCGACCGGATCACCGTTCTCCGACGCGGCCAGGTCGTCGGCACCGCCCGACCGACCGACTCCGAGACCTCGTTGGCCGAGCTGATGGTCGGTCGTGCGGTCAACCTGGTCGTGGCGAAGGAGCCGGCGCGGCGCAGCGCCGAGCCCCGGCTGGTGCTCGAAAGGGTCTCCGTCGCCAGCCCGAACGGCGCGCTGGCCGTACGCGAGCTCGACCTGTCCGTCGCGGGCGGCGAGATCGTCTGCGTCGCCGGCGTCCAGGGCAACGGGCAGACCGAGCTGGCCGAGGCCCTGCTCGGCACCGCCCCGGTCACCGCCGGCCGGGTGCTGCTCGACGGCCGTCCGATGCCGCTGGGCTCACCGCACGACACGATCCGCGCGGGCGTCGGCTTCGTGCCCGAGGACCGGCAGACCGACGGCTTCGTCGGCAGCTTCAGCGTCGCCGAGAACCTCGTGCTCAACCACGCCGACGAGGCCCCGTTCGCCAAGGGCATCGCGCTGGACCTGCCCCGGATCAGGCAGAACGCCGAGGAGCGGGTCGCGGAGTTCGACATCCGGACCCAGTCGGTGGACTCGCCCGTCGGGTCGCTGTCCGGTGGCAACCAGCAGAAGGTGGTGCTGGCCCGCGAGCTCTCCCGGCCGCTGTCCGTGCTGGTCGCCAGCCAGCCGACCCGTGGCGTCGACGTCGGCGCCATCGAGTTCCTGCACCGCCGGCTGGTCACCGAGCGCGACCGCGGCACGGCCGTGCTGATCGTCTCCACCGAGCTGGACGAGGTGGCGGCGCTCGCCGACCGGGTGGCCGTGATGTACCGCGGCCGTATCGTCGGCATCGTCCCGCCGGACACCTCACGCGAGGTGCTCGGGCTGATGATGGCCGGGGTGCCGACCGAGGAGGCGCTGGCCGGAGCCGCTTCGCCGGCGGGCGACAGGCCCACGACGGCATCTTCCACGTATGGGGAGCAGCGGTGAGCAGCACCGGGACGCAACGCCCCTCCAGTCGGATCCCCTGGACCGAGGTCGTCACGACGCTCGCCGCGTTCGTGCTCGCCTTCGCCGTCGGGGCCGTGCTGATGATCGTCTCCGACACCGAGGTGCGGCGAACGTTCACCTACTTCTTCGCCCGCCCGTCCGACGCGCTGAACGCGTCGGCGGACAAGGTCGGCGGTGCGTACGCCGCGCTGGTCAAGGGCGCCATCGGCGGCTACGGCCCGCTCACCCTGACCACGGCCCAGGCCGCGCCCCTGATCTGCGCCGGCCTCGGAGTCGGTCTCGCGTTCCGCGCCGGCCTGTTCAACATCGGGGCTCAGGGCCAGGCGATCCTGGGCGCGATCGTGGCCGCGTACATCGGCTTCAGCTGGCACCTCCCGCCTGGTCTGCACCTGCTCGTCGCCCTGCTCGGCGGCCTGCTCGGCGGTGGCGTCTGGGGTGGTGTGGTGGGCTGGCTCAAGGCCCGGGCCGGCGCGCACGAGGTGATCGTGACCATCATGATGAACTACGTCGCCGCCGGCGTGCTGGGCTACCTGCTCACCACGGCGGCGTTCCGGCGGCCCGGCCGGACCGACCCGATCTCGCCCGTCGTCGACTGGAACGCCACCTTCCCGCGGCTCGAGGGTGGCCAGCTGCACCTCGGCTTCCTCGTCGCGTTGCTGGCCGCGGTCGGGGTCTGGTGGCTGCTCGACCGCTCCACCACCGGCTTCGCCATCCGCGCCGTCGGAGCCAACCCGCACGCCGCCGCGACCGCGGGAATGAGCGTCGCCCGGACCACGATCATCACCATGTCGGTCGCCGGCGCGCTGGCTGGACTGGCCGGCGTGCAGGCCGCGCTCGGACCGAGCGCCTCCGGGGTGCCGGTGCCGCTGTCAGCCGGGATCGTCGGCTCGGTCGGTTTCGACGCCATCACCGTTGCCCTGCTCGGCCGCTCCAAGCCGCTCGGCATCGTGCTGGCCGGACTGCTCTTCGGGGCGCTGCACGCGGGCGGCCTCGCGATGCAGAGCGTCGCCCAGACCCCGCTCACCCTGACCACCGCCCTGCAGGCGCTGATCGTGCTCTTCGTGGCCGCGCCCGCGCTGATCGCCAAGCTGCTGCCGTTCCTGCGGGGGCGCAAGCTGCGTCCCGTCGGTCCGGCGGCTGAGGGAGGTCTGGCGTGAGCACGGCTGTCCGCCCGACCGCCGGCACCGGTGAGCCCGCACCGGAGGAGTCGGGCCGGGTCGAGTCCCGCGAGAAGCGCCGGCAGCGGCTGTCCACCGGTGCGCTGATCGGGGTGGTCGGCGTCCTGCTGCTGGTCAGCCTGGCCTCCACGTCCGGGGCGGCCCGGTTCGCCCTGTCCAACGCGTTCGACGAGGTGCAGCTGCCGACCGTGTCGGTGCCCGGTCTGGGGACCGTCGCGGTCTGCGCCGTCGTCTGCCTGCTGGCCGCAGCCGGCTTCCTCTCGGGCCGGATGCGGGGGCGGCTGCCGGCACTGGCCGGGGTCGTGGCTGGGGTCGCCGTCATCGTCGGCTTCCTCACCTGGGCCGCCGCCGGTCGCGACCTGCCGTTCCCGGTCAGCAACCAGTTCGCCGGCACGCTGTCGCTGGCCACGCCGCTGGTCTTCGGGGCGCTCTGCGGCGTGCTCTGCGAACGGGCCGGGGTGGTCAACGTCTCGATCGAGGGCCAGTTCCTGGCCGCGGCCTTCGCTGCCGCGGTCGTCGGCAGCCTGACCCACTCGGTGCCGGCCGCCATGGTCGCTGCCGTGGTCGCCGGGCTGGCCATGGCCGCACTGCTGGCCCTGTTCTCGATCAACTACCTGGTCAACCAGGTCGTGCTCGGCGTCGTGCTCAACCTGCTCGCCGTCGGCATCACCGGCTTCCTCTTCGACCAGCTGGTGCAGCCCGCCTCCGACACCTACAACGCCGCCCCGGTGCTGGAGGCGTTACCGATCCCCGGCCTGGAGCGGATCCCGTTCTTCGGCGCCGTGCTGTTCTCGCAGTCGGTGCTGGCCTACCTGGCGGCCATCTCGGTGGTGGTGGTCTGGCTGTTGCTCTACCGCACCACCTGGGGGCTCCGGGTCCGCGCCACCGGTGAGCACCCGGAAGCGGTCGACACCATCGGCATCAACGTGCTGGCCATCCGGTGGTCGGCCGTGCTGGCGGGCGGGCTCTTCGCCGGGCTCGGCGGGTCGTTCTTCACCTTGGCCTCCACCGGGTCGTTCTCGAAGGAGTTCACCGTGGGCAACGGCTTCATCGCCCTCGCCGCGGTGATCATGGGCCGCTGGCGTCCGGTACTGGCCACCCTGATGTGCCTGTTCTTCGGCTTCGTCACCCAGATGGCCTCGCAGCTGCAGACCCTCAGCACGCCGATGCCCAGCCAGTTCCTGCTGATCCTGCCGTACGTGGCCACCATCATCGCCGTCGCTGGACTGGTCGGGCGGGTCCGCCCGCCCGCCGCCGACGGCATCCCGTACGAGAAGTAGGTGGACGTCGACTGGGCGGGGCTCCGCGAGCAGGCCCGCGCGATGACCGCCCTCGCGTACGCGCCCTACTCCGACTATCAGGTCGGCGCCGCCGCGCTGGTCGACGACGGGCGGGTGGTGACCGGCTGCAACGTCGAGAACGCCGCGTACGGGGTAGCGCTCTGCGCCGAGTGCGGGCTGGTGTCGGCCCTGCACGCCAGCGGGGGCGGCCGGCTGGTGGCCTTCGCCTGCGTCGACAAGACTGGCGCCGCGCTGATGCCGTGCGGCCGCTGCCGCCAGCTGCTCTGGGAGAACGGCGGCCCCGACCTGCTGGTCGACACGCCCCGCGGGGTGGTGCCGATGACCGAGGTGCTGCCGCAGGCCTTCGGCGCCGCCGAGCTGGACTCCGTCGAGCGCCACCCGCACGCACCCGGCTGAACCCCGATCACCCCGAACCCAGAGGAACTCCCATGACGCTCGACCTCGACCTGCTGCGCTCGCTGCCGAAGGTCTCGCTGCACGACCACCTGGACGGCGGGGTCCGACCGGCGACCGTCTTCGAGATCGCCGCCGAGATCGGGCACCCGCTGCCCGCCGACTCGCCGGTCGCGCTCGGCCGCTGGTTCGCCGAGTCGGCCGACTCCGGCTCGCTGGTGCGCTACCTGGAGACGTTCGACCACACCGTCGCGGTCATGCAGCGCCCGCAGGACATCCGCCGGGTGGCGCGGGAGTTCGTCGAGGACCTCGCCGCCGACGGCGTGGTCTACGGCGAGACCCGCTACGCGCCGGAGCGGCTTACCGAGGGCGGGCTGAGCGAGGCGCAGGCGGTGGAGGCCGTCCGGGACGGCATCGCCGAGGGCGTCGCGGCTGCCGCCGAGCAGGGCCGGACCATCGTGGTGCACCAGCTGCTCGACGCGATGCGGCACGAGCCGCCGAGCACCCGGATCGCCGAGCTGGCCCTGGCGTACCGCGATCAGGGCGTCGCCGGCTTCGACATCGCCGGCCCCGAGGACGGCTTCCCCGCCGAGCAGTGGGCCGACGCCTTCGCCGTGTTGCGCGAGCAGCTGCTGCCGTTCACGATCCACGCGGGCGAGGCCGCCGGGGTCGAGTCGATCCGGGGCGCGCTCGGCTGCGGTACCCGGCGGATCGGGCACGGCGTCCGGATCATCGGCGACATCAGCCACGACGCCGACGGCGAGGTGGTGCTCGGGCCGGTGGCCGCGTACGTCCGCGACGCCCGGATCACCCTCGAGCTCTGCCCCTCCTCGAACGTGCAGACCGGCGCGGTCGCCTCGCTGGCCGAGCACCCGTTCCGGGTCCTGGACGAGCTCGGCTTCCGGGTGACGGTCAACAGCGACAACCAGCTGATGAGCAGCACCACCCTGACCGGCGAGTACGGCGTCCTGGTCGAGCACTTCGGCTACGACCTCCCCGGCCTGCGCCGGATCACCTTGAACGCCGCCAAGAGCGCTTTCCTGCCCTTCGACCAGCGCCAGGCCCTGATCAACGACGTCATCCTGCCCGCCTGGACCTGAGTTGTCAGACACCAGTTGACCCATGGGTCAACTGACGTCTGACAAGTCGGGGTACGCCGATGCGGGCGAGGTCGCTCATCATGGACGCGGGCTCGAGTCGGACCTCGAGCGACGTTGCCCTCAGCACGCGGGAGCCGTCAACCACAAGGCTCCGCTCCCTGCGCATGTCGGCCTGCCAGTGCTCGACCTCGAAGTGGTGCGCCCCGTCGATCTCGAGAACGACCTTTTCGCCGCTGGGTAGCACCCATTCGGCGTCGAGGTAGCGCCATCTTCCGGTTGCGTCCCTACGTCGCACCTGCCGGTCTGGCTCGGCCAAGCCGTAACGACGGCAGACTCGGATCAGGTCCAGCTCGCTGATGGCCTCGGAGCCGCCGGCGATGTCCACGATGGTCTCCCGCAGATACGCCTTGTGACGGATCTGGCCGATAGTCAGCATCTCTGCCTCCAACTGCAGCGCAGTACAGAGGCGTTGTTGGACGACCGCTGCAGCGATGGCGCAAGCAAAGCGCGGCCAGGGTTGCCAGGCCGCAGCGTCGAGCGTGGATCGCGCGACGCTGGTGCACCGCAGGCCCTGGCGTTCCACGTGCCAGTCTGCATCGACACGGCGAGATTCGTGCACGACGAGCCCGGTATGGGGCACCACCTTGGCCCCCCTGGGCACCATCAGGTGCACCAACGCCGCAGCGCGCGCAAAGTCGCGGAAGCCGGCCAACTCAAGAGCAGTGTGGCTGACGAGGGCCGCAGGCATTCCGACGTCGAGGGTGCTCGCCCACATCAGCTGTCGGCGGGACAGGTCGGCGTTGTGCAGCAGGATCACGTGCCGACCCCACGTGGTCCACCGTCGGGCAGCGAGCTGAGCGCGGATCTCGAACTGGTTCAGTCCGAGCGCCTGCAGCTGCGCCCTGGTCACCACTCGCTCCTGTCGCGATGCGAGGAGGTGGAACCCATCTGGGAGCTTGGGAGTGCGACGCATGGGCACCACTGTGGGCGTCGTCGTCGGCGTCCGCGAGGTCCAATGAAGATCTGTGGATGGCGCCGTGACGCGTCCATACCTGTGGATACCGAGCTGTCAGACGTGAGTTGACCTCTGGGTCAACTCACGTCTGACAAGTCGGGTCAGCTGCAGGTCGCGCTAGCTGTCGTCTCGCGAACATCAGGAGATGACCGCCCTCCGAGGAGGGACGTGAGGCTTGCCAACCCGGTCCGGACTCCTTACATTATACGTATGCATCTCACGCTCGCCGACAAGAACCGGGTTTCCGGCACCTTCTCAGTGGTCCGTGAGCCCGACCGACCAGACGTTGCCGCCCAGTCGGACCCGGCCGTGATCGCGAAGGTGTCGACGATGCTGAGCGAGATCGAGCAGCAGGGTCTGCCTGCGGTCCGCCGCTACGCCGAGAAGCTCGACGGCTGGAGCGGTGGCGACGACTTCGAGATCCCCGCCGACCAGGTCGAGACGCTCACGTCCGGACTGCCCCAGGACCTCCGTGACGCCCTCGACGCCGGGGCTGAGCGCACCCGCCGCTTCGCCAGCCTGCAGCGTGCGCACCTGACCGACTTCGAGGACGAGGTCATCCCCGGCGTCGTCTGCGGCCAGAAGTACGTGCCGGTCAGCAACGTCGGCGCCTACTTGCCGGCGGGTCGCTTCCCGCTGCTGGCCAGCGCCTTCATGACGATCGGCGTCGCCCGCGCGGCGGGCGTGCCCAACGTCGTCTCGGCCACGCCGCCGTCCCACCAGGGCACCGCGCACCCAGCCGTGCTCTACGCCGCCCGGGCCTCTGGTGCTGAACGCATCTTCGCCCTCGGCGGGGTCCAGGCGCTCGCCGCAATGGCGTTCGGGCTGCTCGACGGTGTGGCCGCCGACATGATCGTCGGTGCCGGAAACGCGTACGTGGCCGAAGCCAAGCGTCAGCTGTACGGGCTCGTGGGCATCGACGTGCTCGCCGGACCGTCGGAGGTCGCCGTGATCGCCGACGAGACCGCTTCCGCCACCATGGTCGCCGCCGACCTGCTCGCCCAGGCCGAGCACGGGCCCAGCTCGCCGGCCTGCCTGGTGACCACCTCGGCCAGTCTGGCTGCGGCGGTCGAGATCGAGATCGCCCGTCTTCTCGAGGGCCTGGCCACTCGCGACATCGCCGGTGCCGCCTGGCGCGACTGGGGCTCCATCTACGTAGCCGACTCGGCCAAGACGGCCATCGAGATCATGGACCTGCTGGCGCCCGAGCACCTGGAGATCCTGGCGATCGACCCCGACTTCTACCTCGACAACCTGCACAACTACGGCTCGCTCTTCCTTGGTGAGTGGAGCACGGTCGCCTACGCCGACAAGGGCATGTCCGGCACCAACCACGTGCTGCCGACCGCCCGAGGCGCGCGCTACACCGCGGGGTTGTCGGTCACCGGCTACCTCAAGCAGCTGACGTACCAGAAAGCCACCCGCGCGGCGACCACGGCCCAGGCCGGTCCGGTGGTCACCATCGCCGACTTCGAGGGCATGCCGGGGCACCGCGACAGCGCCCAGCTGCGGCTCGACCTGATCGCCTCCGAGTAGATCCCGCAGCTCCGTCCCGGCTGAGGCTCATCTCACCGAGACATACGTATAGCAGATCAGCGCGGAGTCGCTCGAGCCGCACGACCGCCCGCCCGTTCATCCCCGGGTCCGACACGTCGAAGGAGAGGTTCGATGCGCATCTCCCGCTCGCTCCGGGCTGTCCATCGCGCTGAACGTCGTCGGGTTCAGCTGCCCTCCGCCATGGTGATGAACCTGGCGGAGCTCGAGGAGATGCGCGAGGCCGCGCAGATCGACGGCGCGTCGCCCCGGCAACGGCACCTGTTCAGCATCATCCGCAGCCGGCGCGGGGTGCCGGGACTCACGGTCCTGATGGTGACCGTCGTCCGCGTCTTCGACTCGCCGATACCGCTGGCGCCACCGTTGCTGACCAACGGCAACGAGCCGTCGAAGGTCCATCTCTATCGCGCCGCCTTCAACGGGTCCTCGCGGTACCTGGGTCTGGGCAGCGCGGTCAGCGTGCTCACGATCGTCCTCATCCTGATCCTGCTCAGCCCCTCCACACCCAGCTCCGTGAAGGGGGCCCGGGCGTGACGAGCGAGCTGTCGGCGGCCAGCGGTCGGTCGTCGCGTACTGCCCCGGGCGTCGCCGACCGCATCATCCGCCCTCGCCCACGGGTGCACCGGCCGAGCGCGGCTCTGGTCTGGGGGATCCTGCCGAGGATCACCTGCGTGCCGATGGTGCTCCCGTTCCTGTGGGCGGCGCTGTCGAGCACCAAGCCGACCGACGTAGCCTTGGCCAACCCGCCCGGCCTCGCCCCCCCGCCCGCCTTCGCCGATACCCCGACCTTCACCCCGCTCGGTCAGAACCTGTCGCTGCGGCAACAGGCGTCGTCGGCGACGGGGCTCTGGACCCTCCCCGCCCTCGGCGTCGCCGTCATCGCCCAGAAGTACCTGTTGGCCGGGCTTGCCTCCGGCGCGGTCCAGGGGTGACTCCCGTTCCGGAGCCGGTCGCCGAGCCGCTGGTGCTGCTGCCGGGGATGGGGTGCACGCCCGATCTCTGGTCGCTGCTGGACCTCGAGGTGGAGTCGATGATGCCGGTGCTCGAGGAGCCAGATCTGGACGCCGAGGTCGACCGCCTCCTTGGCTTGTTGCCGAAGAGGTTTGCGTTGGCGGGTTTGTCCCTCGGTGCGATCGTGGCGATGGCGCTCGTCCGGCGTGCGCCGGAACGGGTGAGCCGGCTGGCCCTGCTGTCCACCAACCCGTACCCGCCGACCCCGGCGCAGCGCGCGGTCTGGGCTGAGCAGCGAGAGCGGTTGGGGTCCGGTTCCGCATGGGAGCTGCAGGCGACGTTGCTGCCCGTGCTGCTGGGAGACCGCCCGGACCTGGTGACGCGCACGCTGGCCATGGCCGAAGAGCTCGGCTCGGCGACCTACGACGCACAGCTACGGTTGCAGGACACCCGGGTGGACGAACGTCCCGGATTGGCTCAGGTGCGGGTGCCGACCCTGGTGCTGGCCGCCCGGGACGACCGGCTCTGCCCGCTCGAACGCCATCAGGAGATCGCCCGCCTGGTGCCCGGCGCCGAGCTGGCGGTGGTCGAGGAGTGCGCCCACCTGTCACCCTTCGAGCAGCCCGCCGCGGTCAGCGGTCATCTCCGCCGCTGGCTGACCGCGGCCTGATCCTCACGACCCGCCCTGAGCAAGGGGGCGCCGGCGTCGCGTGCTGGAAGCCGAAGACGTGTGCGGGCTGAACCGTTGCTGGACTCTGTGCTCGCTCGAGTCGATCTTCGTGTCGACACCGTCTATCAGCTGCTGCGGCAGGGTCCTCGGGCAGGCGCGAGCGAGGTAGGCATCGTGACAACCTGTCGCGGCCGATGACTACATACGTATGACTTCTTCAAGACCGACGGCGGCGGGACGGTCAGGGCCCGCGCACGCCTCGATCGGCTGCAGACACCGACGCGAGGGGGACCACTGCTGATGACCAACCACGACGTCGCCACGACCGTCGAGTCGGTACGACCAGTCCGGCTGCGACCGGGAGTGCCGTTCGTCTCTGTCAACCGCACCTCCGAGTCGGTCACGGTGGCTTTCGACCTGGACGCGATGGCGCGGCGGGCGGCCAGCTTCTGGTGGAGCGGATCGAGGGGGCGGCGCGAGTCCTACCGGCACGAGTCGTTCCCGAGCCGAATGGGGCGGCGGGGCACCCTCGACGGCCACGCCGTGTGAAGCCTGCCCAACCCCCCTTGAGCCAGATAAGTGCATACGCATACACTCGACCTCATCGGTACCGTCGACCTGGAGGAGACCCGATGCCGCTCGACCCCGTGGCGTTCGAGCCGTACGCCGACCCGGACGACTTCATCCGTGAGGTGACCGACCTGATCTGGGTGAACCGGTCCATCGGTCACATCTGGGAGAACTACGAGCCGGACTCGATCGTCCACGGCGCGTACGGCACCTCGGTCGGGGTGGACGAGGTCGTGGCTGGCACCCTGATGCGCGTCGCGACGACCCCGGATCGGGTCGGCCAGGCCGAGGACGTGATCTGGGAAGCCCGCGGCGACGACGCGTTCCTCAGCTCGCACCTGGTCCTCTCAGCCGACCCAGCCGTCGGGTTCATCCACCGCACCATCGCCAACTGCCTGTACCGGCGGGGTCGGATGGTGGAGGAGTGGGTGGTGCGGGACTCCCTCGCCATCGCCCTGCAGGTGGGCGAGGACCCCGACGCCGTGGCGCGCGAGAAGGGCTATCTCGGCTACTCGGGCAGCATGACCGAGGCGCCGCCGACCGACGTGCTGGCCGTCGGCGACTCCGGGCCCAGACCTGATGACTTCCGCGCCGAGACCGCGATGGTGCTGGAGATGATCGACCAGGTGTGGAACGGCCGCGACCTGAACGCGGTCGAGCGCTACTTCGCTCGCGACCTGACGCTGCACACCATCGGCTATCGCACCTTCCTCCGGCCGGAGAACTACCGACGGGCCCTGCTGCAGCTGCTGCGGCCGTTCCCCACCGGTCGGTTCGAGGTCCGGGACCTGGCGACGAACGACGACCCCCGCTACGCCGGCCTCCGGATCGCTGTCACCTGGGTCTTCAAGGGCCGCTACAACGGTGTGGCCGACTTCGGCCCGCTGACCGGAACGCCGGTGGAGATCCTGGGCATCTCGCAGTTCCTGGTCCAGGGCGGTCGGATCGTCCGCGAGGTGCGGCTCTACGACGAGATCGCCGTCCGCACCCAGATCGCTGTCCAGCGCGGCGACACTCCCTACGACAGCACCAACATCTACTGACGTGCCCGAAAGGGACCGCTCATGACCGACGTGACTGTCCCCTCCACCGAGGTGACGACGCTCGGACTGGGTGGGCCGAGAAAGCTGGCTGAGCGCGCGCCTCGGGGCAGGCGGGCACGATGACCGGTATGAGTCTCGCCACCCCTGTGACCGTCGCGGCTTGCCAGCTGCGGATCGACATCGACGACCCGGACGGCAACCTGGCCCGGGTGGTGACGGCCGTGGACGCTGCCGTTGCCGCGGGGGCCCAGCTCGTGGTCGTCCCCGAGCTGGTGACGTCGGGCTACGTGTTCGCCGATCTCGCCGAGGCGTGGCAGCGGGCCGAGCCGGTTGACGGACCGACCGTACGGCTGCTCACCGACCTGTCCGCCCGGCACCAGATCGTGCTGGTCGGCGGCTTCTGCGAACGTTCGGAGGGTGAGCGGCCGTTCAACAGTCTGGTGGTCGTCGACCGCGGCGAGGTGCTCGCCGTCTACCGCAAGACCCACCTGTGGGGGACCGAGAAGAACGTCTTCACCGCCGGCGACGCGCCCGCCCCGGTGCTGACGACCAGCGTCGGCCGGGTGGCGGCGATGATCTGCTACGACCTGGAGTTCCCGGAGATGGTCCGCGACGTCGCGCTCCGTGGCGCCCAGCTCGTGGTCGCTCCGTCCAACTGGCCCAGCAACTCCCCGCCGCCGGGGGAGCGGCCGCCGGAGGTGGTCAAGGCCCAAGCGGCCGCTTCGGTGAACCGGGTCTTCGTGCTCGTCACCGACCGCTGCGGCGCCGAGCGTGGGGTCGAGTGGGTCGGCGGCAGCGTGATCTGCGACGTCGAGGGGTACGCCGTAGCCGGACCGGCCACGGGTGGCGAGGCGCTGCTGCTGGCCGACCTCGACCTCGACCGGGCCCTGGACAAGTCGGTCGGCCCGTACAACGACGCCATGACCGACCGGCGCCCCGACCTCTACTGATCTCAGGCGGATCTCACCTTCGGTGTGACTAGATCGGACTAGATCCGGCTGCCCGGCTGGGTCGCCGACGTTGCCGAGCTGCTGGTCACCCGGGAGGAACGGATGGCCGTGGTGCACCGGCTGGCCGCCCGGCTCAAGGCTTAGCCGTGGTGAGCGACGTGCTCCGCGACGAGGCGCTGCGTGGCGACGAGCCCGAGCAGCCGATGGCCTGCTCGTCGATCCGGGCCACGGGGAAGGCCCCTCGGGCGGCATGATCTTGTCAACCTCGCGGAGGATCCCCACACTCCTGCGCGGGGCCGAGGACGCGCCTCAGGAGGCCAGCCGGCTGAGCTTGAGGGTCTGCTTACAGTCGTCGTAGGCCTTGAGCCGAGCAATCGATGAGGACCTGCGACTGGCTGCTGCTTGCTGTCGAGCGGCCCCGCAAGGCAGGGATCGGCGCCATCCACCTCGACAACCTTCCCGCCGATCTCTAGAGACCACGAGGGGGCGCTCATGTTGCACGCGCCGACTCGACGGGCCGGCTTCAAGGTTTTCCGTGACGTGAGGCCTCAGTAGATGAGTCGGAGGATGACGAGGCGGGGCCGGTCCGGGCGGAAGACGAAGGTGATCAGGCCGACGCTGGCGCTGTCGGTCGTGGTCCACTGATCCGTACGCCGATCATAGGAGGAGTTGGTTTCGGGGTCCTCGAGCATCTGGGCGACGCGGGCGTCAATCAGTCGTTGCTGCTGGCCGGACAGCGCCTGGTACTGGTCCTCGGCGATGTCGACCCAAGCCACGGCATAGCGGGTCACCTAGAGCGCGGTCGACTCGGCTGCCGCTCGAACGGTGGTGAAGGGCCGTCCGACGTCCTCACCGGCGCGGAACCTCCGGACCAGGTCGACCTCTTCCTCGGTGAGCGGGTTCGCGCGGAGGGCGGCGATCCCCCACCAGCGAGTCAGCACCGACTCGGACTCGGTCAGGTCCAGGGTGTCCGCGGCGCGGACGAGGGCCTCGCGGTACTCCCGCTCGAACTCCGGAGCTTCCTCGGGCGACAGCTCACGTAACGCCGCGGAGATGTCCTGACCCGTGCGCGCGATCTTCGTCGTGCCAACCATGCCGAGCAGTGTCCCACGAACGGCTGACACTGCACCCGATCGCCGTAGCCAGTTCCGCGTCTTCAGGGAAGCAACGGCGACGTCGCTGCTGGTACGGGTCAGCAGTGGCCTGTCACCCCTCCCTCGGTGACGACCGCCTCGAATCCCGGGGATCGACCGAGTCCGTGCTGTTGAGGGTCCTTAGGCTCGATGAGGTCCCGCTCCTACGTCCTACGGGCGGGCATCCGGTTTACCTGAACAGTGGACAGGCCGAACGGCGACTGGCCAGACGAGGTCCGGTCCGCTTGCTCATTCCGGGTGTCGTGGTTCAACGAGGGTGAGCGACCTGGTTGTCGTCCCTGAGGGTGACAGTTTCTCAGCTAGTGGTCGTCGGTACCGGCCGCGGTGCGTACGGCATCGGTGCCGCATGTCACCCGGCCGGGTGACAGGTCCGCCGCAACGACCGCCCGGACCTCGGGCATCATCGGGCAATGACCATGGACGCTGCTCCTCTGGAGGAGACCACGGTCACGGGAGGCACAACGCTGCTGGTCCACCGGCTGCGGGAGGGTCTGGTGGCACGCAACGTGATGACCGAGGAGCTGGCGGCCACTACCGAGGCCGCCCGCCGGCACGGGGTGGCTGTGACTTTCGACGAGCCAGCGCACCGTCACCGCCGGGTCGGAGCCGTCGTCCAGGGCCAGGTCGAGACGGGTCGCGGCCCGGCGCAGCAGACCTTCGGAGGGTGGTCAACATCCCTTCAGCGACATCTCCGGCACCCAGGCCAGATGTCACCTACTCGTGCCGCAGACCCCTGGCATCGGCCGCGGACCAACAGGTGTGTTGAGGAGTTGAAGTGAATGGGTGCCACGGGTGTCGCACTCAGGCGGCACCGGAGCGCTCGGACGAGTTGCCCTTTCGGCACGGGCAACAGCTAGCGCCCCTGTCTGGTCTCGGAGGCGATGCGACGCGATTCGACGATCAATGCTTTCTGCCGTTCCTCCTCCTCCTTTTTGCGACGCTTTGCCTGCTCGTCGGCATACTGCCCGGCGTTGGCATTCTCTTCAGCACGCCGCACCTCAGAGTGGGTGGGCGGTGGGATGTCGGGCACGTGAACTCCTCGTGATGAGGGAGTGATAAAGCGGTGTATTGAAAATCGTTTACCCATCCATGGTGGGCCGTCCTGATCTTGCGCTGCACAGTACGCCGGCCTACGCGCAGCCGCGTGACTTCCGCGCTCGACGTCCGCGCCGCGGCGGTACGACTTCACCGAGATGTCCTCACCCCCTTCCCTGGGTGCGTTGCTTCGCCGCGCGGCGCGCATGACCCTTGACCTTGCGGATCATTCTGTTCCGAGCCGCGAGGGCGACGTTGTCCGGATACTTGCCCAGAATGATAAGGCTGACCGGAGAACGTCGATAGGCGAAGGCCGTGAGGTGCACAGTCGCTGCTGTCACCGATCCGTTGGGCCCTACATGCGGCGCCCTTACCTCAACGCGGTAGCGGCCACCGGCGCCACTAATGAGGCCGATGTGCTCGTACGGCTGTCCGTCTGCGTCATCAACGATGTAGGCGCGGGATTCCCATCTGACCGACGAGAATCCTATCGCTGACTTCGCTGCCGCCTCCGGAAGCCATCGATCCGGGTTCGGGACGTCGCCGCCGAGTTTCACGACCTTTGGTGAGGTCAGCATCGCCCCTGCGACTCTGCCGACGACAGCCAGCGCGATAATCCCAAGGATGATGATGACGAAGGCGGCGGAAGAATCCATGAGTCGTTACCTGTTGAGTGATGCCGTAGGCTATTTGCAGGCACCCCACTGACAATGGTGATCCTTGAAGCCGTTCACAACTGCTTCGTTGCACCACGCGCATCGCGGGTGCCCAGCTTGGACGCAGGCCATGATGGTGCCCTCTCCTTGACGGTTTTGATTCCAACTCACAGTAGTTCGCGAAGGCCCGCCACGTTGTCACCCGCCGGTGTGACATAAGTGCTTCACGCGAGGAACCGACCTGGTGGGCCGTCCGCCGATGGCGCGACAATCCCTTTCGGATCCGCAACTCAGGTCCACAGCGCGGTACACAAAGCCGGTTTGTCGCCACCGAGCGTGAAACACTCGTCCTACAGAGGTCGCAGCTTTTAAGGGCTTGAAGGGCGAGCCGCCAGCGCTTGGACGGCGGGCGCTGAGCCGAGGTGTGTCGAGCTGCGCCTGCCTAGAGCCGGCCCGACTGAGAACGTAGCTGGACTCGGACTCCCGCGGCATAGGGTTCTCCTCATGAGCTCACGCGTGCTGACCGCCGTGGCCTGGCCGTACGCCAACGGCCCGCGCCACATCGGTCACGTCTCCGGATTCGGGGTCCCGTCCGACGTCTTCTCCCGCTACATGCGGATGAGCGGGCACGACGTGCTGATGGTTTCGGGCACCGACGAGCACGGCACCCCGATCTCGGTCCAGGCCGAGCGCGAGGGGATGACCACCCGCGAGCTGGCGGACAAGTACAACCGGGTGATCGTGGAGGACCTGCAGGGGCTCGGGCTGTCGTACGACCTCTTCACCCGGACCACGACGCAGAACCACTACAGGGTGACCCAGGAGCTCTTCCTCGGGCTGTACAAGAACGGCTACGTGGTGCCGCAGACGGCGATGGGCGCGGTCAGCCCGTCCACCGGCCGGACGCTGCCCGACCGCTACATCGAGGGCACCTGCCCGATCTGCGGCTACGACACCGCCCGCGGCGACCAGTGCGACAACTGCGGCAACCAGCTCGACCCGGTGGACCTGATCAACCCGAGGTCGCGGATCAACGGCGAGACACCGCTCTTCCAGGAGACCGAGCACTTCTTCCTCGACCTGCCGGCGCTGTCGGGCTCGCTGTCGCGCTGGCTCGGCGACCGCAGCGACTGGCGACCGAACGTGCTCAAGTTCAGCCAGAACCTGCTCGCCGTCCTGCGCCCCCGGGCGATCACCCGCGACCTCGACTGGGGCGTCCCCGTCCCGCTGGACGGCTGGCGCGACCAGCCGATGAAGCGGCTGTACGTCTGGTTCGACGCGGTGATCGGCTATCTGTCCGCCTCGGTCGAATGGGCCCGCCGTACCGGTGACCCGGACGCGTGGCAGCTGTGGTGGAGCGACCCCGAGGCGCTCAGCTACTACTTCATGGGCAAGGACAACATCGTCTTCCACTCCGTGATCTGGCCGGGCATGCTGCTCGGTCACAACGGCCAGGGCGACCACGGTGGCGAGGTCGGCCCGATGGGCGAGCTGCGGTTGCCGGACGAGGTCGTGTCGAGTGAGTACCTGACCATGAGTGGCGCCAAGTTCTCCACCAGCCGCAACAAGGTGATCTACGTCGGGGACTTCCTCCGCGACTTCGGGCCGGATGCGTTGCGTTACTTCATCGCCGTCGCCGGGCCCGAGACCACCGACAGCGACTTCACCTGGGACGAGTTCGTCCGCCGGACCAACTTCGAGCTCGCCAACGAGTGGGGCAACCTGGTCAACCGGTCGGTGTCGATGGCCCACAAGAACGTCGGGGCGATCCCCACCCCCGGCGCGTTGACCGACCTGGACGCGACGATGCTGCAGACCTCGCAGGCCTCCTTCGATGTGGTGGGGGACCTGCTGCGCCGGAACCGCTTCAAGGCCGCGATCAGCGAGGCGATGCGGGTGGCCGGGGCGGCGAACAAGTACCTCTCCGACGCCGAGCCGTGGAAGCTCAAGGACGACCCGGAACGTCGCGACACCGTGCTGCACACGGCCCTGCAGGTGGTCAGCGACGTCAATACACTGATGACGCCCTTCCTGCCGCACGCCGCGCAGAAGGTGCACGCGGCCCTGGGTGGCGAGGGCGTCTGGGCCGCCGAGCCGGAGATCCGCCAGGTCAGCGAGCAAAGCGGACCGGATTATCCGGTGATCATGGGCGACTACGCCGCCGAGCAGGCCCACTGGGCCAGTCGACCGCTGGTCCCCGGAACGCCCCTGGTCAAGCCCACCCCGCTGTTCCCCAAGCTGGACGAGGAGCTCGGCCGGACCGGCCCCTCCTGGGCGCCCATCGACCCCGCCTGACCCGACCTGTCAGAACTGAGTTGTCCCCTAGGACAACTCAGTTCTGACAAGTCGGCAGAAGGGGTGGGTCAGGTGACGGACACCTCCCAGGAGCGCCAGGGGCGGCGGGGCCTCTCTTCGTGGCCGGGGTCGATGCCGATGATCCGGCCGCCGCGCAAGGTGACGACGGCGTGCTTGGCCTCCTCGTCCAGGTTGGTCAGGGCGGCGGTGACCGGCGGGCCGGGCGCGAACCGCCGGTGGGACCAGTCGAAGACCGACGTGTGTCCGTGCACCTGGCTGAAGGGCAGCAGGCTGTCCTGCCAGCTCGGGACCAGCTCGCTCGAAGCGACCGCCCAGAGCGGACCGGCAGCGGAGTCCCGGCGGCGCCCGAGCAGCTCGCCGGCCCGGAAGACGGCGTCGCCGCGGCCGCTGGGCAGGGCGTTCAGGGCCGCTACGGCCTGCCGGACGTCACCGGGGGCGCCGAGCACCGATCGCCAGAAGCCGGCGGTCAGGCCGGCGTGGGTGATCAGGTACCGCTCTTCCGGGGTGACCACCGCAGCCGCCACCCGCAGCTGACCGCTGTCCCACCAGCGTCGCAGCGTGTCGGCGGCCTCCTCAGGCAGCTGTTCGGGCCAGGTGAAGACCGGCTCGCGCAGGTACTGGGCCTCGTGGTTGCCCACCAGCTGCAGCCACTGGTCGGGGACGTCGGTGAGGTAGCGGTCGACCAGCGCGACCACGGCGGCCGACTCGGGCCCGCGGTGCACGAGGTCGCCGACCTGGATGACGACGAGGTCGGCCGGCAGCGTCCCGGTCTCCGGGTCGGCACCCAGCCGGCGCAGCTCGCCGACCAGCTCCTCGAGGTGGCCGGCGACGTCGCCGATCACCGCCACCCGGCGCGGCGAGGTCACGGTTGGTGCGACGACGCGTCCGCGTCGGGCAACGCCCAGCCCTCTGCGGGCACGTACTGCGACACGTTGTCCATCCGCCGCTGCACCGCCGAGACCTCGCGGACGGCTTGGGCGAGGACGCTGCGGTCGATCGGGCTCACCTGGTCGAGCTGCACCAGGTCCGTCGGGGTCTCGCCGCGCTGGTGCTGGCGGATCTGGTAGCGCAGCCGCAGCCGCTGCAGCACCTCGAACACCTCGACCAGGGTGAGCGCCTGGTCCTGCGGCAGCATCGCGGAGCCGGCGGCGGCCTGCAGCCGTTCCGTGGTCGGCAGCGCGGCAGACCCGACGCTGAGAGCGGCCCAGCGGGCGAGGTTGACGATCGGCAGCAAGGCGTGGTCCTTCACGTCGAAGCTGCCCGTACGCCGGGTCAGCAGCCCGCGGCTGGGGGGCATCCGCGCCCGGCGGGACAGCGACTCCTGCAGCAGCAGCCGCATGGTGCCGGGGTGGCGGCGGAGGTCGCTGAACACCGCGGCGGCGGCGGGCAGGCCGGGGTCGCCGTGGATCGGTCGGCCGTCGACGAGGAGGGACGTCATGATGGCGCCCTGGTTCTCCACCGGGTTGGCGAGCCACTGCCCGGCGACGCGTCGCCAGTCGGCGTTCGTCCGGGCGAAGAGTCGGCGTTTCGCCGTAGCGCCGTGGGCGTCGCTGCTGAGGCCCGCCCCGGTCAGCACGGCCTCGACCTCGCCGAAGACGGTGCGGTAGGCGTCCGCCTCGGCCTCGGACAGCTCGTCGACGAAGGCCACGGCGGAGTCCACGTCGGAGCTCGGCACCGCCTCGCGTCGCCCGTTGCTGCCCAGGGACAGCCAGGTGAAGGCATCGACCGACAGCTCGGGGTGGTCGGCGAAGACGAGAGCGATGGCCCGCCGGATCACGGTGTCGCGGATGGCGGAGTGCACCGCGATCACCTTGTCGGCCGCGAGACCGCGGGAGAGGAGGTCGGCGAGCATCGCCGGCACCCGTCGCGTCCGCATCGTCAGCTGGTCGAGCGTCGTGGCCCGGCGCAGCTGCTCGTGCAGCGCGACCCCGGCGGTGGTCGGCGAGACGGCGAAGTCCCGGGGGGCCACGACACCCCGCAGCTGGCCGGCGCGGTCGGTGACGAGCAGGAACTCGGCGTCGGCGTCCAGCATCATGATCAGGGCTTCGGCTGCGGAGCTGCCCAGCTCGATGACCGGCGGGGTCGGGTCCATCACCTGTCCCGCGGCGACGGTGGGCGGTTGGGTACCGGCCAGGATGTGCCGGCGCAGCAGGGCGTCGGTGATCAGACCGTAGGAGCCGTCCAGCTGGTGCACGGCGGCGTAGCCAGAGCTGCCGGCCGTCATCTGGCGGGCGACCTCCTCAGCCGGGACGTCCGGTGCGACGACGACCGGCTGCCGAAGGATCAGCTCGTCGACCGTGCTGAAGGCCGGCGCCCCGGCGGCGGCCTGCCGACTGGCCGTCGCCATCTGTTCGGCCAGGTAGCGAGCGCCGCGTCGCGAGGTGAAGGCGGGCTCGACGACCGCTCCCGGCATCCGGGCCACGGTCACTTCGCTGGTGGCGACCGCCCGCGGACCGACCGGACGTTCGGTCAGCATGGCCGAGAAGCCGAAGACGCCCCCCGGACCGAGCACCTGGTCGGCCGGCTCGTTCAGCGCGTCGGCCAGGTTCCAGAGCTCCACCCGGCCGGCGATCACCAGGAACACCTCGGCGGTGGCCTTGGTGAAGGCGTCGTAGATCAGCTCGCCGGACGACAGGTGCTCGATCCTGGCTTCGCCGGCTACGGCCCGCAACGACCCCGGGTCAAGGGAGTCGAAGGGGGCGTAGCCGGCGAGCAGGGCTGCGAGGTCCTCCGGCACGGGGGGCGTGACTCCGGTCAGGCGGTCCCGGGCGTCGGCGGGCTCGGGATGCTGTACCCGGACGGGCCTACGTTGTTCTGCAGCGACTTCTTCCACGACCCGTCGGTGATGTACTGCTTCAGAGCCTCGTTGACCTTGGTGACCAGGTCGGTGTTGCCCTTCTTGACGCCCACACCGTACCGCTCATCGGTGAAGCCCTTGCCGACCAGCCGGAGCTTGCCCTTGTACTGCGGCGTGGCGGCGAAGCCGGCGAGGATGACGTCATCGGTGGTGACCGCGTCGACCGTGCTGGCGGCCAACGCCGAGACGCAGTCGGAGAACTTGGGATACTCCTTCAGCGTGATCTTGCCCTTGAAGTTGTCCTTGATGTAGGCCGACGACGTGGTCCCGGTCACCGAGCACAACGTTCGGCCGTTGAGGGTCTCCGGGCTGGAGATGTCCTCCTCGTTGCGACGGACCAGCAGCGTCTGGTGGGCGACGAAGTACGGGCCCGCGAAGTCCACCTCCTGCTTGCGGTCTTCGGTGATCGAGTAGGTCGAGAAGACCAGGTCGGCTGACCCGTCCTCGAGCAGCTTCTCCCGGTCGGCCGGGTTGGCCTCGACCCAGGTGATCTTGTCCTTCGACACCCCGAGGGCGGCGGCTACGTAGGTCGCGGTGTCCACGTCGAACCCCGTGTACGTGTCCCCGGTCTTCAGCCCCAGCCCGGGCTGGTCGAAGGAGATGCCGATCTTCAGGCTGCCGCCCGACGCCCCGGGAAGCGGGGCCGGCGTCCCCACCTCGCCGCCCGACCCACAGCCGGCGAGCGTGATGGCGGTGACGGCGGCCAGTGCTGCTGCCGCGATCCGTCGTTGGATGGTGCGCATCTACGTTCTCCTGTTCCGTCGATCTCAGACGATCGAGGCGTCGTCGGCGGGGTCGAGGTCGTCCGGCGTGACGTCGCTGTAGCGGGGGCCGTCAAGGGTCCAGAGGGACTCGATCTTGTTCCCGGTGTTCTCGACCACCTTGGGCTTGACCACGCGCCAGCTGAGCGCCAGGACCGCGGCGAGCACGGGGATACCGAACACGACGACGAGGAAGCTCGTCTTGTGCAACAGGTACGGAGAGGCCTGCCAGCCCGAGATGGCCAGTCCGATCAGGACGAGGACGAGGAAGACCAGGCCGATCAGCGAGGTGTACGGGTAACCCGGAGCCTGGAACGCACCCTTCGGGATCACGCCCCGGTCGGTGAGCTGCCGCAGCCGGATCTGGCAGGCGAAGATCGTCCCCCACGTGAACAGGATCATCACCGACGTCGCCTCGACCGCGATCTCGAACGCGTCGGGGGTGAGGAAGTTCAGCACGGAGCCTAGGACGAAGACCACCGACGTCATTACGATGCCGGCCCACGGGACACCCGACTTGCTCATCTTGAGGGTGAACTGCGGCGCCTGCTTGGACATGCCGAGGCTGCGTAGCACCCGGCCGGTGGAGTAGAGGCCGGAGTTGAGGCTGGACATGGCGGCCACGATCAAGATGGCCTGGATCACGGTGCTCATCCAGGTGAGGCCGAGCTTCTCGAAGACCGTGACGAACGGGCTCGTGCCGGCCGTGTACTGGTCGGTCGGCAGCATCGAGACCAGCAGCAGGATGGAGCCGATGTAGAACACCGCGATCCGGAAGATCACCGCGTTGACCGCCTTCGGCACCTCCTTCTCCGCGTCGGCCATCTCGCCGGCGGCGACCCCGACCATCTCGATGGCCGCGTACGCGAACACGACGCCGGACATCACCAGGATCGGGCCGTACCAGTTGAAGTCACCGGTGTGCGGCCAGAAGCCGCCCGGGTTGCTCCAGAGGTTCTGGAAGCCGGCCTTGTGGCCACCGATGTCGAAGCCGCCGATGACGACGACCAGACCGACGACCAGGAAGATCAGGATGGCGCCGACCTTGAGGATCGCGGCCCAGAACTCGAACTCCCCGAACGCCCGAGCCGAGAGCAGGTTGATCGACAGCACGACGGCCAAGGCGATCAGCACCGTGGCCCAGGTCGGCATGTTCGGCCACCAGTACTGGATGTAGAGACCGACAGCCGACAGCTCGGCGATGCCGGTCAGGGCCCAGTTGAGCCAGTAGATCCAGCCGGTGACGAACGCCCACTTCTCGCCGAAGAACTCGCGCATGTAGGAGACGAAGGCGCCGGAGGTTGCGCGGTGCAGCACCAGCTCGCCCAGGGCACGCATCAGGAAGTAGGCGATGACGCCCACGACGGCGTAGCTGATGACGAGGGCTGGTCCGGTGTTGTGCAGCCGGGAGGCTGAGCCGAGAAAGAGGCCGGTACCGATGGCGCCACCGATGGCGATCATCTGCACGTGCCGACTGTTCAGGGTCTGCTTGTAGCCGACCTGCTCAGCATTGAGCGAGTTTGGCTGTGTGTCTGTCTGGGTCATGGGCATCTTCCTCGAGGAGTCGACGTGGCGGGGGAGCTACCCGTCGGGGCCGCAGCGCGAAACTTCCTGTGACCCTAGCCACATGGATGAGTCGATCGCGTTGCGGGCCCTTACCGTCCCGTTACAGCAAGGCGCGACCCGGCGAGGATTTCCCGAGGTCCTCACCTGCTGGCGAAGCGGCTGGGTGGCCCGTCGGCGCTGCGGAAGGAATGCTCTCGTGTCTGTTCGGGCCCCCGCGTCCAGCCAAGTTGTGGCCCGGGCGCTTCTTCGGGACCGCCGTCCTCACCGCCGCGGACAGCTGAGCCGGCCGGCCGGGTAGGTTGCCAGGCATGGGATGGGCGAGCACGGAGAAGAAGGCACTGGTCGACACGCTGAGACGGGCTGACGCCGACGCCAGCACGCTGTGCACGGGCTGGTCGACCCGGCGGTTGCTCGCGCACCTGGTGCAGCGGGAGCAGGACGCGGTCGGCTCGATCGGCGACGCGATCAGCCGGCCGAAGCCCGGCCAGGAGAAGAACCTCGGTCGGCTCGCCGACGGCGCCAGCACCCCAGAGGGGTACGCGGCGCTCGTCGACCGGTTCGTCGCCGGGCCGCCCCGCTGGTCGCCGATGAGCTGGGCGTCCGAGCAGATCAACCTGGTCGAGTACGTCGTGCACCACGAGGACGTCCGGCGTGGCGGGGTCGTCGCGGCCGAGCCCCGGACGCTGCCCCCCGCCCAGCTGAAGGCGGTCTGGAAGCAGCTGTCGCTGATGGGGCGGCTGACGTTCCGCCGCTCACCCGTCCCGGTCGTGCTGGCCGTGCCCGGCGGAGCCAGTGCAGCGGTCAAGAAGGGGGACGATCCGGTGGTGATCACCGGTGAGCCCGTCGAGCTCGCCCTCTACGTCACCGGCCGGCGAGCCGCCGCACACGTCCAGGTCTCCGGTCCGCCTGCGGCCGTGGCCTCGTTCCAGTCCTGGGTCGCGTCCACCTGATCCTCTGACCTGAGCGGTCGTCGCCGGTGAACGAACGGCCGTCTCAGGCGAGCGGGACGGACCAGAACAGCTGCGCACCGCCGCCGATATCGCTCAGCGCCAGCGCTCCGGAGCGTTCCTCGGCCCGTCGCTGCAGCTCGTCGAGACCCGGCGAGGGTCGAGAAGCCAGCGGAGTCGAGCCGTTGTCGGTGACGATGAGAGTCAGCATCAGACCGTCGACGTCGACGTCGACCCGGACCGACGTGGCGTTGGCGTGCTGCGCCACCTCGATCAGCGCGGCTCGCAACGCCGCCTCGACGTCGGAGGTCAGCTCGGGGTCGGTGACCAGCTCGACCGACCCCGTCACCTCCAGGACGGGGGTGAATCCGAGCATGGCGGTCATCTCCACCACGACGGCGAGGATCCGACCCGCGAGCGGAGGCACCGCGTCCACCGACGGCTCGATGTCGAAGATGGACGTCCGGAGGGTGCGGATCGTCTCGTCGAGGTTCTCGACGGCGGTGGCGAGCTGTTGACGGACGGCCGGGTCCGTCGAGAGTCCGGACGCCCCCTGGATGGTCAGCCCGGCGGCGAAGAGCCGCTGCACCACGTTGTCGTGCAGGTTGTGAGCCATCCGGGCGCGTTCCTCGAGCATCGCGATCCGCTGCTGGTCCGCCCGGGCGTCCGCCATCTCCAGCGTCAGCGTGGCCTGGACCGCGAAGGCCTGGGCGAGCTCCTTGTCGTTCTCGGTGAACGGCCAGTCCTTGGTCCGACCGACGGTGACGGTCCCGCGGACAGTGTCGCGACCGAGCAGCGGCACGACCATGACGTGGTTGATCGGCATCGGCAGGGGCAGGTGGGGGGCTTCTTTCAGGTACGCGTGGACGTCCTGCACCACCAGGGGCTCACCCAGCTGCATGGCCTGCCACGAGAGGCTGCCGCTGGCGTCGAAGCGGATCCCGCGGTACTGCTCGACCCCCTCCCCGCTGGTCGCGACGATCTCCAGGGTCCGGGGCGTACGCACGACCGGCAGCGTGATCAAGACACCCGCGGCCCGGGCGATCTGCTGGGCGGAACGGGCGAGGCCGGCCAGCATCGACGCCGTGTCCTCGTCCTCGGCCATCAGGCGCTGGCTGACCTCGGAGGAGACCCGCAGCCACTCGTGCCGCTGCAGCGCCTCGGTGTAGTTCTGGGCGTTCGTCACCGCCGTGCCCGCCGTGCTCGCCAGCGAGCGGATGAGGTTTTCGTCCTCGGTGCTGAACGCCGGCCGCCCGACGGGGTTGGCGAGGTAGAGGTTGCCGTAGACGCCGGCGGCCGTCCGGATCGGGACGCCCAGGAACGAGGTCAGGGCGGGATGGTCCAAGGGCACGCCGGAGCTGCGTCCGTCCGCGGCCACGGACTCCAGCCGAACGGTCGAGCCCGTGTCGGTCACCGCACCGAGCAGACCCCGACCCTTCGGCAGGTCGCCGATGGCGAGCACCGTCTCTCTGTCCATCCCGGAGTGGACGAACTGCTCCAGCCCGCCGTCGTATCCCACGACGCCGAGCGCGGCGTACTGCGCGCTCACGATCGCGCGAGCCGACTCCACCACCCGGCGCAGGACACCGTCGAGGGAGAGCTCGGCCATGATCAGCCGGTTGGCCTCGACGAGTCGTTCCAGGCGGGCAGCTGGGCCGCCGTCTGGCCGGGTCTCCTCAGGTGGCATGGTCGACGTTATCTCCTTGGCGACGGACGGGCTCGATGCTCACCGAACCGGGCCGGCTGCAAGCAGTCAGCGCCGCATCAGTGATGACGACAGTACGCGAAAACGGCTTTGCTCAGCAAATACCTGACCCCAGATTTGCCGCGTTGATTTCCGGGCGCTTTTTCTCCTAAAGGCTCCGATCTATGCGCCTTCTGGCCTATTCTTGGCTCATTGTTCCCCTCAGGTCACCGGTAGAGCTCGGCGGCCCCCGCGGCGCGCAGCTCAGCCAGCGCCGCCGCCATCGTCACCGGTCGGCAGCCGGCCGCGAGGGCGCGGGCCCGGATCCGCGGTTCCTCGCGCCACAGGGCCCAGCCGCGCCGGACCAGCAAGAGCAACGGCTTGCGGTGCTCGACCACGTCCCGCAGGAACCGGCGGACCAGGTTGGTGGTCCGGGAACGGTCCAGGTAGAGGGCCGTCAACGGCACCCCAGCCGCCGTCACCGATCCGACCAGCTCGGGGGCGAAGACGCCCTCGGCGACGAAGACGCGGTGCTCGCCCAGCTCGACCCGGTGCCAGCCCGTACGCCGGCTGGCCGCGATGTCGTACACCGGGACGTCTGCTGCGCCCGTCCGACAGAGCGTCGCAGCCACGGTGACGGCCGCCTCAAGGTCCCACGAACCCGGGTGGTCCCAGTCCACCGTGCCGAGCGTCCGCGGCAGGCCCGGGTGGTCGACGTCGCGGTAGAAGTCGTCGAGGTTCAGCCGCGGGCAGCCGGCAACCGCGGCCAGCCGGGACTTCCCGCTGCCCGAAGCGCCCGCCAGCAGCACCATCGTGCGGTTCACGTCACTGCGTCCCTCTCCTCGCTCGGCGCTCGAGCGATCCTATGCGGCGGACCGCCGGTCACGTTGTGGTGACGACGGCCGGTCGGACCCAGCCCTCGGATAGGCTGACGCACCTCGGGAACGCATCAGTTTGGAGCTCCCGAGCGTGCCCTTCTCCCTCTCCCGTCCGCTCTGCGCGCTCGTCAGCCTGACCGTGGCCGCCACGCTGTTCGTGGCGCCGGACCTGCGGCCCTCGCCGGCGGCCGCGGCCGTGGTCATCTGCGGAGACCTCTCCGAGCCCGTCCTCCAGCGGGTCGACCCCGCGACCGGGTCTGGCCTGCTGACGGTCTGGCCGCGCGAAGCCGCCGGCGCCGCGAAGTACGGCTTCACCGCCGACCTCGGCCCGGTCTTCCGAGCCTCCCGGACGGCCGACCTCGGCCTGGTCGCCGTCCGACGGCTGTACGCCGTCCGGACCGGCGACTACGTGTACGCCACCGGCCCCGACGAGATCGCCCGCTTCGAGGCGGCCGGCTACGCCGACCAGACCGCGAGCTTCTACGCCTCGGTGACGCCTGCGTCCTGCCTGAGCGGCGTCGAGCGCTACGTCAAGGACGGACGGCACCGGTTCGCGCTCACGGGGACCGCTGCGGCGCTCAGCGGCGACGGCTGGACCAGCGAAGGGGTCCAGTTCTACGCGCGAGCGACCGCGGTCAGCCCGCCGCCCGAGGTGCTCAGCACCCGGCCCATCGCGACGACCGGCAGCACCGCGTTCTCGTTCGCCGTGGTGCCCGACACCCAGCTCGAGGTGCTGCGCGCCGCCGACCCGCGGCTGGTCAACCGTTCCCGCTGGGTGCTGAAGCAGCCGAAGATGAGCTTTCTGCTCCAGACCGGTGACCTCGTCAACTGGGACACCGACGACCACGCCCAGTGGGCCTCCGCCGCCCGCGGTCTGGCTCCGCTGCAGCAGGCCGGGCTGCCGTACACGGTGGCGGTCGGCAACCACGACACCCTCGCCACAGGGCCGGGCGGGGGCGCCCGCGACCCCGGCCGCAGCCACGCCCTGATCCGCGAGACCGCGACGATGAACGCCACCCTGACCACCGACGACTTCCGCGGCGTCGGCGGGGTCTTCGAGACCGGCAAGGTGGACAACCTCTACACCCTCTACCGGGCCGGCGGTCTCAAGTGGATGGTGCTCAGCCTGGAGTTCTGCCCGCGGGCGTCGGTGGTGGCCTGGGCGCGGCAGGTCGTCGCCTCCCACCCCGACTACAACGTGATCGTGTCGACCCACTACTACCTGACCAGTGGCGGCAAGATCGGCACCACCGACGAGGGGTACGGCGACAGCAGCCCCGCGTACCTGTGGCAGCAGCTGGTCAGCCGCTATCCGAACGTCAAGATGGTGTTCTCCGGCCACACGGGCAAGGCGCGCAAAGCCCGCGTCGACACCGGCGTCCAGGGCAACAAGATCTACTCGTTCCTGACCACCTTCCACGACCCGCGGACCAACCCGACCCGGCTGATGACGGTGGACACGAAGACCAAGACCATCAAGACCCGGATCTACGCCCCGGACAGCAAGAAGACCTGGTCGACCTACACCCAGACCTTGAAGGGCGTCACCTTCGTCCGGTGAGGCTGTTGGGGACGGCCAGGCCGGGGTGATAGACAAGGGCCTGCCGCCGGGTCGCCGACGAAGCCGGCCCGGGGGTTGCCGGCGGTGCGGGGCTCAGGCCCCCAGGGTGGGGACGGCGTTGCTGCCGGTGAGGCGAGCGACCGTACGCGTGAGCGCGGCCACCGCCTCGTCCAGCTCCTCCTCGGTGATGGACAGGGCCGGCCGGAACCGGATCGACCGGACGCCGCAGGGCAGCACGATCACGTGCTCGACGTCGTACAGGTCGGCCACCACCGCGTTCCGCAGCTCAGGCGTCGGCAGGTCGCACGCGGCGAAGAGCCCGCGGCCGCGGACGTTGTCGAGCTCCGGGTGCTGGGCGCCGACGTCCCGCAGCCCGGTCAGCAGTCGCTCGCCCTTGGGTCCGGCTGTCTCGATCAGCCCGTCGGCCTCGATGATCTCCAGCAGCCGGCGCGAGCGCACCATGTCGGTCAGCCCGCCGCCCCAGGTGGAGTTGATCCGGCCCGAGACGCGGAAGACGTGGTCGGGCACCTCGTCCATCCGGCCGCCGGCCATCACGCCGCCCACCTGAGCCTTCTTGGAGAACGCGACGAGGTCGGGCTGGACGCCGAGCTGCTGGTAGGCCCACGGGCTGCCGGTGGTGCCGACGCCGGTCTGCACCTCGTCGAAGATGAAGAGCGCGTCGTTGGCGTGCACGAGGTCGCGCAGAGCGGCGAAGAACTCGGGACGGATGTGGTTGTCCCCGCCCTCGCCCTGGATGGGCTCGGCGATGAAGGCAGCGATGTCGTGCGGGTGGGTGGCGAACGCCCGCCGCGCCTGCTCGAGCGCGTGCTGTTCAGCCGCGACGACCTCGTCCAGGTGCTCGGACAGCGGGAACCGGACCGCCGGGACGTCGATCCGCGGCCAGTCGAACTGCGGGAAGCGCTCCGTCTTGTTCGGCTCGGTGTTGGTCAGCGACATCGTGTAGCCGGAGCGGCCGTGGAAGGCGCGGGTCAGGTGCAGGATCTTGGTGCCCAGCTCGGGACTGCGACCAGCCGCCTCGTTGTGCCGGCTCTTCCAGTCGAACGCGGCCTTGAGCGCGTTCTCGACCGCCAGCGCGCCACCTTCGACGAAGAAGAGGTACGGCAGGGCCGGGTCGCCCAGCACCCGCACGAATGTGGCCACGAACTCCGCGTACGCGCTGGAGTACATGTCGGGGTTAGCCGGCTTGTTGGCCGCGATCTCGCCCAGCGCGGCCAGGAAGGTCGGGTCGTCGGACAGCCCCGGAGGGTTGATCCCCAGCGGGGCGGACGCAAAGAAGGTGTACAGGTCGAGGTAGGTGGTGCCGTCCCGGGCGTCGACGAGCCGCGAGCCCCGGCTGCGCCGCAGGTCGAGCACCAGCAGCATGGCGTCGGTCAGGACGTGGCGCCCCAGCACCTCGTGCACCTCGGCAGGGGAGACGTGGGTACGCTCGGCCATCAGGACCTCCAGACTCGACCAATAATCCAGACAGAACCGTCTGATACTAGAGATATTAGTGCGTCAGGCGGCTTTCACCGCAACTAACGGCGTCCTGAGCCGGTCGAGGGCGCCGAAGGCCCACGAGTCACGGCAAACTGCTAACGTCCGGGCATGACCCCGCAGGAGCTCGCCAGCCTGGCTGACCTGCGGCGCGCCCGGGACCTGATCGACCGCGACTACGCCCTGCCGCTCGACGTCCCCACCATGGCCCGCCGGGCGCTGATGTCACCGGCCCACTTCTCGCGCCGGTTCCGCGCGGCGTACGGCGAGACGCCGTACAGCTATCTGATGACCCGCAGGATCGAGCGGGCGATGGCCCTGCTGCGGTCCGGGATGAGCGTCACGGACGCCTGCATGGCCGTCGGCTCTACCTCGCTCGGGTCGTTCAGCTCACGCTTCGCCGAGATCGTCGGGGAGTCCCCGAGCACCTACCGGCGACGGCAGCACGACGGGGTCTTGGCGATGCCCGCCTGCGTCGCCAAGGTCCGCACCCGACCGGCCCGCAGACCGAGCAGGAACGAAGAAGCCAACGGCGTGGCCGCGGCCTAGCGTGGCGGTCATGACGATCAACCTCCAGTACTGCAACGTCACCGTCAACGACGTCGACGAGTCGATCACCTTCTACGCCGGCGCCCTCGGCCTGCACGTCACCAACGACGTCGGCTCGGGCGGCCACCGCTGGGTCACCCTCGGCACCGACGACCAGGGTGGCCTCGGGATCGTGCTCTCGGCGCCGCACGCCGGCCGCTCGCAGGCCGACGGCGACGCGATGCAGGAGCTGCTCACCAAGGGTGTGCTGCCGATGCTCGTCTTCAGCTCCGACGACCTCGACGCGACCTTCGAGAAGGTCCGCGCCTCCGGCGCCGAGGTCCTGCAGGAGCCCATCGACCAGCCCTGGGGCCCGCGTGACTGCGCCTTCCGGGACCCGTCGGGCAACACCGTCCGGATCAACCAGGCGCCGAAGGCCTGACGGTCAGCGGAGGTACACGTCGCGTCGGTGCTCGATCCTCAGCACCTGCACCGGCATCTGTTCAGCGGCGATCGCCTAGCTGACTCGGTATTTCCCCCGGCGCCCGCTGTGCTTCCCGTCCAGTTCCCGCCGCTTTGCTACCCGTTGGGGGTTCTCGGTGAGCGGGCCCTGTAGGAGCTCCACGACGGCATGACGGGCCTTTCTCGGGTAGCCGGCCGAGCCCTCGCTGCGCTCGTCGTCGCCTGCGGCCAGCAGAGTCCTCAAGGTCAGGGGCTCTGCGAAGTTCATTTCGGCGGGCTAGTGGCTTCCGCGAGGCAAGCGGGCTTCGTCGGTCTCGATAATGCCCGGTTCGCTCGGGCTGAGCGATGCCTCGACGGCACGCTCACAGCCCGAGCAGGTCGCTGATCTCTGTTCGCAGGGCAGCAACCGTGGCGCGGGCTTCCTCGCGGGCCGCGGCCACATCCGGTGCTGGCGGCTGCCGTACTTCTAGGTAGCACTTGAGCTTGGGTTCCGTACCGGACGGGCGAACCACGACCTTGATCAACTCGCTGGTGATCATCACGGCGTCCGTGGGCGGAAGATGATCATGGCCGTCAGCAAGATCAACAACGTCGACCGGAGTCCCGGCCAGCTGCTGGGGCGGAGCTGCGCGGAGCGCGGCCATGGCGTCGCTGATGATCCTCAGGTCGGACACCCGGAACGACAGCTGGCTGGTCTCGTGCACCCCGTAGGTCAGCGCGATCTCCTCCAGCCGGTCGGCGAGCGTCCGGCCCTCGGCCTTCAGCGTCGCGGCGAGCTGCAGCACCCGCAGCAAGGCCGAGATGCCGTCCTTGTCGGGGACGGCCTGCGGGTCGACGCAGTAGCCGATCGCCTCCTCGTAGCCGAACGCCAGACCAGGCACGCGGCCGATCCACTTGAACCCGGTCAGGGTGGCCACGAAGGGCTGCCCGGACGCGGCGGCGATCCGCGAGAGCAGCGTGCTCGAGACGACCGACGCGGCGTAGACCCCCTGGACGCCGCGGCGCAACGCGTCGTCGCCGAGCAGGCTGCCCAGCTCGTCGCCGGTCAGCATCCGCCAGTCGCCGTCCACCACGGCGGCGACCGCGCACCGGTCGGCGTCCGGGTCGTTGGCGACCACGAGGTCGACGCCGAGCTCTCGAGCCTCGGCCAGGGCCAGGTCGACCGCTCCCGGCTCCTCGGGGTTGGGAAACGGGATGGTCGGGAAGTCGGGGTCGGGCTCCGCCTGGACGGCCACCACCGCCGGTGGAGGGAACCCCGCCGCGGTCACCACCTGCTCGACCAGCGCACCGCCGACCCCGTGCATCGGGGTGTAGACCCAGCTCAGCTCGCGCGGGGCGGCGGCGGGGACGAGCGAGGCGAGCCGTTCGAGGTAGGCGTGCTCGAGCTCGTCGCCGAGCACCCGGTAGCCGTCGCTGCGCGGCACGTCGGCCAGCGGGTGCCGGCTGACCTGCTCGATCTGAGCGGCGATCTCCGCGTCCGCCGGCGGCACGATCTGGGAGCCGTCGCCGAGGTAGACCTTGTAGCCGTTGTCCTGTGGCGGGTTGTGCGAGGCGGTGACGACCACCGCGGCCGCGCAGCCGAAGTGGCCGATGCCGAACGCGACGACCGGGGTCGGGGTCGGCCGTGGGGTGAGCAGGGTCTCGAAGCCGGCGGCGGCCATGATCTCCGCGGTGTCCCGAGCGAAGTCGGCCGACCCGTGGCGAGCGTCGTAGCCCACCAGCACCCGTTGGCCGGTCGCGCCCGCGTCGAGCAGGTAGGCGGCCAGTCCGGCCGCCGCCTGGCCGACGAGGACCCGGTTCATCCGGTTCGGGCCGGGTCCCAGCGCGCCGCGCAGCCCAGCCGTCCCGAACTGCAGCCGGCCCGCGAACGCGTCGGTGAGCTCAGCCCGGGCCTCGGCGTCGTCCTCGGCGGCGCGGGACAGCAGCTCTGCCGTCCGCTGCCGCGTCCCCGGGTCAGGATCTTGGACGATCCAGCCGGCGACGGCGCGCTGCAGCTCCGGCGGCAGGGGCGTGCTCACCTCAGAGCACGCCCGCGAGTCCGCCGAGCAGGACGCGCAGCCGCGGCCCCGCCTCGCGGCCGGCCTCCAGGACCTCCTCGTGGTGCAGCGGCGTGGGCGAGATGCCGGCCGCCTGGTTGGTCACCAGCGAGACGCCGAGGACGTCGAGACCGGCCTCGCGGGCGGCGATCGTCTCCAGGGTGGTGGACATGCCCACCAGGTCGCCGCCGAGGACGCCGGCCATCCGCACTTCGGCCGGGGTCTCGAAGTTCGGTCCGTGGAACTGCACGTAGACGCCCTCGGGCAGGGTGGGGTCGACCGTGCGGGCGAGGTCGCGCAGCCGGGGCGCGTACGCGTCGGTCATGTCGATGAAGGTCGGCCCCACCAGCGGGGTCGCAGCGGTCAGGTTGATGTGGTCGCGGATCAGGACGGCGGTGCCGGGCGGCCAGGCGGGGTTCAGTCCGCCGCAGCCGTTGGTCAGCACCAGCGTCGAGACGCCGGCCGCCGCCGCGGTCCGGACGCCGTGCACGACCTGGGCGACGCCACGTCCCTCGTAGTAGTGGGTACGGCCGGTGAACAGCGCCGCCGTCTTGCCGGCAGCCGTCCGGACGATCCGCAGCTCGCCGCCGTGGCCGACCACCGTCGGCGCCGCAAAGCCCGGCAGGTCGGCGAGGGGACAGGAGCCGAGCACCTCACCGAGGTCGTCCGCCGCGGCCGACCAGCCCGACCCGAGCACGAAGGCGAGCTCGATCGACTCGAGGTCGAACCGCCGCAGCAGCTCGGCGGCGGCTTCGCGGGCCAGGGCGTACGGGTCATCAGCCATGGCGGCAGCATAGGTGGCGCGCCTCCCGTGGTCGCTACCCTGGCCAAAGACGTTGCGACATGGTGCCGCGTACTCGCGGCGCGATGTCGCAACATCGTGGCGGGTTTCTACCAGCCGCTCGTACAGGGACGGCTGCGCAGCTCGACCAGGTAGTCGTCGGGGGCACCGGCGGCCTCGGCAGCGTCGGCGAGGATGCCCAAGGTGCGGGCACTGGGAGTGCCCCCCTCGAAGTCGCGCAGCACGTAGACCCAGCCGCCCTGCTCGCCGTCCAGGGTCGCGACCCGGATCCGCACCTTCTCGTAGAGGCCGGAGTCGGCGCTCTCCCACTCATCCAGGGTGGCCTCGTCGGCTTCGGTGACGTCGTAGAGACCGACGAAGACGTGCTCGGTGGCGTCCTCGACGAGCGTCGGCAGCGCACCGTCCCAGCCCTCACCGCCGAAGGTCAGCCGCCAGCCCTGGAGCCACCCGGTGCTGCGGAGCGGTGAGTGCGGACAGCGCTCCGCCATCTGGGCAGGGTCGAGGTTGCTCCCGTAGGCGGCGTACAGCACAGTAGCGAGGCTACTGGGACAAGGTGGAACAATGCTTCGGTGACTCGCGTAGTGATCGTCGGCGGTGGACCGGGTGGGTATGAGGCGGCCCTGGTCGCCAGCCAGCTCGGCGGTCAGGTGACGCTGATCGACACCGACGGGCTCGGCGGCTCGGCGGTGCTGACCGACTGCGTCCCGTCGAAGACCCTGATCGCGACCGCCGAGGTGATGACCGAGGTCCGGGAGTCCGCCGAGCTGGGGCTGCGTTTCGGGGCCGCCGAGACCGGACAGGCCGACGCAGTGGTCAGCATCGACCTGGGGGCGGTCAACGCGCGGGTGCTGGCGCTGGCCAAGAAGCAGTCCGAGGACATCTGCGAGCGGATCCAGCGCGAGAACGTCGATCTCGTCATCGGTCGCGGCCGGCTGGCCGGGCCCGACACGGTGGTCGCCGAGACCGCGGCCGGGGAACGGACCTTCGACGCCGACATGGTGCTGATCGCGACGGGTGCCTCACCCCGCCAGCTCCCGACCGCGAAGCCCGACGGCGAGCGGATCCTGACCTGGACCCAGCTCTACGACCTCACCGAGCTGCCGGAGCGGCTGATCGTGGTCGGCTCGGGCGTCACCGGGGCCGAGTTCGCCAGCGCGTACGACGCCCTGGGCTGCGACGTGGTGCTGATCTCCTCCCGCGAGCGGGTACTGCCCGGCGAGGACGCCGACGCCGCGCAGGTGCTCGAGGACGTCTTCTCCCGCCGCGGCATGACCGTGCTGTCGATGTCGCGGGCGGCGTCGGTGGTCCGGGACGGCGACTCGGTGGTCGTCACCTTGGCCGACGGGCGCGTCGTCACCGGCTCGCACTGCCTGATGGCGGTCGGCTCGATCCCCAACACCGCTGACATGGGTCTGGCCGAGTCCGGAGTGGCGGTCGACCAGGCCGGCTTCGTCACCATCGACCGGGTGTCGCGGACCTCGGCCCGCGGGGTCTACGCCGCCGGCGACTGCACCGGCGTGCTGCCGCTGGCCTCGGTCGCGGCCATGCAGGGCCGGATCGCCATGTGGCACACCCTTGGCGACGCCGTCGCGCCGCTGGACCTGATGACGGTGTCCTCGAACGTGTTCACCGCCCCCGAGATCGCCACCGTCGGGGTCACCCAGACCCAGGTCGACTCGGGCGAGGTGATCGCGCGGTCGGTGACCCTGCCGCTGCGCGGCAACCCGCGGGCCAAGATGCAGGGCAGCCGGGACGGGTTCGTCAAGCTGTTCTGCCGTAGCGTGACCGGCATCGTCGTCGGGGGAGTCGTCGTCGCGCCCCGCGCCAGCGAGCTGATCTACCCGGTCGCGATGGCCGTCGAGCAGCGGCTGACGGTCGACCAGGTCTCGCAGTCGTTCACCGTCTATCCCTCGCTCACCGGCTCGATCGCCGAGGCGGCGCGGCGGCTGCACGGCACCCGTTCGATCGCCGGTTGAGTTGGCTCTCGACGTCGATGCGGTCGCTGCGCTGCTGGCCGGCCGGCCGTGGGTGGCGCTGACCGGCGCCGGCCTGTCCACCGACTCGGGCATCCCGGACTACCGCGGACCGACGTCAGTCCGCGCGACGCCGATGCAGTACGGGGAGTTCGTCGGCTCGCACGCGTCGCGGCAGCGCTACTGGGCCCGGTCCTACCTCGGCTGGCGGCAGATCGGCCAGGCGGCTCCGAACGCCGGTCACCGCGCGCTCGTGCAGCTCGAGGCGGCCGGCCTGCAGGGCGTCCTGACGCAGAACGTGGACGGGCTGCACGCCGCCGCCGGCAGCCGGACCGTGATCGACCTGCACGGCCGGATCGCCGACGTGATCTGCCTCGACTGCGGCCGGGTCAGTCCCCGGCTCGACCTGCAGCAACGGCTCGCCGTCCTCAACCCTGGGCTGACCGAGGCGCCGACCCTGGAGCACGCAGAGCTCAGGCCCGACGGCGACGCCGTGGTGGAGGACTGGCACGACTTCGTCCTGGCCGACTGCGAGGTCTGCGGCGGCCGGCTCAAGCCGGACGTGGTCTTCTTCGGCGAGTCGGTACCCAAGCCGCGGGTCGCGCAGGCCTACGCGCTGGTCGACCGGGCCGAGGTGCTGGTGGTGCTGGGCTCGTCCCTGACGGTGATGTCCGGCCTGCGCTTCGTCCGTTACCAGACCAAGCGCGGCCGTCCGACGGTGATTATCAACCGCGGTCAGACCCGGGGCGACGACCTGGCTAGGCTCAAGATCGAGCTGGGTTGCTCCGAGACGCTCACCGGACTCGCGGCCCACCTCCTGGCCGCAGCCTGACGGTCACTTCACAGGGTCGCGGGCGACCTCACAGGTGCGCGCGCAGCTGTGAGGTCGCCCTTGAGCCTGTGAAGTGGGGGACAGGGGTAGTCCGGTAGTCCGGTAGGCCGGGCCGGGGCCGGGGCCGGGGCCGAGCGCGAGCAGGACAGGTCAGTCGAACATGCCGCCGAACATGTCGCCGATGCCTTCGCCGATACCGCCGATGCCGTCGCCGATTCCGCCCATCATGTCGCCGACGCCTTCGCCGATGCCGCCGAGACCTTCGCCGAGTCCGCCGAAGACGGGGCCCATACCGCCGAAGAGGAAGCTGCCGATCAGCATGCCCGAGAGCATGTCGCTGCCGCTCCACCGGCTGTAGTAGCCCTGGGCCCAGGGCGCGTACGCCGGACCGCCCTCCCAGTAGGGGACGCGCTGAGCGCCGACCTGGACCGTACGGATGTACGGGTCCGCCCCGGCGAGCACCCGCTCGGCGTCGGCCGGGCAGGCCGGGATGGAACGTTCCTGACCGCCTTCGGGGGCCCACTGCACGTCTTGCGAGCTGGGTCCGTGGGCGGGGTTGAAGAAGCACGGCGGACGCTTGGCCGGCAACGCGCGGCCAGCGACGCGAGCCTTGACGCAGGCGATCGCGTAGCGGCCGTCCTCGAGGATCGAGGTGACGTGCTTGATCTCGTCCGGCCTCTTGACGGCGTCGAGGGAGGTCTTGGCGTCCTCGTACGCGTCGAGGGCACGCTGGTAGTCCTGCTGCATGGGTTCATCGAGCGGGTGACCGGCGACGTCGACGTCAAGCCGCTGCAGCTCCTCGCCGAATTTGGTCACGTCTTCGTCGGCCGCACGTCGGGAGGTCGCCAGCTGAGACTCGAGCTCGGCTCGCTGCACCGCCTCCCGCTGGGCGATGGCCCGCCGTCGGTAGACGGCCGCACCGCCGCCGACCAGCAACACGATCAGCAGCAGGACCAGAAATTCACCCATGAGTTTCATAGTCCCCCTGCGCAGTGAGTTGTCGGGGGCTCACCCGGCCCTTCTTACCGACTTCTCACCGGCTCCCCAGTCTCGTGGGAACCCGCGGGCGACCGACCAGGTGTCGATCCTCCTCACTCGTCAACGATGTCGCAGAGGCTGGACCCGCTGGTGACGGTGGCGCCCACCTCGGCGGTGAGGTTGGTGACCGTACCGGCGCGGTGCGCGGTCAGCGGCTGCTCCATCTTCATCGCCTCGAGCACGACGACCAGGTCCCCGGCGGCGACGACGTCGCCCTCAGCCACGGCCACCTTCACGATCGTGCCCTGCATCGGGGAGGTGAGCGCGTTGCCCGAGGGAGCCGCCGCGGCCGCCGCCCCGCCGCCACGACGGGCCGGACGCGCCCCCCGGGCCGGGCTGGCCGCTTTGTTGGTCGCGCCGATCCCCGCGGGCAGCACGACCTGCAGCCGGTGCCCGTTCACCTCCACCACGACGGTCGAGCGCTCCTCGGGCTCCGTGGTCCCGGTCGTACCCGCGTACGGCGGGATGGTGCCGCTGAACTCGGTCTCGATCCAGCGGGTGTGCACCCCGAAGACGCCGTCGGCGGCGATGAACGCCGGGTCGTCCAGGACTGCGCGGTGGAACGGCACCACGGTGGGCATGCCCTCGACCACGAGCTCGCTCAGGGCCCGGCGGGCGCGAGCCAGCGCCTGGGTCCGGTCGGCGCCGGTGACGATGATCTTGGCGACGAGTGAGTCGAAAGAGCCCGGCACGGTCATCCCGGCGAGATAGCCTTCGTCGACCCGTACGCCCGGCCCGGACGGCGCGCGCCAGGCCGTCAGCGTGCCCGGCGCCGGCATGAAGTTGCGGCCCGCGTCCTCGGCGTTGATCCGGAACTCGATCGAGTGCCGCCGGACCACCGGGTCGTCGTAGCCGAGCTCTTCGCCGTCGGCGATCCGGAACATCTCGCGCACCAGGTCGAGCCCGGTGACCTCTTCCGACACCGGGTGCTCGACCTGCAGCCGCGTGTTGACCTCCAGGAACGAGATCGTCCCGTCCTGGCCGACCAGGAACTCACACGTCCCGGCGCCGACGTAGCCGGCCTCGCGCAGGATCGCCTTGGACGCGGCGTACAGCTCCTCGACCTGGCCGTCGGTCAGGAACGGGGCGGGCGCCTCCTCGACCAGCTTCTGGTGCCGCCGCTGCAGGGAGCAGTCGCGGGTGGAGACCACCACGACGTTGCCGTGGGTGTCGGCCAGGCACTGGGTCTCGACGTGCCGAGGCTGGTCGAGGTAGCGCTCGACGAAGCACTCACCCCGGCCGAACGCCGTGACGGCCTCGCGGGTCGCGGACTCGAACAGCTCAGGGACCTCGGCCAGCTCGCGCGCGACCTTGAGCCCACGCCCACCGCCGCCGAAGGCCGCCTTGATCGCGATCGGCAGCCCGAACTCCTCGGCGAACGCTACGACCTCAGACGCGTCCGCGACCGGGTCGGCCGTGCCCGGGACCAGCGGGGCGCCGACCCGCTCGGCGATGTGGCGGGCTTGCACCTTGTCCCCGAGGGCTTCGATGGCGCTCGGCGGCGGTCCGATCCAGATCAGCCCGGCGTCGAGGACGGCAGCCGCAAAGCCGGCGTTCTCGGCCAGGAAGCCGTAGCCGGGGTGCACGGCGTCGGCACCGCTGCGGGCGGCGACGTCGAGGAGCTTGGCCACATCCAGGTAGGTCTCGGCCGGTGTCGCGCCACCGAGGGCGTAGGCCTCGTCGGCGAGGGTGGCGAAGAGGCTGTCCCGGTCGGCGTCGGCGTAGACCGCCACGCTGCCCAGGCCCGCGTCCTTCGCGGCGCGGATCACCCGGACGGCGATCTCACCCCGGTTCGCCACGAGCACCTTACGAATCCCCACGTGTCCTCCTTGACTCGAGCCGCTCACTGGCGCAGCACCCGCGGGAGTCTAGTGGTCGTGGACGGTCAGCCCCGGAAGCGCACCCGGTCGCCCGGCCGCAGCTGAGCAGCCCGGTCGCAGGAGGCTTCGGTGACCACCGCGATCACCGGATAACCGCCGGTGACGGGATGGTCGGCGAGGAAGACCAGTGGCTGACCGGACGCCGGCACCTGGACCGCGCCCCGGACGAGACCCTCGGACGGCAGCTCGCCGGTGACCCGCCGGGTCAGGGTCGGGCCGTCCAGCCGGGCGGCGACCCGGTCGAGGTCGGTGCTCACGGTCCAGCTGGCGTCCAGCAGGGTCGTCCAGGCCGTCTCGTCGAACCAGTCGCGGCGGGGGCCAGGACGCAGCTCCAGGACGTCCGTTGCTGGTCGGGGCGGCGCCAGGTCGGTGTCGGGGAGCGGCTCGGTGGGGATCGCGGTCCGCAGCTCGTCGCCGGTACGCAGCGGCTCGGGGCCGAGACCCGACAGCACGTCGCGGGCGCAGCTGCCCAGGGTGGCCGGGGCGAGGATGCCGCCGCGGACGGCCAGGTAGTTGCGGAGGCCCGCAGCCGGCGGCTCGATCCCTAGCCGGTCGCCCGGACGCAGGGCCAGGGTGGCGTGCGAGCAGGTCGGCCGGTCGCCGACCGTGACCGAGGTGGGTGCACCGGTGACCGCGACGAAGGCGACCGAGGTGGCCCGAACGACCAGCCCGCCCATCGTGACCTCGACCGTCACCGCCGTCTCGGGGTTGCCGACCAGCCGGTTGGCCAGCCGGTGCGCTGCGCGGTCGGCGGCGCCGGACGGGGAGACGCCGAGGTGGGCGTAGCCGGGCCGGCCGAGATCCTGCAGCAGGGCGAGCGGGCCGGCCTGCTCGACCATCAGCCCAGCCACCTCAGATCGCCCGGAACTGCAACCGGACGCCGGGCTGCAGCAGGGCGGGCGGGTCGCGGTCGAGGTCCCACAGGGCGGTGTCGGTCCGCCCGATCAGCTGCCAGCCACCGGGCCCCGAGCGCGGATAGATGCCGGACCAGCGGTCGGCCAGGCCGACCGCGCCGGCCGGCACCCGTGTCCGGGGGCTGGACCGGCGCGGCACCCGTAGCCGGTCGTGCTCACCCTGCAGGTAGCCGAAGCCGGGCGCGAAGCCACAGAAGCCGACGGTCCACAGCTGGCCGGTGTGGGTGGCGACCACCTCCTCCGGGCTCAGCCCGGTGAGCTTGGCCACCTCGGCGAGGTCCTCCCCGTCGTAGTGGACGTCGACGGTCAGCGAAGGCGTGTCGTCGGCGGTCGGCGGTTCGCCGCCGAGGGTGAGCAGCCGCTCGCGGTCGGTCCCGCTGAGCGGCGCGGACAGCCGTAGCAGCAGCGTCCGGGCGCCGGGCACCACCTCGACCACCCGTTCGAGCCCGGCGACCGGGCCGACGAGGCTGAGCGCCTCCGTCAGGTCGGCGCATTCCAGCAGCACGGCCGACTCGCCGTAGTCGAGCAGCCGCCGGGTCACGGCGCGCCCACGAAGGGGGTGATCAGGAAGCCGGCCGACACCAGGGCGGCGCGGACGGTCGTCGCCATCGCTACGGCGCCGGGGGTGTCGCCGTGGGTGCACATCGACTCGGCCCGCCCCTCGCTGGCCGCGGTCACCGCGCGTTCAGCCGCCTCGTCGGCATCGGTGACCATGGCGTCCGGTCTGCGGCGGTCGACCAGCCGGCCGTCGGGGGTGTAGTTGCGGTCGATGAAGTACTCGGGCACGGCCCGGAGGCCCTGGTCGGCGGCGATCCGCAGCAGTGCGGAGCCGGGCAGCCCGAGCAGCGGCAGGTCGGGGTCGTACGCGACGACCGCCGCCACCACGGCGGCCGCCTGGCCCTCGTCCTCGACGGCGGTGTTGTAGAGGGCGCCGTGCGGCTTGACGTAGCGGACCCGGCTGCCGGCCGCGCGGGCCAGCCCGTCCAGGGCACCGATCTGGTAGAGCACGCCGGCGGTCAGGTCGTCCGCCGCGATGTCGAGGAAACGGCGGCCGAAGCCCATCAGGTCGGGATAGCTGACCTGGGCCCCGATCGTGACGCCGTTCGCCACGGCACCCTCGCAGCTGCGACGCAGCGTGAGCGGGTCGCCCGCGTGGAAGCCGCAGGCGACGTTGGCGCTGGAGATCAGCGGCAGCAGGGCCGCGTCGTCGCCGAGGGTCCAGCGGCCGAACGACTCACCCAGGTCGGCGTTCAGGTCGATGCGGCGGTCGGTGGCGGGGACCATGCGCACATTCTTCACGCCGCTAGGTTGGACCCGTGGCTGAGGTGGACCCGGTGACCCCGGACGAGAAGGACTGGACCTGGACGCTGACCCGCCGCTGCGAGGAGTGCGGGCTCGGAGCCGGCGAGGTCGACCCGCTGACCGTCGGCCGGCGGGCCTGGGTGGCGGCGGAGGAGTGGGTGCACATCCTGCGCGAGCACCCCGCGGTCGAGGCCCGGCCGGAGCCCGGCGTCTGGTCGCCGCTGGAGTACGCGGCTCACGTCCGCGACGTCTACCGGATCTTCGACGGCCGGCTGCACCAGATGCTCACCGAGGACGACCCGGCCTTCGCCAACTGGGACCAGGACCAGACGGCCGTCCTGCAGCGTTACGCCGAGGCCGACCCCGAGGTGGTCGCGGCCGAGCTCGAGGCCGCGGCCGCCACCCTGCTGGGCCGGATCCAGCAGCTGCAGGCCGCCGACTTCACCCGCACCGGTCGCCGCTCCGACGGCGCCACCTTCACCGTCGCGACCCTGCTGCAGTACTTCCTGCACGACGTCGTCCACCACCTGTGGGACGTCACCGGCCAGCAGGACGGGGCCGCCTCGCTCGAGTGGGCCTGAGCATCTCGACGGGCCCGGCGTTCGGTGCGTCGGTGACGAGGTCGTCACGGACTGACGTCAGCGGACGTCGACGCAGTCGCCCTTGGTGGTGACCTTCGCGGTGGTGGCGCTGCCTCGGAAGACGAACCGGTAGCAGCCGTCGAGTCTCGCCTCGACTTTCGCCGTCACCTTGCCGTGGGAGCGGCTGGTGACGGTCTTGACGTCGGCGTAGGAGCCGGTGAGGGTCCGGAACTGCAGCACGACGTGCCGCTTGGTGTACCCGGCGTAGGTGCGTGACTCCCAGTTCGCGCGCCTCAGCGTGCCCGTGACGGTGAGGGTCTTGCCCTGACGTACGGGTTCGGGGGTGGCGTTCGTGGTGAGCGTGGCCGCACGGAGGACACGAAAGCTGGCGCCGTCGGCGCTGGTGCTGCTGCTGGCCCAGCTGAGGTGGACCGCCGAGGTCCACCGGCCCGCGTCGGCGTTCGGGAGAGCGCCCGGGGAGATCCGGATCCCGACGTCGTAGGTGGTGACGCCGTCGACGGTCTCCTCCTCGTCCATGGCGAAGGTCTCCGTCCCGCCGGTCGGGGTGAGGAAGTCGGAGTCGACGTGCGTCACGGTGCAGCCGTGCGGGTCGACGCCGACGGTCGCCACGAAGCCCTTGGGCAGCGACGTGCCGACGACGACCGTCCGGGGGGCGACCGAGCTGCTGACCAGCTCCGGAGCCGTGCAGGTGGCGGCTGAGGCAGGCGCGGCCGCCACGGCCAGAGGCACGGCGAGCAGCGTCGCGCTGGCGAGGGCGATCAGCGGAGAGCGCACGGGGTCCTTCGGGTCAGGCGCGACGGACCGGGTCAGCGGACGTCGACGCAGTCACTGGTGCTGGTGACCTTACGGGTGGTGCTGCTGCCGACGAAGACGAAGCGGTAGCAGCCGTCGGTGGTCGCGGTCACCGTCTTCTTCAGGGCGCCCTTCTTGGCGCTCGTGGTCGCACCGACCGAGGCGTACGAGCCACCGGTGGGCTTGAACTGCAGTGTCACCTTGCGCTTGGTGTAGCCCGCGTACTTACGGGACTGCCAGTTCGCGCGCGTCAGCTGGCCCGTGACGACCAGCTTCTTGCCCGCGGTGACCGGCTCGGGCTTGGCGTTCGTGGTGAGCTTGGCGGCGCGGAACACCCGGAAGGCGTCCGTGGAGGTGATCGAGCCGCCGCTCCACCGGGTGAGGGAGGCGGCCGTCCACTTGCCGGCCTCCGCGTTCTCCAGCGTCGCCGCCTCGAGGTCGATCCCGTAGACGTACGTGGTGACCCCGTCGACGGTGCTGTCGACCTTCATCGGGAGGTTCTTGGCCGTGTGCTTCGGCGAGCGGACTGTCACCTTCACGCTGCTGATCGAGCACCCGTTCGTGCGGACGTCGGTGTAGACGTCGAAGCCCTTCACATTTTTGGTGCCGACGACGACGTTGTGCGGCGCGACCTCGGTGCCCAGCACCTCCGGCGCGGTACAGGTGGCGGCCTGGGCCGGTGCGGCGAGCACCACCAGCGGAGTGGCGGCGACGGCAGTGGTGACGACCAGGGCGGCGAGACGGGTGCGCATGGTCGGCCACGCTAGCCCAATCGGCGGGATCGGGTGCGCGGATGAGCAGCTTTTCTTGGCGGTCCGGGCCTGCTCCAGCGCGCAGTCGACGCGGCTCAGTCGACGTCGGTGAAGTGCTCCACCCGCGGCGGTCCGGCGAAGAAGGGCCCGATCAGGCCGCGCCACTGGGTGAACCGCTCGGTGCCGCGGAAGCTGGCCTCGTGCGCCTCGACCGAGTCCCACTCGACCAGCAGCACGAACCGCTCCGGCGACTCGACCCCGTGGGTCATCCGTACCGACTGACAGCCGTCGGTGCCGACCAGGATGGACTTCGCCTTGCGGTACGCGGCCTCGAAGCCGGCCGGGTCCCTCACGTCGATCAGAGCCACCTCGAGCACCATGGCGGCGATCCTACGGGTATCTCAGCCGACGAAGTCGAGGATCTCAGCCGACGAAGTCGAGGACCGCAGCCGACGAAGTCGAGGACCGCAGCCGACGACGTCGAGGATCTCAGCCGACGACGTCGAGGTCGGGGTCGGCCAGCAGGTCGAGCACCGCCGCGAGGCTCACGCCCATCTTCTTCAGCGGCACGTCGGTGTTGTTCGCGAACACGGGGTCGACCCAGGCGCCCGCCAGCTCGCCGTCAGCCTGGAGGTAGTCGACGACGAACCCCCCGTCGCTGCGCCGGTCGATCCACACGGACCGGCCGTCGACAGTCTCGGCGCGGCAGCTGCCGTCGGCGAACGTACCTGAGCACAGGCCGTCACGTTCTGCTCCCGTGGTGTCCAGCCGCTCCCCGGGCGTCGCCCGGGACACCGAGACCAGCAGCATGCCCTCGCCCGGCTCGCCCTTGACCTTCCAGGACAGCTTCTGGCCGAGCTCGACGCCGTGCGCGCCCCCACCACCGGCGAAGGAGTCCTTCGCGTACGGCCCGAGGTGGTCGCCGTCGGGGTCCAGGTGTTGCCGGACCAGGTCGTAGGTGTTCCTCGTGGTCGCCGAGAACGGGGGGGTGCGCTGACCGATGGTGAAGACGCTGCCGTCACGGTCGGCATACCCCTTCGCCTTCGTGTACGACAGCACGGGATAGGTGTCCAGCGGTGTGTTCGGGGGGCCGGCGCTCGGTACGGGGTCGGGGTCCGTCGAGATCGTCCAGCTCGGGAAGCTCGACGGCACGTCGACCGAGGGGGACGGCGCGACCGGTACGGCGGTCTGGGTGGACGGCGCCAGCGTCAGGCCGAGCACGGCGGCCACGGCGACCGCGGTCACGCCACCCGAGACGGCGAGGCTCGTCCGGCGCCGCCGACGGTGCCCTCGGGCGAGGTCGGCCGAGACGTCCGGCAGGGCGGGTTCGCCGCGGAAGCAGTCCTCGAAGTCCTGCGGGCCGAGCTGATCGGGATCGGTCACGGTCATGGCGTCACACCTTCTCGGCGGTGGTCAGGAGCTCGGCGAGGCGGCTGACCGCCCGCGAGCAGTGGCTCTTCACGCTGCCGGTGGAGATGCCCAGGTCGTCGGCGACCTCGGCGACCGAGAGCCCCCAGTAGTGCCGCAGCACGACGACCTGTCGCTGGCGGCCGGGCAGCCGGCTCAGCGCCTCCAGCAGGTCTCGGCGTTCGACACCGTCCTCGGCCGGCGTCGGAGTGCCGAGGTCAACGAGGTCGTCGCTGGCGGCGACCTCGCGCCGCCACGGCCGTCGCCACTCGTCCACGGTGGTCCGGGCGATGATCTTCCGGACGTACGCGTCCGGACCGCGGTGCCGCTGGACCCGCGGCCAGGCCACGTAGAGCTTGGCCAGGGCGATCTGGGTGATGTCCTCGGCCCGGTCCCACGAACCGCACAGCAGGTAGGCCGTACGGACGAGGCGCCGGCGTGAGGCGACGACGTACGTCGTGAAGGCGTCGTCGCGCTCGCTCATACCTATCCCTACGCGCTCAGCGACCGATCGGTTGTCACCGGTCGAGGAGTCGGTGCCTCAGATGGGCAGGCGCCGGAAGAGCGGCCGCGGCACGTGGCGGAGCCCGGACATCACCACCCGCATCGCGTTGGGGACCCAGATCAGCTCCTTGCCCCCGGCCACCGCGGCGACGACGGCGTCGGCGACGTCCTCGGGCGTCACCGCGAGCGGCGCCTCCGTCAGCCCCTTCGTCATCTTGGAGTGCACGAAGCCCGGCCGTACCACCAGCACCTTCACCCCGTGCTCGCGCAACGCTTCGCCGAGGCCGAGGAAGAAGCCGTCGAAGCCGGCCTTGGTCGAGCCGTAGACGAAGTTCGAGCGACGCACGCGTTCGCCGGCGACGCTCGACAGCGCCACGATCCGGCCGTGGGCCTGGGCGCGCATCCGGTTGGCGAGCAGGACGCCGAGGTGGACCGGGGCGGCGTAGTTGACCTCGGCCAGCTCCAACGCGAGCTCGGCGTCGACCCAGTCCTGCTCGGGGTCGCCGAGCAGCCCGAACGCCAGCACGGCCAGGTCGACGTCGCCCTGGGCGAACGCGGCGTCGACGGTCGATGCGTGCGAGGCCGCGTCCCGCGCGTCGAGGTCGATCTCGGTCACGGCACAGTCGAGGCCCGTCAGCTCGGCGGCCGCAGCCGTCCGCCGCTCGCTCGGCCGGGCGGCCAGCAGCACGCGCAGCCCCGGTCGGGCGTAGCGGCGGGCGATCGCCAGGGCGATGTCGGACGTCCCGCCCAGCAGCAGCAGGGATTGGGGGGCACCGAGCGCGTTCATCAAGGAGAAGTTCCTTAGCTGGAAGGGATCTAGGCCACTAGAGGTGGAGGCGGCGGGCCAGGTCGGAGTTGAACAGCCCGGACGGGTCGACCTCCTGCCGGACCGCGAGGAAGTCCTGCAGCCGGGGGTACATCGCCCGGAAGGACTCGGCGCTGAGCCGGGAGTCCTTGGCCAGGTAGACCCGGCCGCCTGCGCCGATCACCTGCTCGTCGAGGGCGTTGCAGAGGGTGTCCAGCCCGCGTTCGATCGGCAGGTCGACGGTCAGCGTCCACCCCGGCATCGGGAAGGACAACGGCGAGGGGTTGCTGGGCCCGAAACGCTTGAGCACGTTGAGACAGGACAGGTGGCCCGAGGTCACGATCATCTCGAAGCAGCGTCGGAAGGTCTCGCCCTCGCTGAAGGGCACGACGAACTGGTACTGCAGAAAGCCGTGCGGGCCGTAGAGCCGGTTCCACTCGCCCACGATGTCCAGCGGGTGGAAGAACTGGGTGATGTTCTGCAGCGCGCCGACCTGGTGCTTGGGCGCCTTGCGGAACCAGAACTCGCTGAACGCCTTGGCCGTGGCCACGTTGACCATCCGGTTGGGGAAGACCTCCGGGATGGTGCCGAACGAGGGAGCCACGAACTTCAGCGGGTCGCGCCTGAGCTTGGGCGTCAGGTCGGCCAGCGCGGCCTTGTCGCCGCGGGTGAGGACCGCCCGACCCATGTGCTTGCCCCGGGTCACGGCGTCGAACCACGCGACGGAGTAGGTGTACGCGTCGTCGCCATCGCTCATCCGGGCCATCAGGTCGTCGATGTCGGAGGCCCGGTCGGTGTCGACGGTGAAGTAGGCGGTCTCGGTGCGCTGCACAGCGACGGTGGCGCCGAGGATGGCGCCGGTCAGGCCCATCCCGCCGATCGTGGCCCAGAAGAGCCGGCCGCCCTCGTTCACCCCCGGCTCGCCCTCGGGGGTGAGGGTCTGCACCTGACCGTCGGCGGTGAGCAGGTCGAGTGAGACGACGTGGTTGCCGAAGCTGCCTTGGGTGTGGTGGTTCTTGCCGTGCACGTCGGCGGCGATGGCGCCACCGATCGTCACCTGGCGGGTGCCGGGCAGCACGGGTACCCAGAGCCCGAACGGCAGCAGCGTCCGCATCAGCGCGTCCATGCTGACCCCGGCCTGGACCGTGACCGTCGCCGGTTCGGAGGCAGCGTCGACGGAGAGGATCTTGTTCAGCTTGGTCAGGTCGAGGGTGGTGCCGCCGGCGTTCTGGGCGGCGTCGCCGTAGCTGCGGCCGAGCCCGCGCGGGGTCACCCCGCGGCCGCCCTCGGAGGTGCGCAGTGCCGACACCGCGTCGGCGAGGGAGTCGATCGAGGCCAGCCGCGACATCGAGGACGCCGTGCGTCCCCAGCCGTGCAGCTCGACCAGCCGTTGCGGGATCATCGGTTGCGCCTCGGGCATCGACGGGGCGATCGCGGGCGCACCGTCGGCGACCTCGGACGCGGGAAAGTCGTTCACCTGGTCACCGCTACGGAGATGGTCACGAGCCACACCAGTCCAATCACTTGAAGCACGTGGTCGTGGAGCACGACCTCTTCGGGCTCACCGGCGTTCCCGGTGTCGACCTCCAGCGCGTACTGCAGCAGTCCGAGGGTGAACGGCGCGATGGAGATGGCCGTCCAGGGTATCCCGCCGAGGCCGCCGCCCCGGTTCTCGAACGCCCACAGGCTGTAGGAGATGAGCACCATCACCGCGGCCAGCATCCAGGCGAACCGCAGGTAGGACTCGGAGTAGCGCAGCAGGCTGCGGCGGGTGCCCGCGTCCGCGCCGACCGACTTCAGCTCGGAGTAGCGCTTGCCCGCCACCATGAAGAAGGAGCCGAACGCCGCGACCAGCAGGAACCACTGGCTCAGCGGGATGTCGCTCGCGACGCCGCCGGCGATGGCCCGCAGCAGGAACCCGCTGGCCACCATGGCCAGGTCGACGACGGGCAGGTGTTTGAGAAAGGTCGAGTAGAGGACCTGCAGCACGAGGTACACCGTGAGCGTCAGACCAAGCTCGCCCGAAACCCAGAAGCCGAGACCGAAGCCGAGCACTCCGGTGACCGCAGCCAGCAGCAACGCGGCCGCCGGGCTGAGCTCGCCGGCGGCGATCGGCCGGAACCGCTTCTTCGGGTGCAGCCGGTCCTCCTCGACGTCGCGGACGTCGTTGATCAGGTAGACCGTGGCGCTGACCAGGCAGAACGACACGAACGCGAGCAGTGAGCCGATCACCACCCCGCGTTCGAGCAGCCGACCGGCGGCGAGGGGGGCGGTGAAGACCAGCACGTTCTTCACCCACTGGCGGGGCCGGACGGCTCGTACGGCCGCCGGGACCCGGCTGGGTCTGAGCGCGAGCTCGCGCGTGTCGGTGGTCACGGTGTTCAAGGCTAACCGGCGCCGCCCTCCTAGGGTGGGACGCATGCGCGGACGTCGGCTCACCTGCGGCGCTGGCGTGGTCGTGGTGTTCGCGCTGGCCGGCTGCGGGGCTGCCGCCGGCACTCCCGCGACGGGTAGAACCACCCCGCCGGCCGCGACCGCCTCGGCGACGTCGGCTGTCCGGGTGCCATCTGACGGGGTGGTGCTACGGGACTTCGGCTACCAGTTCGGCCCGCTGGACGCGTTCTCGCTGCCGCGCACCTCGGTCGTCACCGCCGCGGTCGACCAGGCCGACAACGTGACGCTCGTGCTCTCCGCGCCGTCGGCGGCGGAGGTGACCGACTACTTGCGCCAGGCCCTGCCCGCCGCCGGCTTCACCGTCACGGCCGACGACCCTGGGAGGACGACGCTGACATTCACCGGCCACGGCTGGTCCGGCAGCGTCACCGCCGACTCATTGTCGACCGGCATCCTGCTGCGCCCGCTCCGCTGACCAATGCTCCGAGGAGACCCGATCCGCGGGGTTATCGCCCCGATTCGGGCAACTGCGGAGCATCTGTCAGCGGTTCGGCGCTTAGGCCCGGTCAAGCCTCAGACCTAAACCGCTCGTCGAGCAGCGTCAAGGGCGGTTGTCGTTGTCATTCGCGTTGGTGTTGGTCTGCTCGTTGCTCCTCGCATCTTCTACCAGCGCTTCGATATCGATGGGTTCCTCGGCCCCCTCATCGTCACCAATAACGTGATCACCCAACCAGGAGTGGGGGTCGATGTCGTATTTCTCAGTGAGGAACCGCAGTCGATAGGCCTCTTGCGCACGCTGACCGAGGATCGTGATGCTTGTGGCGTTGGTGCCGGCGTTGACGACCGCACCTACGATAGGAACGACCTGAGCGATCCGCTGATGCGTTAAGCGGAAGCCCAGCCGCTTCACGACCTCTCGGCTCACCTGGACCATGACGAACTCGTCGAGGACCCTGTGGTTCGCTCCTCGCATCATCGTTTGCACCAGCCGCGACAGCTCCGCGAGGCTCGCGGCCTTTCCACCGGCCGTCAAAGTTGTGCCGTAGTTGAGGACGCCGAGGGCGTACAACTGCTCCTCGGGAAGGCGCGTGTCGTAGCCGTAGGACATCGCCACCTTCGCCACCAGCCGCGATGCGGCAGCCAGGTTCGCAGCTACGTCGGTGCTGACGGCGGCAGCTGCGGCGGCCAGAGTTGTACCACCCGAGACGGTGCTGGAGACAACGAACCCTGTGATCAGGAGCGAAGTGGCCGCTCCTTCAACCCCCAGCCCGACTCCGTAGGTGAGGGTGTGGAGCGACAACAGCCGGTCGGGAACCGCGAGGTCAGCTTTCCGTATGTCGGTGAGGCTGGTCACGGCAGAATCGAGGCGTCCTGCGCGTTTGATGATGCGCCGATCGGATACCGATGCAGTCGCAGCCCTGCTCAGTAGGTTCTGGAGTCCGGTCAGCGGGGCAAGGACGGAGTCCGCAACAGTTTTCACCTGTTGGTGGTCGTCAAGGTAGGTCTCCAGTCGCTTGCTGGCAGCGTCGCCGAGCTCGGCGGCTTTACGGATCGGCGCGACTTGCTGACGCTGCTCCCGCCGCCTGACCCGTTCGATCAGCTTCGTCCAGGCCGCAGCTTCGTATTCGCTCATGGCGAGATGGGCGTTCTTGACCTCAGTCATTGACCGTTCCTCGGTTTCCTTCTGTGACATGTCCTGGAGCCAGCCGCTCCATCTGTTCGAGCACCAGTTTGACGGCTCCGGCCTGCTGATCGGGCGGATAGCGGTATTTCACCAGCAGTCGCTTGATCGATGAGCGGAGCTTGGCGCGGACGTCGTCGCGGATCGTCCAGTCCGTCTTCACGTCTCGCTGCATGGTTGCGACGAGCTCGCGGGCGATCTGGGCGAGCACGTCGGTTCCCATCACGTCGACCGCCGACTCGTTGTCGGAGATGGCGTCGTACACGGCCAGCTCGTCGGTGCCGAGCGGAGGGTCGAAGGACTTGCCGCGTTGGGCCTCGGTCGCTACCTCTTTGGCCAGGGCGACGAGCTCGGCGATGACTTCGGCGGCGGTGAGCTGCGCGTTGGCGTACCGGTTCATCAGCTCGGCGACCCGTTCGCCGAAGGCGCGCTCGCGTACCAGGTTGTTCCTGGTTACCCGGGCCGACTCCTGGAGCACGGTGTTGCGCAGCGCCTCGATGGCGAGGTGGCTGTTGGTGGACCGCTGGGCGCGCTCCAGGAACTCCGGCGTCAGGTCGCTCAGCTGCGGACGGGGCATCCCGGCCGCCTCGTAGATGTCGATGACCTCACCTGACACGGTGTTCTGCGCGATCACTTCGCCGAGCAGGCGCTGAATCTCCTCCGGTACGGGCCGGCCGCTGGCGCGACGCTCCTCGGCGTCGAACTTGGCCATGTAGACCCGGACCTCTTCGTAGAACCGCACCACGGGGTAGGCCTCCGCCAGCGTGTCCGCCCCGGAGGCCAGCGCCCACGCGCGGACCAGCTGAGCGCTCAGCCGACGGAAGCGGTCGGCGTTGCTCTCGACGGCCCCATCAGTCTCCGAGCTGCTCGCGGACGGGCGGCTCGCGCGCAGGTGGTTGGCCAGCCCGGTCGTCACCTTGACGTGCTTCCACTTGGCTAGGAGCTTGCCGCGCCAGTCGTAGTCGGCGGTGGTCTCGTCGAGCTGAGTGATCAGCACCTTGGCCAACTCGGCAGCCTCGCCGATCTCCTTGCCCATCGGCTTCTCGGCCTGGTCGGTGGCGGAGTACTCCGCGAGGGCGTCGCGCAGGTCGTCCGCCAGTGGGGCGTAACCGACCAGGAGGCCGGCGTCCTTGCCGCGGAACGTCCGGTTGACCCGGGCCAGGGTCTGCATCAGCAGCGCACCCTTGAGCGGTCGGTCGAGGTAGAGGGTGTGCAGCGGCGGCGAGTCGTAGCCGGTGAGCATCATGTCCTTGACGATCACCAGCTGCAGCGGGTCGTCGACGTTTTTCAGCCGGTTCTTGATCACGTCGTTCTCGCTGCCGCGCCGGACGTGCCGACTGATCGGCGGAGTGTCGCTCGCGCTGCCGGAGTACACGACCTTGACCACGCCGGAGTCGACGGCGTCGGAGTGCCACTCGGGGCGGCGCTCGACGATGGCCTCGTAGAGGCGGGCGGCAATCTCGCGGGTGCTGCAGACGATCATGGCCTTGCCCGGCGCCTCGATGTCGCCGAGCATCGCGGCCGACCGGCGATCCCAGTGCGTCAGCAGGTCCTCAGCCAGGGTGGCGAGACGGGCCGGTGCACCGTAAACGGCGTTGATCACGGCGACACCCTTCTCCAGCCGAGCTCGCTCGGCGTCGTCGAGCCCCTCTGTCACCTCGTCCGCGGCAGCGTCGAGGTCGTCCTGGCTCACCCCGTCGGCGAGCCCGACCTTGACCAGGCGCGACTCGAAGTAGACGGGGACGGTCGCGCCGTCGGCCACGGCCCGCGACAGGTCGTACACGTCGATGTAGTCCCCGAAGACGCGCTGGGTATCGCGCTCTCCGGTGGAGATCGGCGTACCGGTGAAGGCGATCAGCGTGGCGTGCGGGAGGGCGTCGCGCAGGTGCTTGGCGTAGCCGTCGAGGTCGTCGTAGTGGCTGCGGTGCGCCTCGTCGACCACGACGACGATGTTGCGTCGGTCCGAGAGCAGCGGGTGGTCCGAGCCGCTGAACCGCTCGTCGGTCGTGCGGCCAAACTTTTGCAGCGTGGTGAAGAGAATGCCGCCGCTCTGCCGGCCGGAGAGCTGCTCGCGCAGCTCGCCGCGGGTGCGAATCTGGCGGGGCTTCTCCGGCAGCAACTTTGAGATCAGGAACCCCCCGTACAGCTGCCCGTCGAGCTCCTTGCGGTCGGTGATGACCACCACGGTGGGGTTGGCGAGCAGCGGGTGGCGCTGGACCTGGTTGGTGTAGAGCTCCATCTCCATCGACTTGCCCGAGCCCTGGGTGTGCCAGACCACGCCGGCCCTGCCGTCGGTCCGGACCGCCTCGATGGTGCTGGCGACGGCCTTGCTGACCGCGAAGTACTGGTGGGGCTTGGCGATCCGCTTCGCGAGCCCGCCGTCGCCCTCGTCGAACGCCACGTAGCCGCGGGTCAGCTGTCCGAACCGGTCCAGGTTGAACACGCCGTCGAGCGTGGCCTCCAGCGCTGTGAGCGGCTGGTGGTCGTCATCGAGGGCGTCCGCGGGCAGGACGCGGCCGTCGTCGTCGACGTTCCACGGGGAGTAGTGGTTGAGCGGCGTAAACGGCGTGCCGTAACGGGCCTGGATCCCGTCGCTGACCACGGTGAGCACGCAGAACCGAAAGGCGGTGGGGAACTCACGCAGGTAGGTGGCCAGCTGGGCGTGGGCCGCAGGCAGGTCAGCGTGGAGCGCCCCCGCCTTCTTCAGCTCGATGATCGCCACGGGCAGTCCGTTGCAGTAGAGCACGACGTCGAAGCGGCGCGTGCCCTCTGGCCGCTTGATGGTGACCTGGTTGACCGCCAGCCAGTCGTTCTCCGAGGGCTCGGTGCTCAGAACCCGTAGCGTCGGGCTCTGCTCGACGCCGAGCGGGTCGGTGTAGGTGATCCGGTAGCCCCGCGTCAGCCATTCGTGGGCCCGCAGGTTCTCGGTGATGGCGTCGTTGGACTGCGGCGAGAGGATCTCAGTACGCGCCTGCAACAGCTGGTCGTTCGGGATGCCCGGGTTCAGGGTCCGCAGCGCCTCCAGGAGCCGGCCCGGCAGCGGCAGGTCGTCCCACGAGTCACGCTCGCCCTTGCCCGGAGCGATCTGGTCGCCGGACGTCGGCACCCAGCCCAGGTCGGCCAGCTTCTCGAGCGCGAGGTCTTCCCACTCGCTCTCGGCGCCAGGATGGGTGGTCATCGCTCGTCCTCCATGATCGACGCGTCAGCAGTTGGAGCTTGGGCCCAGAGGTAGTGAAATCCCCTCCCCCGGCCGCTGGGAAAGGCTGCGCGGAGCATCCCCTCGTCTTCCAGTTCCTTGAGAACAGCGGAGACGTTGGGCCGTTGTGACTGGGTGATGCTGGCGAGCTCAGTCGAGCTGATTCGTCCGCGGACGCGCGCGTAGCCCAGGGCGATAGCACGGCGGGTAGGTGCCGCCCGGGGACGCTCCACCTGCTCGTCCAAAGTGCTCAGCCGGGCGCTGGCCTCACGGCTCAGGCAGAAGGACGGGTCGCCCGTCTCCGGGAGCCCGCCTACGGCAACGATCACTGGACGACCCTCAATGGTGACCGTCTGCGCCCGGGCGAGTGCGCCCCGCGTCTCGAGCTCATCCAGCTGAAGCAACGGCATCACCCGCTGAACGTCGTACCACCGGTGATCGACCAAGAAGCGTAGGAGCAGAAGGGCATTGAGGTCGTTGGTCGTGCTGACCGGAGACAGTTCAGAGAGCCATGTTGTCCACGCCTCGTCGCGCACATCGGCCACGAGCGACGCTCGCACGAAGGGACCGGTGATCTCTCGGATGGATGGTGGCTCGTGGCCCAGGCGAACCATGTCGCCGACCATCCGGTCGACGCCGATGCCTTCCCGCTCAGCTACTCGAAGCGCTCTCAACAGCTCCGTCAGCGAGCGGTTTCTCGATCGGGACGGGTGCGTGATGATGTTGCGCTCGGTGACCCCACCGTAGAAGCCCCCCGGGCTGGTGACACGCAACGTTGTACCGATGTGCTCAACGACGGTTTGGTCGGGGGATGACCATTCCCGGTGTGCCACGCCGTTCACCACGGCCTCGCGCGCGGCGCGTTCTGGCACGTCGCGAACCTGACCCACGACGAGTCCGCGCGGGACGTGCCGAATCCCGTTGTGGGCTGTTACGGCAGCGAAGACTGCGTCCAGCTCCTCCAACAGCGACCGTTCCGCGAGCCGGACGCGCGCCGTGCTGTCGCCTCCAGCGACCTCGCGGTGGAGGTAGTCCAGGCAGGGAACCTCACGACCGCGGAGCAGAAGCGCGGCTGCATTGGTGAGCATGCCGTCGTTGGACACGGCGTCCAACCGACGAAGGAGGGCCTGGTCCGGCTCGTTCGCGAGGTCCGCCGAGGCAGGCTCACCAGAGTCGCGCAGGAAGCGTCTGACCAGTTCGAGCGCCGGACCTCTGACCGCAGTGGCGGGTACGTCCGATTTCTGCGCGGACCAGTCGTAGTGGGTGCGGACCATTCGTTGTTCGTGCCAGGTGGCCAGATCGACCTCAACGCATCGGTCGTCGACTCGCCACGTGATGCGTCCGTGCCACCGAATGGCCTCGACGGCCTGCGGGGGCCGGATGACCAGCACGCGCAAACCTGAGACCCGTGCCTCGGTGACGTGAATGGTGAGCATGCGATCCGTCAGCTCGAAGACACGCGCGCGCAGCCAATCGACATCCAGGCTGGTTCCGACCACCTCCCCGTCGTTGGCCACTCCGAGGATGAGAGCTCCCGAGCCCTCCGTGTTGGCCATGCACGCGCCCTCGCCCGCCACTTGCTCGGCGGCGCGTTCGTTTTCGCGCTCACCGGGGGCGACCTGGCCGTAGCGGTTGCGCCTGCCCGCCTCCTCCTTGAGGTCGACGTGCACTCTCTCGGGCCGGTCGGGGAGCCCTTCGCCCGCATCGAGCGAGGACAGCACCCGCTGCACAGCGTCCCCAACGGGGTCGTAGCCGAAACTGGTCACCACGCCTCGTTAAGTAGCAGGAGGCCCTCGATAGGCTCGAAGTCATACTTAATCACGGCGTTAAGTATGGCGGCCGCCGCCTGGCGCCTGCTCGGATACTTAACGGTCCGCTCCATCCAGGTCGAGGTGCGAAAGCCGCTTCGAGCGTCTTGACGCTGGGCAGGCCGGCGGCCAGGTCTGCGGGAAGCCTGTCCTGCGAGGCAGCAGCCCACTCGGCCACGCCGATGGGAGCGGCGTGGCCGCGAAGCGCGTACTCGGCGACGACCGCGTTCTTGGTCTTGCACAGCAGAATCCCGATCGTCGGCTTCTCGGCGGCTTCTCGTCTTCGCGAGCGAGCAGGTCGTCGAGGGCCGCTAGATAGATCCCGAGCTTGCTCACGAAGTCGGCCTTCAGGGCGCCCGCCTTCAGCTCGACAACGACGTAACGGCGGAGCGGTCGATGGTAGAAGAGCAAGTCGCACCAGAACTCGTCGTCGCCGAGGGTCAGCCGCACCTGCTTCCCCACGAGGGCAAAGCCTTGGCCGAGCTTCGAGCAAGAACTCGCTGGCGTGCTCGAGCAGCTTGCGGTCACGGTCGCGCTCCAGCCAGGGTTCCGTCGTGGCGAGGAAGTCGACGAGGTACGGGTCCTTGGTCGCCTGTTGCGCGAGGTCGGACTGCTCGGGTGGCAGCGCGGTGTCGAAGTTGGTGATCGCTTTGCCTGAGCGCTCGCGCAGCCCTGTTTCGATCTGCCAGCCAGGACATCACGGCTCCACCCCTGCTCGACCGCTTGAGCCGCGTACCCGAGCCGGCTGTCGGTGTCTTCGAGCTTGTCGAGCAGGTGCTGGTGGTGGCGCCAGAGCAATTGTGCAGCGCTGCGCTGCACAATCTCGACCTCAGGCCAGGCCGCGGCCAAGGCCCTCATGTACCGCAGGTTGCGCGGCGAGAAGCCGGTCGATTCGGGGAACGCATGCTTGAGGTCGGCGGACAGCCGGTTGACCAGCTGAGTGCCGTAGCCCTCATACGTCTGGCGTTCGAGGATCTCGCGTCCCACCTGCCGGTACGTGAGCACAAGCTCCTGGTTCGCGGCACGTACCGCTCGCCGCCGTCCGATCGAGACGTGTCGACTGACCGATCCGAGCAGCTCTGGATACCAGCCAGGCATCGAGCTGGCTGGCTCGACGGCGCGCTGAAGCCCGTGTCCTGATCCGGCATCAGACTGCGTCCTCGACGTGGCGCTCAGCGTCCTTAACGCGCAGGCGGCCGGACATGAGGTCCGGAAGAATACTGTCTCTCAGGCCAACTGCAACTCGGCACTCCTCGTCATACTGTCCGGCCAGATTGAACAGGCTGATGGCCCGAGCGCTTGCGTCCCGTAAATTCGACTCGAGCGGCACCGTCACCGGCAGGGCGAGCGCTTCGCGACGATTTAGACCTGGGACTGCTGAGTCCGAATTCATACCGGCAAGGTCGAGCGACTGAAGCAAGAAGTAGCAATAGATGAGCGAAGCGCCCCTTTTGGGCTCCACGAAGAACGTCGTGTCGATAGGGAACGCCGATTTGGGAATCCAGTAGACCGACCCTACCGAGCCCTTCCTGCCTACCACTACGCAAGGTCCGGGTACTAGGGCTTCCTGATGTGTCCCGGTTGGTCCACCACTGCCGACTACGCTGACGGTGCCCGCAATGCGAGCGGAGATGGGTAGGGCTTTTCCATACTTCAGATCGAGAACATCGCCGAGCTTCATAGCCACTTTGCTGGTCGATGGAATCAACTCGAATTGGAGGCGTGCAAGTTCACGGGCAGTGCGACCTGCTGCAGCATTAGCCGCGATTTTATCATCGAGGGTGCCGAGGACGGCGGCAATATCCAATTGCTGGGAAACCGGCGGTAGTCGTAACGGCATATCACTCAGTATCGAAGTGTTCAGGTTGAGCATCGTCGCACCGATCGCATGTTGGGTAATCCACGTGCGACAGGATGGCGTACCTAGGAGGTAGGAAACAAAGGTGGGGTCTGCATCTGCGTCACCGAGGCGAACCCTGAGGCAGCCTGTACCGCAGAGCCAGCCATGATTTTCTGCACGAACTAGTGCCCTGCGTTCGACGTCACCTCGGCGCGAATAGACGATGTCCCCCTCTGCCAAAAGATATCTAGAAAGGCGCTGGACATCAGCTTGGCCGATGCGCGCAATCCCTTCTGTATTGATGCGATTATCTCCGATATTCTGGGGCATGACACTGGGTATACCTTCTGCAATATAATCGGAAGCGTGCAGTTGACTTCCGAAAGGACCGGTTTGTATCCCGCCATTCCCTGACCGGCACAAATCGCCCAAGGTTGTCTCGGTCCAATTCATCCCAAACGACCAAGTTCGCGTCGGACGGCCAAGCTCAACTGCTGCGTTATCTCAAACTGCTCGTACAGGGAGTCGGTAAGTTCTCTAAGGCGCTCGACCCCACCGTCGGAGATCAAGGCCGTCTCACTGCCCACGTATCGTCCGGGCGTAAGGGCGTAGCCGGACTCCCTGACGATCTCGAGACGGGTTGAAGCGCAGAAGCCGGGCTGGTCGGCATACGTTCCACTGGCTGATGGGGCCCCACGCCACGAGTGGAAAGTATCCGCGACCCTCGCGATGTCGGCGTCGGCAAAGGACTTTTCGGCGCGGTCGATCATATAGCCAAGACTGCGGGCGTCGACGAACAGCACCTCGCCGGTCCGATCGATCGAGCCCTGCTTGCCGGCCTTCTTGTCCTTCGCAAAGAACCACAGGCACACCGGGATACCCGTCGAGCGGAAGAGCTGGGTTGGCAGGGCGACGACGCAGGAGACGAGGTCGGCCTCGACAATCTGGGCGCGGATCTGGCCCTCGCCGCCGGAGTTAGTCGACATCGAGCCGTTGGCCATCACCACGCCAGCCCGACCACCAGGGGCGAGGTGGCTCAGGATGTGCTGAATCCAGGCGTAGTTGGCGTTCCCGGCAGGCGGGACGCCGAAGCGCCAGCGGCTGTCGTTCTCGTTGCGGGCCCAGTCCTTGATGTTGAACGGCGGGTTGGCCAGCACGAAGTCGGCCTTGACGTCGGGGTGCAGGTCGCGGGCGAAGGTGTCGCCCCAGACGGGTCCGAGGTTGGCACCGATTCCGTGGATGGCGAGGTTCATCTTCGCCATCCGCCAGGTGCGCTCGTTCAGCTCCTGGCCGTAGACCGAGATCGCCTGCGGCTTGTTGCCGTGCGCCTCGATGAACTTCTCGGTCTGCACGAACATGCCGCCCGAACCGCAGCACGGGTCGTAGACCCGGCCGTGCGTCGGCTCCAGCACCTCGACCAGCACCCGGACCACGCTCGCCGGCGTGTAGAACTCACCTCCGCGCTTCCCCTCGGCGGAGGCGAACTTCTCGAGGAAATACTCGTAGACCTCGCCGAGCAGGTCGCGGGCCTTGGAGGCACCCTCACCGGTGAAGCGGACGTTGTTGAAGATGTCGATCAGCTGGCCGAGCCGGTTCTGGTCGAGGCCTTCGCGGTTGAACCCCTTGGGGAGGGTGTTCTTGAGCGTGAGGTTGGCGCTCATGACCAGGTCCATGGCTTCGTCGATGATGCGGCCGATGTTGCCTTGCTTGGCGTTGTCGGCCAGGTGCTGCCAGCGTGCGTCGGGCTCGATCCAGAACACGCCCGCGCCGGTGTACTCGTCCACGTCGTCCAGCTGCTGCTCGATCTGCTCCTCGTCGAAGCCGCCGTCGGCCCGCAGCTCGGCGGCGATCTGACCGCGGCGCTCGTCGAAGGCGTCCGAGACGTACTTGAGGAAGATCAGGCCGAGGATGACGTCCTTGTACTGCGAGGCGTCCATCGAGCCGCGCAGCTTGTCCGCGGCCTTCCACAGGGTGTCCTTCAGCTCCTTCATCGTGGTCGGCGCCGTGTCGGCTGCTTTCTTCGGCCGGCCGCGGCGTCGCGGCGGGTCCGGGACGAGGGTGCTCATAGGACGATCCTTTCGGGGGTGCTGCTCGGGGTTGGGCGCAAGGTGCAGATCTGGGAACCGACGGCCTGCGTCACGAGGACGATGGCGGTGTCGACGTCGTCGAGAGCCTCGAGCAGCGCGCGGCGCCGCTCGGCGACCTCCGACAACAGTCTCTCGGTCGTCGCCACCTCGTCGGTCGGCAGCACGGTCAGCGGCCATGCCTTCCAGGCGGTCGCCGTTCGGGGCTGCGCCTTGATGTCGGCGGCCAGGGCCTCGGGGGTGAAGGTCTGCGGAGCCAGGTCGGGCGGGTGTTGGCCGCGGCTCGCCAGCAGGGTGCGCTCCTGCTCGGTCGACGGGCGTGGCCGGTGGCAGCGCAGCACACGAGCAGGAAACGCGACCACCGCACCCCCGAGGTGGTCCACGGCTGCGGCCGGGCCGCCGACGGTGGTGACGACGACGTCCCCGGGCAGGGTGGTCGTGGCGTGGGCGTAGGTGGTGGCGAGCTGGAGGGCGCTGAGTCCGAGCAGACCTTCTCGGCGGTCGAGCTCCTGGGGGTGTCCGACGACGGGTACCGGCCCACGAGGGTCCGTGTCGGCCGCCTCCACCCGAACGCCCGGGACGAGGAAGATCTTGTGCTCACGCAGCGCCTGGTCGAGCGAGATTCGCCTCAGCGCAACGGGGAGCGCTGACGCCGTCACCGTGCTCCGAGGAATGCCCGGGACCGGAGCGGAGAGGCGCTTCAGCGACGCCTCCAGCTCGGTCATCACCGAAGCCGGACCGAGGTGCACCTCGCGGACGACGGGCGCCACCAGGTCGCTCGTGCTCAGAGCGAGGTCGGACGTCGGGCGGAAGCGGGCCGTGCTCAGCTGATGGGCCACCTCGCTCGCCGGACCGCGCATCGCTGCGGTCAGGTCGACGAGCAGATCGTCACAGACGTCCTCGGTCAGCGGCCGGGTGAGGTCCGAGCACAGCGTGCGGGACGGGGTGGACCGGCTCGGGCCCAAGCACCAGAGCGCTGCGCGAGTCCGAGACTGCTCGGGGAACAGGCCGGCGGGCAACCGGACGACCGCTCGGACCTCGTTGGTCCGGACGGCGTCACAGCGGTGCTGCCCAGCGGGGGACAGGCGCGTGCTGTCCTCGCTCGGCCGACCAGGACCCCGCCGTTCGATCAGCGCGTCGGTCAGGGTGTGCGCCGGGCCGAGCACGAGCGCCCGGTTGGCTGGGGACAGGTTGAGGCACAGGTTGTTCACCTCATCGAGGGCTTTCTCGCGGTTGTCCGCACCGGTGGGGAGGCGAAGCACGAGGACGGATTCGTCCGGCAGCTCGTACGTGCCGTCAGCGTCCATTCGAATCGTGGACTGCGCGAGCCCGTGGACGTGCACCCAACGCCGAGCGAGGCGGGCGTCAGCAGCGTCGCGGTCGTCGTCGGACACGGTGAGGGCCACCGTCACCGGTCCACGCTGCTCACTCCGGACCGCCGCTGCGACCACGAGACCCACGTCGTCCACCGACCGCACCACCAGGGTCGGGTCAGCGAAACCTGCTTCGTCGGCCAGGGTGACGGCCGCGCGTGCGATGAGTCGACGCAGGGCCGGGTGGACCGGCGGTCGGCTCGTGGCCACCTGACGCCGACGCACGAGCTCGTCGAAAGGCTCGGCCGGATCCAAGGCGCCCGCCACCAGGAGCTCCGCGTACCGGGCGAGGGTCACGAGCCGCGCGGGCTCCACCGCCTCCAGTTCCCGGAACAGCAGCTCGTCGTCGCCGTCGAAGGTCTCGGCGGCGTCGACCAGCTCGTCGGCCTGGACGGGCAGCGGGCCGGTGGCAGCCCGTAGACAGATGAGCGCACCGAGCCCGGCGAACAGCACCTCGTCGCTCGCCACCTCGGCCGCCGGGATGCTGAAAGCGACCGCGTCCTGCTCCGCCTCAGGGTTGTTGCCGCAGCCCGTGAGGCGCAGCCAGCGAACCACGTCGTCCCCGTCGAACCGCTCCTGGCCGTCAACGTGCCGCCGCGGGTCGGGGAACGCCTGCGGCCCACGAGCGTGCCGTGCTCGCCAGGTCGTCACCGACGACCTCCGGACTCCGGCCAGCAGAGCGATGTCGCTCAGCGACAGCAGAGTCGGGTCGAGGGCGACGGTGGTCGTGCTGCTACCTCCGTCCATGACTCCAGACAAGCACACCCTCCGGAGTGGCGCATCAATAAAACCGATAAGGGAACTTCTCGGGTTTGGAAGTCGACCATAACCGCGGGATCTTCAACCCTGGTGGGGCTGGCACGTCGTCAGCCACAGCGGAAGGAGCCATCATGAACCACGCAAAGGCTGTTCGGGTCGATCCCGAGTCTGGTGCCCTGGTGATCGAGCAGCTGCAGCTCAAGGACCCCACCGTGCTCAGCGAGTGCCGGCACTGGTCGCAGGGCCGCCGCGGCACGCCTGTCGAGCTGGCCGAGCTGGCGGGGGCCGATCTGACGGCGTTCGTGGAAGCCGCACTAGCGATCGGCTCGAGCGCGATGTCAGCGGCAGCCGGCGTCCAGCAGACCTACGGCATCGAGTCGCTCGTGGCCGAGGTGGAGAAGCGAGCCAGCCAGGCAGCGACGAGTGCGGCCGAGCGTACGAACACCGCGGTGAACCAGGCCACCGAAGCCCTCCTGCAGGCATCGCAGCTGACGAAGACGGCTGTGGTCGATGCCGGACAGAGCGCTCGTACGACCTTCGCCGCCTCCGTGGTGGCCGCCCGTGACGACCTCCTCGCGCAGGTCACCAGCCTTCTCGGCGGCGACGAGCCGCAGCTGCTGCTCCGGCTCCAGCCCCTGCTGGACACCTTCAGCCGCACGCTCGAGCAGCGCAGCCTGAGCCAGACCACGGCGTTGGTCGAGAAGGTGTCGAAGCAGTTCGACCCCGCGGACCCGGCCTCACCGATGGCGCAGCAGATGCGAGCGTTGAGCGACACTCAGGCCCGGTACGCCGACCAGGCCGCCGAACAGCAGAAGGGCCTGACCGACAAGATCGACGCGCTCACCAGCGAGCTGCTGGCGTCCAAGGCAACGCGTCTCGCCCTCTCGCGGACCGCAGCCAAAGGTGCGACCTACGAGGAGCAGACCCACGCGCTCCTCGCGCAGATCGCCGCTGGCCTCGGGGACGAGTACTTGGAGACCGGGAACGTGGTCGGTCTGCGGACGCGGAGCAAGAAGGGTGACGGGCTTCTGACGGTGCCCGACACAGAGGCGCGTCTCGTCGTCGAGATGACGGACTCGCCCCGGTCGTCCTGGTCGGACTACCTCAAGGAGGCAGAGGACAACCGCGGCGCCCAGGCTGCGCTCGGCTTGGTCCGCTCTGGCTCGCAGCTGCCAGGAGGACCAGTCCTGACGCTGGGTCCGCGCCGGGTCGTCATGGTCTTCGACCCCGAGACCGACGACGTGCACCTGTTGCGCTGTGTGGTCCAGCTGCTCCGGACGGCCGCTCTGTCCGCTGCGGTGCGAACAGAAAATGGCGAGGTGGCCGTGGCTGACGAGCGGATCGCCGCCGCCGTGCAGACGCTGGATCGCATTAGCAAGATCCGTAAGTGCGCCGGCCAGGTCAAAGCCTCAGCATCCTCGATCGACATCGAGGCGGAGGCACTGCTGACCGAGCTCAATCGCCTGCTGACGCAGGCCCGTACGGCGCTGGCCGGCGCGGTCACGGCCGTGCGCGATGACGTCGCCTGACGTCGTCACCCTCTGGGCTGAGCTCGAGCAGCTCGCCTGGACCCCTGGACTCCGCGGGGCCGTGGGGGACGGCCCCGCGGTCTCAGACCACGCGGTACTCCGCTACCGCGAGCGTGTCGAACGCGTCCCGCAGGTGCGTGCGCGCCAGCGGCTTCAGCAGCTGGCCTCTCACGCCGTCTGGGAGGACGCGCCGAGGGATTGGATGACCATTCTGCTTCACCCGGGGACTTGCTATGGCTACCCGGATCAGCGGCCGGACGTGTGCCTGCTCGAGCGTGAAGGATGGGTGGTGACAGTCCTTTCGGAGCGCTACCTCAGGCAAGAGGCCGAGGCTCGTCGGCAGGGCGGCGTTAGGCGTCACTGAGGCCGGACTCGCCGGTGCAGTCAGCGACCCCGGCGCAACCTCTTCGAGGCCTTCGACAAGCTCAGGGCGCGTGTGGCTGAGCCTGCTCACATCCTTCGGCAACCACTACGCGCCGCAGGCGTCCCTTTGCTCGGGGATCGGGCCCCTTCGACAGGCTTAGGGAACGGGGGCTTCGGCCGCGTTGACCACCTGCGCGAGGCGGTGCAGGTCGGCGTCGGTCATCCCGGCGTAGGCGGGCAGGTAGACGATGCACTCCATCGCGGCGGCGGCGCGACGGCAGCGCGGGTCGAGGGCGACCAGCGTGGAGGAGCCGCGGGTGAGGTCGAATCCGCCGACACGGCCGGCGGCGACGAGGGCGTCTGGGTCTCGCGAGACCACCGGGAACAGCCAGTACGTGTGCCGCGGCGCCCGGCCGCCCAGCTGGACGACGTCCGGGCTGAGCGCGGCGGCCAGCAGCGCCCCGGCCCGTCGGCGGTCCCGGACCCGGCCGGGGTCGTAGCGGCGCAGTCGGTGCAGCATCACCGCCAGCAGCGCGCAGCTCGGCCGGACCCGGATCCGGGCGAGCAGCTCGGCGTCGGCGTACCCGCGGCTCAGCGTCCGGACCACCCGGTCGTAGTCGCCGGCCCACCGGTCCGCGAGCCGGACGAACGTCGGGTAGACCGCGGCCTGGCCGATCAGCACCATCAGGGCCCCGCGGACGAGCTTGGCGCCGTAGCTGCGCGAGGACTGGACGGGCCAGCTCCGCTGCCGGACGCGCATCCGCGCGGCCAGGTCGCGGTCACCGACGAGGACCAGGCCGCCGCCGAGGCAGGTGGCGGTCTTGATGGTGCCCCAGCTGTAAAGGGCGATGTCGGCCAACGGTCCGAGGTCGCGATCGGTCCCGTCGTAGCACTCGGCGCGGTCGTCGACCAGCATCAGCCCGGCCTCCCGGGTGACCGGCGCAAGGTCGTCGAGGTCGGCGCGGGCGCCGAGGAGCTGGGCGTGCACCAGCGCGCGGGTCCGAGGGGTGCAGGCCGCCCGGACGTCGTCAGGGTCGAGCGCGAGGGTGTCCGGGTCGAGGTCCACCGCGACCGGCACGTAGCCGTGCGCGCGCACCAGCGTCGCCAGGTGCGGGATGGTGATCGCCGAGAACAGCACCTCCGAACCCGGCGGCCAGTCGACCGCGTCGAGCAGCAGGTCGAAGCCGCTCCGGGCAGACAGGCAGGCGAGCGCAGCGTCCGCCGGCGTCCAGAGCTGCTCGAGAGCGGCCAGGGTCGGACCGCGGGAGGGGCGACGCAGGCAGTAGCCGAGCGCGACAACCAGGTCGGCGGCACCCACGTCGAGACGTTTGCGGGCGATGCGCAGCGGGATGCTCAAGGCGGCTCCGGACCGTCGGGGACAGTGCTCCAGTCTGATCAGTGCCGGATCGGCTGAGAGGATGGGGCCCATGGCCGTCATCCAGCACCTGGACCGTTACCGGGTGATCGGTGAGACTCTGGCCCGGCACGGCCTGGGCGTGCTGCTCGGGGCGTCCGGGATCGAGCGCTACATCCCGTTCCACCGCCAGATCGCCCGGTACGCGCACCGGGCCGAGAGCTATTCCACCGCTCAGCACGTCCGGCTCGCGCTGGAGGAGCTCGGACCCACGTTCGTCAAGCTCGGCCAGCTGTTGTCCACCCGGCCCGAGATACTGCCGCCGGCGTACGTGAGCGAGCTGGCGCTGCTGCAGGACTCGCTGTCGCCGGTGCCGCAGTCGGTGATCCGTCAGGTGCTCGAGACTGAGCTGGGCGGGACGCTGGAGAGCCTGTTCGCGACGTTCGACCTGACCCCGCTGGCCAGCGCGTCGATCGGTCAGGCGCACGCCGCCACCCTGCTCGACGGCACCGACGTGGTGGTCAAGGTGCGACGTCCGGGAGCGACCGAGCAGATCGAGGTCGATCTGGAGATCCTGCAGAACCTGGCCGCGCAGGCCGACCGCCGGTGGCTGGAGGCCGCCGACTACGACCTGCCGGGACTGGCCGAGGAGTTCTCGCGCACGCTGCGGGGCGAGCTGGACTATCTGGCCGAGGGCCGCAACGCCGAACGCTTCGCCGAGAACTTCGCGACCGACTCGGGCGTCCACATCCCCAAGGTCTACTGGGAGACCACGACGTCGCGGGTACTGACCCTGGAGCGGCTGAGCGGCTACAAGGTGAACGACCTGGAGGCCCTCGACGCCGCCGGCATCGACCGGCCGGCGCTGGCCGCGCACGCCACCCGGGTGGTGGCGCAGATGATCTTCGACGACGGGTTCTTCCACGCCGACCCGCACCCGGGCAACCTGTTCATCGAGCCGGACGGGCGGATCGGCCTGATCGACTTCGGCATGGTGGGCGTGGTCGACGGCGAGCTGCGGGAGCGGCTCGGCCTGCTGCTGGTGGCCCTGGCGCGAAAGGACCCGCACCGGGTCGCGGCCGCCCTGGCCAAGCTGTCGACGAGCTCGAGCCAGGTCGACCTGAAGGAGCTGAGCGCCGACCTCGTACCGGTGATCGAGCTGTACGACGGCAAGCCGCTCGCCGAGATCTCCGTCGGCAAGATGATCCGCGAGCTGTTGTCGGTGCTCCGCCGCCGTCACCTGCAGCTGCCGCGCGAGTTCTCGCTGGTGCTCAAGATGGTGATCATGACCGAGGGGATGGGGGTCTCCCTCGACCCCGACTTCCAGCTCGAGGAGGTGCTCGAGCCGTACGCCCAGCGGCTGGTCGCCGGCCGCTACTCCTTCTCCTCGCTGCGGCGCCACCTGAGCGACGCCGGCGTCGATGCGTTCGAGATCGCGACCCAGCTGCCGGTGCAGCTCCGTCGACTGCAGGTGATGCTCGACGAGGGTGGTCCCGAGGTGCATCTCCGCGCCGCCGAGCTGGACCCGCTCGTCGACCGGCTGGACGTGATCTCCAAGCGGGTGGTCTTCGGGATCGTCGGTGCGGCCGTCGTCCGGGGGGTGGTCGAGCTCGCCGCGGCCGATCCCGACCGGCGCCGCGCCTGGCAGATCCCGCTGGCCGGGGCCGGCGTGGGGACCGCGGGCACGATCGCGGCGTTCCTGGGCTGGTCGACGCTCCGGCGCAAGCAACCGCTACCGGTGCCGCGGGGCAGGAGCCGGCGGCGGCGCCGCTGAGCCTCGCCCTACGCGCCCTAAGCTTGGTCGTTGGCCTCGAAGAGGTTGCGCTTGCTCACAGCATCAGCCAGCGCTACCCCTTCGGGGCCCTCGACAAGCTCGGGGCGCGTGTCGGCGAGCGTGACGTGTGCCGGCTCAGACGAGGGCGCCGGCGAGCAGCCGCAGCGTCTGCTCGCGGCCGGGGGAGCGGTCGATCGGGTCCGCGGCGTACGAGCCGGCCACCGGGTGGACCATCACCTCGTCGACGCCGTACGCGGCGGCCAGCTCGGTGAGCTCGGCGAGGGCGGACTCGGGCGTACCGACGACCCAGCGCTGCCGCATGGACTCCGCCATCGCCCGGTGCGACTCGGCCAGCACCGTGGCCTCGGCCTCTTCGACGCTCAGCTGCGGCCGCAGCTCGCCGCCGGTGCGCAACGCCACCATCGCCAGCAGCTGCGGCCGGACGAGGCGCTTAGCCTCCTCCTGGGTCTCGGCCACCACAACGTTGACGGTGAGGAAGGTCTTTGGCTGGCTGCCCGGCCCGGACGAGCGGAAGCTCGAGCGGTAGAGGTCGAGGACGGCGGCGGTCCCGTCACCGGCGAAGTGGTGCGCGAAGACGTACGGCAGACCCTTGGCCGCCGCGAGCCGGGCGGAGAAGTCCGAGGAGCCGAGCAGCCAGACCTCGGGGACGCCGGCCGCCTGCGGGGTCGCGCGCAGCGGGTACGTCCGGCCCTGCACCTGCAGGCCGACGCCCTCGGGCTCGAGCATGGCCAAGACGTTGTCGACCACCTCGTCGAAGCGGTTGGCGTCGGCGGTCTCGGGTCCGTTGTGCCGTAGCGCATAGCTGGTGACGGGGTCGCTGCCCGGGGCGCGGCCGATGCCGAGGTCGATCCGGCCGGGGTAGGCCGCCTCGAGCAACGCGAACTGCTCGGCGATCACCAGCGGAGCGTGGTTGGGCAACATCACCCCGCCCGACCCGATCCGCATCGTCTGCGTGGCGCCGGCGATCACCGCGATCACGACAGGCGGGTTCGTCGAGGCGACGGCGGGCATGTTGTGGTGCTCGGCGACCCAGTAGCGGTACGCACCGTTGACCTCGGCCACCTGCGCGAGCTGCACGGTCGCACGGATCGCCTGGGCGGTCGTCTGGCCGGAGCGGACGGGAATCAGGTCCAGCACCGAGAAGCGTCTCGGACGCTCGTCGGTGGTCGTGGTCTCCGGTCGGGTCTGCAGCGTGGTCACGACCTGGGCAACCGGCCGGCCGGAGGGGCTATTCCGTCGGCCGGTTGCCCGGGCGCCCTGTGCGGTAGGACGTTCGTTTCAGCGGGGGAGGTGCTCAGGCGGCGTTCCGACCTCGGCCGGGATCACTGGCTCCGGTGGGACCGGGTCCGCGACCGCTGCGTCGACCAGACCGCCGGGGGCCTCCGTCGCGTCGAAGGCGGTGTCCACCGGCTGCGTGGGCAACGGCGGGGTCGCCACCGGCTGAGGGGTCACCGGCGGGGCCGCCGGCTGGCTCTTGCGCAGGCTGGCCGCCGCGACGGCCGCGATCCCGGCCGCCGCTGCTGCGGTGGCGCCGACCCCGGCGACGACGGCCTTGCCGCTCACCCCGGCGTGCCCGTCGTCGCCGCGGGAGGTCGCGGCGTGCTCGACACCCGGCGTTCCCACGTGGCCGGTGGCGCCGACCTTCCCGCGCCAGGCCCCGGTCGCCCAGCCCTCGGACTCGATGAAGGCCTTGAACCGCTCCAGGTCGCCCTCGGCCTGGTTCTCGACGACGTTCAGCCTGTCCCCGATCTTTTCGACCAAGCCCTCGGGCTCGTACTCCAGGAACAGGTTGACCCGGGTGCGGCCGCCCAGGTCGTCGAACGTGACCGAGCCGGCGTTGGTCGCGCCCTCGGTGGCCGCCCAGGCGACCTTGTGGTCGGGTACCTGCTCCAGCACCTTCGCCTCCCACTGGCGCTTCACGCCGGCGATCTCGGCGACCCAGAGCATCGTGTCGTCGCCGAGCTGGGTGATGCTGGTGATGCCGTTCATGAACTGCGGGAAGTCTGCGAACTGGGTCCACTGGTTGTAGACCGTGCTCACCGGCAGGTTGACCTCGATGGACGTGTCGACGGTGGTCGTCATAGCGCTCCTTCTGCGTCGGGGGGATGACTTCCCCTCTTCTCTACTCCCCCCCGTCCTCGAGATCCACCGCGGGGGCGCGGCAGGATGGCTGCAGCACCGGGCAACCAGCACCCAGGAGGCGGCATGCCGAAGACCACGAAGTCGGGCCAGGTCATTCCCGACGAGCTGCCGAGCACGCTGCAGCGATCGGAGGACAAGGCGCAGCACACCTACGCCCAGACCCACGACTCAGCGCTCCAGACCTACGACGGCGACGAGCGCGCGGCCAACCAGGTCGCCTTCGCGGCGCTCAAGCACACCCACGAGAAGGTGGGCGACCACTGGGAGCCCAAGGAGGAGTACGGCCCCTCCGACGCCCAGGCCACGGGCAACCGGGACACCGACCGCGAGACCGCAGGCGGGGTCGACGCCAACGCGTCCAAGCAGCACCTGTACGCCCTCGCCACCCGGCTGGAGATCAGCGGCCGGTCGCGGATGACCAAGGCCGAGCTGGTCGACGCGCTGCAGAAGGCCAACGACCGGGCCTCGGCGAAGGCGCTCCGCGACGCCGAGCACGAGGAGTCGAGCGGCTCGTGAGCACCCGCAGGTACGACCTGGTGCTGGTCGGCGCGACCGGGGTGGTCGGCCGGCTGACCGCTCAGCACCTCGCTCGCTACGCACCGAGCGGTCTCCGGATCGCGTTGGCCGGCCGTTCACGGGAACGGCTGAGCGCCCTGCAGGCCGAGCTCGGCGGTACGGCTGCAACCTGGCCGCTGTTCGTGCTCGACGTCGCCGAGGAGGCGGCGGTCGCCGAGCTCGCGGCCAGCACCCGGGTCGTCCTCACCACGGTGGGCCCCTACCTGCGCTACGGCACGCCGCTGGTGACGGCGTGCGCCGAGGCGGGGACCGCGTACGCGGACCTGACGGGGGAGACCCTCTTCGTCGCCCGGACCGTCGAGGCGCTGCACGAACGGGCGGTCGCCACGGGCGCGCGGATCGTGGTCGCCTGCGGCTTTGACTCCGTGCCCTCCGACCTGGGCGTGGGGCTGACCGCCGTCCGGGCCGAGGCAGACAGCGCCGGCACCCTCACCGACACCGTGCTGCACGTCCGTTCCAGCCGGGGTGGGATCGGCGGCAGCACGATCGACTCGCTGCGTCAGCAGCTGATCGAGACCAGCGGCGACCCGGAGGCGCGGGTGCTGGTCGGCCGGGCCGACGCGCTGGTCGACCGGCCCTCGAGCACCCGGATGCGGCCCGCCGGGCGCACCCGCCCTGTACAGCGGGACGGCGCGACCGGTCGGTGGCAGGCGCCGTTCGTGATGGGCGGGTTCAACCGCCAGATCGTGCTGCGCAGCAACGCCCTCAGCGGCCAGCGGTACGGCATCGGCTTCCGCTACCGCGAGGTCGTCGACACCGGCACGGGGGTGCGCGGCGTGCTGGGCGCGGCCGCGCTGGCGGTCGGCACGGCGGCTCTGGTGGCGGCGATGGGCAACCAGGTGACGCGGCCGCTGCTCGACCGGGTGCTGCCCGATCCGGGTGCCGGCCCGAAGGAGGCGACCCTGGCCGGCGGTCGCTTCAGGTTCGAGATCGACGCGGGAACGTCCTCGGGCGCGCGCTACCGGACAGTCGTCGCGGTCGACCTCGACCCGGGATACCACGCCACGGCGGTGATGCTCGGTGAGTCCGGGCTCAGCCTCGCCCTCGACACCCTGCCCACCCGAGGCGGGGTGCTGACCCCGATGACCGCCATGGGCGAGGCGCTGGCCGTCCGGCTGCGGTCCCACGCGTTCACCGTCGAGACCACGCGGCTCTGACCGTCGCTCGGAGGTGTCAGCGGCTGCCGGGCGCTGGTCCGGATCGTCGGTCCTGCCTCCTGAAAGTGGCGTTGCCACCGCTCGAGCGGTGGCAACCTCACCTTCGGTCGGCACGAGCGCTTGCCGGGGAGTGATGCCTCGGGGAGAGTCGCATCGTGGATCTCGACACGCGCCGCCTGACGTCGGCGGACTGGCCCCAGCTGTGGCCCTTCCTGCTTGAGATGGGGACGACGGGCGACGAGATCGACGTCAGGGACCGGTTCGCCGCGCTGATCGCCGACCCGCGGTGGCTGCTGCTCGGTGCGGCCTCGCCGGCGTCGACGCTGCTGGGCTACGCCGCCGCCCAGGACCACGGACCGCACCTGCGCCACGGCGACCTGCACCGGACAGCACGGCTGCACGACCTCTTCGTCAGTCGCGACGCCCGTCGGCAGGGCGTGGGCCGGGCGCTGATGAGCACGGTGGCCGAGTGGGCGGCGGAGCGCGTCCGCTACCTGGAGTGGCAGGCGCACGAGACCCGGTCCGCTCCGTTCTACGAACGGCTCGGCCACCGCGGTGAGGCTTGTCCACAGCCCGACTACCCGACCTTCGAGATCGACTTCCACGACATCGCGTGAGCGGCGTCCGGAGCTCCTGCGGCCGGTACTTGCTCTCGCGGCGGCTATGGAGGGCGCACACGCCGCAGCGATCAGGGCGTCGCCCAGAGGGACGGCCAGCTGACGCCGACGTCGAGCAGCAGCAGGCGCAGCAGGGGCAGGCTGATCCCGACGACGTTGTGGTGGTCGCCCTCGATCCGGGTGACGAAGGGGCCGCCGAGCCCGTCCACGGTAAAGGCCCCGGCGACCTGGAGCGGCTCCCCGGTCGCGACGTAGGCGTCGATCTCCTCCTCGGTCAGGTCGGCGAAGTGCACGTCCGTCGAGCCGACCGCAGCCGCCACGGTGCGGTCGGCGCCGGTCAGCCGCAGTACGTGGTGGCCGGTGTGCAGGATCCCGGACCGGCCGCGCATCCGGCGCCAGCGTTCGACCGCGCGTTCGGGCGCCCCCGGCTTGCCGTACGCCTCGCCGTCCAGCTCGAGCATCGAGTCGCAGCCAACGACGAGGGTGTCCTGGCCGCCGAGGTCCAGGGTCGCGGCGACGGCGTCGGCCTTGAGCTGGGCGAGCACCGCGGTCAGCTCGGCGACCGACTCGGCCCGGACGCCGCTCTCGTCGACCCCGGAGACGACGACCTCGGGGTCGAGCCCGGCTGCACGCAGGGTCGCCAGCCGGGCCGGCGAAGCCGAGGCGAGCACGAACCGAAGGCCGGGCGGGGCTGAGGAAGGCACGGGGCCACGCTAGCGGCGCTCGGCCGAGGACCTACGGTGGCGGCCATGGACTACGTCAATCTCGGCGCCACCGGCCTCCAGGTGTCCCGTATCTGCCTCGGCTGCATGAGCTTCGGGGAACCCGACCAGGGCAACCACGCCTGGACGCTGTCGGAGGAGCAGAGCCGACCGCTGATCAAGCAGGCCGTCGAGGCCGGCATCACCTTCTTCGACACCGCCAACGTCTACAGCGCCGGCAGCAGCGAGGAGATCGTCGGCCGCGCGCTGGCGGAGTACACCGCGCGCGATGAGATCGTGATCGCGACCAAGGTGCACGGGCGGATGTCCGATGGTCCCAACGGCGCCGGCCTGTCCCGCAAGGCGATCTTCACCGCGATCGACGAGAGCCTGCGGCGGCTGGGGACCGACTACGTCGACCTCTACCAGATCCACCGGTGGGACCCCTCGACGCCGATCCTGGAGACGATGGAGGCGCTGCATGACGTCGTCAAGGCGGGCAAGGTGCGCTACCTCGGCGCCTCGTCGATGTGGGCGTGGCAGTTCTCGAAGGCGCAGTACGTGGCCCGGGCGGCCGGTCTCACCCCGTTCGTGTCGATGCAGAACCACTACAACCTGCTCAACCGCGAGGAGGAGCGCGAGATGCTGCCGCTCTGCGCCGACCTCGGCGTCGGGGTCATCCCGTGGAGCCCGCTCGCCCGGGGCAAGCTGACGCGTGACTGGGACGCCACGACCGCGCGCAGCGAGACCGATGAGTTCGGGAAGCGGCTCTACCACGACGACGACAGGTTGATCGCCGACGCGGTCGCCGCCATCGCCGCCGAGCGGGACGTGCCGCGGGCGCAGGTGGCCCTGGCCTGGGTCGCGGCCCACCCGACGGTCAGCGCGCCGATCGTCGGCGCGACCAAGCCGGCTCACATCGCTGACGCCGTCGCCTCGGTCGACGTGGTCCTCACGACGGAGGAGAAGGCACGGCTCGAGGCCGACTACACCCCCCACGCACCGGCTGGCTTCTGACCAGTTCCCTGAAAACCGACCCCGAGACGGCCCGAAAGGCCCTTGGATTCAAGCTGTCGATGCAACAGGTTCGGTTGGCTCGGATAGTAGCCG